>JAHEFB010000074.1 GCA_024640405.1 Alphaproteobacteria bacterium | reverse complement strand
TAAAGGCAAGCTCCGCAGTGCGCGCGGGCCCCTCCCGTGGACTACGTGGACAAGCCTACGAGACGCCTCACTGGTGTACTTTTACTCCGGCGATTGGTGGAGATTTACTCCGGCGTTGACACCTCAAGACTTCGGTAAACTGGTTTGTATCGGAAGACCCCGTAAACCAGAGTGAGTTTCTGATTTACAAGAATACCGTTGGCGCAGATGCCCAGCTGACCCGCAGATTTGCCATCACGGCCAATGCCGGTGCAGCGCTTATCGACGATTACAAGGTAAACCCATTGTTTCCTGATCGCGGCCGCGAGCGGAACATGATCTACGGCTTCATTGGTGATTTTTCACTTGAGTACAAACCATTTAACGACACCATCTTTAGTTTCTTTCTTGCGCAGAATGTGTCCACAGACGGTCTTGGCGACCTCAGGGCCTCTCAGTCGGCCAGCTTTGCTCTGGCTTACACCAAGCGTCAGTTCGCCGTTCTCTTCCAGCCTCTGCTGGACCCAGTCCTCATGCGCGCGAAGCTTGGAATTCGTCCCGCCATGGCCTTGCCGTTTGGGCGCAAGCGAACCGGTCTCGCGCTTCAGGATCACCATGTCATTCACAAAGCGTACAGAAACCCGGAAACGGGCTGCTGCAGCACGGTGCGTGTGGCCTTCTTTAACAAACCCTACAACTCGCTCACGCAACTCAACCGGATGTGGCTTTCCCATGGTGATCCTCCTTCAATGTTCAAAGAGAATCACACAACCGCTGATTTGGGAATCCTGAATCAGATAAACCCCGACCTGCTTTAAGCTGCGAACAAGAGCTGGCCTTGCCGCGCAACCTGTTCAATTACCTGCAATCACGATGCCACATGCGCCGTTTGATCACAAACCGCGCATTTCTGGCCCGGGTGGAACCGTTTCGCCGTTTGCAATCGTCAAGACAGCGCGAAATTTCATGGCAGGTTCAGTTCGAGGAAATCTGCCACCACGCGATGGCCATGTACCGTCAGATGCCCGTCGTGTGAAAAATACAAGTCGTTGTCACCTTTTTCATGGCGCGAACGCAGCTCCCCACCCAGGTCCAGCATTGCGATACCGGTTGTATCCAGGCGCTGCGCCACGAGACCGCGGATAAAGTTCTGGTACTGTCCCGAATAGCTTCCGGGATCATGGACAAACGAGCGGCCGGGCAACAGCGCGACCACAAGCCTGGCATTGATTTTCCGCACACCTTCGTCCAGCCGCTGTATCAAAGCGTCAAACAGCGCGATGGACGGCATCGCGCTATTTGACAAAACACCCGAAATATCAGGGGGATTGTCACGATAACCAAGCCTGCGCAAAATCTCCGAACGCCCAAGCAGGCTCTGATCTGTCGCGACGCCCTGCAAAACCACGCTGGAGAAACTCCGGCTGCGCAGGGCCGCTGGTTTGGACCGGCGCGGCACAGGTGTATTGCGTATGGCAAGACCATCATTTTCAAGCTCGAAGTAGGGTTTGGCAAAATCAACCTGCAATGGATAGGGGCCAAGGTTATCGATCAGGTCGTTGCCCAGGTACACCACAAGCACAACCACATCGGGCTGAAACCGCTTCGCCCTGTCTTCGAAGTACAGCATTTCCTGGTCGGTACTGTATCCGGGTACCCCGAAATTGAGATGATACGCCCTGCCCTTTGCACGGCGCGTGAGGTTTTCCGTAAAAGTATCGGCGTCATTTACACCCATGCCAAAGGTAAAACTGTCGCCCAGGTAGGCATAGCGTTTCTCACCGGGTTGCTTCGTTGACGTGATGGGAGCACCGCGGTGGCCAAACCCGTTGGTTGTATACTGCACATCATAGTCGCGGTGAACATGTCTGCCCCGCCAGTCCCGCGAAACGACCCACCCCAGCCGTTGGTCATAGCCGAACAGTCCTTCATCCAGACGCCCTCCGTCAGCGGCAGGTGATCCAGACCACCGCAGCACGACTTCCATCACGATGATGCTCAGCAGCAGCGATACTGTTACGGTTACACCCGCCAGCAGGAAATAGCGGCGCCGGGTAATATCCTCCATTGTTCAACGTCCCTTTTTGGAGCTTTTATGCCAGCCGGTTGGCAAGAACCGCTTCATCCGGTCAAACCGCATCCGATTGGCAAGACGCGCCCGTGGCGAATTGGCGAATTTTGATGTTACTTTCCTGATAGTGACCGTGATGGGGACAGTATATGCTTTCAACATCCAATGCAGCATCGATAAGTGACCTTCGTCTTGTCGCACGGCGCAGGCTTCCGCAATTTGCCTTCGATTTCATCGACGGGGGCGCCGAGGATGAGATCAACCTGCGCTCGAACAGGTCGGCATTCCAGAAGCTTGAACTGGTCCCGCGATATCTCGCAGGCGTGTCGGATCCGAAGACCGAAACAGAGATATTCGGAGTATCGTATTCAGCTCCGTTCGGGATTTCTCCGATGGGTTTTCTCAACATGGCATGGCCGGGTGCGGACCTGGCAGTTGCTCGTCTCGCAGCGCGGCAGAATATCCCCTACATGGTGAGCAGTGCTGCCTCGACAAATCTTGAGGACCTTGCGACAGCGGCAGATGGAAATGCATGGTTTCAGATCTATCTTTCGGCAATGCAGGGTCTTGATGATCAATTGCTGGCGCGGGCCAGATCGGCGGGTTACAAAATTCTTGTGGTGACGGTTGACGTCCCGCGCCCGGGCAAACGGGACAGGGACGTAAGAAACGGCCTGGAAATTCCATTCAGGCTGACGCCGCGGATTATTGCAGATCTCATGCTGCACCCGCGCTGGAGCCTGGAAACCCTGAAGCACGGTGTTCCCGGTTTCGGAAATTTCGATCAGGAATCCATGGAGAAAATTGGCACGCAGTCGCTTGCCGATATTCAGAAAACCCTGTTTTCCCAGGATCTCGACTGGGACGATCTGCGCCGCCTGCGCGACAAATGGAACGGACCGCTGCTGATCAAAGGCATATTGCATCCCGAAGATGCCCTCAAATCCATCGACGCCGGTTGCGACGCAATTGTGGTGTCCAATCACGGCGGCCGGCAGGCCGACTACGGCCCGGCAGCCATTGCTGCTTTGCCGGCGATCATCTCGGCAACCAAAAGCAAGGTGCCGATACTGCTGGACAGCGGCATCCGGCGGGGAGCCGATATCGTACGCGCAAAGGCACTGGGTGCCTCGCTGGCATTTGCCGGTCGCGCCTTTGCATATGGCCTGGCGGCAGGCGGAACTGCCGGAGCTCAAATCTCCTATAACATTCTGCAATCAGAATTGGTTGCAGCGCTGGGGCAATTGGGCGTGCAGGATTTCAGTTCGGTCAGGGAAGAAATGCTGATGGGCCATGCCGGAAACCAGCACAGATAGATAGTTGTCTGCATGCCGTCGTTGTACAGGCGAACTTCCATCTTTCTGTCGATATATGCTAGCCATGTACGCAACCTTGCAATTTCTGTATTCACTTTACGCACACGCGCCCGGTTTGATCTGTCGATATGCAAAACCTTCCGCCGAAAAACAGGCAGAAAATATTCACCGTCGCCCCGATGATGGACTGGACGGACAGGCATTGCCGGGTGTTTCACCGGCAACTGACCCGCCATGCCCTGCTCTACACGGAAATGCTGACAACCGGTGCCGTCATCCATGGTGACCGGGACCATCTGTTGGGATTTGATCCGTGCGAGCATCCGGTTGCCCTGCAACTCGGCGGCTCTGATCCGGCGGACCTGGCGGAAGCCGCCCGCATTGGTGAAGATTTCGGCTATGACGAGATCAACCTGAATTGCGGGTGCCCGTCGGACCGCGTGCAGTCCGGCCGTTTCGGTGCTTGCCTGATGGCTGAACCCGACACAGTCGCGCAAGGCGTGCAAGCCATGCGCAACGCGGTTTCTGTTCCGGTTTCCGTCAAATGCCGGATCGGCATTGATGACCAGGACAGTGAAGCAGACTTCACCCGTTTCATTGATACTGTTGCCTCGGCAGGTTGCGATGAGTTCATCATTCATGCCCGCAAGGCCTGGCTCGACGGCCTCAGCCCGAAGCAGAACCGTGACGTGCCGCCACTGGATTATGATCGCGTGTACCGCCTGAAGGCGGCGCGGCCCGATTTGCACATCTCCATCAATGGCGGCATCGAAACGCTTCAACAGTCGGTCATGCATCTGGAGCATGTGGACGGCGTCATGATGGGCCGGGCCGCCTACCAGCATCCATGGCTTCTGGCTGACGTGGACCGGTTGCTGTTCGGTGCAGCCGAAAATCCGGTTGCAAACCGGATGGATGCAGCTGAATCCATGATCGGATACATTGAACAGCGCCTGGCACAGGGTGATTACCTCACCCGCATAACCAGGCACATGATGGGGCTGTTTCACGCACAACCCGGCGGCCGGTTGTGGCGTCGCATTCTGTCTGAAGATGCCCGGCGCGAGGGTGCCGGTGTCGAGGTCATTCACCACGCGCTGGCGGTTGTGGCAGACGCAATGGCAGCACGCCAGGCCGCCCAGTAAAACTGTTCTCAAGCCGCCTGTTTCGGAATCACGTCAAAGGCAACACAGATGCGTTTCTGTTTTGATTTGAACGGCACTGTTCCGTGATACATGAAGGCGGGAAACAGCAGCATCAGGCCTTCCTGGGGTTTGATCGTTTCCACGGGAAAATCCGCCTTGAAGGTCAGTTCTTCCGGCGGTCGGCCCATTTCGAAAGCCCCCGCATTATCGGCGCCAGACCCGGATACCTCATCGGGAATTGTCACGTAGTAACACCCCGACAGGTAGCCCGACATATGGATGTGCGGTTTCTGATTGCCTTCACCATCCAGCACCGCAGACCAGGCCACGATGTCATAGTCAGCCGGCTCGCTTGCCAGGAACGGGTGATTGTCGTCGTTGGGGCTTTCAGCGAAATACCTGTCGACCGCGATGCGCATCTGTTTTTCAAGTTCAGCCACGGGACCGGCATGATCATTGTTGATCTCCGGACCAATGCGCAGCGACGGATGATGCCAGGTCGGGTGGTCTTCAGGCGGTGTTTCAAGCCGGTCATGCCCGAGAACCACAGCTTCGATGGCACGATTGAAACTGTTTATGTCGTCATACCCTGCCGGAACCTCAATGCTGTGACCTTTGACAAACCGGGCAAAATCAAACCAGCGTGAAGCAGCATCCTTGTTGCCGACTTCCACCTCAAGCAACGCCATGAAGGCCATTGCTTCGATATCCGATGGCATGGCTTCGCACCAGTCTCCGGCATGACGATGCGCTTCATCCACCCGTCCGAGTTCGATCAGCGCACCGATCAGATTTGAATAAATCGACTTGTCGGTCAGACCGGCCGCCATGGCGCGGGTATAAAGCTCAACCGCACGGGTACTCTGCTTGCTCATCTGCGCTGAAATGGCAGTTGACCGCAAGAGAGAGGCATTTTCCGGAAACTTCTTCACGGCGGCTTCGTAGATCATCAAGGCTTCGCGCCACTGCCCCGTATTGGCCAGCATGTCGGCATGCTTGATTCTCAACTCGATATTGTCCGGTTCCAGTGATACCGCCACCTCGAGAATGGAGGTTGCCTTTTCCCATTCGTCAGCCAGGGCATAGAACCGCGCAAGATTTGCCCGTGCCAGTGCCGGGCGTGGTGCATTGTCGACATATCCCGCCACTGTCGCCAGATGATCCAACGCCTTGTCGCGTTGCCCAAGCGCCAGCCAGCAGCGCGCAGACAGGGTTTGCCCGCGCATCATGCCAGGCGCACCACTGGTCACAGGGCGCAGCAGTTCAAGTGCTTCACGTGGCTGTCCCTTCTGGAACAGCTGCGCCGCCTGTTCAATCTTTTCCTTCACTTTGTCCGGTACTCCGTACTGGCGAGCCTCGCGGCCTGCCATCGTCCAGTGGGCCATGTGTACCAAGAATATGGTGGTGTGGGCTAGAGCAACATTGACACGGCTAACCGGTCGGCGGCAACACCGGGGTGCGGCGCTGTGCGCCCTTCAATCGTCGCCCGTTACACAATAGGTCTGGGATATGACGAAGCTGACCGAAAAACAGCAAACCGCGTGTTTCTATGTTCGTGGCTGGCTCTGGTTAGTCGCTTTCATGGTGTTCGCCATGGTGATTGTCGGCGGCGCCACCAGACTGACAGATTCCGGCCTGTCAATCACCGAGTGGAAGCCCCTGCTCGGAGCCATCCCGCCGCTGACCGATGCCCACTGGCTGGAGTCATTTGAAAAATACCGCCAAATTCCGGAATACAAGCTGATCAACAAGGGCATGAGCCTGGATGAGTTCAAGTTCATCTATTGGTGGGAATGGGGACACCGGTTCCTGGGCCGCGCCATTGGCCTGGTTTTCTTGGTACCTTTCGTCTTTTTCTGGCTGACCGGCCGGCTGCACCGGTCTCATATTCCCCGGTTGCTGGTATTGTTCATTCTGGGCGGGCTGCAGGGCGCGCTTGGCTGGTACATGGTTATGTCCGGTCTGGTTGAACGTACCGACGTGAGCCAGTACAGGCTGTCTGCCCACCTAACTCTGGCGACAGTCATATTTGCCGCCATAATCTGGACCGCACTGGGTATCGGCCGCGACCAGCGACGCCTGGCATCGTCAGTCGCTCTGGGGTGGCCGGCTCTGGCGCTGGTGTTGCTGATTATTGCTCAAACTGCATTGGGTGGCTTTGTTGCAGGTCTCGACGCCGGCCTGTCGCACAACACCTGGCCATTGATGGATGGCCGCCTCATCCCCAACGGACTGCTGGCCATGGAGCCTGCCTGGCTCAACTTCTTCGAAAACGTGCTGACAGTCCAGTTTCAGCACCGGTTGGTCGCCTACGGCATTGCCGTGCTGGCCCTTATACATGCAGCCCGCGCCATCGGTGAGGCCAATCCGTCCGCGGTACGCATGTCAGGCATCGCCATCCTGTTCGCCGTGCTGGCGCAAATAGCATTTGGCGTCTGGACGCTTCTGGCTCATGTGCCGATTACACTGGGATTGATCCATCAGGGCGGCGCACTGGTCGTGCTGGCAGCCTGCGTCTGGCACCTGCATGAAGTCTGTGCTGCACCGCAGGCAACGACGTCGTCTGCGGC
This sequence comes from Alphaproteobacteria bacterium, assembly GCA_024640405.1. GTDB lineage: Bacteria > Pseudomonadota > Alphaproteobacteria > Rhizobiales > Aestuariivirgaceae > Anderseniella. The sequence goes on along the minus strand of JAHEFB010000074.1, from coordinate 5,364 downwards.
GCAACCAGCTTGAAACCTCAGCTCATTGCCTGATCTAGATCGGCGATGATGTCGGCTACGTCTTCTATACCAACCGACAGGCGCACAACGTCTGCACCGGCACCTGCCATTTCCAGTTGCTCAGGCGTCAGTTGCGAGTGGGTCGTTGAGGCCGGATGAATGATCAGCGAACGGGTATCGCCCACATTGGCCAGATGTGACAGGAGCTCAACCTTGGATACTGTGCCGACACCGGCGTCATAGCCGCCCTTCAAACCGAAGGTGAACACCGCGCCAGCGCCTTTTGGTGCATACTTTTTCTGCTTGTCATGATCCTTGTCACCGGGAAGCGCTGCGTAGCTGACCCACGACACGCGGGGATCACTGGACAGCCATTCGGCAACTTTCAGCGCATTGTCACAGTGGCGCTGCATGCGCAGTGACAGGGTTTCCATGCCGGTCAGTATCAGGAAGGCATTGAACGGTGAGATGGCCGGCCCAAGATCACGCAGTCCCAGCACTCGGCAGGTAATAGCAAAAGCTATATTGCCGAAGGTCTCATACATGGTAACGCCGTTATAGGAGACATTGGGCTCGGTCAGCATCGGGAACTGACCCTTGTTCTTGCCCCAGTCGAAATTGCCGCCGTCAACAATGATGCCGCCCATGGAATTACCGTGACCACCCAGAAACTTGGTCAGCGATTCCACAACGATATTGGCGCCATGCTCAATCGGCCGGCACAGATAGGGCGAAGCCAGTGTATTATCGACGATCAGCGGCACATGAGCGTTTTTGGCGATCGCGGCAATGGCATCCATGTCGGTGACCCGGCCACCCGGATTGGCGATCGATTCGATGAAGATCGCCTTGGTTTTCGGTGTGATGGCCTTTTCGAAAGAGGAAATGTCGTCAATATCAGCCCAAACAACATTCCACCCGAACGATTTGAACGAGTGGTTGAAGGCGTTGATGGAGCCGCCATAGAGCTGGCGGGCGCAGACGATCTCATCGCCGGGCCTCATCAGCGAATGGCAGATGATGAGTTGTGCAGAGTGACCCGATGCGGTTGCAAGCGCGGCAGTACCGCCCTCAAGTGCGGCAACCTTTTCTTCCAGCACCGCCTGTGTCGGGTTCATGATGCGGGTATAGATATTGCCGAAGGCGCGCAGGGCAAACAGATCAGCCGCATGCTGGGCATCATCAAACACGAACGATGTGGTCTGGTAAATCGGCGTGGCGCGTGCACCGGTTGCCGGATCAGGCTTGGCGCCCGCGTGAATGGCCAGTGTGTCAAAGCCTGGTTTCTGATCGCTCATGTATTGTGCTCCTTGAGAACCCTTGAAATATGTCTGCGCAGGTTGAGCCTTCTAGCAAAGGCCGGCCAGGCAAACAATTGTTCTTTTTGGAGAACACGAAACTATTGCTTGACGATACCCAGGCTCTGCATCTTGCCGGATCCGTGCAGCGATTGCTTTTTTGACGAGATCACTCCGGAATTGCCGCCAACCCAGCCCCATTCGCCTGAAAGTTTGCCATATTCAATTTTCGGGCAACGGTTCATGACAACCCGCACGCCGGCTGCTTCAGCCTTTGCGGCCGCCTCGTCATGGCGCACCGTCAATTGCATCCAGATCACTTTTGGCGACGGCTCAAGTGTCAGGGCCTGGTCGACAAAGCTCGCTGCCACTTCTGAATTGCGGAATATGTCGACCATATCGATGGGTTCCGGCACCTCGCCCAAAGACGCATAGACCTTGCGCCCGCAGATTTCCTTGCCTGCCATGCCGGGGTTGAGCGGAAATACCGTGTATCCCTTGTCGACGAGGTACTTGGTCACAAAAAACGACGGTCTGGCTTCGTTGGATGAGGCCCCGACGATCGCGATAGTCCTGACATCTTCCAGAATTTGCCGGATATAGGCGGGCTCGTAGACATCATGGTTCATGGCGCCGTAATCCGACCCTCTTCATCCAGCGGAAAGAACGGATTGTAGGCGACCTCCCATAGATGCCCGTCCGGATCTGCAAAATACCCTGAATACCCGCCCCAGAACACTTTTTCCGGTGGCTTTACTATTTTCGCACCGGCTGCTTCGGCAAACGCCATGACCTCGTCCACCTGCTGTTCGCTTTCGCAGTTGTGGGCAAGCGACACGCCCGTAAACGCAGCAGGGAAATACTCGACCTGCGCGTCTTCCGCCAGGGCTCTTCGGCCATACAGGCCAAACACCATGCCCGCCATATTGAAGAATGTAACATCGTCATTGGAACTGGATGCGGCCGTCCATCCCAGACGCTCGTAAAAGCTTCTGGCACGTTTCATGTCATCAACACCAAGCGTTACTATGCTGATACGCGGCTCAAGGCCCTTCATTCGTCATTCCATTCAGGCTTGCGTTTTTCCAGAAACGCGCCAATGCCTTCCTCGGCGTCGCGCATCATCATGTTGTCGACAATGACTTTGGAGGTGTGTTGATAAGCCTGTTCCATCGGCATTTCAATTTGTTCGTAAAACGCCTTCTTACCCAGTGCCAATACCGCCTGCGACCGTTCCGCCAGCACAGCGGCCAACTGGTGTGTGACTTGTGTGAGGTCGTCGTCGGAACAGATCTTGTTGACGATCCCGGCGGTCATTGCCTCGTGTGCATTCATCAGGGAACCGGTTGTCAGAAGTTCCATGGCACGCTTGCGGCCGATATTGCGCGACAGCGCCACCATGGGAGTAGAGCAAAACAGGCCCGAATTGATTCCGTTGACACCGAACTGCGCAGACGCGCCGGCTACCGCCATGTCACAAGCCGCAACGAGCTGGCATCCTGCAGCCGTGGCAATGCCGTTGACTTCCGCGATAATAACCTTGGGGTGAGCAACAATCGTCTGCATCATGCGGGAACAGCGCGCAAACAAGGCCTCGTAAAACGCCCTGCCGCCATCATCATCGGAGCGATGAGCCGTCATTTCCTTCAGATCATGGCCGCCGCAGAAACCCGGCGCTTCACCCGCTATGACAATGGCGCGAACCGACTTGTCCGCCTCTGCAGCCTCAAGGGCGCCCGCGATTGCATCCAGCATTGCCATCGACAACGGATTGCGCTGCCGGCCCCGCATAAGCGTCAGCCGCAAAATGCTGCCGGCATTTTCGGCTGACAATAGTGGGGTTTCTGTCATCAGTGTTCCGCCTCTCCCGCTGAGTCTTCCAGCAATTTCAGCTTCTTCGCCCAGTCCTTGTCCTTGTTGAGTTCGCCGACAACTTTCTTGTTGTTGTCAGACGGCAGCATCGACTGCAATCCTTCGATAAGGGATTTCCTCATTTTGTCATCAAGGTTGACATCTGTTTTGATATTGTCCAGTTCCTGCTTGATTTCATCCTCATGGGTCCCCGAAAGCGCTGCATAGGCGAAGCTCACCGATGTAATGGCAGTATTCCATTCGCCGACTGTCTTGAACCCGAAACTCTTGATGTCCTTTTCAAGCGCAGGTCCCTGGTCAGCTTCAGCGACAAACTGCTCAAGCGATTCATACTCGGCAATGTCCGTGTCCTGGTAGAGTTCCTTGAGCCTGACGAAACCATCAATTGCCCGCTTGGCAATATCGGCGTCAAGCTCGATTGTTTCCACGGTTGAGATGGCCGGAACAATCTCGCTGCCATTGTCTTCGCCGCGGCCGGCGCCTTGTCCCTTACCGTCGTCGCCGGGCTTTATCTGCAGCAGTGGCTCTTCGCCCGGAGAAGCATCAAGCGGTCCGATACTCAGTCCGCCAGACGGTGCAACCGGCTCCGTCATACCCGGTAAGCGGGTCTCGTCCTTTGCGGCCAGAACCGGTCCGGCCAACAATCCAGCCAGCACTGTACCCAGCACAATTGAGATATCTCGGGTGCCCTTCATGGTAAACGATTGTAGGACACAGCAGATTGTGGGGGAAGTGCCATTGACGAGAATGGCTAACTTGCGCAAAACCGCTGAATGGTGTTGCACAGGAGGCGATAGATGGCACTGAAATGGTCAGTAGACGAAGTGTTCGATTATTTGCGGCAGGAGTTTCCGCAGGCACTTCGCGACGGTGTCAGTTATGACGTTGTAAAACTTGAGCCGGGAGAGGCCCATGTCCGCCTGATGGCCGGCGAACAGCAGTTGCGTCCCGGCGGCACGATATCGGGACCCGCCATGATGGAATTGGTCGATTTCGCGATCTATGTGCTGTTGCTGGCCCACCACAAGGAAGCTGCACGGCTTGCGGTAACCACCAATCTGGCGATTTCTTTCCTGCGCAAACCGCAGCCGGGAGCCATTGTTGCGCAAATCCGGCTGATAAAGCACGGTCGCACTCTGTCAGTGGCGCGGGTGGACATCGTCTCCGAAGTTGACGGAAAGCTGGTGGCAAGCTCAGAAGCCACGTATTTCATGGGTGGAAGTTGAGGTAAAATAATACCACATATAATTTATTTAATAAAATCAGCTAAATAACAGAATTTCCTATTTCATAATATGCTTGACCCTGTCTTCGGACCAGCGTAGAACCCACCGCCAACAGGGTATTCGGTCTTCAAGGTCCGAAACTATCCGGTTCGTTTTGTAATCACTCAGGACAAGCTGTCATGAAAACCTTTTCTCTTCGGGCATCCGAAATCGAGAAGAAGTGGATTTTGATTGACGCCGATGGTCTGGTCGTCGGGCGCCTCGCCGCCTATATAGCCACCCGTCTGCGCGGCAAGCATAAACCTTCTTTCACACCTCATATGGACATGGGCGACAACGTGATTGTCATCAACGCCGACAAGGTGGTGTTGACCGGCAACAAGCGCACCCAGAAAACCTATTATCGCCACACCGGTTATCCCGGCGGCATCAGGGAAGCCAAGGCCGACAAGGTCCTTGAAGGCCGCTTCCCGGAGCGCGTGCTGGAATCAGCCGTCAAGCGCATGATGCCAGGCGGCCCGCTGACCCGCGACCAGTTGTCGAACCTGCGCATTTTTGCCGGCACCGAGCACCCGCATGAAGCACAGCAACCCGAGATCGTCGACGTCAAGGGCATGAACCCCAAGAACTCGCTGAGAGGTTAAGGCAATGGCTGAAGAAATCACCACACTGGAAGACCTCGGCGCAGCAATGGGCACCACCCCGGAAGCTGCTGCTCCTGCAGAACCGAAAATCGACTCGCTTGGCCGCTCCTACGCGACCGGCAAGCGCAAGGACGCGGTTGCCCGTGTCTGGATCAAACGCGGCAACGGCAAGATCACCATCAACGACCGCGAAATCGAAAAGTATTTCGCCCGTCCAACCCTGCGCATGATCATCCAGCAGCCGCTGGAAGCCTGTGAACGCAAGGACGAGTTTGACATTGTCTGCACGGTTGGCGGCGGCGGTCTGTCCGGCCAGGCAGGTGC
>JAHEFB010000039.1 GCA_024640405.1 Alphaproteobacteria bacterium | reverse complement strand
CGGACCATCGAGGAAACCTGGCGTCATGTCGGTGATCTCATCGAAACAATCCCACCCCACGAATGCGCCAACTATTTCAGAAATGCCGGATATGCCTCAACCTAAGTCAGATGTGCTCTAGAAGGTTGATCCGGTAACTGGAGAGTGGCCCTTAACGCGAAGCGACAATGGTTTCAGCCTGAAAGCCGTCAATTCCGTAAGCGCTTGCCGATTCTGCGTTTCCGGTGCTGGAGATTGCAACGGCCAGCATTGTGAACCATGCCACTGTCAACAGGACCGCCAGCAGCAGTGTCGGTTTGGAGATGGAGCGGGATTCAGGGCTTTCGGGCAGTTCAATCTGGCGATTCATGCTCTTCGGTCTTTTCAAGTAAGGCGGTTAACTTGAATGAACCTTAGCCATTATGATGTTGGTGCAATGTGAGGATTCTCACTTTCCGGTTTTCGACTCAGGCCAGGTTTCTTCGTGCACGATGTCTTCAAGGGCCAACCGATCAGCCCAGCCCTTCACTTCCAGCTCCGGGCGTTCGTAGAGTTCTTCAACGTGGCCGACACACAGATAGGCAATGATCTGCACGTGATCGGGGATGTTGAGAAGGTCTCGCAATGCATCATGCCGGTAGATGCTGACCCAGCCCATTCCTACTCCTTCAGCACGCGCCGACAGCCACATGTTCTGGACGGCGCATACCGTTGAATACAGATCCATCTCGGGGTTATGGGTGCGACCCAGTACAACCTTGCCGCCGCGGGTCCGGTCGCAAGTAACGCAGATGTTCAAAGGCGCGTTCAAGATGCCTTCCAGCTTCAGCGACTGGTAGAGTTTTGCGCGCTCATCGGAAAACAGATCAGCGGCTTCTTCATTGGCGGCTGTGAACAATTGATGCACCTGCCGGCGCTTTTCTTCCGAGCGAATAAGGAGAAAGCTCCAGGGTTGTGAAAATCCGACCGACGGCGCGTGATGGGCAGCGGTGAGTATGCGGTCCAGCACGTCCGGTGCAATGCCGTCCGGCAAAAACTGATCACGTACATCGCGGCGGTTGAAGATCGCCTTGTAAACAGCATCCCGTTCCGGCTCGGTAAAGCCGGCGGCTGGTTTCAGGGATGACCTTGTGTGCGCCATGAGAGCTGAAGTTATCTGGTTTCAGTCAATGAAAACCGCACCCCCTCATAAAGAGGAGATGCGGACTGCTGCTTCATATCATCATTCGACGACTGTTGTTGTTTCGCGCAGGATTAGCCTGCCATCCACCAACGTTCGCCGTTCTTGTGCCCGTCCAGTTCCCAGTTGTTGGCAAGCTGTTCCGGCAAGCCAATTTTCTTGGAAATCACGTGGGTGTAGGCCATGAACATCGGAATGACCGAGCCGCAATCGTCATGGCAGATCTGCTGCATTTCGACATACATTTCGCGGCGCTTGGCCGTATCCAGCTCTGCACGTGCTTGGACAAGAATTTCATTGAACTTCTTGTTGTCCCACTTGCTCTCGTTCCAGTCCGCACCGGAAGAATATATTTGCGAGAACACCCAGTCTTCGGTTGGACGACCGCCCCAGTAGGAACCGCACCAGGGCTTCTTCTTCCAGACATCGTCCCAGTAAGCATCGTCTGCTTCGCGAACCACATTAATGGTAATGCCTGATGCCTTCGCACTTTCGGCATAAAGCTGGGCGGCGTCCACCCCACCTTCAAAGGCTGTGTCTGCTATGTGCAGAGACACCTCCAGGTTTTCCAGGCCTGCCTTCTTCAGGTGGAACTTTGCCTTCTCAGGGTCGTACGCACGCTGTGGCATTTCTTCTGCAGTTGCCCGGTAGATGTTGGCAGGTCCAACCGGAGAATCGTTGCCGACCTCTCCCTGACCGCGCAGGATTTTCTTGACCAGTTCTTCGCGATTAATGGAGTACTTGAGTGCCAGCCGAATGTCATTGTCGGTGAACGGCGCCGTGTCGCACAGCATTGGCAATGTTGCATGCTTGTTGCCGAAAGTCGGTTTGACCACCACATTGGGGTCTCTTTCAAGCAAGGCCACTGTCTTCAGGTCGAGATTTGACATGGAGTGCAGTGATCCGGTGCGAACCCCTGTAGTGCGGGCATTGGCATCTGCGACGAACAGGTTTTCAACGCTGTCGAAATAGGCGGCGTTTTCTTTCCAGTAGTTGGGGTTGCGCTTCACGATTGTGGAAATGCCTGGCTCAAATTTTTCCAGGCTGTAGCCACCGGTACCAACACCCTTGTCCCAGGCCATTTTATCGCCGTCGGCAGGACAGATCATCAGATGGTAATCGGACACGATGAACGGCCAGTCGGCATTGCCGCCTTCCAGTTCAAACATGACCATATCACCGTCAGCCTTAACATCCTTGATCTGCTTGGTCAGACCGGAAGCTGCAGACTTGTTGCCTTCGCCGCGGTGGTGGTTGAAAGACGCCACCACGTCGTTGGCGTCCAGCGTCTTGCCATTATGGAATTCGACACCTTTGCGAACCTTGAATGCCCAGTTTTTCGCGTCGGCGCTTTCCCAGCTTTCTGCTAGCTCGGCACGCAGTTGGCCATCTGGGCCTATTTCAGTCAGGTTGTTCCTGAGTTGATTGCCCACGTTGATCATGAATGAGTCATTTGTCTGCGCCGGATCAAGCACATCCTTGGTGCCACCGCCGGTCAGGGCCTGAATGTAAGCGCCCCCTTTTTGTGGCGTGGCAGCTCTGGCCTTGTCGAACATGGATCCGGCAAGTCCGGCAGCCACGCCACCGGCGACAGCATACTGGATAAACTCGCGCCGAGATACTTTCGGCGACTTTAAAACCCGGTTGAGTTTGTCTTTGTCTGACATGTGAATTTGTCTCCCTTAACACACTGGATCGGACACCTTGCCGTCCGGTCGCGCGGATTGTGCAACAACTTTTACCCAAAAGACCATAGCTAACCGTCTCGTTGAACTAAACTTGACATGTGTTGAAACTCTGCGGGCTGTTTGTCCGGGATTTTTGGGGGGTTGCAGCGCGATGTCTTCATTGACAAACTGCGTCGCATTACACACCCCGTTTGTGAGCTTGGAGGGAAAACAATGAAGACCCGTGCAGCCGTTGCATTTGAAGCAGGAAAACCACTTGAAATTGTCGAAGTTGACCTTGAAGGCCCGAAAGCCGGAGAAGTACTGGTCGAAATCAAGGCGACCGGCATCTGCCATACCGACGAGTTCACCCGCTCGGGCGACGACCCTGAAGGCGCGTTTCCGGCCATTCTCGGCCATGAGGGGGCAGGTGTTGTACTGGAGACCGGCCCCGGTGTGACCTCGCTCGAGCCGGGCGATCATGTCATTCCGCTGTATACGCCCGAGTGTCGCGAGTGTGAATACTGCCTCAATCCGAAGACCAATCTGTGCCAGAAGGTTCGTGCAACACAGGGCCAGGGCGTGATGCCGGACGGCACCTCGCGCTTCTCCTACAAAGGCCAGAAGGTGCTGCACTATATGGGCTGTTCAACTTTTGCCAATCATACGGTGTTGCCGGAAATCTCATTGGCCAAAGTCAACAAGAAAGCCCCGTTCGACAAGATCTGCTACATCGGCTGCGGCGTTACAACCGGGATTGGAGCAGTCATCAACACCGCGAAGGTAGAGATCGGCTCCAATGTCGTCGTGTTCGGCCTTGGCGGTATTGGCCTCAACGTCATCCAGGGGGCACGCCTTGCCGGCGCCAACATGATTGTCGGTGTTGACCTGAATCCGGGCAAGGAAGAGTGGGGCCGCAAGTTCGGCATGACCCACTTCGTCAATCCCAAGAACGTCGAGGGCGACCTGGTTGCCCATCTGGTTGAGTTGACCGGTGGAGGTGCCGATTACTCCTTTGAATGCGTCGGCAATGTAAACCTGATGCGCATGGCACTTGAATGCGCCCACAAGGGCTGGGGCGAAAGCATCATCATTGGCGTTGCAGGTGCAGGACAGGAAATCTCCACCCGTCCGTTCCAGCTTGTCACCGGGCGATCGTGGCGCGGTACGGCGTTCGGTGGTGCAAGAGGCCGCACCGATGTGCCGAAGATCGTCGACTGGTACATGGAGGGCAAGATCGACATCGATCCGATGATTACCCACACGCTGGCGCTGGATGATATCAACAAGGGCTTTGATCTGATGCATGCAGGTGAATCGATCCGGGCTGTTGTTGTCTATTGACGGCAATATACGTTGATGCAGATGCCTGTCCGGTGAAGACGGAAGTGACCCGCGTGGCAGGACGTCACGCGGTCAAGGTATTCATCGTGTCAAACGGCGGTATCCGGCCTGACCCTGATCCGCTGGTTGAAACGGTGATCGTGCCGGACGGCCCGGATGTAGCGGACATGTGGATCGCCGACAGGGCAGGCAAGGGCGACATCTGCATTACCGGCGACATCCCGCTGGCGGCCCGCTGTATTGAAGGCGGTGCCTGCGTGGTCAAACACAATGGCGAGGTACTGGATGAAAAGAACATCGGCCAGATACTGTCGATGCGCGATCTGATGACCGATCTGCGCGCCGCCAACCCGTTGAACCAGGGCGGCGGCGGCAAGCCGTTTTCCAAACAGGACAGGTCACGGTTTCTGGACGTGCTGGAACGGGAACTGCGGCGGGTGAAGCTGTTGTAGTGAAGGGGAATGTATGGAAGCAGCACAAAGGGAAATATGCCGAAAATTTCGGGCCAACTATTTTCGTTCACCAACGGAACTCAAGGTTGGCATTGCCGCAAATGTGAAAGATGGAATCACGCCCATCAACGGCTTACGCCATCCACCGAAAGGCAACACCACAGGCTGGTATATATTTGCTGGTCCGGACATTTCGCCAGAACCTGATTTTTTCAAGCCGCTGCATGTTGCGCATCTTGACGATTGGTGTCCACAAGCCATCAAGTATCTCGGTTTGCCGCCTAGTTGGCGGTTTGTTGTCGCCGGAGACTATGAAGATGTGTGGTTTGACGAAAGCCTGTTGGACTCAGAATAGCCCGGTGAGAGTCTGTTCAAAATACTTTAAGCTTGAAGCAATCTGCAATTTGTGACATTCAAACTCTTGGGCTGTTGATCAGCCCGAACCAAAGTGCAACCGAAAGTGAGCCACCTCACTTGTTCGCGGCGCAGGCTATAAAGGCTGAGCGTTGGAGAAGCACTTTTTCGCTCCGCCATAATTATCCGGTATGTTTCCGATGGGTGCGGGAACACCGCAGCGAGCGAGGCCATTATGAGAAAAAACCATTTCCATCTTCCCGAAGGCGTCATCTATCTGGATGGCAATTCGCTTGGCCCGTTGCCCAAGAAAGCTGCGGAAAGGGTTACGCAAACCGTTGGCAACGAGTGGGGTGACTTACTGATCAAGGGCTGGAACGAGGCCGGATGGTTTCATCAACCGGCGGTGTTGGGAAACCGGCTGGCTCCCCTGATCGGAGCACCTCAAGACAGCGTAGTGCTTGGCGATACGCTTTCGATCAAGGTCTATCAGGCATTGGCGGCCGGGTTGAAAATGCGACCGGGCCGAAAGGTCATTCTGTCAGACACCGGCAACTTTCCTACCGACCTGTACATGGCTGAAGGGCTGATCAATCTCATTGGCAATGATATCGAACTCAAGGTGGTATCACCGGAACAGGTGGAAGATCACGTGGATGACAGTGTTGCGGTAATGATGCTGACGCAGGTTGATTACCGGACGGGGAGGCTGCACGACATGGCCTCATTGACCCGAAAGGCCCATGATGCCGGTGCCGTTGCATTGTGGGATCTGGCACACTCGGCCGGTGCGTTGCCGGTGGATCTTGAAGGCTGCAAAGTGGAATTTGCTGTTGGGTGCACCTACAAGTACCTCAATGCTGGTCCGGGCTCGCCTGCCTTCATCTATGTTCGCCCTGATCTTGCCGATGACGCCGAGCCGGCGCTGTCCGGCTGGATGGGCCATGCTTCTCCGTTTGCCTTTGATATTGGCTATCAACCCTCGCCAGGCATTGAGCGCATGCGGGTGGGCACGCCGCCGGTGCTGCAGATGGCGGCGCTCGATGCGGCGCTGGATGTCTGGGAAGGGGTGTCCATGCACGAAGTGCGTGCGAGGTCCATCGAGCTTTCGGAACTGTTTATCCGCGAGGTTGAAAACCGCTGCCCACAGTTGAAACTGGTGAGCCCGCGCGAATACGAAAACCGGGGTTCTCAGGTCTCGTTCGCTTTCAAGGAAGGCTATGCCGCCATGCAGGCGCTGATTGCCGCCGGTGTCATTGGTGACTTCCGCGCGCCTGATGTCATGCGGTTTGGTTTTACACCGCTTTACATCGACGCAGATGATGTGATGAAGGCTGTCGCTGTTGTGGAGGACATTATGCGTAACAAGTCCTGGGACCGGCAGGAATTCAAGCAACGTGCGGCGGTGACCTGATGAGGGATCAACCCGATAATCCCGCTGCAGAAGGTGCTGAGATGAATTTCAGCGCGAAGATGAGTTATTCGGATTATCTGAATCTGGATCAGATACTGTCCGCCCAGACGCCGCTGGGACAGACACACGATGAAATGCTGTTCATTGTTCAGCACCAGACCTCTGAACTGTGGATGCGGCTTGTGCTTCACGAGATGAATGCGGCGCGAGCAGCCATTCGTGAAGACCGCTTTCCACCCGCATTCAAGATGCTCGCACGCGTTTCCAAGATATTCGAGCAATTGAATAGTGCCTGGGATGTCCTGCGCACGATGACACCGAGTGAGTACACGTCGTTTCGGGAAGATCTGGCGCAGTCGTCCGGGTTTCAGTCCTGGCAGTACAGGCTCATCGAGTTTGTGGCCGGCAATCGCAACCATGCCATGTTGAAACCCCACGCCCACCGGCCTGATCTGATTGAGATTCTTGAGGTAGAGCTTGCCCAGCCAAGTCTGTATGACGAGGTGATTTTGGCACTTTCGCGGACAGGTTTCGATATTTCTTCGGATGTTCTTGACCGGGATGTACAACAGGCCTACCAGCATGATGACAGTGTGCAGGCCGCTTGGAAGACCGTTTATAACAGCCCGGAGGAACACTGGACACAATATGAACTGGCGGAAAAACTGGTGGATTTCGAAGACTACTTCCGTCGTTGGCGCTTCAATCATGTCACGACCGTTGAACGCGTGATTGGATTTAGACGAGGCACAGGTGGGACAACCGGTGTGTCATATCTCAAGCGAATGCTTGAAGTGGAACTGTTCCCCGAACTTTGGCGCGTCAGAACCGAGTTGTAGAATGAGCGGATTTCAAATCACGGATTGGGATGATGCCTATTCAAATTCCGCTTACATTCCAGATTGCCATCGATGGCCTGACGAGTGGGTAGAGGCGGCGTCGGCATATCGCGCGCAAAGCAACTTTGAACCGGACATTGCCTACGGAGATAACACGCGTCAGGTCTACGATCTGTTCCGACCCGAATGTGAACCGACAGGATTGTTGGTCTTCATTCATGGCGGATACTGGCTGGATTTCGACAAAAGCTATTGGTCTCATCTGGCAATGGGTGCCGTTGAAAGCGGATGGGCTGTCGCAATCCCGTCGTATGTTTTGTGCCCGCAAGCCGGCATCGGTGACATCGTGAGCATGGTTGGAAACGCCGTCCAGCATGCTGCAGAAAAAGTGTCCGGTCCGATTGTGTTGACGGGGCATTCGGCCGGTGGACATCTGGCGGCCTGCATGGTGTGCGAAGGATCGCCCCTGTCTCGGGAATTTCGGCGACGGGTTGTTAACACCGTACCGATCTCGGGCCTGCATGATCTGCGACCCATGGTCAAAACGCAGATGAACGATAAATTGCAACTGACCGACCGGAGCGCGATGCAACTCAGCCCTGCGCTCAAGGTCCCTGATCCTGGCTGCAGACTTACAGCTTGGGTTGGCGCGGCGGAGCGCCCGGAGTTTCTTCGCCAGTCGGAACTCATATCAAATGTCTGGCGCGGCCTTGGGGCGTGGACGCAATGTGTCAAGGCCCCGGGTCAGCACCATTTTGACGTGATCGGTGGAATGTGCGACGCGCAATCGCCCCTGATGAGAGCGGCACTATCCAACCTGCCGCTCGCGCCACCAGACATACAACCCTGATCCGATGATGATGGAGATGCCGAGCCATTTCCAGGCGTTGGGAACGTCATTGAACACCAGATAGCTGAGTGTCGTGGCAGACACGATTTCGAGATATTGAAACGGCGCGAGCACGGAAGCCGGCGCGCGTCTGAAGGCATGCACAATCATCAAATGGCACACGGTCGCGATAATACCCACTCCCGCCAGCATGAGCCACTGTACCGGACTGGGCCAGATCACAGCCAGTATGGAGATGCCTGCTGCTGAACCCGCACCTGCCACCAGGGCCAGAAAAACGAAACCGGCAACGCCGGAGAAGAATTGCATGGTTAGCGGGTCTTCGCTGGACGCCAGTTTCTTGGTCAGGATCAGATAGGTCGCAAACAGACAGGCGGTCAGGACCGGCAGCAGCGATACCGCGCCGAACACCGCATAGCTCGGCTGGATGACGATCAGGGCGCCGACAAAGCCCACCACGACCGCGCACTTGCGCCGCCAGCCAATGTGTTCTTTCAGAAAAAATGCCGACAGGATGGTGAGGATCAGCGGTTCAACAAAGAACACCGCTATCGCATCGGGTACGGGCATCCAGCGCAGCGCGGTGAAAAAACTGGTGACGGCACACGCCATCAGGAGCGCGCGAACGATATTCAGGCCGATACGATTTGGCAGCAGCCCGCTTGCACCTCTGATCCACAACAGCACCGGCAAAATCAGCAATGCCTGAAAGCCGAACCGCCATTGGGCAACCTGTATGCCGGTAATTTCCTTTGAAACAAGCTTGCCCAGAATATCCATTGACGGGATGACAAGCATCGCGACCGCCATTAGCGCCAGACCTCGTGACATCGTCGCCTGATCAGCATGCGCTGCGGTTGAATGTATCGTCATTGGATTGTCCGTTTGACCTGGGGCTGAGCCCGGTTGCAAGGTGTGCGAAAACGGCGCGGGACGCAAGCATTGACGATCCCATTGAAATCATGCGGGGTATGCAATATCGAGCATGCAGTGACGAAACGGGGAACACCTACATGACAAACGTCGAGACCAAGAGCCGAAATGTGTGTTTTGGCGGTGAGCAAATACAATTTTCACATGCTAGTGATGTCTGCCGGTGTGAGATGACGGCTTCGATTTTCCTGCCGCCCCTGGCGGCTCACGCAAAGGTGCCGGTGTTGTGGTGGTTGTCAGGTTTGACCTGCACAGATCAGAATTTCGTGACCAAGGCGGGTGCTCAGCGCTATGCGACCGAACACGGAGTTGCGATCGTCATGCCCGACACCTCTCCTCGTGGCGAGGGAGTGCCGGATGATTCCGAGGCAGCTTATGATTTTGGCCTTGGCGCCGGATTTTATGTCAACGCGACACAGGAACCGTGGGCAAAACACTATCAGATGTATGATTACGTTACCGAGGAATTGCCAGCCGTTGTTGCGGCGAATTTCAATGTGAACATGGACCGGCAGGCGATTTCCGGCCATTCAATGGGCGGTCACGGTGCTCTTACCATTGCGTTGAAAAATCCGCGGAAATACCGCTCTGTATCGGCGTTTTCTCCCATTGTATCGCCAATGAACTGCCCCTGGGGCCACAAGGCACTTGGCGGCTATCTGGGCGATGACAAGAATGCCTGGGCTGCCCACGATGCCTGTGCCCTGATCGGGCAGGCGACCGAAAAACTGCCTATCCTGATTGACCAGGGTACAGCGGATGATTTTCTGGAAAGCCAATTGAAACCGCAACTCATAGAAGTAGCGTGTGCAGAGGCTGATCACCCCCTGACATTGCGGATGCAGCCGGGATATGACCACTCCTATTATTTCATAGCCAGTTTCATTGGCGATCATGTGGCATGGCATGCCCAGGCACTGGCACACTAGGGTGCAGACGCCAATTCGCATGTGTATGAAGGATTGCACGTTGATCCATGGACTTGACGTTCGCGTTTGCCTATACCAACTAACATAGACTGAACGTCGGCCGTTTGCAGGGCCGGCGACGAGCCCAATAACAAGGATACGAGCGCGATATGCCATGGAGTAAAAAGGGTGGTGGCTGGCAAGGCGGCGGCGGAAACGGCGGCGGCGAAGGGCCATGGGGACAAAAACCATCCGGTGGTGGTGGAGGACACGGTGGCGGTCATGGAGCGCCGCCGGATCTGGAAGATCTGATTCGCAAAGGCCAGGACCGGCTCAAGACCGTTCTGCCGCAGGGAGGCGGCGGCAAGAGCCCGTGGATTATCGGCCTGATCGCAGTGGGTGCGCTGTGGGCGTTCAACAGTTTTCACACTGTGGAGGCAGAAGAACAAGGCGTCGTGTTGCGGCTTGGCGAATACAACCGCACTGTTCTGCCTGGTCTGAAGTTTGCGGCATGGCCGATCGAGACCATGGAAAAACTACCCGTTGAAAGTGTCAGCCAAATCAACTTTGGCGCCAATGACCGAAACGCCAACAACCTGATGCTGGCGGGCGATCAGAACCTGATTACCGTCGAGTTCAAGGTTCAGTGGAAAATTGCGGATCCCCAGCAGTACCTGTTCAATGTACGCGATCAGGAAATGCTGGTGCGCACGGTGTCCGAGAGCGCGATGCGTGAAATTGTCGGGCGTACGCGCGCCGAGGACTTCCGCACACAGGGCCGCCTGGATGCCCAGGCGCAGGTTCGCGAGCTTATTCAGGCTGCGCTGGATTCGTATCAGGCCGGCATTTCCATTCTCGGCGTGCTGCTGGAACGGGCCGACCCGCCTCCACAGGTGGCTGATGCATTTGAAGAAGTGCAGCGGGCTGAGCAGAACCAGAACCAGTTTATTCGAGAAGCCGAGCAGTATCGCAACCAGGTTTTGGGTAAGGCGCGCGGTGAATCCTCCAAGATCGTCGAAGATGCGAAAGGCTACACGGCTCGTATAGTCAATGAGGCGGAAGGTGAAGCCCAGCGTTTCAATGCCATCTACGCCGAGTACTCCAAAGCCAAGGACGTAACGCGCAAGCGCCTGTTCCTGGAAATGATGGAAGGCGTCATGTCGAATTCCAACAAAGTGATCGTGGAGGGTAATTCCGGCGGTCAGGGCGGCACCGGCGTCGTGCCTTATCTGCCGCTGCCGGAAATCCAGAAACGCCAGCAATCGTCCGGGGGGAGCCAGTAATGAACATTTTCAAGTCATTCGGGGCAATTGTAATTGCTGCAATCGCGTTCCTGGTCTGGACTTCGGTGTTTATCGTTGATGAAAGACAAAAGGCTCTGGTCACCCAACTGGGTGAAATACAGCGGGAAATCAATGAACCCGGCATCTATTTCAAACTGCCTTTTGTGCAGGAAGTAGTCACAATCGAAGATCGTATTGTTTTCTTCGAAAGCCCGGACAAGGAAGTCCAGGTGGTGGACAGCCGGCGGTACGTTGTCGATACGGTTACGATGATCCGCGTGAACAATCCACGCCGGTTCCGTGAAACCGTTGGCGCATCACTCAATCGTGCCAAGGATCGGATTGAAACCCGTCTCGATGCCGCGCTTCGGCAAACTTATGGCCGCCGTTCGTTTGACGCAGCCTTGTCCAAGGACCGCGCGGCGATGATGCGTGAAATCCGCGATCAGGTTCGCCTTGAAGCAGAAGCTCTCGGTATCGAGGTTGTTGATGTGAAAATCCGCCGTACCGACCTGCTGGAGCAGGTTTTGAAAGATACCTATGCGCGGATGAATGCTGAAAGGTTTGCGGAAGCTGCAGAACTTCGCGCAGTTGGTGAAGCACAGGCGACACGTATCAAGGCGGAAGCCGACAGACAGTCGGTTGAGCTTATGTCGAAGGCGCAACGCGAGTCTGAAATCCTGCGCGGTACCGGTGACGCGACACGTAACAAGGTGTTCGCCGAAGCATTCCAGCAGGATCCAGAGTTCTTCGCGTTCTACCGTTCCATGCAGGCTTACTCAAAGAGCCTGTCGAACAGCGATACTACATTGGTGCTGAAGCCTGATTCGGAGTTCTTCAAGTACTTCGGTACCCAGCAATCGGCACCGGCTCAATAGTGAGCGAACTGATTACGGCAATCGGGCTGGTCTTCGTTATCGAAGGCCTGCTCTATGCCGTGGCACCGGGTCGTTTAAGGGATCTGGCTGAAATGACGTCGCAGTTTTCGGAAGATGCGTTGCGCAATTGCGGACTGGCCGCGATCGGCGTGGGCGTGCTGATTGTCTGGATAGCAAGAAGTTTTCTAAGCTAGGTTGAAGCAGATTTTGATTGACGCATTCAAGAACCTTACTGATCCAGGGTGACGGAACCGGGAAAAGACAGGCTCACGCAATCGTTACGATCCGTGCTGCCAGGGTCTTGCGTAACACAGCTTATGATGTCCACAATCATATGCCAGATCAGCGGTGCAGGTTCACAATCATTGACAGCACCAAGGACGACAAGAATTCACTTCAGGAGAGAATTTACTCAATGACCGTCAGAGCGAGCGCAAAAGTAGCTACAAGGAATACCTCTTCGGCAATGCAAACAATGACACGTGTCACTTTGTTTGCCTTCGCCGTGTTGGCCATTTGGGTGATTGGCATGCAGAGCGTGCGCGCCCAGGGTCCGGCACCGGTTGCCGATCTTGCGGAGCAACTGTCTCCGGCAGTGGTGAACATCTCGACCAGTCAGAAAGCTTCAGGAGGCGGTGTGCCGGCTCCCAATGTGCCGGAAGGAACGCCGTTCAGAGAGTTTTTCGAGGAGTTTTTCAAAAAGCAGCAGGAAGGTCAGAAGCCGGGTCGCAAACCGAATCGTCCCCGCAATGCCAATTCGCTGGGTTCAGGCTTCGTAATTGATGCTGAAGGTACCGTCATCACCAACAACCACGTGATTGATGGCGCAGACGAAATTGAAGTCATCTTCAATGATGGACGCAGGCTGAAGGCCGAGCTGATCGGCAAGGACGCCAAGACCGATATTGCGGTGTTGAAAGTCAAATCCGACACTCCCTTGCCGTTCGTGGAATTTGGCAACTCGTCCAAGCTGCGGGTGGGTGACTGGGTCATGGCAATTGGTAACCCGTTCGGTCTGGGCGGGACCGTGACACTGGGCATCGTGTCTGCCATGAACCGCAACATCAACGCCGGCCCGTACGATGATTTCATCCAGACCGATGCCTCGATCAACCGGGGTAATTCCGGTGGCCCGCTGTTTGCTATGGATGGCAAGGTTATCGGCGTGAATACGGCGATCATTTCCCCGTCCGGCGGCTCGATCGGCATCGGTTTTTCAGTGCCGAGCGATACTGCGCGCAATGTTATTGATCAACTGGTCAAGTACGGCGAAACCCGCCGGGGATGGCTGGGCGTGCGGATCCAGAACGTGACCGAAGATCTTGCTGACAGCCTTGGACTGGATGAAGCGCATGGCGCACTGGTGGCCGACGTTACCGCCACCAGCCCGGCAGAAAAGGCCGGTATCAAGGCGGGTGACGTGGTTGTGTCGCTGGATGGCCGGGATATGGAAGACAGCCGTCAGTTGTCACGTGCCGTCGGCCAGCTGGCTCCAGACACAACCGTCACGGTCGGTGTGCTCCGCAAGGGAAAACCGCTAGAGATCGAAGTCACGCTCGGCAGACTGGAAACCGGTGAAAAACTGGTCAAGGCCGCGGACGAGAAACGCGCGGAAACGGGCGGAGCCGCGGAGGTCAAGGTACTTGGACTTACGGTCGAAGAGCTGACTGACGAATTGCGGACCAAGTTCAAGGTACCGGAGAAAGTCACGGGCGTAATTATTTCAGAAGTGGCTGCCGATGGCGCTGCGGCAGACAAACAGTTGCGGCCCGGCGATGTGATTGCCGAGGTTGGCGATGTAAAAGCGTCGTCGCCGGCGGAACTGTCAAAGGCTGTTGATGCTGCGGTAAAGGCTGGTGACAGCTCGATCCTGATGCTGGTGTTGCGGGCACAGCGCAACTTTGATCCGCATTTCATCGCCCTGCGACTGAAAAAGAAATAGTCAGTAAACCGGTTCACAAATTGCAGCGGCCAGACAAATTGTCTGGCCGTTTTTCGATCTAGTGATTCCGCGCGAATTCATCGCGTGTGAAGCCCTGCAAATACAGCAGAGCCGTCAGGTCGCCATGATCGATTTGTATGTCAACTTGCTGTTTTACGGCGGACTTGGCGTGAAGCGCCACGCCCATGCCTGCGGCGTGCAGCATGGGAATGTCATTTGCACCGTCGCCGACCGCGATGGCTTCGTCAGATGAAAACCCGAAATCCCGGGTGATGCGCTGCAAGGCGGCAACCTTGGCATCACGGCCCAGGATCGGGCTGGCGACTTCACCGGTCAGCAGGTTGTTCTGTATGACCAACTCATTGGCCTGATGTTCGTGAAACCCGAGTTCTGCGCCTACATAGGCGGTGAAATGGGTAAAACCGCCTGAAATCAACGCGCAATAGGTGTTGTTCTGGCGCATGGTGGCAATCAAGTCGCGTCCGCCCGGCATGAAGGTGATCCGGTTGCTGATGACCTCACCGATGACGCCCGACGGCAGGTCTTTAAGAGCCGCGACGCGCTCACGCAGGGCGTCTTCAAAATCCAGTTCGCCGTTCATCGCCCGTGCAGTAATGGCTTTGACCCTGTCGCCAGCACCGGCAGCATCAGCCAGTTCATCAATGCACTCCTGCTCAATCATTGTGGAGTCCATGTCGGCGACGAGCAGTTTCTTGCGCTGGTTGGCGGCGGTGAGGATATTGACATCAACCGGCCATTTTGCAGTCTTTTTGCGAAGGGCCTGCAAGGCACCGTCCGGGGTTTTGTCAAACTCTACCTGCCAGGCAGTTTTCTCACTGAGCCAGTGCCCGGTGTCCAGCTCCGCACCGAGCTTTTCCATCAATTTGCACACGGCATTAATGTGCTTTGCCTGCAATGGGGACTTTTGCGAACCGGCAATCAGCGATAGGACATAGGACATGGGGAATACTCGATTGAAAACTGCCATCCTTATCGCAGGGCCGACGGCCAGCGGCAAGTCGGCTGTGGCAATTGCCGTTGCCAGGCAAATGGACGGGGTGGTGATCAATGCAGATGCAATGCAGTTGTATGCCGAACTCGACGTATTGACATCGAGGCCCTCCAAAGCTGACGAAGACACGGTGCCGCACAGATTGTTCGGGTGGGTTCCAGCCAGCGAGGCGTGGTCGGCCGGCAGATGGCTTGAAGCCGCGAGCCGGGAAATCAGTGCAGCCTGGGATCAGGGCAAAGTGCCGGTGGTGGCCGGCGGTACAGGGTTGTACTTCAAGGTGCTGGAAGAGGGCTTGTCAAAAATATCTCCCGTGCCGGCCGACATACGCGACCACTGGAGGCAGCGTTTGCAGCGGGAAGGCCCGCAAACCCTGCACGGCGAACTAGCCAGGGCCGCGCCGGCGGATGCAGCGCGCATCAAGCGGAGCGACGGCCAGCGAATTGTTCGGGCACTGGAGGTATTCGACGCGACGGGCAAGCCGCTTGGTGAGCATTTCTCGGACGCCGGGAAGACGTCAGTACTTGCAAAGGCTGATGTACTGAAAGTGGCGCTGACACCGCCACGCGATGAACTGTACGGTAATTGCGATGCACGGTTTGAAGCCATGATGGCGAATGGCGCCTTGCGGGAAGTAGAGAAGCTGATGGCGCTGAAGTTGAATCACGAGTTACCCGCGATGAAAGCCATTGGTGTGCAGGCTCTGGCCGAGCATCTCGCAGGTACCATGTCACTGGAAGAAGCTGTTGCAATGGCCCAGAAGCAAACGAGAAATTACGCCAAACGGCAAATGACCTGGATACGCAATCAGATGGCCGGCTGGCCTAGAGTTGAAACGCGGCAGGCAGCGATTGAAATGCTGACGCCATGAACGAAATAATCGATGCTTGCCCTGATGATGCCGTTGCGGTGGCGAAAGTTCATGCTGCGAGCTGGAAAGCCACCTATCGCGGTATCCTGCCGGATCGATACCTGGATACTGAAGTAGACATTGAACGTGCCGATTACTGGCGTTCGGCTCTGAACAGCCGGCGTTACCCGGTTGTCAAACTGGCGGTTTTGTCCGGTGAGGTTGTGGGGTTGATTGCCCTGCGGGATGATCCGGATGACGAAGGATATGATTTTACTATCGAGCATCTGCACCTTTTACCAGGCTGCAAGGGGCAGGGGCTGGGCAGAGATCTGGTAAAGGCGGCCACGGAAAAAATCCTGGCCCGCGGCGCTGCAAGCCTGTGCCTGTGGGTGTTTGAGGACAACGTCGCTGCCATTGGTTTCTACGAACGGCTTGGCGGCGTAACCGATGCCCACGGCACCGACAAGTTTGCCGGAGGCGATGCACCGGACAGGCGCATTGGCTGGCGCGATCTCGATGGACTGATCACGCGATGCGGGAGCAGGTGACATGACACACAACGTGCTGCTAGCCGAGATCATGCACGAGACCAACACCTTCAACCGTATCGCTACCGTAAGAGCCGATTTCGAAACACGGTACTGGCATGAAGGCATTGACACAGCTCGTGCACTTGAGGGAACCAACACGGAAATTGCCGGTTTCATGGAGGCAGCGATCGAGCATGACTGGGCACTTACCGTTCCACTTGCCGCTTCTGCCAGCCCGTCGGGTCCGATGGCGGGAGATGACTGGGCCACGGTGAAACGGTTGATTCTGGGACCTTTGCGCGCCGGCAAGAGGTTTGACGCGATTGCGCTGGTTCTGCACGGATCCATGGTCACTGAAACCACTCTTGATGCTGAAGGCGAGCTGCTTGGCGAGATAAGGGCGCTGGCCGGCGCTGATACTCTGATCGCCGCCACCCTCGACATGCATGCCAACGTATCTCCCGCCATGGTGACGTCAGCAGACCTGATGATGGCTTATCGCACCTATCCGCATGTGGACCAGCGGGAACGGGCGCTGCATATGGCCCGGCTCATGCAAGAAGTTCTGGTGGGGGCACCACGGCCAAAACTGGTGATGGCGCGCCTGCCGATGATGGACGCGGCCAATCACGGCCAGACAGCTGCGGGACAACCCATGCCGGGGCTGCTGAATCTGGCAGCGGATGTGGAACGTCGCGACGGTATTGTATGTGCGTCGATCCAGATTGGCTTTCCCTGGTCGGATGTGCCGGACATCGGCCCCAGTGTCATCGTAACGGCAACGGATGAAAGTTCGGGACGGGTTGCGGCGGACGAGTTGATGCAGGCCGTGTGGCACAGTCGCCATCACACCCAGCTTGAGTTTGCCACGCCGGCCGAAGCGATGGCTCTGGCCGGTGCAGGCAAATCAGGCGACAAACCGCTGGTCCTGGCTGATTTTGCGGACAATCCGGCTGGCGGCGCCTATGGCGACAGCCCCAATCTCTTGCGTGCCCTGATAGCAGCGGAGATTGAAAATGCGGCTTTTGCAACGATCTGCGACCCGCTGTGTGTAGAATGTGCCGGCAGCGCCGGTGTCGGCGCGATCATCCGGTTGTCTCTTGGCGGCAAAGGCGCACCTGAACTGACGCCGCCGCTGGACATGAAAGCGCGGGTTATCAACCTGACCGATGGTGAATTCATCTGCTCCGGGCCGATGTGGCAGGGGGTAAGGTTTTCCATGGGACCAACAGCGGTTGTACGAACCGGCGGCATCGATGTGATCATCTCGTCCGTACCGAC
The DNA here is from genome assembly GCA_024640405.1 of Alphaproteobacteria bacterium. Lineage (GTDB taxonomy): Bacteria > Pseudomonadota > Alphaproteobacteria > Rhizobiales > Aestuariivirgaceae > Anderseniella. Next base: position 25,988 of record JAHEFB010000039.1, on the reverse strand, counting down.
AGCCGTGATGGACCTGAATGTCTTCAGATCTGTTGGCATTGACCCTGAAAAACTCACCACGATTGGTCTGAAAAGCCGCAACCACTTCAAGGCAGCCTACGCGCCGATCGCGCGTGAAACCATGCTGGTCGACGCCGGCGGCATAGCGTCCATGCGGTTGCAGGAGTTAATCTACCGGAATATCCCCAGGCCGATCTGGCCGCTGGAAAATTTAGACCTTGTTAAGGATTTGCTCACAATGAAGCCATAGTATCGGGATATTTCGACAAGCCATAGGGGCGTTTCCATTAGAGGAGCGGAAATTGTGTTGTCTACAGCTTTGAAATCATTAGTCGTTGCGGCGCTGGGCGCCGGCATGATCATGTCATCCGTCAATACGGCATCTGCCAGGGATGGGCGCTGCCATCACGAAGCCAAACGCTATGCGGACAGCCGCATTGATCGCGGTGAAGCCGCTTTGGGTACTGCAGTAGGCAGTGCCGCGATTGGCGCCATCATCGGCGGTGTGCTCGGCGGCGGCAAGGGAGCCGGCAGGGGCGCCATTATCGGCGGTTCGACAGGCGCAGTCGGCAGCGCGGTTGGTACCGCCGGCCCATGGCAGCGTCATTATGACAACGCTTATGAAGATTGCCTTGACAGGTATGAGCCGGTCCGCGCGCAGGTCCAAGAAGAACCGGTCAGGCGATATGAAAATGACGCCATCGAGCCATGGACGGACGAATGGTTCGACTACTGCCGCGCCAGATATCGTTCCTTCAATGCGCGCACCGGTACATTTACCGGTTATGACGGCATCAAGTATTTCTGTCAGGCTCAGTAAGCCGTATCGGCAGTCAGTATTGAGCTTTGCGGCGGCCAGGGAAACCCGGCCGCCATTTCGTTTGTCCGCTCAGTATGGCGTACCGTCCTTGCGGGTGAACTTAGGGTCCTTGTACCGGTTCGGCTTGCAGTGCAGATCGACATCCGGGTAATTGCCCTCGTCGCGGTCGTCACGGCTGCCGACCTCCAGTATGGTCGCCGGTTTACCTGATCTGTTTTCAATGCAGTGCCCGTCCTCGACACCACCTGGAAAACCGGCACACATTCCTCTGGTCAGAGTTTGCGGGCCGCCGTCTGTTACCAGCGTTACTTCGCCGTCCAGCACATAAACGAACTCGTCTTCATGGGAGTGCCAGTGCCTGAGCGCGGTGGCGCTGTCGGGTTCCAGCTCGGTGATGTTGACGCCGAACTGGGTCAGCCCCAGCGCCCCGGTCAGCATTTTCTTCGCTCGTCCGGCCGTTGATACGTTGAACGGGGCGGGATACCCGGAGCCAATCCTGGCTTCGATCAGTGCCGGGTCGAGAGCCGGTGCTTTCAGCATGTTTATTTCCTTGTTTTGCGGTTGACATTTGTTGTCCGATGTCATCGGACGCCGTGACCTGGTAATGTGACATTGGCCTGGCTTGCAGTGTAGTCAAAGTCAGTTTTGACCGACTGATATGAAATGTGAGGGGACTGAAGAATGGGCAGCCGACTGAAAATCGTGCGCACCGACCGGGAGCTGGAATGCCCGATCATTGACGCCCATTTCCGTGACACCGGTGCCGATCTGGTGCTGCTGCCGGAAGGTGTGAGCGAGGACGAACTTGTTGCGGCAACCGAAGACGCAGATTTGCTGTTGATGTGCTACACGCAGATCACCGCCCGGGTGTTTCGCAGTGCCAAGCGCCTGAAGGGTGTCGTCAAGTATGGCGTCGGTGTTGATGCGATTGACTTTGATGCTGCCAAATCGGCGGGGGTGCCGGTGGTCAACATTCCCGAATATGCCGAGGAGACGGTCGCCGAGGGCGCGTTCGCGCTGATGATTGCACTTGCCAGGAAGCTGGTTCCGCTGCAGCGAACCATGCGCCGAGACGGCTGGGCGTGGCCGGAAAGCACCTGGCTGGGCAACGATATCGCCGGCAAGACGGTGGGGCTGGTCGGGGCAGGGCGCATTGGCAAGAGCATGGCCCGGATGGCGGGTGCCGGTTTTCGCGCCCGGGTGATTGGATACGACCCCAGCGCCGGCATCGATGAATTGACTGCGGCCGGGATCGAGAAAATCGATGGTCTTCACGACATGCTGGCGCAAAGCGATTTCGTGTCGGTTCACTGTGTCCTCAAGCCGGAAACCCGTCACTTGATCGGGGACGCGGAATTGCGGTGCATGAAGCGATCGGCGTTTCTGATCAACTCATCGCGCGGGGCGATTGTCGACGAGCGGGCGTTGCTGCTGGCCCTGAAGGAAAACCGCATTGCCGGAGCCGGGCTTGATGTGTTCAGCCAGGAGCCGCTCGCGCTTGATGGCCACCCGTTGAGCGAGCTGTTTGCGATGGACAACGTACTGCTCAGCCCGCATCTCACGTTCTACACCTGCGAAGCTATGCTGCGGCTGGAGGAGGAAGTACTGCAACGGTGTACAGAAATACTGAACGGTGAGCCGGTACTGGTGAAGTCACGTGATGTCCGGCTGACGTCGCAGCAGAAAGGCGTGGTGTTTGAAAACTAGAGTGGCCTGGCTATTGTTGCTTTAAGAATAAAACATATCGCAGGTTGACGCAGGCAAAACATTACGCTTATGTTCGCGCCCATGAAAAACATTCTAGTAGTGGTACGAACGCGCTCCGCCGGGTCAGTCTGAACTGACCTGAACAAGGTGGTGCGCGAAAATGGCTCCCTCGGGGGCCTTTTTTATTGTTTGAAGCGAGCCTAAAAGAGAACCTGGAACGATGAACATAACAGCAGAGTCCAAGACCATGACAGCAAACGCTGAAGAAGCCGAGATGATGACAGGCGCCGAAATTGTCCTGCGTGCGCTAAAGGACCAGGGCGTGGAACACATGTTCGGATACCCAGGCGGGGCTGTGCTGCCGATCTATGACGAGATATTCCAGCAGGAAGATGTCGAACATATTCTGGTACGTCACGAGCAGGGTGCTACGCATGCCGCTGAAGGTTATGCGCGGTCAACCGGCAAGTGCGGCGTGGTGCTGGTGACCTCGGGGCCCGGTGCAACAAATGCGGTAACAGGACTGACCGATGCCCTGATGGACTCCATTCCAATGGTTTGCATCACCGGCCAGGTGCCGACCCACCTGATCGGCAATGATGCGTTTCAGGAATGTGATACCGTCGGCATTACGAGACCTTGCACCAAGCACAACTATCTGGTGAAAGACGTCAATGATCTCGCCCGGATCATGCATGAAGCGTTTTATGTCGCGACGCATGGCAGGCCGGGTCCGGTCGTCGTCGATATCCCCAAGGACGTGCAGTTTGCCACCGGTGCCTACATCAAGCCGGACAATATCGAGCACAAGACCTACAAACCCCGCATGGAAGGTGATGCTTCCGCTGTTGAAGCTGCTGTTGAAGTCATGATGAATGCCAAGCGGCCGGTGTTTTATTCCGGCGGCGGTGTCATCAATTCCGGTCCGGATGCCGCAAACCTGCTGCGCCAACTGGTGCGGATGACCGGCTATCCGATCACCTCGACCCTGATGGGGCTGGGTGCCTATCCGGCATCTGACCGGCAGTGGCTGGGCATGCTGGGCATGCACGGTACCTACGAAGCCAATATGGCGATGCATGACTGCGATGTGATGATCTGCCTGGGAGCCCGGTTTGATGACCGTATCACCGGCAGGACCGATGCCTTTTCGCCCGGCTCCATAAAGATCCACGTCGACATCGACCCGTCGTCAATCAACAAGACGATCAAGGTCAACATTCCCATTGTCGGCGATGTCGGCACTGTGATGGCGCAGATGATCAGGGCGTGGAAAGCCCGCAACAACCAGCCGGATGAGCATGCGTTGAAAAGCTGGTGGAACTCGATCAACACGTGGCGCAATGTCGAGTGCCTGAAATACAAGCCGAACAAGCATGTGATCATGCCGCAATACGCCATTGAACGGCTGTACGAGCTGACCAAGGACCGTGACACCTACATCACGACCGAGGTTGGCCAGCACCAGATGTGGGCGGCGCAATTCTACAGGTTCGAAGAGCCTAACCGCTGGATGACATCGGGCGGGCTGGGGACGATGGGGTACGGACTGCCGTCGGCGCTTGGTGTGCAGGTTGCACACCCTGATTCACTGGTCATCGACATTGCCGGCGACGCCTCGGTGCAGATGGTTATACAGGAAATGTCCACAGCGGTTCAGTATGAGTTGCCGTTCAAGATATTCATCCTGAACAATTCGCATATGGGCATGGTGCGCCAGTGGCAGCAATTGCTGCACGGTAACCGGCTGTCGCATTCGTACACCGAAGCCATGCCGGACTTTGTGAAGCTGGCTGAAGCTTATGGCGGCACCGGTATTCGCTGCACCAAGCCGGACGAGCTTAACGACGCCATCCAGAAGATGATCGACACACCGGGCCCGGTGATATTCGATTGCGTGGTGGCCAATCTTGCCAATTGTTTCCCGATGATCCCTTCCGGCAAGGCGCACAACGAAATGCTGCTGGGCGAAGATGTGTCTGACGAGGAAGTTGGCTCCGCCATCGACAAGGAAGGCAAGATGCTGGTCTAGAGCGAGATGAGGTTAGATTGGATCATTTGATGGTGGAAAACCGGTTCACTCGGATAGGCGCGTCGCGCGGCGCGATGCGGTGCATCGGGCAAGCGACGGAACGACGCCGATGGACCGGTTTTCCCCACCCCGATGGAGTACAAGATGCTGACAGAATTGTCGAAGTGGCCGGGCGATTTTGCACTCTGGCGTTGTTGTATTGCACTTGTGGTAGGGCTACACCACGGCGTGCAATTCGCCTAGCCAGCGACCAAAATCGCCGCGGTCAAATGATTCAATTTAACCTCATCTCGCTCTAGCACCCGGTACGGACACTTTCATGGCAACTCGACTTCCAAACGCCGGTGACTATGGATTGCTGCTGTTATTGTCAGCCATCTGGGGATCGTCGTTTGCCTTCATCAAAGTGGGTGTCGATGAGGTGCCGCCGATTACCATGACGGCAATAAGGCTGTTCCTGGCTGCAGCATTCCTTCTGCTGGTGATGGTTGTAACAAGGCGGGCGTTTCCGAAGGGCAGATCAATCTGGTGGATGCTGCTGGCAAGCGCGGTTGCCGGTAATGCACTGCCGTTTTGCCTGATCGCCTGGGGTCAGCAGACCATTCCCCCGGGTGCCACGGCCATTTTGATGGGCATAATGCCGTTGATAACGATGGTGGTCGCGCATGTCTTTACCGATGATGAGAAACTGAACTCCCGCAAGGTCATGGGTATGATCATCGGCGTGCTGGGACTGGCCGCACTGGTCGGAAAGGCAGCGTTGTACGGGTTGACTGCGGACCTGGTTGCCATGCTGGCCTTGCTGGCTGCGGCCACCAGCTACGGATTCAATGCGGTGTTGATCCGGCGAATGAAGGCTCCGGACAAGACGGCGGCCGTGACCATGATCATTCTGTTGTCTGCAATCATTGTCTTGCCGTTCGCGTTCCTGCTGGAAGATCCAATGGCTATCGAAGCCGGGGCACTGGCATGGTCCGCTGTTGTCACACTGGGAATACTGCATGCAGCGATTGCCACGTTGATCATGTTTGCCATCATTGGCAGGGCCGGGGCGAGTTTTTTCAGTCAGCTCAATCTCTTGGTGCCGATCGCCGGTGTCATGTGGGCTGCATTGTTGTTTTCAGAAATCCCGGGACCCAACGCACTCATTGCGCTTGGTCTCATCATATTGGGTATATTGATCGCAAAAGGCGGGCTGGCACTTGCAAGTTCTACGCCGGCCGTTGAAAAGGAAGCCGCAAAACCATGAGCACACAACAACCAGCTTCGGCGTATTTTCTTGAAGACAAGCATGATCCGATTGAAAAGCACACCCTGTCTATCGTGGTGGACAATGAGCCGGGCGTGCTGGCCCGGGTCATCGGTCTGTTTTCGGGCCGCGGATACAATATTGAAAGCCTGACGGTCTCTGAAACCGAACATGAGGCGCATGTGTCTCGGATCACCATTGTCACGTCCGGCACGGCAGAAGTGCTTATTCAGATCAAGGCACAGCTTGAGCGCATGGTGCCGGTGCATTCAGTTGCCGACCTGACGGTCACAGGAGAAGCCATCGAACGTGAACTGGCGTTGATCAAGGTAGCAGGCGAAGGTGAGCACCGCATGGAAGCGTTGCGGCTGGCCGATGCCTTCCGGGCGCGGGTTGTCGATGTCACCCAAAATAGCTTCGTGTTCGAGATCACCGGCAAAACCCGGAAAGTGGAGCAGTTCATCTCGCTCATGCAACCCATCGGACTGGAAGAAGTTGTGCGTACCGGCGTGACAGCGATCTCGCGCGGCCCCGAAGCTTTGAAAGTCTGAGGCATTCCGTGGAATTTGGCATTCTCGTGTCACTGATCGGATTTGCATTTGCAACATCTGCAACGCCGGGTCCGAACACCCTGATGCTGCTGGCATCCGGCGTGAACTACGGCTTCCGCAGAACGGTGCCGCACATGCTGGGCATCGGGATGGGGTTTTTTGTGTTGCTGTTGTGTGTCGGGTTTGGACTTGGCGCTCTTTTGCAGCAAATGCCGACGCTGTTTCTGGCGCTGAAGATAGCCGGAGGTGCCTATCTGCTTTACCTGGCGTGGCGTATTGCTGTTTCGCGGTCGATTTCGGAAAACGCCAACGCTGGGGCGCGGCCGCTGAACTTTCTGGAAGCAGCCGCTTTTCAATGGGTAAATCCCAAGGCCTGGGCGATTGCCGTGGTTGCGATGGCAACCTACACGAATGCTGCCAATGCCTTCTTCTCAACCATACTGGTTGGTGTGGTGTTTTTCCTGGTCAATCTGCCGTCTGCATCGATCTGGACAATGTTTGGCGCCCTGTTGCGAGAGTGGCTCAGCCATCCTGCCCGGCTGAAGGTGTTCAATATCTCGATGGCGATCTTGCTTGTGGTGAGCTTGTGGCCGATGCTGCGCTAGGTCGCGAATAACGGAACTTCACCATGACTACGAAACTGTCTGTCAACGTCAATGCCATAGCCCAGTTGCGCAATCGGCGTGATCTGCCGTGGCCGTCCGTGGTCGGCCTGTCGCGCAAGGCGCTGGAGGCCGGTGCCTGGGGGATTACCGTGCACCCAAGACCGGATGAACGCCACATCCGGCGGTCCGACATTCGGCCATTGGCAGATCTGGTCGCGGAATTCCCGCACGCGGAGTTTAACATCGAGGGCTATCCCGATGACCGGCTTATGGAAATTGCGTTTGAGGTGCGGCCTCACCAGGTAACGCTGGTGCCGGACGAACCGGCGCAGGCCACGTCGGATCATGGCTGGGACTTCAGATCGCAGCACAATTTCCTGAAGCCCATTGTGGCGCGGATCAAGGGCGAAGGTATGCGGGTTTCGCTGTTTGCCGATGCCGATGCCGACACCATCTCCATCGCGGCTGAAACCGGAGCGGACAGGGCCGAACTCTACACCGGACCTTACGGTGCCACCTACGATGATGAGGACGCCGCATCCCGGGAGCTGGACAAGCTGCAAGCTGCATCAGAGGCAGCACGAGCCACCGGCCTTGGCCTGAATGCCGGGCATGATCTGACTGTTGCAAACCTGCCAGGATTACTGGCGCGGGCCCCGTGGATCGATGAAGTCTCGATAGGACACGGGCTGACTGCTGAAGCACTGGAATTCGGCATGGCAGGTGCGGTGAAGCGGTTTCGGGCCGCGTGTGGTGAAAGCGTCGCTGTAGACTCGACTTGAGGCCTTCTGTTTAATTGAATTTGCTCATCAAACGGGAGGAATGACGGTGACTTATTTCGATATTGACGTCTACAGCCGGAAAATAACCACATCGTCACCGGAAGCCCAGCGATGGTTTGACCGTGGTCTGGTGTGGACCTTTGCATATCACCATGAAGAGGCGGTTGAGTGTTTCAAAAAGGCGCTTGAACATGATGGCGACTGCGCCATGGCGCATTGGGGGGTCGCTTACGCGATTGGCCCCAACTACAATCTGGAATGGCACCACTTCGATCCGGACGGCAAGGCTCTGGCGCTGGCGGCCGCGTTTGATGCAACCGCGGCCGCCGTGGCGTTGGTTGACCGGGTGAGTGCGCCGGAGCGGGCGTTGATCGTGGCCCTGCCGGCCCGCTATCCGCAGCGTGACCCGATTGAAGATCAAAAACCCTGGAACGATGACTTTGCCGACGCGATGCGTCAGGCCTATGAACAACTGAGCGACGACCTCGACATTGTAACGATTTTCGTAGAAGCCATATTGAACCGAACGCCGTGGAAAATGTGGGATCTGCAGACCGGTGATGTTGCCGGGGACGCCGGGACGACAGAGGCGCGCGAAGTGCTGGAACGTGCCATGCGGGAAGACGCTGCCGCGATGCGCCATCCGGGAATTCTGCATCTGTATGTCCACCTGATGGAGATGTCGCCATTCCCCGAACTGGCGCTGAAAGCCGGCGACGTGTTGCGTACGCTGGTACCGGATGCAGGCCACCTGATTCACATGCCGACGCACATCGATATTCAGTGCGGCCATTACCATAATGTGCTGGTCGACAATCAGCGCGGCATTGCGGCAGACCGAAAATATTATGACAAGGTCGGTGCTTTGAATTTCTATTCCGCCTACCGGCTTCACAATTATCATTTTGCCATCTACGGGGCGATGTTTCTCGGCCAGTATGAACCGGCACTTGCGGCGGCTGAAGAGCTGATCGAAACCACACCGGAAGAACTGCTGCGCCTGCCTTCTCCGCCAATGGCGGACTTCATCGAGAGTTATCTTTCAATGAAACAGCATGTCTACATTCGCTTTGGCAAATGGCAGGAAATAATTGCCCAGGACCTGCCGGAAGACAGCGAATTGTACTGCTACACAACCGCATCAATCCATTATTCCAAGGGTGTCGCACACGCCGCGCTTGGTAACGTTGAAGAAGCGGAGAAGGAAAAGGCACTGTTTCTGGCGGCCAGGGACAAGGTGCCTGACAGCCGGCTCTTGCACAACAATACCTGCGTCGACCTGCTGGCCATAGCCGAGCAAATGCTGGACGGAGAAATCGAATACCGAAAGGGTAACCATGACACCGCCTTTGCTCATCTGCGCCGGTCAGTCGAGCTGGATGACGCCTTGCTTTATGATGAGCCGTGGGGCTGGATTCAGCCGGCGCGCCACGCTCTTGGCGCCTTGCTGCTGGAGCAGGACAGGACTGATGAAGCTGAGGCGGTCTATCGGGAGGACCTGGGGCTGGGTGGCAATCTGAGCCGGGCTACCATTCACCCGGACAATGTCTGGAGCCTGCAGGGACTGTACGAGTGCCTGACACGCAGGGGAGATGCAGTCGAGTCTAGGCTCATCAAACAACGCCTCGATCTTGCGTCCGCCAGAGCGGATATGCCGGTAAACGCGTCATGTTTCTGTGCGCAGGCGGCTACGGGCTGAAAATTTTGACTCAAGAGCCATGTAGTCTGTCAGGTCCCTGGTCTTGGCACCATCTCATACCAACGGAAGCAATTATTGACTCACTTGACCGATTTTTCGCGTTTGCCGGCCAGGCATGCTTCACGCCGTGGTCTATCCGACCACAAGTGGAGCATAACGACGTCCGGTGATCGCGAAAAACCGGCCTGTAGAGCGACATGGGTTTAACAAACCCATGAAGTTGCTCTACCACTTTGAAAGCGATCAGGTTTATGGTTTTTGGTGAACATCCAAAAATCATCCTGATCTTGTGGGCCAAATCCGCCCATCTGGTGCGTTGCCGCGCTTACCCGATGCGACCAGCATCGCGCTGCGCACGGCGCCTGCCAGAATGGCCGGATTTGACTCCATCAAATGGGTCAACAATTGCTTCCGTTGGTATCAGCGCAAGTTTCCAGTCACGATGTCGCTATAGTCGCTGGACTGGTAGGGTGCAAACAGTTCTTTTACGGGAGCGAAAAGGCCACGCTTGCGAAGTGGATCAACGCCAAAGTCACGCAGTATCTCGTCATGATACGACATCTGATGCAGCAACACCCTGGCACCACGCGAACTATTGAATGGCATCCAGCGTCGTTTCCATTGCTTCATTCGGGCAATTTCATCGATCATTTCGGCATGAGCGGGCAAACTGAAGGTTCCCTTCAGAAGTTCGGCGAGCCAACGCGCCTGAAGCGAGTATGTGAGCACGCTCAGGAAGGTTGATGCGCGACCAATAAAGTACAGGTTTGGCAGATCAGGATTGAGTATATGCCGGTAGAGATAAAACCCGTCGTCGTCTCTGCCCAATTTGTCGTGTACCTCGGCAGGCAGCAGATTGTGATCATTCTGCCAACCGGTTGCGAACACGATCTTGTCGACGTCGAGTGTGTCGCCGCTGGACAAGGTGATGGCGTGCTCTGCCAATCCGGTTACGTCAGCCAGATATGGCACAATGGAACCATTTCGGAAGGCATCGTACAGGCCCGGTCGAGGAACCATGGTGGCCTCGTTGAAACAGCCGATTTCGACTGGCACGTCGGGAATGAGGCTCCTGCCGTTGGCAGTCCTCGTCCACAATCGGAACTGGACAATCAGCAACAACTCCACGGCGCGCCAAAACACCCAGGGCAGTGGCTTGCCAACACCATGAAGCGTCCTTGCCAGCCTGCCGGCGTTCATGTGAGGCTCTATCAGGGCGGCGGTCAGCCGATTCAACATTCCCCACTTGAATGGCACCACACCGGCCAGGTTCCGCGGGACCGGCCAGTGGGTCTGCCGGAACACGAGGTGGACGCTTTTGGCGACGGCGCTTGCTTCCAGCGCTGCATCCGTTGCGCTTTTTCCATATCCGATTACCGCGATGCGCTGGCCTTCCAGGATGTTTCGTGATTTGAGCTGGGAGTTGTGAATGACCTCGCCCCTGAATTTTTCACGACCGGCAATCTCCGGAATGTATGGCTTGGCTGAATACAGGCCTGTCGCTATTACCAGATGGTCGAAGTGCTCAGTCCTCTTCGCGGACTTTCCCGACTGCCAGGTAACGCGCCACCCATCATTGCCTCCGTCTTCCGGGGTTATTCCGGTAACTCGTGTGGAAAGCTGGATGTGGGGTCGAACAGCAAATTCGTCAGCGAATTCCTCGAGGTAATTCTGGAATACGGGTCCGGGAGTAAAATCGGGAATGTCCGGCGAAAGTGGCCAGTCAGGAAATTCATAGAGCCGCTTTTGAACCTGGACACCAAAGTTTACATACCCGTCCGCCCAAACACCGCCCAGCCGATCCGCGCGTTCATAGACTTTGCAATCGAAGCCCTCTGCCAGGAGTGTTCGGGCGGTGGCAAGGCCAGCTACACCAGCTCCAATCACCGCGACCTTTCTGTTTCGCTGCCTGCTCATGGCGCAACTCGTGCCCGCCGGCCTATCCTCGACAGTGCCATGCCGATCAAGCCAACTATCCAGAATGCCATCACATAGGCACCGAACATGATCCACAGTGCAATCGTCCAGGCTGCAAAATACACTGCTTCCGCAATGCCGCCACTCCCCTCGGCCAATCGCCGGCGGAACACCAGACTGGCATGCAGCATGCCTGCAACTACGCCTAGCGCGGTGCCGATCCAAAAGAACATTGCCATTCAGTACCTCCAGGACGAAACGAGCCAACGAAAACTATCACTGGATCGAAACTCTTATCCGAGTGGTTATGAGAATTTGTGCATTTCGACGATTTGGCAAGTCAGTTTTACTTGTCATAGCGATAGTTTTACTTTATGTCTGAATGGTCATGAGCATACCTCATCTGACTGCACTGCGTGCATTTGAAGCTTCGGTCCGGCATGGCAGTTTCAGGGCTGCCGCGACTGAACTTGGCGTTACACCTGCGGCTGTAGGCCAACAGGTGCGAAAACTCGAAGCTGCCATGGGGCAACAGTTGCTGGTGCGTCATGCCAACGGCTTCAAGCCTACCGCGATAGCAACATCGGGCGCTCTCAGGCTGGCAACCGGCTTCAGTGAATTGCGCGGCGCGCTGGAAATGATGAGCCGTAGCAATCTGCCCAATCGGGTGTTTGTGACTGTCACTCCCTCGATCGGTGAACGCTGGTTGGCACCACGCCTGCCGCAATTCCTTGCCAAGCACTCGGCTGTCGACCTGCGTGTGGATTCGACGCCGCATGTGATCTACCAGCCGAGCGGCGAGTTCGATTTTGCCATCCGCTATGACCGTCCCGGTGCGTCCGGATTTCAGGAGGTCACCTTGTTTAATGAGAGCCTGATTCCTGTCTGCACGCCGGCAATTGCCTCTCGCCTGGGACCAACAGAACGTGCTGACTGCCTCGCCAGCGCGCCATTAATACATGTTGACCGGTCGACGGACGATCCGGACTGGTTGCATTGGGAAGAATGGGCAGAGATTTTTGGCTACAGGATTCCAAGTCAGCGTCAAGGACTGCATACAACCTATACAACCCTGGCGCTACGGTCGCTGTATGACGGCAACGGACTGCATCTGGCGCAGTTGTCCATTACCGTCCCGGATTTGCTGTCAGGCCGGCTTGTTGCTCCTTTTGGGACAACAAAATGCGTAAGCCCTGGATATCCCTACAATCTGATCCGCATGACAAATGGCCGCGAGACGCCAATTTTGACGGCCTTTCGGGAGTGGATTATCGAGGAGGCCAGAAAAACCCAGGCAGATATGGATGCCTATCTCGCATAGCGGACCGCTTGCCTTGCCCGGTTGTTCGGCTACCCTCTACTGGCAAAGGTCAGGCGGGGCTGTTAGCCTTGTTCTCGTGCGGGCGGCGCATATTATGCGGTTTGGCGGCAAATGACGTTGGAACAACTGACAGTTTTCGGGATCATCGCGATTACGATGGCGTGTTTTCTGTGGGGGAAGGTGCGCTATGACATTATCGCCGTCATGGCCTTGCTGTCAGGTGTTTATGGCGGGGTTGTGCCGCCGGAGTCGGCATTTCAAGGTTTCGCGCATCCTGCGGTGATCACGGTTGCGGCAGTGCTGATCATATCACGCACGCTACAGAATTCAGGCCTGGTGGACTATCTGGTGCGGTTTCTTGCACCAACCCGCAGGACAACCACCTTGCAGGTTGCAGCGGGCAGTGCGCTCGGGGCGTTTTTGTCCTGCTTCATGAACAATGTCGGAGCGCTGGCGCTGATGCTGCCGGTGACGCTGCGCAATGCACTGAAAGCCCGCCGTTCACCATCGCTGGTGCTGATGCCGCTATCGTTCGCCACGTTGTTGGGAGGTATGGTCACGCTGATCGGCACACCGCCGAACATCGTTATATCCAGCTTCCGGCAGGACATGACGGGCCAGCCGTTTGCGATGTTTGATTTTGCGCCGGTCGGGTTGGCGGTGTGCATTGGCGGGGTGATCTATGTATCGTTGATCGGATGGCGGTTTTTGCCGGCCCGTATTTCACCAAAACTGACCAGCGCCATGACCCGGGTTGAAAGCTACACATTCGAAACCTCGTTGCCGGAAGGTTCGTCACTGGTGGGAAGCCGCATCAGTGCGCTGGAAGCTGAATGTGAGAACGAAGTTACCGTGATGGCAATTGTCCGCAATGGTGTACGCCGCCAGGCGCCGGCCGCGCGGGAAAAGTTCAGGGCAGGGGATACCCTGATCCTTGAGGGTGATCCGGTCGTCATAAACCCTCTGGCCGACGGCAAGAAACTGGCCAAGCTGGGCACGCCGGAAGCTGCACCGGCTGGTTTCAGAACCGAAGCGGTACAGGTCGTCGAGGCCGTCGTGATGCCCAACTCCATGCTGGAGGGCAAGTCCATGCGCGGTGTCAGGTTGCATGCCCGATATGGTATCAATCTGCTGGCCCTGTCGCGGGCCGGAGACCGGCCCATCGCACGGTTGAAGAGCATCAAGTTCCGCACCGGTGACGTGCTGCTGCTGCAGGGTGAAGCGGAACAGATGGAAGTCGTGATGCAGACCCTCGGCTGCATGGTGCTGGAAAAGCGCGGTCTGCAGCCGCTGCACGGCGGTACGCGGGCATTGCTGCCAGCGGGTATTTTTGGCATTGCCATCGTGGCCGCTTCAACGGGGATGGTATCTGTGCCGGTGGCGTTTGTGACGGCCTGCGTTGCGATGATCCTGTTCTCGTGCATTTCCATCAATGAAATCTACGATGGCGTGGAATGGCCGGTACTGGTTCTGCTGGGCGCGATGATACCTATCGGACAGGCGCTGGATGCAACCGGCGGCACCGACCTGATTGCCGGCTCAATCATAGACAATGCCGGGTCCATGCCGGTATGGGCGGTGCTGGCGCTTTTGATGACGGTATCAATGTGGATGTCCGACGTGGTGCCCAATGCCACCACGGCCATCCTGATGGCGCCGATTGGCATTCGCGTTGCCATCGGGCTTGATGCCAATCCGGATGCCTTCCTGATGGCTGTCGCAGTCGGAGCGGCCGCGCCGTTTCTCACTCCAATCGGGCATCAGTCCAATACCCTGGTGATGGGGCCTGGAGGATATCATTTTACCGACTACGCCCGCATGGGATTGATCATGGAGTTTCTGGTGGTCCTGCTGGCAGTCCCGGCCATCATGATGACATGGCCCATGTCCGGATAGGAAATCCCTGCAAAAAACCGGTTGCAAGTCTGTGTGTATGGTTCTAAACAAACCGTACTGTACGGTACGGTACGGTTTTGGGAGTGAGTTGGGTGGCAGTTGCAGCTACAGAGCAGGTTGTTGAATCTGACGAAGACGAGGCGTTTTCGCCCCGCCAGCGTGAGGTGCTTGATGCAGCACTGGACCTGATCATGACGGCAGGAGACAGCCTGACAATGGCATCGGTCGCGCGCAGGGCCAGTTGCTCCAAGGAAACACTGTACAAATGGTTTGGCGATCGCGACGGTTTGTTGACCGCCACGGTCAAATGGCAGGCATCCAAGGTGCGGTTGCCGTCACTCGACAGGAACAACCTTGACTACCACTCTTTGCGGAAGGGGTTGGCGGATTTTGGCGAAAGCTGGCTGACGGTGCTGACCGGGCGTGTATCCATAGCGCTCAATTCGATGGCGGTTGCACACTCCAGTTCGGCGAAAAGCAGGCTTGGCGGCATCGTGCTGGACAATGGCCGCTTTGCAATCGGGCGGCGGGTTAAACCGGTGCTGGAAATGGCGCGCGATGCCGGGTTGCTGGCCTTCGACGACACAGAGGAAGCCTTTTGCACCTTCTTCGGTCTGGTGGTTCGTGACGTTCAGATCCGCGCGATGCTTGGCGACCGACCGGTACCCGACAAACAGACAATAAGACAGGGCACACAACGTGCCGCACAGCAGTTTCTCACGCTTTATGGCGTGCCGGAAAAACAGGACAGGGCAGAAGGCCCGCAATGAAACGCAAATTTGGAAAGGAAAACTACGATGCGCGTTTATTATGATCGTGATGCAGACGTAAACCTAATCAAGGGCAAAAAGGTCCTTATCGTCGGGTATGGAAGTCAGGGCCGGGCGCATGCCCTCAACCTGAAGGACTCCGGTGTCAAGGACATCGCTACCGGCCTGCGGGCAGGCTCTGCTACCGCCAAGAAGGCAGAAGCGGACGGCGTCAAGGTGATGACCGTGGCAGAAGGCTCCGCCTGGGCGGACCTGATCATGATGGCTGCACCCGATGAACTGCAGGCAGACATCTGGAGAGATGACATTGCAGCCAATATCAGGGACGGTGCAGCAATTGCATTTGCCCACGGTCTGAATGTCCACTTCAAGCTTATCGAACCCAAGGACACAATCGATGTTGTAATGATCGCGCCGAAGGGCCCCGGCCATACCGTGCGTGGTGAATTCCTGAAAGGCGGCGGTGTGCCATGCCTGATCGCCATCGATCATGATGCATCTGCCAATGCCCATGACCTGGCACTGTCCTATGCCTGTGGCGTTGGCGGTGGCCGGTCCGGTGTCATCGAAACCACCTTCAAGGAAGAATGCGAAACCGACCTGTTCGGCGAGCAGGTTGTGTTGTGCGGCGGATTGGTTGAATTGATCCGTGCCGGGTTTGAAGTGCTGGTCGAGGCGGGTTACGCACCGGAAATGGCGTACTTCGAATGTCTGCACGAAGTAAAACTTATCGTTGACCTGATCTATGAAGGCGGCATCGCCAATATGAACTACTCGATCTCCAACACAGCTGAATGGGGTGAGTATGTTTCCGGTCCGCGCATCATCAACGCGGAAAGCAAGGCTGAGATGAAACGCGTGCTGCACGACATCCAGTCCGGCCGCTTCACGTCTGAATGGATGCAGGAATGCAAGGCCGGCCAGGCCCGCTTCAAGGCGACCCGGCGCATGCACGACGCACACCAGATCGAGGACGTTGGCGAGAAGCTGCGGGCGATGATGCCGTGGATTTCTTCCAACAAGCTGGTCGACAAGGACAAGAACTAGGGTCGCTGGGAACTTGAAGACTGGGGCTGCGGAAGGTTTCGCGGCCCCTTTTTGCATTGCTCTCATGCTCTGACAATAGGTCAGCAATATTGACATAAATTCCCGATGAGCGCAGCATCCTCCGTGCTTTTGGTAACTGGAGGCAGCCATGACAGACACGCTGAAACTTGCATCGCGAACCGGGCGGATGCATGCATCTGAAATTCGCGAATTGTTGAAGCTCCTGAGCCGACCGGACATCATATCGTTTGCAGGTGGCATTCCTGATCCGGAGCTGTTTCCGACCGAAGCGTTTCGCAGCGCGTTCGATGCCATCATGACCGGACCGGAACAGACTTCAGCTCTGCAGTATGCACCCAGCGAAGGCTATGGCCCGTTGCGGGAATGGCTGGTGGAATATATGGCGCGGATCGGTGTGTCTTGCGAACTTGAAAACATCGTTATGATGTCAGGGTCCCAGCAGGGTCTGGATTATCTCGGCAAACTGTTTCTGAATCCAAACGATACTGCTCTTGTGACCTGGCCTGCCTATATGGGGGCGCTGCTGGCATTCAATCCTTATGAACCGAATTATGATCGCATAACACTGATGGGCAACCGGCCGGCGAGTGATTTCTCAGCACGCGCGGAGGCTGCCGGCGGCGAGGTGAAGTTTGCCTATCTGTCCTCGGATTTCCTCAACCCGACCGGTGAGACCCTGACGCTGGCGCAGCGCAACCGGATGCTGGATCTGGCTGAGCAGCTCGATATTGCTGTCATTGAAGATGGTGCCTACCAGGAATTGCGTTTTGATGGAGACGCCATTGCGCCGATCCAGGCCCTGGATATTGAACGGTGCGGAAACATAAACCAGGCGCGCACGATTTACTGCGGCACTTTTTCCAAGACCCTGTCGCCGGGACTGCGGGTTGGCTGGGTGTGCGGCCGACGTGACATCATCAACCGGCTGGTGATCATGAAGCAGGCAGCGGATCTGCATTCCGCGACTATCAACCAGATGGCTACCTATCAGGTGGCCCGGGCGGGTTTTGATGCGCAAGTGGCAAAGGCCAATGCAGTTTACCGGCACCGGCGGGATTGCATGCTGGCCGCCCTGGACAAGCACATGCCGGCTGGCGTGACCTGGACGCGGCCCGAGGGCGGCATGTTCGTCTGGGTAACGCTGCCTGACGGTCTTGATGCAGCGGAACTGCTCGCGCGTTCCCTGGAGACTGAAAAGGTTGCGTTCGTGCCCGGCCGGCCGTTTTTTGCAGATGGGAGCGGCGAAAACAGTCTGCGTCTCAGCTTTTCCTGCATGAAAGACGATCAGATAGAGGAAGGCATGATGCGGCTTGGCCGCTTGTTTCGGACTGCCAAATCCGCCCTCAAATGATGCTTCACATGCGCCCGGCCACGGTGTCGGACTGCGGCGTTCTCAGCGACCTGTCGTTTCGTTCAAAGGCATCCAACGGTTATGATGCGGTTTTTATGGAAGCGTGCCGTGATGAACTGGCGGTGACGCCTGAGGCGCTTACCGATGGTGAGTTCCGGATCGCCGAACTTGGCCGCAAGCCTGTTGGTTTCTTTGATATCCGGCTGGAAAATGACACTCTCGAGGTTTATGCCTTGTATGTTGACCCTGATTTCAAACGGGCCGGAATTGGCCGGAAATTGTGGGTTGCAGTGGAGGAAAGGGCAATTGCCATGGCCGCCAGGGCGATAAAGCTGGATGCAGATCCCAATGCTGTCGAGTTTTATGAGGCAATGGGGTGCCGCGTGAGCGGGCAATCACCATCCGGGTCGATCCCGGGGCGGATGTTGCCGCGGATGTGCAAATGGCTTTAGCGAAAAAAAGATCCGCAGAACAAACTGAAATTGTCAATCTGCGTTCGTATGATCTGGCAGTATCGGATAGCCCGTGGAAGTGGGCAACAGACAATGCGCCAGCCGTCAAACGGTTCTGGAAAAAGGCGATTGTTGAAAAGCCTTCCATGTTCAATGGTCAGGTGCTGGTGATGGGCGGGCATGAAGTGGTTGACGGCTGCCTGAGCGGCTCGGTTCACAAGACGGATTTTGCGTCTCTCCTGTACTTCAAGGACAGGGGTTTGCCGGAGGAAGCCTCAGTGCGAAACGTGTTTGGGTGTGCCGTGGTGCGGTCTGTCGAGGGGCATTTGCTGTTTGGCCGGATGGCGCCTTACACCGCGGCCAGCGGCAGGGTTTATCCGATGGCCGGCACACCTGATCCGGAAGATATTGTGGCTGGCAAGCTGGACATTGAAGGATCGTTGCAGCGCGAACTGCAGGAAGAGGCCGGATTGAATGCTGCAGATGCCACGCGGCAACCGGGTTATCTGATGATTGAGGATGCCGGCATGGTTGCACTGTGCGCGGTGTTCGATTTTGAGGTGTCTTCACGTGATCTGAAGGCCCGGATGATGCGGCACGTTGATATGCAGGACGAACCGGAACTGGATGAGATCGTCGTGTTCAGGCGCGCCGCCTTCCACGTGCATCATCGCATGCCGGGGTTTGCCCGTATTCTGGTGCAGCATTTGCTGGATTAAAGCGTCGGGATTGGGGAGGCCTCGTGGCGGCTTTGATAATGTGATCATGCGTAGCGCCGACACGCACATCCGATGACAAGGGATCTTGTGCAGTCTTTTGTCCGATACAGTGCTTCGCGGTTTGCTGTCATACCAGGCGCAATTGCATAACCTGCCCGGCCAGGTCCTTGAGACCCGCCGGCCAGGATCTGTCGGTTTTCAGCCGGCGCTCATGCCGCCCTGCTGCTGGACTGAAAGCACTTGGCGAAAACCTGACCGACATGTCGGTGGTCGGTGCCGCAACAACCACCGAGTACCGTGAAGTTCGGAAACTCGCTGATCAGTGTGGCATGCAACGCTCCAAACTCTTCCGGATCACCGTCATCAAGCTCGGTGCAGGCATCAAGTTCGTCATGAGAGATGCGTGACGCATTTGCACGCAGTCCCTTCAGACGATCCATCCAGGCAGCGCCGGGTTCGAGAATTTCGGCGAAATGATCGGGATGGGCGCAATTGATCATGTAGTAGGCAGGTGCTGTGCCGCTCGCCTCGTCAACAGCCATGATCGCGTCCTTCAGGCTCTGGCCGGTGGGCAGCTTGCCGTCGGTTTCCACCGTGAAGGCGATGACGGACGGGATGCCTGCCTGTCTGGCGGCCATGGCGATACCTGCTGCTTCTTCCATGTTGGTCATGGTCATGGCGGTGACCATGTCGGCTGCGGTCTCCGCATAAGTGTTGATCTGCACGGAATGATACTGACGCGCTTCTTCGATCGTCATGGCAGTGTCTGCGACATAACCGTCACCGCGCGGGCCTATGCAGCCCGACAGCACCATCGGCGTGGCGTCGGTTTCAAGTTGTGCACGGGTATCTTCCATCAGCCGGATCGACTCGCGATTGACTGCTGCCAGGTCTTCCGCGTTGTGGCCTAGTTGTGCGCCCCAGTCTGCATTGGCACGCCAGCCGACGCTTTCAAGGATGAAACCCGAGCCTGCTTTCAGCGCAATGCCGGCATATTGCCGGTAATAGTCACGCAGGCGTTTGCGGCCTGAAATTTCTGCAATCAGGGGGTAAGACGCAAAGCAGGGCAGGTCGATGCCGTCCAGAAAAACCAAGGTGGTTTCCAGTCCGCCGTCGAGAAGAAATTGCTTGTCTTTTCCGATCGGCAGGTTGTGGCGGTATTTTGCCATTATGTATTCTCCAGGTAATAATCATGTTTCAGTTGTGCCGGACAGTGTCAGGCGGTTGCTGGAGAAGATGTGAGGAAAGTCACACTGTCGATAGACAACTTGTGGTACAGGTCGCGAAATTAATTTAAACCGCGATAAAACAAGCTCTTACATTGATTTTCTCAGGACTTGAGCCTGAGGTTGCGGTTCAGAAAGCAAGTCAACTGTACCGAGGGTACAGTAAAACAAGAGGTTTGGGACGATGCAGGAAGTACGCGCCGGAAAACGCGAGCAGATACTCGATGTGGCAGGTGTCAACGTAATCGAGAAAGGTTTTGCGGCAACCTCGATTGAGGAAATCATCGTGGAAGTAGGCATTACCAAAAGCGGATTCTTCTATCATTTTTCCGACAAGAACGAACTCGCAAAGGCCCTGCTTCAGCGCTATATCGACATGGAAGAGGATATTTTCCGTGACATCGAAACGCGTGCCTATGAACTCAACGATGACCCGCTGCACGGTTTCCTGATCAGTCTCAAACTGCTGGCTGAATTGGCTGAAGACCTGCCCAATGGACATCCCGGGTGTCTTATTGCGTCTTATTGTTATCAGTCGCAATTGTTCAGCGCCGACATCCGTGACCTGAACGCACAGGCCCTGATGGCATGGCGAATGCGGTTTCAACGGCAGCTGGAAAAGATTGCCAAAACATATCCGCCTCGGATGGAGGTTGACCTTGCAGACGTTGCCGACATGTTGAGCGCCGTAGCCGACGGCGGCATCATTTTGTCACGCGTGATGCATGACAAGAGCATACTTCCGCGCCAGGTCATGTTGTACCGGGAATTCATCAAGGCGTTGTTCATCACACATTGATGCGGGATCAATATTTGTCACCCTGACAAATCTCGTATTGATCGGATTTGCGTTATATGTCAGCAATGCTGACCTATTGTCATCAACACGGAAGGCATTGGTCAATGAAGTATCCGTTTCACACGCTCGATGTATTCACTACCGAGGCTTTCACCGGCAACCCGCTGGCCGTTGTGCTGGAAGCCGGCACGCTCGATGACGAACGGATGCAGAAAATTGCGGCTGAATTCAACCTGTCGGAAACGGTTTTTGTGTTGCCGCCCGAGGATGAAGCGAGCACGGCGAAATTGCGGATTTTTACCCCCGTCCGCGAGCTGGCATTTGCCGGTCACCCGACTGTGGGAACGGCAATTTTGCTGGCTGAACTGTTTGGCATCAAGGATGAGGTCAGGCTGGAGGAGGGGGTAGGCCTCGTCAATGTGAAGCTGGACACAAGGGATGCCGGGGTTTTTGCCGAGTTTTCGGCTGCGGTCATGCCCGAGCCATGGACCAATGTGCCGTCAGACACCAAGATTGCCGCGGCACTGTCCCTGAAGGAACATCAACTGGGCAGCGGCACGCATCGGGCAAGCGTGTTCGATCCCGGCAATCATCCGGTGCTGTATGTGCCGTTGAAGGACCGCGCCGCTCTGGCAGAAGTGAAGACCTCCATCGCGGACTGGCCGGCGCTGGGTGCTGCCGGCGCGTTTCTGGCCTATCTGTACTGTGAAGGCGGCAGCGGGTCCGGTGTGGACTATCATGCACGTGCCTTTGCGCCGCTGTCGGGCATCGCGGAAGATCCCGCAACCGGCGCGGCGGCGGCAGGGTTCCCGGGCCCGCTGCTGAGCTATGAAGGTCCGTGGGAAGGCACGCGCGCCTGGATTATCATGCAGGGCGAGGACATGGGCCGCGCCAGCCGCATAGAACTGGAGGCAGATGCCGCCGGTGGTGGCCTGACGGCGGTCCGTGTGGGCGGCCACGCGGTAAAAGTCAGTTCCGGCAATCTGGAGCACTTCTGATCCCAATGGCCCTTGCGCGCGCAGATCGCTTGGCGTAAAACTCCCTTAACTTTCCCGAGGCATTGTGTTTGCGGTTGGGAAACATCAAGAAACCGGCGAATAGCACATGAAGACCGCTTTCGACATTGCTGATCTGCCAAACGGCTGCGCGCCACTATGCGCCGGCCTCCTCCTTATTTGCCCCTGACCATTGGCTGTCCGGTGTTCAATCACCACAAGACGGATGCTCAGGGGACGTCAGAATTTCAAGAAACAACTGTGAAATAGAGTTGCGTGATGAGTGCGATTTTTCCTGAAGGGTTTCAGGTCCGCCCGCGCAGCCAGACAAACAAGGATGGAGCACCAGTCTCATGAGCAAGTCAAAAGATCAGATCATCATTTTCGACACCACATTGCGCGATGGCGAACAGTCGCCGGGCGCGACCATGACATTCGACGAAAAACTGCAGGTGGCAGCGCTGCTGGATGAAATGCTGGTGGATGTCATAGAGGCGGGGTTTCCGATCGCATCGGAAGGTGATTTTGAAGCCGTATCGGAAATTGCCCGGCGTACCGAAAATTCGATTATCGCCGGCCTGGCACGGGCCATTCCCGGCGATATCAAACGCTGTGGCGACGCAGTGAAACATGCAAGACAACCACGCATCCACACCTTTGTGTCCACATCGCCGATCCACCTGGAATACCAGATGCGCAAGACGCAGGCCGAAGTGCTGGACATTATTCATGAGACGGTGACGCTGGCACGATCGCTGTGTGATGACGTCGAATGGTCTGCCATGGATGCCACCCGCACACCGCTGGATTACCTGTCGCAGTGCGTCGACGCGGCTATCAAGGCGGGGGCGACGACCATCAACCTGCCGGATACGGTCGGATATACCGTGCCCGATGAAATGCGGCATCTGTTCCAGACGGTGCGCGACAATGTTGCCAACTCCGACAAGGCGGTGTTCTCGGCCCACTGCCATAATGATCTGGGCATGGCGGTTGCCAATTCGCTGGCTGCCATTGAAGGCGGGGTGCGCCAGATCGAGTGCACCATAAACGGTCTGGGCGAGCGGGCCGGCAATGCGGCGCTGGAAGAAATCGTCATGGCGCTGAAAACCCGCAACGACGTGATGCCCTATGCCTGCAATGTGAAAGCCGAATATTTGACCCGGGCTTCGCGGCTGGTGTCTGCCGTGTCGTCGTTTCCGGTGCAGTACAACAAGGCCATTGTGGGCCGCAACGCCTTTGCGCATGAAAGCGGTATTCACCAGGACGGCATGCTGAAGAACCAGGAAACCTACGAAATCATGACGCCTGAGTCGGTTGGCGTGACCAAGACCTCGCTGGTGATGGGCAAGCACTCAGGCCGGCATGCCTTCAAGTCGAAGCTGGAGGAGCTGGGCTATGAATTGTCGGACAATGCGCTGCAGGACGCGTTTGTGCGTTTCAAGGCGCTGGCTGACCGCAAGAAGCACATCTACGATGAAGACATCGAGGCGCTGGTGGACGAGGGTATCGCATCGGCCCAGGATCGCATGAAGGTGGTGGCGCTGACGGTGATTGCCGGCACGATGGGTCCGCAGACTGCCACGCTGACACTGGATATTGACGGCAATCAGTCGACGGTTCAGTCGGTCGGCAATGGGCCGGTTGATGCTACCTTCAATGCCATCCACGCTCTGCATCCGCATGACGCCAAGCTGGCATTGTTCGACGTTCACGCGGTGACGGAAGGAACCGATGCCCAGGCAGAGGTTTCGGTACGGCTGGAAGATGTGGTCTCGGGCCGCAAGGTGACCGGCCGGTCGGCAGATCCCGATACGCTGGTAGCCTCTGCGAAGGCTTACATCGCGGCATTGTCCAAGCTCGAAGTCAAGCGGATGCGCGGCGATGCCACGGCCCCGGTCCAGACCCTGTCGGGCACGGAACGGCGCGGGCCTTAACTATCATTGTGAATGGAACTGGCGCATTGCAACATTTGCCGGTAGACTTTCATTTACTCCTTTGATATGGCATCCGGACTTGTAGCGGAGGCGCGCTGCGGACAGCGCGCCTCCTGCACGACAGTCTGAGGGTCTTTCCGACATCATCCGAAGACTGTATGAATTGGTGAGGGCGTATAGCTCAGTTGGTAGAGCATCTGACTCTTAATCAGACGGTCCCGGGTTCGAATCCCTGTGCGCCCACCAATTATTTCATGTCCGGCCCGGAGACATGGGTTACGTTGTTTTCCAGTCAATGGATTGCGAGTTGAGTGACCATTTAAAGTTCTTCAGCAAGCATTTGTAGGTGCTTTAAACCAGTTTAGACACATAAATCTGTCAAGCTTAACGCATGTTTCGGTTTTCAAGGTTCAAGATTCCCAAATCACATGAATTACGATTCTCTTTCCTGCTGGCAGGAGAGTTGTGATGGGCAAACCATGGGAAAACAGAAGAAGGGCCTTTAGGCCCCAATGCTTTTGTTCAGACTTAGAATAGGTGCATCGTAAAAGCAGTTCGCATAATTGCGAATCTGAGGGTCAATGATGGAACCCTAACTTGCCCAGATGCCTCGCGCGTGGGGGCACGTGCACGCGCGCGAGGCACAATTTAGTAGACGTGAGGTTTTAAGGCTGGCGGGCCACTCAACAGGGCAGTCTTGCGTCCGAAAGAGTCCCGAAAGCGGACATGGTCTTTATACGTGCTGATGGCCGCTTGTGGGGGTATTTCGGACAACCGTGTGTGGAACAGCGAACTGCTCCGAGCCTACGGCAAAAATCATTCTCATCAACGCTGGTTTGATGTAACGTGCGTTTACGGTCGGAAAGATCGAGGTATCTGCGCGGAGAACCCACATGAAGCGCCCCTCATTGCCTGAAACCAAACTCACGAAATACCAAGCAAGCATAAGTCTTTCAGTCGCTCTGGTCGCTACGATCTTGCTTACAATTCCAGCGAAATCTGAAACGCTGGTTGAGCGAGGACGCTACCTCGTTAACACGATCCTGGCCTGTGGCAACTGCCATACGCCCAAGACACCTGAAGGTAATCCAATCGCTGAGAAGGAGTTATCCGGCGGCGTTTCATTTACCACGCCCGCTTTCAATGCAATTGCGGCAAATATTACACCAGACAAAGAGACCGGCATAGGCAGCTGGAGTGACGACGACATCAAGAGGGCTATAACGGAAGGTATCAGGCCACCCCAGGCGAAGCTTCCGGGCGTGCCACTGGCAGCAGTGATGCCGGCAAGCTTTTACAAAGCGCTACTCCCGCGCGATCTTGATGCCATCGTTGCCTATCTTCGCTCGGTTAAGCCGGTGCGAAACGAGGTTGCATTACCCGAATACAAAATGCCCGTAGTGCACCAGCCATACCCTGATGCAGAAGCTGGGTTCACTACAAAGGACCTGCAAGATCCGGTACGGCGGGGCACCTATCTGGCTACCATAGGTCATTGCATGGAATGCCATTCGGCGCGCGAAAAAGGTGTTTCCGATTACACGGCTGGATTTGGCGTAGGTGGACGAAAATTCGGTCCATCGCTTGTTCAGGGTGTCCAGGCAGATTGGAAAGGATCGATTGCGCGAAACATTACATCGCATTCAGAGAAAGGCATTGGAGCATGGACTGACGAAGAGATTAAGCGAGCAATTACAGGCGGCATCTCTCGCAATGGCAAGAAATTGGAGCCGCCCATGGCCTTCGGCTGGTATTCAAATCTGAGCCCCGACGATCTTGACGCAATTGTCACTTGGCTACGAAAAGTTCCACCAGGAGGATAGCTCCAAAACTTTTGTCCTCACTGTGGTTTTTGTCGTATCGGCTTTTGACCGACGTTTGCGAGGCCGCCTTTTGGTGTTCGCTTGGTCTTGACAACGCGCCAAGAGGCCCGACCCGGCAGATATCTCCTGATGGCACATTTCCACCGGTTTGACGGGCGTCAAAATGAGTCTGGTTTCGAGGGTATTCAAGACGCTTTCGTTAAAAGAGTCCGTAGTTGGGGGGATTTCGGAAGTTCCTGGACCCGGCTGAAAACGGAGATTTTGACCCC
>JAHEFB010000073.1 GCA_024640405.1 Alphaproteobacteria bacterium | reverse complement strand
CGGACCATCGAGGAAACCTGGCGTCATGTCGGTGATCTCATCGAAACAATCCCACCCCACGAATGCGCCAACTATTTCAGAAATGCCGGATATGCTTCAACCTAAGTCAGATGTGCTCTAGTCCAGTTCAGGAATACGCAAAACCTGTCCGGGATAAATTTTATCCGGATGGCTTAACATTGGTTTGTTGGCCTCAAAAATGACATTGTACTTGGAACCCTTGCCCTTGCCGTAGTGACGCTCCGAAATTTTCCAGAGATTGTCGCCCTTCTTGACCGTATAGAAGACGGGGTCTTTTTGCGACGGAGCTGTCAGGTTGCTTTCCACCTTGGAGACCCCCAGCGTGTTGCCGACCGCGATAATAGCCTTTTCAAGAATAGACTGGTCTGCCACGTCACCAGTTACTATGGCTTTGTCACCGTCAACTTCCACCTTAACATTTTCCGTACCAAGGTTATAGGAATCCAGTTCCTTTTTAAGGTCGTCGGCCTTAGGCGCATCATCACCACCGATACCAATTGCCTTTCCTGCGCTCTTGATGAAATCGAAAATTCCCATTACGTACTCCTTTGTGTAGGCTAGTGTTTCAAGGCGGCTTCACCTAGTTGTGACCTAATTGTGCCCTGATCGTCCACCAAAAATGTTCTACAACACAATACCGGGGACAAACGTTCCATAGGGAACAAATTTTACAGGAGGCCTGTATGGCTTTGCAAATCGGCGACACCGCCCCGAACTTTGATGCAGAAACAACTGAAGGCAATATCAACTTTTATGACTGGGCCGGCGATTCCTGGGTTGTGATGTTTTCTCACCCGAAGGATTTTACACCGGTCTGCACCACTGAACTCGGAGCGATGGCCGGCATTGCGGACCAGTTTGCCGCTCGCAACACCAAGATCATCGGATTGTCGGTTGACAGTGTTGACGACCATCAACGCTGGAAGGCAGACATCGCAGACGCCACCGGCCACGCCGTCAAGTATCCGATGATCGGCGATACCGACATGACCGTTGCGAAACTGTTCGGCATGATACACCCAAATGCCACTGGCAAAGCTGGCGATCGTACGGCAGCTGACAACAAGACCGTTAGAACGGTGTTTGTGATTGGGCCAGACAGGGAAGTCAAACTTACCCTTGCGTATCCCATGAGCACTGGCCGGAACTTCGATGAAATCCTGAGAGTGATTGATTCCATTCAACTGACGGCGAAACACAAGGTGGCAACACCGGTGAACTGGCAAAACGGCGAGGATGTGATTATCGTCCCGGCGGTTTCAGATGAAGAAGCCAAGGAGAAGTTCCCGGATGGCTGGAAATCTCCAAAACCCTATATCCGTCTGGTCAGCCAACCGAAGGACTGACTTTTTTCAGATCAAATCTCCACAATGAAGGTCAGGCATTTGTCCCTGGCCTTTTTTCAGTTGGCTAGCCGGCACCCACTCCGCTAGGCTGATTCCAGTAATCCCATTTTTTACCCGGAGGCCAACTATCTTGAAACTTCATCACAATCCCGCGTCACCGTTTGTGCGCACTGTCATGGTGCTGGCCCACGAGCTCAACATTGCCGATCAGATCGAGGAAATCGATACGGGTGTTTTTCTGCCGGACCGGGTAAACGAAGGCGTTGCCAGTGACAATCCGCTTGGTAAAATCCCGGCGCTGATTACGGATCACGGGTCCGTGCTGTATGACAGCCGGGTCATATGCGAATATTTGTGCCATCACGCCGGCAACAAGGAACTGTTGCCGGATGAACCGGTATCCAGATTTCGTATTCTGACATTACAGTCGCTTGCAATCGGATTGATGGATGCGGGTGTTTCACGACGTTACGAGACAGCCGTTCGGCCCGAAGAAAAACGCTGGCCCGAGTGGGTGGCGCGCCAGCATGTCAGAATGGAAGCGGGACTGGATGACCTGGAAAACAACTGGGCAGACGAACTTGCCAGTGCGAATGTGGGTTCCATCGCCGCGGCCGCCGTGTTGGCCTACTTTGATTTCCGTTATGGTGACATTGACTGGCGCGACGCGCGGCCCAGGTTGGCGGCGTTTTATCAGGATTTTGCGCAACGGCCGTCCATGGTCGCCACACAACTGCCGGCGTGACCGGATCGCCGATGATGCGCGTCATAGAACACCCCGGTTTTCTGGCAGGCACGATCATGCTCAGCTTGGCTGCGGCCATGTGGTGGATGATGTGGGCCCACATGGGCAACCCCGACATGCCGGATATGGCTATGATGGTAAACTGGAGCGCCAAGAGCCTTACCGGCACCTCCGCCATGTGGATGTTCATGATGCTGGCAATGATGCTGCCTGCCATGGTGCCAATGGTGGCAACATATGCGCTGATTTCCAAGAATGAGGTAAGTGGCCTGCCACTCGCCTTGCGGGTATTTGTCTTTACGGCCGGATACTTCTTTCTTTGGTCTGTGTTTTCTGTCGCAGCTGCCTTCACCCAGACCGCGTTGGCACAGACCCCCTGGTTTGAAGCCGGAGGTGCCCAGGCTCTACCTGTGGCATCAGGTATATTGCTGATCGCCGCAGGTGCATGGCAGCTCACGCCGATAAAGCACACCTGCCTCAAGCACTGCCGCAGTCCGATAACTTTCCTGCTGGCTCACTGGAAAGGCGGGCTGCGAGGCGCCTTTCCGGTCGGGCTGCACCATGGCGCCTATTGTGTCGGTTGCTGCGGCATGATCATGGGGCTCATGTTTGTTTTCGGCGCCATGACGGTTTGGTGGATGGCGGTGCTGACTTTGTACTTCGTTGCGGAAAAAACCATACCGCGCGCAGAAACATGGGGCCGCATTGCCGGCATTGCGTTGATAGGCGCAGGCCTGTACGTGTTATCTGGAATACTCGGGAGTTGACGAAAAAAATGGCCGATATAGAAGAATGGAAGATCAAGGGCGAACTGGCTCTGAACTGCAATTGTGACCTGTTTTGCCCCTGTGTTGTTTCCCTGGGCGCGGCAAAGCCTACGCATGGATACTGTCAGGCATGGATGGCGGTGCGAATAGACGATGGTCATTGGGGACAAACCAGCCTGAACGGTATCAACGTGGCAGCGCTGCTCGATATTCCCGGCCGCATGGGCGAAGGCGGTTGGTCTGTCGGCCTTTACATCGATGACAATGCAAGTGACGAGCAGACCCAGGCAATTGAAAAGATCTTGTCAGGATCTGCCAAGGGTACAACCGGGCTGTTCAAACTGCTGGTGTCCAATTTTCTGGGGACCCAGCGTATGCCGGTTACCTATGAAACAAATGGCATGGAACGAACGGTCACTGCCGGGCGCAAAGTCATGGCAACCATCAAGCAGATTGACGGCGCAAGACCAAATGAACCGGTGTTGGTGCAAAACACATCTTACTGGATGGGGCCGGAAGTGATTGTGGCCCAGGGCGTTAAAGCCAAAGTGCGTGATTTTGGCCGTGTCTGGAACTTTGACGACAAATCTGCCGAGCTATGCAACATTGAATGGTCCGGCCCATAATTCAGATGATTTTCATTTTCCCTTGAAGACCGGTTTGCGCTTTTCGAGAAAGGCAGTCACGCCTTCATTATAGTCGTGGCTGGCTGCCGCTTGCGCCTGCAGATCCGCCTCGATGGCCAAATGAACATCCAATCCATGTGAAGATGACGCATTAATTGATTGTTTTATCAAGGCAAATGCCTTTGTAGGTTGTTTTGCCAGACGGCTGGCTACAGTGGTCGCTTCCTGAATCAGGCTGTCGTCGTCGCAAACCTGCCAGATCAAACCCCATTCCAGCGCCGTTTCCGCAGCCACCGGTTCGGCGAGCATGGCCATTCCCTTGGCTCGGGCTTCCCCAACCTGTCTTGGCAGTGTCCAGGTGCCTCCCGCATCGGGTATCAGGCCGATGCGGGCAAATGCCTGCAGGAATGACGCTGATCTGGCGGCGAAGACTATGTCACACGCCAATGCGAGATTGGCACCTGCGCCGGCGGCAACACCATTTACCGCACACACCACAGGCATGGGCAGGTTTCGAATACGGCTGACCAACGGGTTGAAATCATTCTCCAGCAACTCAACAATCTCGTCAGGACCATCCATTCGCAAGTCAGCTAGGTCCTGGCCGGCGCAAAACGCCCTGCCCGCGCCGGTAAGCAAGACGGCGCGCGCTCCAGCGGCTTCAAGTTCGTCAAATGCAGACCGCAATTCAGCGTGCATATTCCTTGTGGTCGAGTTCAGCTTGTCGGGGCGGTTTAGCGTCACAACCGCCAGATTGTCATTGAGATCGAAGGCTATGTCGGAGTATGCCATTTGCAGTTCCTGATTGTACGTCAGTGCTTTCGGGTGAATTCGTGATTGAAGTGTGCCTCAGATTTGAGGCTATAGGCAATCGGCAAGGTGGACGAATTGTGCCGAACGGGTCGGACTTTGATGTGATCGTTGCCGGGGCCGGACCTGCAGGACTTGCTGCTGCATGCCTGCTGGCCCGATCTGGCTGCAAGACAGCATGCATCGCCCCGGACCTGGACTTGGCTACATGTTCGGACAAGCATGAGCCAGTCCGGCGAACCGTGGCCCTTATGCAACCGGCGATCCGCTTGCTTGAAACACTGGGCGCATGGCCTGAACAACTGCAACAGCATTGCGCGCCGCTGGACCTGCTGAAAATCGTCGATGACACACTGGCAGCGTTTTCCGCGCCTACCGTCACGTTCTCGTCCAGTGAACTTGGAGACCAGCCATTTGGGTGGAACATCCCGCTTGATCGGCTGGTGAGTGTGCTCGGATCAACCGCAAATTCCGAAGGCGTCACCCTCATCAAAACGGCTGTCAGCGACTGCAACGTCCTCGATGGAAAGGCACAGTTATCGTTGAAGACCGGTGATCGTGTATCTGCCAGGGTCGTAATAGCTGCCGACGGGCGACAGTCGGTTCTGCGCCGTGACGCTGGAATATCGGTCAATCAGTGGCGTTATGACCAGACAGCTCTGGCGCTCAGTTTTTCCCACTCATCGCCGCACCACGGCATGTCGATAGAGTATCACAAGACGTCCGGACCATTTACCACCGTGCCACTGCCCGGGAAACGCTCAAGTCTGGTGTGGATGGTCCGGCCGGATGAAGTTGAGGCGATTTGTGCCCTGTCGCCTGATCAGCTGGCCGCACGTCTGCAACTGGAAATGCATGGCGATCTTGGCCTGATTGATGACGTGACGACGCCTGTAGCCATCCCCATGAGCGGCATGGCAGCCCGAAAATTTGCGGCAAATCGCGTGTTATTGGTCGGCGAGGCAGCCCATGTCGTTCCACCCATTGGCGCGCAAGGCCTGAATATGAGTCTGCGCGATGCAGCGATAGCCGCTGAAGCCATTTCGGACGCCATTCGACTTGGTGATGATCCCGGCAGTGCCGGCTTGTGTGCGGCCTATGACACCGGAAGACGGGCCGACGTGATGCCTCGCCAGGCCGCGATTGACACATTGAACCGCTCGCTGACTTCCGAATTTTTCCCACTGCATCTGGGTCGCGCTCTGGGGATGACAGCCCTGCAAAACATTCCTCCGTTGAAGCGCCGGGCCATGCTTGAAGGCATGAACCCTACCGGCTCATTACCGCGGTCAATGCGCGAATAACTGCACCTAACTTCGGAAGAATACTATTTCTGATTGAGGACAATGTCGTTGTGGGCGCCGACGGCCGGTGCGGCCTTTTCAACACTTGCATCATCCCGGAACTGTGGAGCGATGGCAACCGGTGTTGCCGGCAGAGTCTCGCCTGCCTCATTGACCAGCGTGTGGTCAAAAAGCCCGCGACCGTGAAAATGCATATCCCGCATGGCTTCCGGCAATGTCTTGACGACCGTGCAACAACAATTGGCCTGGGCCAGAATGGGCTCCCAATGATAACCCGGAAACTCGGAAATCAATGAACCGACGGCGGCAATGGTAGCGGCTGGGTCCTGTTGGTCATTGTGGAATTCCGGTGCGAGGCCGATGGCTTCGCAAAAAGCATCCCAGAACTTCTGCTCAAGCGCGGCTACTGCAACATGCCTGCCATCGGACGCCGGATAGATCTTGTAACGAGGCGAGCCGCCGGTCAGCAGGCTGGTTCCATTTGCCGGCCAGTATCCGGTTGCCAGGCCATTGCCGATCGCCCACCACATCAACATGAACATGTTGTCCGCCATGGATATATCGATATGGGTGCCCTGGCCGGTTTTGTCGCGGCTCAGCAATGCCAGCAGTATATTTACCACCGCAGGGTATGACCCGCCGGCGATGTCTGCAGCAAGAAACGGTGGTACAGTCGGATTGTCTTCCGCACCCATGCTGAGCGCCAGCAATCCGGTATCACCGATGTAATTCAAATCATGCCCGGCCTTGAGGGTGCGGTCGCCGGTCTGGCCATAACCGGTGATGGAACAATAGATGATTTTCGGGTTTATGAGGGCCATGGCATCATAGCCAAGCCCCAGACGTTCCATCACTCCCGGTCGAAACTGTTCGACCACCACGTCTGCTTCGCGGATCAACGGCAACAGAAATTCAAGCTGGCGTTCCGATTTCAGATCCAGCGCGAGAGACTGCTTTCCCCGGTTGAGCATCGCAAAGCTGGCCGGATCCCGACCCCATTTGGGTTCGTAGGATCGCATTTCCTCACCGTCGCCGGGCCGTTCAATCTTGATAACCTGGGCGCCAGCCTCAGCAAGAAACAAGGTGGCCATGGGACCCGGCAACAATGTCGAAAAATCGAGAACCTTGATGCCGCTCAAGGGTTGTGCCGATGATGGTGTGCCTGTCATGTTGGTAATTGCTGATCCGGAAATCCAAGTTGCCTTATTCGTGTAACCGCCAATCCGGTTGTGCGCAACACGCTGAGGTCAAAATTTAAATTGCCCATTGTGGACTTCGGAAACCTGCCTTAAACAATTGTGCATCGCAACATTCCCCGCAAACGCCGTTCATCGGCCTGAATAGCAACAGGTGTCATGAAGCTCCCTTCGCAATTCTACAAACCATTAGCCATCGGAGCCCCTGCTCCAATGCGCGAGGCACCCGTCAAAATTGAACGGATGATCCATTTTCTGCCACCTCAAATCGAAAAAATGCGCGACAAGGTGGCCAGCCTGATCTCGCAGGTCGATGTAATTCTAGGCAATCTCGAAGATGCAATTCCGGCTGATGACAAGATAGCGGCGCGCGAGGGTTTCATAGAAATGGCGCTCGCGCATGATTATGGCGCTACCGGATTGTGGACGCGCATCAATTGCCTGAACAGCCCGTGGGCGCTCGATGACGTAACACAGATCGTGCTTGAGGCAGGAAACAAGCTTGATGTGATGATGTTGCCAAAAGTCGAAGGGGCATGGGATATTCATTATCTTGATCAATTGCTTGCTCAACTGGAAGCGCGAGCAGGCATTGAACGGCCAATCATGATCCATGCCATTCTGGAGACAGCGCAAGGCGTCAATAATGTCGAGGAAATTGCCGCTGCCAGCCCCCGCATGCACGGCATGTCGCTGGGTCCTGCCGACCTGGCCGCTTCGCGCGGTATGAAGACCACCCGAGTCGGTGGCGGGCATCCGCACTATGGTGTCCTGGCAGATGGGGCGGGTAACGGCGTGCGGAACAGTTCGGCACGCGCATTCTACCAGCAGGACCTATGGCACTATACCGCCGGAAAGATGGTGGATGCCTGTTCAGCCAATGCCATCAAGGCGTTTTATGGACCTTTTGGCGATTTTTCAGATCCTGATGCTTGTGAAGCTCAGTTTAGGAATGCTTTCCTGCAAGGTTGCCTCGGCGCCTGGTCGCTGCATCCATCGCAAGTCGAAATTGCGAAACGTGTATTTTCGCCGGATCCGGGCGAAGTCAGGTTTGCACTCAGAATTCTCGAGGCCATGCCGGACGGAACGGGCGCGGTGATGATAGATGGCAAGATGCAGGATGACGCTACCTGGAAACAGGCCCGCGTCATAGCAGACCTGGCTAGGCTGGTGGCTGCCAAGGAACCCGATATGGCAGCCGTTTATGGTTTGTAGTGCCTTACAACGACACGGGAACAGATCAGTTTTGCAGGTTTTGACCGGTTCGATCAAAAGCCACACTGATCTGGCCGTTCAACAAGTATCAACTAAAATTTCCGTACCGTGCTTGAAACAAAACGCTTTTGGATGCATTTATAGATGATGATCGCAATCAACAGACAGGCTCGATTCGGCATCGGACAAGTGGTTAAGCACCGCCTGTTTCCGTTTCGTGGTGTCATCTTCGACGTGGATCCTACCTTTTCAAACACCGAAGAGTGGTGGGCTTCCATTCCAGAAGAGACGCGTCCGTCCAAGGATCAACCATTCTACCACCTGTTGGCGGAGAATGAGGAAACCGAATACATAGCCTATGTTTCGGAACAGAACCTGTTGGCCGACGATACGGGTAATCCGGTGCGGCATCCGCAAATACCCGAGTTTTTCGAAACCTACGACCCGGAAAAGCATACCTATCTGCCACGCGATAGTGCGACACATTAAACCACAATCGTTTGTATCGCTATTTGGTGCGAATCCGGATCTAGATTGCGGCCCATGAATAGTGCTTTCCGTCTGCTAGTCGTGTTCATCGCGTGGTCAGCGCTTGTTCTGCCGGCGCATGCGGAACCGCGTCACGCTATCGCCATGCAGGGCGAACCGGCATTGCCTCCCGATTACAGGCATTTTCCCTATGTCAATCCCGACGCGCCGAAAGGTGGGGCCCTGCGCGTCGCCGAAACAGGTAGCTTCGACAACGTCAACCCGTTCATTGTTCGTGGCCAGGTTGTTTTTGGCCCTCGTACCCTGGTGTTCGAAAGCCTGCTGGTCAGATCTCGCGCGGAGCCGTTCACCCTGTACGGCCACATCGCCAAAACCATCGATGTGAATTCCGATCGCACCGAAGTGACATTTCACATTGATCCGCGAGCCCGGTTTTCAGACGGCGAAGCAATCCGGTCGGACGATGTTGTCTATTCGCTGGAGACGTTGCGAGAGCACGGTCGCCCCAATCACCGCACATTCTACTCCAAGGTAAAATCGATCAGCACCCCCGATGATTTGACCGTATACATGATACTGGAACCCGGGGATCGTGAACTGGTGCTTATCCTCGGGCTGATGCCGGTTATACCCAAACATTTTTTTGAGACGCGCGATTTCGAGAAGACCACACTGGACAAGCTGGTGGGGTCCGGGCCTTACGTGTTCGATAAGATCGACGCGGGGGATCACATCATTTACCGCCGCAATCCGGATTACTGGGCCAGAGATCTACCCAGCGCACGAGGCCACTACAACTATGACACCATTCGCTATGACTACTACCGTGACGCACAAGGAACGTTTGAAGCCTTCAAAAAGGGCGAGGCCATGTTGCGTACCGAGACTGACGCATCGCGTTGGGCAGTCGGCTATGACGATTTAAAAAACCAACCGGTTACACTGGAGACAATCCCGTTGGGATTGCCGAAGCAGGCATGGTCGCTGGTTTTCAATACCCGGCGGCCAATCTTTTCGGACAAGCGGGTGCGCGAAGCGCTGATCCACACATTCGACTTCAATTGGATAAACAAGAACCTGTTCCACTCCAAAATGGAACGAACCCAGGGGTTCTTTTTCGGCTCCAAACTGAGCGCCATTGGCCGAACTGCAACAGCAGGCGAGCGCAAGATGCTGATGCGTTCTGGGGCAGAAATCCGTGCGGACCTGATGGACGGTACTTATACATTGCCGGTGTCAAACGGATCCGGGCGGGACAGGAAAAACCTTCGCAAAGCTCTCAATCTGCTGGTCTCGGCGGGGTGGAAGCCGTCCGACGGCGGCCTGCGAAACGAAGCCGGACAGGCTTTTTCTTTCGAAATCACTGTCGCCAGCAGGCCGCAGGAGAGAATTGCCCTGGCATGGCAACGAATGTTGCGAACAATTGGCGTTGAAATGTCGATCCGGCAGGTCGATTCAGCCCAATTTCAGCGCCGCCTGCAAACCTATGACTACGACATGATACCGTTTACCTGGACCAATTCGCTGTCGCCCGGCAATGAACAGGCATTCTACTGGGGATCGGCGGGTCGCACCCAGGAGGGCACACGCAATTACATGGGGGCCGAAGATCCCGCAATTGACAACATGATAGCCGAACTTCTGTCAGCACGCGACGAAGCTTCATTTGACGATGCTGCGCGGGGTCTCGATCGCCTGTTGCTAGAAGGTCATTATGTATTGCAGTTGTTCCACGCGCCCGGCCAGTGGCTTGCGCGTTGGAACCAGCTCAAACGCCCGGCCCAGTCTTCGTTGTATGGATTTCTGACCGAGACAGGCTGGATAGAGAAATAATGGCTGGTTTTACCGGGGAACTTCCGCCGGAAAAATTCAATCTGGCAAAGTATTGCCTGGCCCGGAGCTCTCATGACCATCCTGACAAGGTTGCGCTCACGATTGCCGATGGTATCAGCTACCAGAAAATGACCTATTCAACGATCGAGGATATCGTCCTAAGAATTGCCTCTGCATTCAGGTTGCTTGGTTTTGAACCTGGCTCCCGAATTCTTATCCGGATGGGAAACAGTTTTGATTATGCCGCAGTGTTTTTTGCAGCCAACGCGGCTGGACTGGTGCCTATACCCGCGTCGTCGATGTTGTCTTTGAATGAGATTTCCTTCGTGCTGGAAGACAGCCAGGCCGCGGCGGTCGTACATGACGGTTTACTGCCATTACCTGACCTGCCATCGCAGTGCCGGTTGATTTCCCCGCGAGACATTGAAGTCTTCAAGACCGGGCAGCGCGGTCTGTATGGTCAAACCGCAGCTTCTTCACCCGCCTACATGGTCTACACCTCTGGTACGTCCGGAAAACCCAAGGGCGTCCTGCACGCTCAACGGGCAGTCTGGGGTCGCAGACCGATGTATCAAGGCTGGTATGGCATATCCAGCGACGACACGATGCTGCATACCGGCGCATTCAACTGGACCTATACTTTGGGAACCGGGCTGTTCGATCCCTGGGCAAACGGTGCCAGTTCAATTGTCTATACCGGACCCAGGGACAGATCGATATGGCTGAAGCTGATTGCCGATCTTGACCCAACAATACTGGCCGCTGTTCCGGCACTTTATCGCCAGATGCTCAACGACGGGGGAGTTTCACCTGAATCGATGGGAACCCTTCGGCACGGGTTGACGGCGGGCGAGGCCATATTTCCGGGTCTGCAGAAAGACTGGCTCGAGACAACCGGCATTCCACTCTACGAAGCATTGGGCATGAGCGAGATATCTACCTATATTTCCAGCTCACCTACAGTACCGACAATACCAGGCAGTCCCGGCAAACCGCAGAAGGATCGCTGCGTCAGCATATTACCGGTTTCCGGTCTCGACACGCCATTGAAACCCGGTGAAACCGGATTGATTGCGGTACACCGTTCCGATCCCGGCATGATGCTGGGTTACTGGAACCGTGAAGAAGATAACCAGGTGGTATTTCGCGGTGACTGGTTTGTTGGCGGGGATCTCGGTCATTTCGACGATAACGGCTATCTTTGGTACGAAGGCCGCAATGACGACGTGATGACATCCTTCGGTTACCGTATATCACCGCTTGAAGTTGAGATCGCCATCATGCGCCACCCTGCCGTTCAGCAGGCCGGTGTAACCGAGGTCGAACTTAATCCCGGCATAAAGCTGGTCTCGGCATTCGTGGTGTTGCGCGAACACGAAACATTGTCTGCATCTGACCTCATCGATTTTGCATCCAGCTCACTTGCGCGCTACAAGGTACCCAAGCAGGTCTTCTTCGTAGAGGCCCTGCCACAAACCGGCAATGGCAAGATCATCAGAAAAAATCTGGCCTTGCTGCTCAATCAATCCAAGGACCACGCCAATGATGACTGACACCTCCGAAGTAATTGAGATTGACGTGATCTCGGATGTTATGTGTCCGTGGTGTTACATTGGCAAACGTCGCCTGGAGAAGGCTCTGGCGATGGTTCCCGATGTACCGGTAGATATCCGCTGGCGCCCGTTTCAACTGGATCACACGATCCCTGAATCCGGCATGGACAGAAAGGAATACCTGCGCAAGAAGTTCGGTTCGGATGAACAGGCTGCACAAGTTTATGGTCCGGTTCGAGCAGCTGGAAAAGACGAGGCAATCCCGTTCCAGTTCGACAAGATAACCATTTCACCAAATACACTGAATGCGCATCGGATCATCCGCTGGGCCATGGCCGAGGGTGTACAGAATGCGGTCGTCGAGCGGCTTTTCCAATTGTATTTCGTGGAAGGTGCCAATCTTACAGACAAAACCGTGCTTGCAGATGCGGCGGTGGAGGCAGGTCTTGAACGGGCCGTAGTGGAGCGTCTGCTCGAAAGTGATGCTGACCTGGAAGAAACAAAGACCGAAATCTCCCAGGCCCAGCAAATGGGCGTAACCGGTGTACCGGCATTTATCATCGGCAACAGATACGCCGTCATGGGCGCACGAGAACCTGAAGCAATTGCGCAGGCAATTTCAGAGGTGGTCAAGGAACGCTCAGCTCCCGCCGGCAATGCCTAAAGCACGTCGCATTTAATCCAATTCATATCCTGCGGCCTTGAAGTAGTTTTGGCATTCGGTTGGTGTGAAGAGTTCGCAGATCTGACCTGTGGCTTGGCATACGGCATCAAAGCTTC
>JAHEFB010000008.1 GCA_024640405.1 Alphaproteobacteria bacterium | reverse complement strand
TTGCCAAACTTAAGGAATTTCGCCGCATCGCAACACGATACGACAAGCTGATGCAAAACTTCATTGGCTTTGTCAAAATCGCCGCAATACAATTGTGGTTGAAATAGTTAAATTGTCACCACAGCCTAGCATGCTTTCCTGACTGAACTGCTTTAGCATGACGTCATGTCGATCAACCGGCGTTGCGATTCCGGCATCGATTGATTGGCATCGGCAAGTGTGGCACGTACCGTGCCCAGAACCTTGTGAGGGGGGAACTCAAGGGCGACGATCAGTCCGCTGGGGTGATTGGCCTTCATGGACAATTCAGCTTCCTGCAATTCTGCCAGACCGCTGACAATCGACAGCCCCAGGCCGGCACCGTCTATTGCTTTCTTTCGGGCATAGGAGCCACGCACAAAAGCCGTGCGCATGACATCCAGCTCATCTGCATGCAGTCCGGGTCCATTGTCGGCGACACTCAGTATCACTGCGCCGTTGGCTTTCTGCCGAACACTAATGCTGATTTTGCTGCCGTCCGGAGCGAATTTAACGGCGTTGGACAGCAGGTTCAGCCAGATCTGGCGCAGCGCCCTGTTGTCAGCCATTACGCGCAGCGGCTGGGACGGAAAATCAAACTGTACCGACTGTGTCTTGTGTGTCGTTTGGATGGACAGCAGCTCAGCACTTTCCTTTGCAAGTATGCACGGATCAACAGGCTCGATTACCAGGTCATTTCGGTTGGCTTCAATACGCGACAGGTCCAGAATATCGTTGATCAGCTTAAGCAGATAGTCGCCGGAATAATGGATGTCATCGGAGTACGATTTGTAAACCGGGACGGTATGCGGGCCCATCATTTCCTTGCTGAGAATTTCTGAAAACCCGAGTATTGCATTGAGTGGCGTGCGCAGTTCATGGCTCATGGTTGCAAGGAACCGTGACTTGGCGAGATTGGCTTCTTCTGCCTTGTTGCGAGCAAGTTCGGCTTCACTGAGCGCACCATCCAACTGGCCAATGAGAGCCTCACGCTCGGCTTTGAAGACCAGCATTTCCTGTGCCGTGCCCTGGAGGCGGCGAACAAGCTGGACGAAGAAAATTTCGGCCAGTACGACGACCGAAGCCAGGGTGTTGTAGACTATGCCCGTTTCCATCAGGCATCGGGTCATCGTTGCCATGGCGATTATGCCGGTGCCGGCCAGGATGACCGGCATGTAGTTACCGGCAGTCAGCACCCTGGCGGCGATGGCAGCCAGCGTAATTGTCACCAGAAAGATGTGTTGTGCCTGATTGCCGGTTTCCCAATAGGCAAATAGCGGGATTACCCAGCAAACTGCGATCAATGATTCAGACGCACACAGCATGCCAATCCAGTCGCGTGACTGGATATTGTCCTTGCGCGCCTGCTCATAGAGATGACACAGATAGTACTGTATTGCCTGTGCTGTCAGGTAACTTCCAAACCAGCTGACAGCCGCTATCCAGTTGGTCCAGGTGAAAATGGCAGCCATAAGGAACGCGGCCAAGATGGGCATCGCCAGCGACACCCTGATCTGGTTTCGAACAAACAGGGTGAGCAGATTTGGCTCCCACACGCTGGCAGAACCTGTATCTGGTGCAGTCGCTGATGGCTCCAGCTTGATTTTGGTGTGTACTGTCAAACCCGCTTTAATCCCTGAATTGTCCCAGTTTTAGCGAATGGAAGCGTCGAGGATGCAAGAAATTGCTTAATATCAGCCTTGCAGCAATGGTTATCAAAGCCCAAAGATAACGCTTGCAATTGATGTGCATTGATCAGCGGGAAAGGCATTTGCAGACATGATTTTGATAGAAGACAACCGGGCACCAAACCCCCGCAGGGTGCGGATTTTTCTTGCGGAGAAGGCGATTGAGGTCGATCGTCGCCATATTGATATCATGACCGGGGAGCACAAGACTCCCGATATGGTGAAACGCAATCCGTTCATGCGCATTCCGGTGCTGGAACTGGATGACGGCACTTGTATTGCAGAGGCCATGGCGATTTGCCGGTACTTTGAGGCGTTGCACCCTGAACCGCCTCTGTTTGGTACTTCGCCACTGGAAATAGGCGTGATCGACATGTGGCAGAGGCGGATCGAGCTTCAGTTGATGCATCCGATTGCCTTTGCATTCCGTCACGCCCATCCGAAAATGGCTCATCTGGAAAGTCCGCAAATCAAGGAATGGAGCGAGGTGAATTTAATCCGTGTCAAAAACGTGCTGGATTTGCTTGATGATGAGCTTGCAGACCGGCAGTACATAGCCGGTGACAAATTTTCGGTTGCTGATATCGATTGTCTTTGTGCCGTTGATTTCATGCGTGTGGCCCGTGTCTCGCTGCAAGACAGCCATGCTCACTTGAAACGCTGGCATGCGGAAGTTTCCTCCCGCCCGAGCGCATCAGCGTAATGTCGCGAGCGCTGGAATCATTGGCTGGGAGGGTTCGCCAATGCCGGGTGTGCCGCGACGCACCCAAACCGGGTAAACCGCCATTGCCCCATGAACCGCGACCGGTTCTGCAGGTATCGTCCTCGGCGCGCATATTGATTGCCGGGCAGGCGCCGGGAACACGGGTGCATGCTTCAGGCAAGCCGTTTACCGATCCGTCGGGAGACCGCCTGCGTGACTGGATGGGTATTGGCGAAGAGGTTTTTTACAACCCCGACAAACTTGCCATCATGCCCATGGGCTTTTGCTTCCCCGGTCTTGATGCCAAAGGTGGTGACCTGCCGCCACGCATTGAGTGTGCACCGCTTTGGCGTGAACAGCTGATGCAGGCGATGCCTCAGGCCACTCTGGTCTTGGCGATCGGGATGTATGCGCAGAAGTGGCACATGGGCAGTCAGCAGAAATCCACTTTGACCGAAACGGTCAGAAACTGGCGGCAATACCATGAAATGACCCCGGTTTCGGTCATTCCAATGCCACACCCGTCATGGAGAAATACCGGGTGGCTGAAGAAGAACCCGTGGTTTGAATCGGACCTTCTGCCGGTGTTGAAAGCAGATGTTAAGGCGCGTGTGTGTTAACTCCGCATAAAGGGCAGTTTTGTCCCGCCATCACTTTTCAGGAGGTGGTATGCAAATCAGACGCTTGTCGGTCACCGCTTTCTGCGTAGCGCTGTGTGCTTTGCTGGGTGCATGTGCGACACCTCAATTACTCGAACACGGACCGGTAATTGGCGATGCGCGGTTGAATGCCACCGAGTTCACTACGTCGGACGGAGAGCGGTTGAAGGTTTCAAGCTGGAAAGCTGATAATCCGCGTGCCGTCTTCGTCGCGGTGCACGGTTACAACGAATATGCTGCCAGCTTCGGGCTGCCGGGCCCCTGGTTTTCCGAACGCGGCATTTCGGTTTACGCCTATGATCAGCGCGGTTTCGGGCGCGGTGACCCGGTTCACCTTGGCAAGTGGGCAGGCGGTAACGTCATGGCCGGCGACCTGAACTCATTTGTTGAATTGATACGCCGGAAACACCCGCAGGTCCCGGTCTATGTTGTCGGCACTTCAATGGGCGGCGCTGTAACCATGAAGGCATCGGTGGACCATGATCTCAAGGTCGACGGTCTTGTTCTGGTTGCTCCGGCAATCTGGGGCTGGCAATCCATGAACCCGATCCTGAAATCCGCAGTGTGGGTCACTGCACACACGGTTCCGGACAAGACGGCCACCGGTTCGCAACTGGAAATCTGGCCAAGCGACAATATCGAGTGGTTACGGATGTTTTCGAAAGACAAGTACAACCTCAAGCAAAGTCGTTTCGATTCGCTGTATGGCCTGGTCACGCTCATGGATGAGGCAGCCTCAGCCGCGCCGAACATTTCCACACCGGTACTGTACCTGTATGGCCTGAAGGACGAGGTGGTACCTGAAGCGCCTAGCCGGAAGGTCATGGCATCACTCACGGCACCCAACACGCAGATCACCTATAAGCACGGATACCACATGCTGCTGCATGATCTGCAACGCGAAAAAGTGTACCGCGACATCTTGCGCTGGGTTGAGGGAGCCGAGTTGGTAACACCGGTATCTGCTGAAACCATCCACCGCAAGAACCAACAGCTGGCTCAGTGACGGCGGAATATGCTTTGGTTGCAAGTCATCGCAGGATTGTCAGGCAGTATCGGGAACCTTGATGGAAAACGACAGCGGAACCCCAATGGCCATGTAGGCTGCTTCCATCTGATCCAGATGTGACTTGTGGTCGAGCCGGAACAGTCGATCCACCTGTTCACGATGCCAGGTCAGCCGTCTGCCCAGTTCAGCCCGGGAGACCTTCTGATGCCGGCATAACTTATACAGAGCAATCTTCAGATAAGTCAGCCCCCGAACATGTACATACCGGCCTTGTCCGTGAGTTCCATTCAAAGGGGCAGGGATATCTTCGCCATCCGCCATCCTGGCAGCCATTGCTTCCTCGATAGCGCCAAGTCCATGTTGGCAGGCACTTGCCTGATTTCTCCCAAAAGTGGTGACTTCCGGAAACGCGGGCGCTGTCACCAGCCAGTTCATGCTGCCATCGGCCGCCATGTCAGGTTCAACGATCACTTCATAGAATCGGGACATTACTTGATCCTCAGGTCTGTCAGAATCTTGTGTCCCAGCGCATTGCCTATTTCCGTGCTGCCGCCGTGACCGGGGAATGTGGACTTGAATTGACCGCGCCGAATTGTCTGGTGTCCGCTGCCGCCGTTGTGGTTTTCAAACTTGCATCCATGCTTCTTGAGCAGGCGTTTCAACTCGGAAGCTCTCATTTGGGTACGCTCTCAACACAACTGTAGAATTCCACAGAAGTGTTACATCGAAAGGCATGAACGTCAATCAGGTCGGTTTATAAATTTCGGTGGTCACTGCCGATTTATCAATCAGACCGCAACTTTCATCAGTTCACGACAAATCGGATCACCTCGGAATTTTCAGGCTTCACGTGCCCGATTTGCCGATCAACCTCCC
This sequence comes from Alphaproteobacteria bacterium, assembly GCA_024640405.1. Classification (GTDB taxonomy): domain Bacteria; phylum Pseudomonadota; class Alphaproteobacteria; order Rhizobiales; family Aestuariivirgaceae; genus Anderseniella. The sequence continues at coordinate 110,500 of JAHEFB010000008.1, read as the reverse complement.
TACGGCCCTCTCTAAGTTCACATTGAAGCCGGTGCTGCCGCCCAGAACATCTATCTTCAGGCAGCGGCGGAAGGAATGGCCTGTGTTCTCGAGGCTGGTTTCAGGGATGAATAAACATCCGGGGTACTGCGTCTCGAGGCGCCGATAGCGCCCGTTCTTCATATGTGTTTCGGGTGGTCTGCAGCCGCCTGACAATTGCCACAAAAACCTTGCGAAGCCGGGACCGGTTTTATTTATTCTGGCTGTTCGGCTTGCGCGGCAGCCTCGCGCACAATGTCGCCGATGAAGCCAGGCAGGGCGAAAGCTGCTGTGTGAACCGCCGGATTGTAATACCGGCAGTTGAGGTCAGCTGCATCGAAACGTGCCTGCAGTTCAGCATGATTCAGCTTGCGAAAGCTGCTGTCGTCCGTCCCCCAGCCCAGCGCCATGAAACCTCCCGCATAGGTTGGAACAACGGTCAGGTAGCAGCCGGCATCGCTGAACAGCCGGGCAAAGTTGAACATTGTGTTGTACAGCTCATCGCGCTGGAACCACGGCACGCCGTTTTGCGTCACCAGTACACCACCCTCATTCAGCAAGCGCTTGCAATCGGTGTAAAACGAGCGGGTGAACAACACTTCGCCTGGCCCGACAGGGTCGGTCGAGTCGACGATGATGACGTCAAACCTGTCCTTTGACGTAGCAGCGAAGTCCTTGCCGTCTGCAATCACCAGCTCAAAACGCCGGTCATCGAAACAGGCCTTGTTGATGGACGCCAGGTGCTGGCGGGCAAAGTCGATAACGCCTGCATCAATTTCCACCATCACCAGTCTCTCGACGGCTTTGTGCTTGAGCACCTCTTCTGCCATGCCGCCGTCTCCACCACCTATGACCAGCACGTTTTTCACGTTGCCATGGGCAATTATCGGCACATGCGCCAGCATTTCATGATAGCAGAATTCATCGCGCTCGGTGACTTGCGTTACACCGTCCAGCCATACGACATTGCCGAACGCTTCCGTACGCCCAACCACCAGCCGTTGATGCGGCGTGTTGCTGTCGAACAGGGTCTCTTCAAGCCGGTAAGTCGTGCTGAAACCCGTGTGCAGGCTTTCATGCATCCACACGGTGCCGTCAGTTTCACGTCTCAGGCTCACAGGGCAGATCCCCGCAACAGCTCGGATACCTTCACTTCGCCAGGCGTGAAGTGCTTTTTCAGCACATCAATGCATTTTTCCGGTTTCGAATCACCGCACATGAACACATCCAGTGCAGCGTATCCGCGCTCAGGCCAGGTGTGAATTGAGATGTGGCTTTCCGCGAGAACCGCCACACCTGAAACACCCGAAATGCCTTCAGGAGAAAACGGATGCAGATGAATGTGCAGCAGCGTTGCGCCAGCCTCCGTCACGCACTCGCGCATGGCGGCGTCAATCAGGTCCATGTCCGCCAGCCCTTCAGCGTCCACGAGGTCAATGATCAGATGGGTGCCCGCACACGATACACCGTTTTTGACGATGAAATGGTCAGCCGGTTCAGCGTCCCGGTTGAACGCCACCACATTGTTGATTGCAGCCTGCGTGTCTTCGTGGGTGGTGCCTGGAATGTCCAGGTCCATCCCCAGTTGGAACAGGGCGTTGGTCTCAGTCATTGTGGGTCCCTCCCCAGCCAGTAGATGTCAATTATCTGAATGCCGGAAAACCGGCGTTCAGACGCAAAAAAGCCGACGCATGGTCGCTACTCCAGCTTGCCAACCCCGGGTTGCCCCGAGACCTCTCACTGCGCCAACCGCAGCAATGGCTCCCCGCGCACTAGCGGAGAATGACAAGCCGGTGTCTCCATGTTGCCGGCTTGTGTGCAGGCGACTTAGGGCTATTTGGCTTGAGATTCAAGAGCAAAGAAGCAGGTGTGACATTTTTTAGCCAATCAAGGAACTCGATCCTTCGGCAGTGGCTTATGGAGGCAAAACTTTAATGGAATTCAAAGCGTTTCGCGTGAGCGCCAGAATTTCAGGACCGCCTTGCGTAGCAGTACGATCAACACGATGAACGCTGCCAGGCCTGCAAGGACGGCCGGTGCGCGGCCCGAAAGGCCGTCCATGGTTGTGACGATGCGAGTGACCCAGCTGCTGAACACATAACCCAGTGAGCCCACAATCGTGGCCCATAACCCGCATGCGAGCAGGTTGGCGGGCGCAAACACCCTTGTCGGGACATCGGATGCCGCCAGTGCCAGCATGCAAGCTGAGCGCAAACCCCAGAAAAACCGCGACAGGATAATGAATTTCAGAGGGTGTCCAGCCAGCAGTCTGCGGGCTTTCTCGGTGCGCCGTTGCAACGTCGCGTTGCGCGCCACCAGCGCAGGTCCAAATCGCCTGAACAACTGATAGCTGACCTGATCACCCGTCGTGGCGCCTGCAAATGCGATGATAATCACCCACATCAGATCAATAAGGCCCTGGTTTGCCGCCAGTGAAGCCAGCAACAGTGCGGTTTCGCCCTCCATCAAGGTACCGACATACAGTAGCCAATAGGCATTATTTACGAGGGTATCCAGCATATGGAATTGCGTTCCAATTCGGTCTGTGACAATGTGCAGCCAACTCTAGGCTGGGTTTATCGGGGTTGATTAGACCAAATGGCCCGCTGATCCTGGAAATTTTAATGGAATATAGGGTTCTGTCGGTTCTTTTGGGATGAAGAACGGTCCGGTTTGTGGTTTGTAATCCACATCGTGGGACAGCATCGTATATACCTCTGTAACAGGCGAAATTGAATTGGTAACATCTATGCTCGAAAACAAGGTGTCGGACAAGGACAGAGACGCCGCACGGCGTGAAGAATTTCGCGTACCCAGCAAGGAAATCCTGCGGGCCTCCGGGCAGGTGCAATCTCTCAGTCGCGCCCTGAAGCTTTTGAATGCCCTTTCCTATCATGCGTCGGGTCTGTCATTGTCTGAGGTCGCACAGGAAGTTGGATTGCCCAACTCCACCGCCCATCGTCTGTTGACCACCTTGCAGAATGAGAGATTCGTGAGGTTTGATACCGAACGTTCCGTTTGGCTGATCGGTGTTCAGGCGTTTCGCGTCGGTTCTGCCTTTGTACGCTCGCGCGATGTTGTGACCATTGCCCGGCCCTATATGCGCCGGCTGATGGAACAATCGGGTGAAACCGTCAATCTTGGTATCGCTGATCGTGGCGAGATTGTATACTTGGCCCAGGTAGAGTGCCAGAAGATGATGCGCGCAATTGCCGGACCTGGCGGGCGGGCACGAATGCATTGTTCAGGCGTCGGCAAAGCCATTTTGTCTCACATGAACCCTGAAGCCACCCGCAAGGTGTTGCACGGTCGCGACCTGACCCGCGAGACATCCCACACCCATACTTCGATAGAGGCCCTGTTTCAGGATCTGGAATTGTCGCAACAGCGCGGTTATTCTATCGATGATGAGGAAAATGCCATCGGTCTGCGGTGTGTGGCATCCGCCGTCTTTGATGAACATGGTGAACCATTGGGAGCAATTTCAGTTTCCGGCCCCACGGCCAGGGTGACAGACCAGCGGGTGTTGGCGCTCGGTGACCTTGTCAGCAAGATCGCCAATGATATAACCGTGGAACTGGGAGGCGCGCAGAAAAAGCGCTGACTGTAGTTCCAGTTTATATTATGATTTTCAATGGTTTGAACCGTTTCACAAACAACAAGAAAAACTCGCCGCCACGGAAATGGCGGTTTGCGTTCCGGGACTTTTTGACATGGTAGACAAACAGCAGGTCATGGCAGCCCTTGCAAAGGTGCGCGGACCGGATCTTGACGGCGACCTGGTTTCACTTGGCCTGGTGTCCGACGTGGTAGTCAGCGGCGACAATGTGATGTTTGCCATAACCGTGGAAGCGTCCCGCGCCGGTGAACTTGAACCACTGCGCCAGGCGGCTGAAAAAGCCGTAAGCAAGGTTGCAGGCGTCAGCAAGGTCATGGCCGCCCTGACGGCGGAGGTTAAAGCGGGTTCACGCCCCGCTGCGGGCCAGACCCCGCCGCCGGCAGGAGCCAACATGGCGCCGCCACCGCCTGTGCAACGACCGGGCCCCAAGGCCCAGGCCGCACAGACCATGGCCGGAGTGCCGGGTGTAAAATACATCATCGCCGTGGCGTCGGGAAAAGGCGGGGTTGGCAAGTCAACCACATCGGTCAATCTGGCCCTGGGATTGCAGGCAAACGGGCTGAAAGTCGGTATTCTGGATGCCGACATCTACGGCCCTTCCGTGCCGCGCCTGTTGGGTATCACCGGCCGGCCCGAACCGGAGGCTCCAGGCTCGCGCACCTTGAAACCACTTAATGGATTCGGTCTCAAGGCCATGTCCATGGGATTCCTGGTCGACGAAGATACACCGATGATCTGGCGCGGCCCCATGGTTATGTCAGCATTGCAGCAGATGTTGCGGGAAGTCGCCTGGGGTGATCTGGATGTCCTGGTTGTCGACATGCCGCCGGGGACTGGTGATGCCCAGTTGACTCTGGCACAGCAGACACCGCTGTCCGGCGCCGTCATTGTGTCCACGCCGCAGGACCTGGCATTGATTGACGCCCGCAAGGGACTGAACATGTTCCGAAAGGTCAATGTGCCGGTTCTGGGCATCGTAGAGAACATGAGTTACTTCACCTGTTCCAAGTGTGGCGAGCGCCACGAAATCTTTGGTCACGGCGGCGCGCGCGATGAAGCCGAAAAGCTTGGCCTGCCGTTTTTGGGTGAGGTGCCGTTGGATAAGGATTTGCGCGCGCGTTCTGATTCTGGGCAACCCATCGTTGTTTCAGCGCCGGATTCCCATCATGCAGGACTATATCGCAAGATTGCCGAAACCGTCTGGACGTCGGTTTTGGGCGATTCCGCGGGGCAAAAGCGAGCCGCGCCACGGATAATTGTTGAGTAATTTACTCTACATTACCAGATGGTGAAAGCCTGACAAAACCGGTTGGAATAAACTTGCCTAACTCGCCAGTGCTGCGTCATTCTGTCTGGCAATTAGGAGAGGAAGGCGAGGAACGTACTCCGTTTGAAGGGTGCGGCCTCGATAATCAGGTATGGGTGAGGCTAGGTTAGCGCTGTCAGTTTCCGAAGAAGACGTATTGCGGGCCAATCTCTACAGATTGCTTGCCAGCAGTTTGTGTGCTGGACCGTCCCGTCGCGACCTGGATGTATTTGCCGACATGCATGGCGACGATACTCCCATTGGTCAGGCGGTTTCCGCCATTACCCGGGTCGCCGCAAAGACCAGTCCGGAAGAAGTGTCCCGGGAGTATCACGACCTGTTCATCGGAGTGGGGCGTGGCGAACTGGTGCCATACGGATCGTATTATCTGACTGGATTTCTGCACGAAAAGCCGCTGGCGCGTCTGCGCAACGATATGAGCCGTCTCGGCATTGAGCGAAGTGGTGATGTGTCGGAGCCCGAAGATCATATCGCGGCCCTTTGCGAAATGATGGCCGGACTGATCGTCGGCGACTTCGGTGAAGCACTTGATCTCGACGAACAGAAGAGATTTTTCCAGGCTCATATCGGATCATGGGCCAAACACTTTTTTACAGATCTTGAAGGTGCGCGCTCATCGGTATTCTACGCCTGTATCGGGCAGTTGGGCGCAGCGTTTATGGATGTGGAGGATCAGGCCTTCTTGATGGTCTGAGCCTTTACTATTTCGACCGGACGGCTTGCCGTCCACAACTGAAGGAGCGGAAAATGGCAAAAGGAAGTGAAAGGGTGGCCGCAGGCCGTCGTAATTTCCTGAAACTTGCTGGTGTGTCCGCTGTAACCGGAACTGCAGCAGTTGCTGCCGGATCGGTTGCGGCAGAAGCTGCAGAGCCTGTTGAGGGCGCTGCGGGTTATCAGGAAACTGAACACGTCAAGACTTACTACAAGCTTGCCGCATTCTAGTTTTCATCGGGAACTGAATTTGCGGACTTTAAGGACTTAAATCAGGCGCCAGTAGTGGCGTCGCATCTGGAGGAAAATCATGCTCAGGAAGAAGACGGGAGAGGTGGCGTTCGGCCCTCGACTGTCATCGGCCCTCACCGATTTGACCGGTGGAGCGATTGACAGGCGGACATTCTTGCGCCGTTCAGGACTTGCAGTAGGCGGTCTTGCGGCAGCATCGACACTATCGTCGGGAATGGTGCGCAAGGCTGAGGCAGCATCGGATTCCGGTGCGGTTGAAATCAAGAAATCAGTGTGTACGCACTGTTCGGTTGGTTGCACCGTGCTGGCGGAAACAACCAACGGTGTATGGGTAGGCCAGGAACCTGGCTATGACAGCCCGTTCAATCTTGGCGCACACTGCGCAAAAGGTGCTGCGGTTCGCGAGCATGCTCACGGGGAGCGCCGCCTGAAATACCCAACCAAGCTCGTGGACGGCAAATGGCAGAAAGTGTCATGGGAAGAAGCCATCAACGAAATCGGCGACAAGATGCTGGATATTCGCGAGAAATCCGGCCCCGATTCAGTGTACTGGCTGGGCTCTGCCAAGCATAATAACGAACAGGCTTATCTGTTCCGCAAGTTCTACGCTTACTGGGGCACCAACAATGGTGACCATCAGGCGCGTATCTGTCACTCCACCACGGTTGCCGGTGTTGCCAACACCTGGGGCTATGGTGCGATGACCAACTCCTACAATGACATGCATAATTCGCGTGCCATCTTCCTGATTGGCGGCAATCCGGCCGAGGCACATCCAGTGTCTTTGCTGCACATGCTGAAGGCCAAGGAAGAAAACAACGCTGCATTCATTGTTTGTGATCCTCGCTTTACGCGTACCGCTGCTCACGCCACCGAATATGTCCGGTTCCGTTCCGGTACTGACGTGGCGCTGATCTGGGGTGTATTGTACCACATCTTCGAAAACGGCTGGGAAGACAAGGATTTCATCTCCCGTCGTGTCTGGGGTATGGAGTACATCAAGGAGGAAGTTGCAAAATGGACTCCCGAAGAGGTTGAAAAGGTCACCGGTGTTCCCGGCTCGCAGATGAAGCGCGTTGCCCGCACCATGGCCCAGAACAAGCCTGGCACCATTGTATGGTGCATGGGCGGCACCCAGCACACCAATGGCAACAACAATACACGCGCTTACTGTGTCTTGCAGCTTGCCCTCGGCAACATGGGAACCGCCGGCGGTGGAGCCAACATCTTCCGCGGACATGACAACGTGCAGGGCGCTACCGACCTTGGCGTTCTGATGGACACTCTGCCGGGCTACTATGGTCTGTCTAAAGGTGCATGGGCTCACTGGTCGCGCGTCTGGGAAGAAGACCTTGACTGGCTGAAGGGTCGTTTCGCCACCCGCAAGGACAAGGACGGCAAGGACAAGGAGTTGATGAACGAGAAGGGTATTCCCGTCTCGCGCTGGATCGACGGTGTCCTGGAAGCGAAAGAGAACATCGATCAGCCGGACAATGTCCGCGCCATGGTGTTCTGGGGCCACGCGCCCAACTCGCAGACCCGTCTGCCTGACATGCAGAAGGCAATGGCCAAACTCGACCTTTTGGTGGTGGTTGATCCTTATCCGACCATGTCTGCCGTCATGCACGGCCGCAAGGACGGTGTCTATCTGCTGCCAGCTTCCACGCAGTTCGAAACCTATGGTTCGGTCACCGCATCGAACCGGTCGCTGCAGTGGCGTGACAAGGTCATGGACCCATTGTTCGAGTCCCTGCCGGATCATGTCATCATGCAGATGTTTGCCGAGAAATTCGGTTTTGCTGACCGGTTCTTCCGCAATATCAAGGTTGAAGAAACCAAGATTGGCAAGCTGACTGTCAAGGAGCCAAGCATCGAAGACACTCTGCGGGAGATCAACCGCGGCATGTGGACGATCGGTTATACCGGGCAGTCACCGGAGCGTCTCAAGATGCACATGGCCAACCAGCATACGTTCGACAGGACAACGCTGCAGGCACGTGGTGGTCCGGCGGATGGAGACTATTATGGTTTGCCATGGCCGTCATGGGGTACACCGGAAATGAAGCATCCCGGCACCCCGAACCTGTACGACAACTCCAAGCCGGTGGCTGAGGGTGGTCTGACGTTCCGTGCTCGCTTTGGTGTGAAGGCACCAGATGAATGGGGCGGTGCCAACATGCTGGCCGAGGGAGCTTACTCCGTAGGCTCTGAAATCAAGGATGGATATCCTGAGTTCACCTACGGCATGTTGCGTAAGCTCGGCTGGGACGGCGATCTGACGGCAGACGAACTTGCTGCCATCAAGAAGGTTGCCGGAACTGACGATCAGGAAAAACTCGACAAGATCAACTGGAAGGTTGACCTGTCAGGCGGTATCCAGCGGGTTGCAATCAAACATGGTTGCGCTCCGTTCGGAAATGCCAAGGCCCGCACTGTTGTGTGGACGTTCCCGGATCCGGTGCCGTTGCATCGCGAACCGTTGTACACACCTCGGCGTGATCTTCTGCCCAAGTACGCCACCTTCAAGGACCGTCACATGCATCGTCTTCCGACCTTGTATGAATCGATTCAGAAGAACGATTTCTCGAAAGAGTATCCGATTATTCTGACATCGGGCCGCCTGGTGGAATATGAAGGTGGTGGTGACGAAACCCGGTCGAACCCGTGGCTTGCTGAGCTTCAGCAGGACATGTTCGTCGAGATCAACCCGGTTGATGCCAATGATCTCGATATCAGAAACGGGGATACGGTCTGGGTAGAGGGCCCTGAAAAGGGCAAGGTCAAGGTAATGGCCATGGTTACCGAGCGGGTTGGCAGAGGCGTCGCCTTCATGCCGTTCCACTTCGGTGGTCATATGCAGGGTGAAGACCTGCGCGCCAATTATCCTGCGGGTGCCGACCCGTTTGTCCTGGGCGAGGCGTCCAATACGGCGCAGACCTATGGCTACGACGCGGTTACCCAGATGCAGGAGTCCAAGACCACTCTCTGCAAAATTGCAAAAGCATAAGGAGGATACAGAATGGCTCGCATGAAGTTCCTGTGTGATGCTGAACGTTGCATCGAATGCAACGCCTGTGTCACCGCGTGTAAGAACGAACATGAGGTTCCGTGGGGAGTAAACCGCCGCCGCGTCGTCACCATCAATGACGGCAAACCCGGCGAACGCTCAATCTCGGTTGCCTGCATGCATTGTTCAGATGCACCTTGCATGGCTGTGTGCCCGGTTGACTGTTTCTATCAGTCTACCGAGGGCGTGGTCCTGCACAACAAAGATCTCTGTATCGGTTGTGGGTACTGTTTCTACGCGTGTCCGTTTGGCGCGCCGCAGTTCCCGCAGGTCGGCAACTTCGGCTCTCGCGGCAAGATGGACAAATGTACCTTCTGCGCCGGTGGTCCCGAGGAAGCCAATTCCCGTGAGGAGTTCCAAAAGTATGGCCGCAACCGTCTGGCCGAGGGCAAACTGCCGCTTTGTGCAGAAATGTGCGCGACCAAGGCATTGCTTGCCGGTGATGGCGACCAGGTGTCGAACATCTATCGTGAGCGTGTGGTTGCACGTGGCTTTGGATCTGGTGCCTGGGGATGGGGCAAGGCCTATCCCGGTTCTGGCTCTTAAACGCCGACATGAAACAGTCAGGAACTGCCGTGCGGTTCCTGACGGTCATATCGATGATTTGGAAATATATGTGGAATCTGGACGGGGCGGCGAGAAATCGCCGCCTTTGTTCCAGGTGACTGCAGTCTTGCCGAATGCCACATTTGGCTGAATTTGTACCGGTTCTGGTTTTGCCGTGCCGCGCCTGGAGGGGTGATTTTGTTTGATTTTTCAAAAACCGTTCGGTTTTTAGTGTTGGCGATATCTGTCGGTCTGCTGACAGGCTGCCAGGAGAGTGAAACCACACGCTCAGTATCCGGTGAAAAAGGTGTTTACAGCGGCAAGGTGGATGAAACCCTGAGCGATGACGCAAGGCAACAATTGCGCGGACGCATGAGAATTCAGCGCGGCGGCGGCGTATGAACCAGATTGACGGCCGCAATTTGCGCGGCAGAAAAATTCTTGTCTGAAACGGGCAACCCAAGGGGACCAGCGTTATGAAATCCAGCACCGACATTGTCAAAACCATACGAACCGTATGCATGGCTCTTATTGCGGTAACAATGCTTGCAGTGGGTAGTTTGAGCAACCCGGCCGTCGCCCAGTCGGCAAACCCGGATGTTGCAACCGAAGCGCAGAGCACGGACCTGAATACCGGTTTCTGGAGCATGATCCGTAAAGGGGCAACCGGCAATGTCTCGATTCCGGACAAGAAGGCCGGCATGCTGATCCAGTCGGAAGGTGATACCGACTATCGCGCGGTTCGCAATGGACCTTTGAGCCTTTATTCTGCCTATGCCCTGTTTGGTATGCTGTTTCTGCTGGCACTATTCTTCCTTTTGCGCGGCCGCATCAGGGTCGAACATGGCAAATCCGGTGTTACGATGCAGCGGTTTAATGATCTGGAGCGGTTTGCACACTGGCTGATGGCAGGGTCGTTTATCGTGCTGGCTCTGTCGGGACTAAACATGTTGTTCGGTCGCTATGTGCTGATGCCGGTCATCGGCAAGGAGGTGTTTGCCTCCATGACCATGTGGGGCAAGTACCTGCATAATTACCTTGCTTTTTCATTCATGGCCGGCGTGGCGCTGGCCTTTATACTGTGGGTAGTTCACAATTTTCCCAACCGGCACGATCTGGTCTGGCTGCTCAAGGGAGGCGGACTGCTTATCAAGGGCTCTCATCCGGCGGCGAAGAAATTCAACGCAGGCCAGAAAATCCTGTTCTGGTGCGTTACCATTCTGACGATTTCGATTTCATTGTCCGGTATTGCCCTGATGTTTCCGTTTGAAACGGCATTTATGGCAAAAACGTTTGCAGTCCTCAACGCAGTGGGTTTCGATCTTCCCACCACCGTATCGCCCCTGCAGGAGCAGCAACTCAATCAGATATGGCATGCGATAGTAGGCGTTGCCTTCATCGTTATCATTCTCGGTCATATCTATATCGGCTCTGTCGGCATGGAAGGCGCTTTTGATGCCATGGGGTCGGGTGAAGTTGACACCAACTGGGCGCGCGAACATCACAGCCTGTGGGTCGAGGAGATGGAGCAGAAATCCAAGTCTGCACCTGATACCGGCGGATCGGCCAGCCAGCCAGCGGAATGAATTAGCGGGAGTGACGCCTTGATCGGGGATCGCTTTTTCAGGAGTTTGTTTCGCAGTCTGACAAAGGTTCAGCTTGTCTGGATTGCAATGGTGATTGTCGTCACGCTGATCGCAAGCCTGAGCATTGCCTCAGAAGCCGCCAACAAGCCGGGGCAGGGGGATCTGAAAGGCCATGGTGGACCGGTGAAGGCGGTTGCAACCTCCCCGGACGGTGTCGGTATTGTATCGGGCAGCTTCGACTATTCTATGATGTTGTGGAACGTCTCCGATGCGGCAAGACCTGCCATGCTCAGACGCTTTTCCGACCATGATGGAGCCGTCAACGCGGTTGCTGTTCTGCCCGACGCAAGGCATGCCGTTACCGGCAGTGACGATGGCATGCTGCGGCTGCTCGATCTGCAGACAGGAGCGGTTGAGCACGTATTCAGGGGTCATGACCACAAGGTGGTTGGAGTTGCCCTGTCCCCCGATGGCACGCTCGCCGCCTCAGCCTCCTGGGATCGGACGGTGCGCATCTGGTCGCTGGTCGAGCGGCGTGAATTGTGGATATTGAAAGGTCATCGCAACACAGTCAACGCAGCCGTTTTCTCCACCGATGGCCAGTTTGTCTATTCCACCGGCACCGACGCGACGATTCGCAAGTGGCGGGTCAAGGATGGATCCCAAGACCGTGTGATTTATCGCAATGGCTGGGGGATCAACGTACTGGCGGCCTTGCCTGGCGGCAGCAAACTGGCTTTCGGCGCCTTGAATGGAACAGCAGCGGTTCTCGACATTGAAAGTGGCGAAATTGCCCATGAACTGGCACAGCGCGAACGCCCGATCCTGTCAGTTGCGGTTTCGCCAGAACACAAGGTGCTGGCGTTTGGTGGCGGAGACGGCATTGTATCGGTGCACGACATGACCGACTGGACACCGGTGAAATTGCTGGACAACCCGTATGGTCCGATCTGGGCGCTGACATTTTCAGGCGATGGCGACACCCTGTATCTTGGAGGGCTCGACGACACCGTGCATTACTGGCAGTTCCGCCCCGGGCGGAATTTTGAACCCGCGCGCGGCAAATTCCCGCGGCGGTTTCAGGCCGATGAAGGCTTGAGCGTCGGCGAACGCCAGTTTGCCCGCAAATGTTCTGTCTGCCATACATTGTCACCCGACGATGCCAACCGGGCTGGGCCGACCCTTTATGGTGTGTTCGGCCGCAAGGCCGGCACGTTGCCGGGCTACCCCTATTCGAAAGCATTGCTTGAGTCGGAGATTGTCTGGAGCGCCGACACTATTGGCCAGTTGTTTGAAAAGGGCCCGCAGCATCTCGTACCCGGCACCAAGATGCCGCTGCAGAAAATGTCCAATTCCGAAGAGCGAGACGCGATGATTGCATGGCTGAAGGAAAAAACCGAAACGGCACAGGATCAGTCAATCAAGTGAAAACAGTTTGCACATCAGTGCGCCACATACCTATATCATGGATAATATCGCGAATGTCTCGATCTGCCGTTATAGCAGCGCTCGGGGAACAGGGAAGGTCAAGACGATGAAAGCATTTGTACTGGCATGTGCAGCAATGGCTGTGATCGGAGTGGGAGCGCATTTTGCACTGGCGTCGCTGGACCTTTCAGCGGGTAATGTGTACACGACCGACAGTGTCCGCCAGTAAAGTGGAATGGTTTCTTGGTTGCCGTGACCAAAAGTCACCACCATGAACGTCTCTGAAATGGGCGCCAGTTGAAGCAACAGGGAAAAGCTGAAAATGGATGACGACAAGTTCAACATGTCGATGCGCAAGTTCCTCAAGCAGGTAGGTGTTACCTCGCAGCAGAAAATCGAGGAGGCTGTTCGCGCATCCGGCAAGTCTTCGGGCAGTGTAACTGTCACCGCAACGATTACCTGTGGTGATGTGGCGCTGGACCACACCGTCACCGGTGAAATTGATCTGGGCTGATGTCAGATCGGGTCAACAGCCAGTTTCTTTGGTATTGCAGGCTTGTTTTATGACTGAAGAACCGGTCTTTCCTCCATTGTTGAATGGAATTGCGGTGCAGCCGGGAATCGATTCTGCGAGCGTCGCGATAGCGGCCGTAAGGAAAGCAGAGGCGGGTGCGGGCGATTTGTTCTGGTCGCAGTCGGAAGACCGTCTCAACATGGCTGTTGTGCTCGAGCCGGACGTGCCGTTTTCGCGCGCCGCGCAGGTGCGCCATGTCCTGGCAGTTGCATTTGGCGATGCCTTCGGCGCCATATCGCCGCCGGAAATTGCCGTGCACTATCGGTGGCCGGGAGATATTCTGGTCAACGGCGCCAGGGCAGGCGGTATCAGGCTTGACGTGCCGGCCGGCCTGAGTGCTGACGATGTGCCGGACTGGATGGTGTTGAGCCTTGATGTGGCCATTACTCTTGATCTGTCGGTGGAAAATCCCGGCGAACTGCCGGACAGCACAACCCTTCACGAAGAAGGTGCCGGGGAAGTGACCCGCACAATGTTGATAGAGTCGGTTTCGCGTCATTTTCTGACCTGGATCGACGGGTGGATGAACGAAGGTTTCAAGGGTGTGCATGACAATTGGCTGGGCAGGGTATTCGGGTCCGATGAAGATGTGACGTTTCGCCATGCCGGTGCGACCGTATGCGGCCGGGTAACCGGCATGGATGAAGACGGCAACCTGCTGTTTGCAGCAGCCGACAAACCGGTTCAGGCCTTCGTGCTGACCGAGACTGTTACCGGGCATCCCTAAGCCATGGTCAAGGTTTTGCGCACAATACGGTTTGACTCGTCAGATGAGCATGTTTTTGCCGCACCCGCAGGGTCCGATGAGATCGCCCTATCGGGAGCTTTTGCTTTTGCCGGCATTTCCACTGAGGAAATCAGGGGGAAGACGAGGCAGGCATTTGCCAACGGATTTCTCGCACTGCCCAGTCTGGGCCGGGCGACATTTGTATCGATTGGCGAGGCGAGTGCCAGCGAGATGTCTGATGCAATCGAAACGCTGGCTCAACTGTTCGTGGAAGACTATCAGGCACCGGACATGGCATCGGCCCGAGATGCTGCGCGCGAGGAAATCGGCTTTGCGCAAGAACTTGCCGAAGGCAAACCGCTTAATACTCTGCTGACGGTTCATCGCACTCTGACGGAGGAAGGCGCAATTCACGAGGAGTATCGCGAAATCACGCCGCCGGGCCAGGAGAAGCCGCACACACGTATCTGGGATGTGGCTGATGAGTGAACGGGCATGGCATTCATCCGGTGCTTATCTGCTGAACCGCCTTCCGGGTCGTGGCGGGCTGGAGGTGACGGCAGATTATCTGCGTGCCTACTTTGCACGTCCTGAACTGGCGCCGATCGAGGACAGCTGTGAGGCAGAGCGCGTCGCCCACGCCCGGTTGGTTGACGATCCCTATCTGCAATTTTCGGTTCAGGAATTGTCTGAATTCGAGGACGCGGATGCAGGCGAGAACTACAAGGTGTTCCTGGCTTTCCGCGATTTGCTGGTGGCATCAAAAACCCTTGAAAAGGCATATCTGGCAATAGTGCGAGGTGAGGCCGGAAATGTGCCTCCGTTGTTTGTCGAGCAGATCGTTCACGCCATTCTTGCGAGCATTCTGCATGGCCAGACCGATCCCATGCGCTGGCGGGCAGCCGAGATTTTTTTCCGCTCGCAGAACGTGTCCACCGATGAAGGTCAGTTGATGCTGGCTGACGAAGAAGTTGTTGAGATGTTTGCAGAAACCGGCGGTATGGGAGGCCTTGGACAGCTGGTTATGGAAGCGGCCACGCCGCTTAAACAGGTCGAGCTTGACGTGCTGGACGAAGATAACAAGGACATGTACTGGGAGCGCGCCGAGCGTTTTGATACGGTTGTTGACTTCCGCTTTACCCAGCCGGCCAATGATGCATTCGCCCGGGTGATTGAGCACTGGATCAACCACTTTATCGGCATCAGTGTTCGGGTTCAGCCGGTGCAGCGCATCGATGATGAAAGGTGGGTCTGGTACACCGGCCTTGATGCACAGGCCAGCCGGTTGATGAACAAATTGTTCGAAGGCGCAGAACTGTCGCTTGACGAACAAGTCAGCATCATCGGGTTGTTCCGCATGGATATACTGGATCAGCAGTCGGTTATCGAGCGCGTCCGTGGCAATCCGGTCTGGCTCAGCATGGCGCAATCACCCGATGGCAAGCTCAACATGAAGCCGCAGAATTTGTTGCTGAACCTGCCATTGCAGCGTGGCAGCTGACACCATAGACTTTGCACCATTCCTGCAGAATGCAGGGGCAGGTTTTGTGGACGGGACTTGTGGACCCTGGAATCCGGGGCAAATACCGGGAGGATTGAGAAATGGATAGTCGTCATTTTCTGGACAGGAACGGTGCCAGGTTTCTGGCCGGGCTTATTTGTGTCCTGGCACTCTCCGGTCTGGCACTGACCTGGCACAAGCAAGCCAACACCGATGCTGCCGGCCGTCCGGCCGCCGTATCCGGTGCACAGGGCAGCGGTGCCGGAAGTGCGCCTGCGACCAATCCGGAATATGAAGAATGCCGCACCAAGCGGGGCGGCGATATTGCCGACATGCTGAAGGATGGTGTGATTGATCAGGCCAAACACGATGATTTTCTGGCCAACGCCCTGCAAACCTGCGCAGGAATGTTTCCGCCGGAAGGCTAGGATTGCGAGTATATCCTGACTTTTTTGCCAGTATTGGCGCAAAAGTGTTCGAAAAACTTCGGAAGACGGACGATCTTCAATTGCGCAAGGTCAATTTACGCGTTAAGGTTTCGTTAGGGAACCCTTTGCAGGGGTAAGTAGCAATGAAAAATCTTGTAGTGGCATCAGCCATGGCAATTGCCGTAATGTCTCCGTCCGTTCAGGCAGCCGATCTCGAAACCGAACGTGAACTGGGGTTGATCGTCTCCGGCGTGGTGGACAAGTGGGTAGGTGTGCAGTTCATTGAAAGCGATCTGCTTTTTGTCGATCCTGAAGCAAGCGGCGAACTTGAACTATCGGTTTTCAGCGAAGACGAAACGGTGATTGCAACAGGCGGGGAAGGGCTGTTGAGTTTGCCGCTGGGTGACAACATCTCCATGCAGTCGGATGTAAAATACGAATACAATTCTACCGCTTTTGGCAGTGATGATCCCGATGTATTCGGGCCGCGCTATCACTACCAGGGAACGGTCCATTTCAGCTGGCGCGATCCTTCAACCGGACTGTTCGGTGTGTTTGGCGGCGCAGGCGGGGCGGATTTCCAAAGTCTGGATCACGATTTGCATTATGTCGGCGGTGAGGCGCAGTTCTACCTGGATAATGTGACCTTGTACGGCCAGGGCGGGTACATTGGGTTCAACCCGGATTTCGGTTTCTCGACGGTCCAGATCAACGACAATATAAGCGCGGCTTTTTCAGGTCTTGATGACGGTGTTTTTGCAAGAGGCGTGATACGTTGGTTCCCGACTGCCGATTCACGGCTTCAACTGGAAGGCACCTACGTCAAGGCTGACTATGCGATTTCCGGTTTGGGTGACATGGAGGCCTTTTCTGTGAAGGCCAGATACGATTTCGTCCTCGGAGCGATGCCGATCGTTGGCGACCTGCCGGTATTTGTCGCCTACCGTGGCACATTCCGGGACAATTGTACCGTAATATCACTTAATGATGAAGAGACCTCTGGTGATGTTGATGATCACACGATCATGGTCGGTACATCTTATTCATTCAGCGTGGATCGACTGACAGTTGATCGCCAGGGCGCAACACTAGGCACGCCTGATTTCAATCACAGTTGTGCCGGAAGTGTATTTGATGTGGAAAATTTTGAGGAGTAACCTGAATCCCAAGACGCCTGCGTCTGAACTGCCGGGTTTAGTTGTGGGAATCTCACGTCGCATTCAGCCTGCAATTCATCAAATGCAAGTCGACTGAGTGAACCACGGTAATTGACCGCAGAAAACTTCGGTGTCTGCGGTCATTTATTTGGGATACCGCGCAAATGCTAGGGAAACGGACAATCTCTGATTGCATAAGGTCAATTTGGCCGATAATGTTTCGTCAGGGAATCCTTTGCAGGGGTAAGTAGCAATGAAAAATCTTGTAGCGGCATCAGTCATGGCAATCGCCGTAATGGCACCGTCCGTTCAGGCCGCAGACTTGGAAACCGAACGCGAACTGGGACTGATCGTCTCCGGCGTGGTCGATAAGTGGGCCGGTGTGCAATTCATTGACGGTGCTGACAGTACTCTTGTCAATGGCGACAGCGACGATAGTGATTCAAGTCCCGACGACACGGTATTTGCAACAGGCGGCGAGGGGTTGTTGAGCTTGCCGTTGGGCGAGAACATCTCCATGCAGTCAGATGTCAAATATGAATACAATTCCAATGCTTTGGCCGATGGCGATGAAGATGTCTTCGGACCAGAGTATCATTTCCAGGGCACGGTCCATTTCAGCTGGCGTGACCCATCGACCGGGCTGTTTGGGGTGTTTGGCGGGGCCGGAGGATCCGAATTCGCCGATTTTGATCATGATCTGCACTTCGTCGGTGGTGAGGCCCAGTTCTACATGGGCGATGTGACCTTTTACGGCCAGGGCGGTTACATCGGGTTCAACCCGGATTTTGGTGTTTCGGTTCCCTTCGGCAACGGAATCCTGTCAACGTCAGGTCTTGACGACGGAATTTTCGCCAGAGGTGTTGTCCGTTGGTTCCCGACACCGGATTCGCGATTGCAACTGGAAGGCACCTACCTCAAGGCTGATTACGCAAATTCGGATTTGGGTGACATGGAGGCCTTCTCGGTGAAGGCCAGATACGACTTTATTCTTGGTGCGATGCCGATCGTTGGAGATCTGCCCGTGTTTGTCGCCTATCGGGGAACTTTTCGGGATAGTTGTGTAGTCGAATCTGGTATTGAGGGTTCAAGTTCTCAGGATGTCGATGATCATACCATCATGGTAGGCACTTCCTATTCATTCAGTGTTGATCGGTTGACGGTTGATCGCCAGGGCGCAACCCTCGGCACACCGGATTTCAACCATAGCTGCGTAGGGCGGACATTTGAATTCCAGGGCGAGCCATAAGAGTTACCTGGCTATTGATTGAATGTTTGCGGCGGTTTTGCTGAATCGAAGCGAGAACATATTCCGGGCAATCAATTCGGGTCTGAGGAAACTCCAGCCGTATTGACTGAACCGATAAATCTGACTGCGGCATACTCCGGTATCCGCGGTCATTCGTTTTGGGGGCAGTTGACAAACATCCTTTGTTTCTATATTTCTAGATTTATCGAAATAATGGATTTTTGTCATGGATGTAGTTGCTGCGGCACAAGGGTTTGCGGCCATGGGGTCGGAATCCCGTCTGGAAGTCTTGCAAACCCTGGTCAGGGCAGGCGACAACGGCTTGCCGGTGGGCGATATCCAGCTGCGCACCGGCATTCCGGGCTCTACCCTTGCTCATCACCTGAAGTTCTTGAGTTCGGCCGACCTGATTGTGCAGGACCGGCAGGGCAGAACCATCATCAATCAGGCAAATTACCGGCACTTGCAGGCGCTGGCTGCATTCATTCTTGAAGAGTGCTGTACAGATCAGGAGATGGGCGCATGAGCGACGTATCCCGGCGGCACGTGCCTGTTCTGGATGAAATCAGGTCCCGTCTGGCCTCACCCTGGACGATAACCCTGCTGGCACCTGTTGCCGTAGCCGTTCTGGATTATCCCAACTTCGTGCCGGTCATCACGTTTGCCGGCAAGGCGTTTCTGGGAACACTGCCTTATATTGCCTTTGCCGTGCTTTTGATTGCCGGGCTGAAGGCTGCAGGCGCGGAAGCCGTCATTGCCAATGCCTTCAAAGGCCGCGAAAATCGCATGATTGTTCTGGCAGCCCTGTTTGGCGGACTGGCACCGTTCTGCTCGTGCGAAGTCATTCCGTTTATCGCCGGGCTACTGGCGCTGGGCGCGCCGTTGTCTGCGGTCATGGCATTCTGGCTGTCCTCTCCGCTGATTGACCCGCCAACCCTGTTGATCACCGCCGCAGCGCTCGGTTGGCCGTTCGCCATTGGCAAGGCGGTGTCTGCGATCGGGCTGGGCCTGTTCGGCGGGTTTGCCATAAAACTTGTGCTGAAAGCCGGCTGGTTTGGAGAACCACTGCGCGAGCAGGTGTCCACGAGATGCGGTTGCGGCCCCAGTCCGTTCGATGGGAAACCTGTGTGGTCGTTCTGGAACGAACCTCAAAGACGACAGGTTTTCAATACCGAGTTCGCCAACAACGCACTGTTCCTGATCAAATGGCTCGCACTAGCCTACGTCCTGGAAGCCTTGCTGGTCACCTATATCCCGGCGTCGGTCATTGCCGGACTGGTAGGCGGTGAAGGTGTGGTGCCAATTGCCATCGCGGCCGTGGTTGGCATGCCTGCCTATCTGAACTCCTATATTGCTCCACCACTGTTGTCGGGGTTGATGGAGCAGGGCATGAGCGGTGGTGCAGCCATGTCGTTTATGGTCGCTGGTGCCGTCAGTTCGGTTCCCGCAATGGCTGCGGTCTGGTCGCTGGTCAAGAAGCAGGTGTTCGCAGCATATCTCGGCCTGGGTGTCAGTGGCGCCATTGTGTCCGGGGTGATTTTCCAGTTGTTGAATTGAATCAAGCCGATTAACCGCGACACGCTTTTGAGTTCTTGCTCCAGCTGAGCCCCATGGGTTGGGATTCAGGTGAAACCATATTGCGATTGTCAGGTGGCGGGCTCGCTTCCCAACTCTCGGGGCCTGAGGTTCGAAAAGGCAAGAATACGCGCGACAAGCATGTTGATTGTGTCGATTACGGGCAGGTCAGTTTCAACTTCATTGGCAATAAGCGAAAATTCCGTGCAACCTATCAATATGCAGTCTGCACCGTTCTGGCGGCAGTTTTCCGCCGCATTGGTCAGTGCAGCGACATCGTCTTCTTGCGGTCCTACCGCTTTCATGCGACGGATGGCAGCCAGCATCGCCGGCTGATCGTCAGGATAGATCGCTTTTGAGCCATAATACCAAAGGAACCGACTATTGACCCTTTTGATGGAGTCAAATCCGGTCACTCTGGCAGGCGCAGTGCGCAGCGCGATGCGGTGCATCGGGCAAGCACGGCAACGCACCAGATGGACGGATTTGGCCCACCGAAGGCCGGTTTTTCGCGATCGCCGGACGTCGTTACGCTCCACTCGTGGTCGGCCAGACCACTGAGCGAAGCCTGCCTAGCCGGCGAACGCGAAAAATCGGTCAAAAGGGTCAATAGTCGGTTCCTTTGGTATAAGCTCTCAAGGCTTTTTGAAACAGGGAAATGCGATCTGTTGCCGGTGAAGCAAGAATGCCAACTTTTCCACGCGGTCCGACAATTTCCGAGGCAGCCTGGCAGCTCATGGCGACCATATCAAAAAACGGAACATCAACCGAGGCGTTGATCTGTGAAGCGAAGTAGTGCGCCGTGTTGCATGGCATCGCCAGCGCTTCGGCGCCCGCGGCGACCAATCGTTGTGCCATTTCCGCAAGCACTTTGCCGGGATCCTCTCCACGCCCCTCCAGTATCCAGCTCAGGCGTGAAGGAACCTGCGGATTCATGTCCACAATGAGCGGAATATGATCAGCGTCATCCATTGCGGCAACCGCATCAATCAGGCGTTGTTGCAGCATTACGGTAGCCTGCGGGCCCATCCCGCCAAGTATCCCGATCCGGTGTAGGTCAGTCACGGTTGAGGCCGCTGGTTGGTGCGAGCGTTTGGGTTGTGTACGCATTGTGTCATGGCGAGGTTGGTTCCCGAATATAGCGCATCCCGCTCAGGAATACTTTGCTGAGGTCCTATGGACACGCAGAACGGCCTGAGCGAAACCAGGTAGACTGTTCGATCACATCAAACTCCTCATACCAGATATCAGTAACAGCGGCCCATTTCACCGGAGCGATTTTTTCCGCCGGCAAGGCGCGTGTCGCGCCTTGGTACGGGCGCGCACCGCGCCTGCCCGAGTGAACCGCTATGATCCCATGAAATGGGCCGCTGTTACTGAGATCTGGTATCAATCGTCGTCCATCAGAAAATCGTCTGCGCTCAGTGGCTCTCCGGCATTGGATTTGCGTTCTGCCTCGATATAGTCTTCAGTTCTGCGGATGCGCGGGCGCTCGCCTGCGGCAAACGGGTCATTGTTCGAGTTGGCCTGATGTTCGATGCGGCAATTGTCACACATCTGGATCAGTTTGGCCGTATCGGAGTCGGCGAACATGGCATGTTTGCCTGCGAGCTGTTTGGTGATTTTCTCAATAGTGCTTTTCGTGCCGAAATCCTTGCCGCAGGAAATACAGGCGAATGGCTCTTCCTCATGCAAAACCGCAGGAGACAGGGCCGAGGCTGAAAAATTGTAGCGTGATTCAAGCGAGATGGCACCTTCAGGGCATGTGGTCCGGCACAGACCACATTGCACACAGGCCGCCTCGGTAAAGCTAAGTTGCGGTTTGTCCGGATTGTCGCCGATGGCATTGACCGGGCAGGCTCCCACACACGCCTGGCACAACGTGCAGGTTTCAGTGTTTACGACAATTTGCCCGTAAGGTGCCTTGTCGGGCAGCGCAATGACGTCTTGAGGATTTGCAGCACTCCTGTGCAGCAGTGCCAGCATGGTGCGTGTCACATCGCGTTTTGATCCCACGCCGGTTATGGCATGGGGCTTCAGGGTCGGTGCAGGTATGTCCGCCCAGATTATTGTTTCCAGATTATCCGGATCCGTCTCACTGATCACCGCGATCGTGCATTCGTACCCAAGTCCTTCGGCCAGTGCCCTGGTTAGTTCGATCTCCGCGCTGCTGCCCGACAGTTCTTCAGCTCTGGCCGGATTGGCGATCAGGTGAATGCGCGCAACACCCGTTGCCATCATGGCCAGCATCGCGTCATGGCCGATCTGGGTTACCTCATTGACACCCAGCGGCAGAACATTAGCCGGCAGGCCTCTGCCGAAACGCGCACTCATGCCGATCAGCTCCAGGCCGAAGCGGTTGTCATGCACCAGAATTTCGGGGTTTTTGCCGCCGGCTTTCAGAAATGTTGAAACCAGGATGCCGATGCGTGCAATCAGGTCGTTGCGTTGCGGCATTGCGTAAGACGCCGCGCCTGTCGGGCACGCGGCAGCACATGATCCGCATCCACCACAGATAACCGGGTCAAACTCGACGGTGTCGCCTATCGACGTGATCGCGCCGGCCGGGCAGACGTCCAGACATTTGCTGCAGCCGGCTTTCAGGCTGCGCGAATGGGCGCAGATGCTGGCATCATATTTTACATACAGCGGCTTTTCGAATTCACCGGCCATGTCTGCCAATTCAAACATGGCCTCCATGACGGCAGCCGGATCGCCGGCATCGACCTTTTTGTAACCGTCCCGGAGATGAGCGCCGGTAAACAACGAAGGCCCATCAGACATGTCCAGGATCAGTGCGCAATTCGATGATGCGCCATCACGGGGCATCACAAAATCTGCAGATTGCTTCGCCGATGGCATCAGCGGTGCATAGCCATCCACGACGATTTCAAATGCACCGAGATGTCCGGCAGCCTTGCTGATTTTGCCCTTGAACAGGGCAACATCTGCGCTGGCAGGCGGTATGACATCTCCTGGGTCGCTGAGCAGCAGGGTGGTCGGAATGCGCGAATTCAGCTTGCGTGCTGTATCAAGCGCCTGTTGTCCGGCACCGTAAACCAGGCACTGCCCGCTGGATGTGACACTGATGGAACCGGCAGGCTCGCTGGCATGTGCGGCATCTGCCAGCAGCGCTGCAATTTTCGCGGAATTGGCAGTCTTGTCGGTGCTCCATCCGGCGCGCTCGCGAATGTTGGCAAACCGGAGTTCGCCTGTGTAGGCCTGGTCCTGGGCGAGTTCTGAAAACAGCGGTGCTTCCTGTGTGCAGGCGACCAGCACCCTGGCATGGCTCGAGACCGCTTCAGCAAACCTGTCGGCTTCAGCACGACACAGATTGTTGAATACATCCGGTTCCTCGCTGCCGCCCGCTGCTTTGCAGATCTTCCTGCCGTCCAGCGTCATGCTGCGCTCGCAATTGCAGATCAGGGTTTCATAACCATTCAATTTCATGAATTTGCCTTTGATTCAGCGGAACAAACAATACATCGCACCGTCGCGCCGGTTTCGCAATGCGGTATGACATGATGTAGCCTGTCTGGGTTGTGCTATGCAGTACTAGGGTCAGGACCCATTAATGTTATCCATTCTGCGGGAGGATGTTTTGCGCCTGACAAGGCGAAAGGCTGCAGGAAACCGTCCGGTTTTCAAGTCCTTTCAACGATGTCAGGGGCAAATTAGACCCCGCCCTTCGGGTTTGAAGGAAAACCCCGCCTGAAGTCGAAAACTGCTCGAAAAGGCATAATGCCGTGTCTTGCGCTTTTTAACATCATTCGACTGTTTTCTTTCAAACAGAATTGCATAAGATTAATGGGTCCTGACCCTAAAATCCACCATGTGGGAGAAGGCCTTGTCTGACGGTAGCAGTATTCATCTTTCTCTTGTGTACGAACGCAAAGCCTCATCTCATCCGTGGCTGGATTGGGAGTGGACAGTGTGTGGCATGATGCCGGTGGCTGAAAGCGACATGAACATGGCTCCGCGCTTGCTGGAACGCAGCGATACACTGTCACGCTGGCTGGGTGAACCCTCCCGTCTCGATTTGCATCGCACGGATCTCGAAGCTTATGTCTACAACCTGACATCACCACAGCCGTCGGTCTATTCGGTGGCCCATGAACTGGAGGAGCCTGTTGCAGACGGTTTGATATGGACCACTCATCTGGTGACCATGAGTTCATATGAGGCTGAGGAGTACATGTCTGGCGATGACGCGTTAATTGGCAAGCTGCTTATGCCGCAAGATGTGCGTGAATGGCTGGAAGCGTTTGTGGCGCTGCACTACAAGGATTCGAAATTCAAGAAGCGCCGCCGCGACAAACTCGACACAGAGGAGTATAAATTCGGGCAGGAGAGCCTGGTGGAACTTCGCCGCCGCATGCTGGCGTCCGGCAAACCTGAAGGAGAACTGCATTGAATTCGCGAGAAGACGGCTTTATGTCGCGCTGGGCAAAGCGCAAGGCAGACGTACGCGAAATTGATGAGCGCGAGACAAGAGAACGCGAGGCAGCGCTGACCCGACCGCCGGGTGACGAAGCCGAAACAGTGCTGTCCGCAGACGGGCAGCCACTGGTTGCCCCTGAAGATGCCCGGGACGAACCACCGGATGAGGAAACCCGGCAGCGTTGGATTGACGAACTGGAGGCTGTCGATATCGAAACACTCACCTACGACAATGACTTCACCATTTTCATGAAGTCTTGGGTGCCGGGCCCGCTCCGCCAGCGTGCCTTGCGCAAGTTGTGGACCACCAATCCGGCGTTGGCGGTGCTGGATGGCCTCAATGACTATGATCTCGATTACACCGATGCGGCGATGCAGGCAGGAAACGTTGTATCCAGTTACATGCCGGGCAGGGGATATGCCACCCTGGAAGAAGTGGCCGACAAGCTGGCCAATGCTGTCGACGGCGGTGATGATGAACCGGGCGCTGGTGAAGACGACCTGCCGGAGTTTGAAAGCGAGGATGTCACTTCACCGGATGACAGTGAACATCAGGATGACACCGAAGAAGTACCGGCAGAAATGGCAGATGGTGTGGATGAACCCACTTTGCAGCAGCGGGTTGACAAAACGACCATTGCAGTGCCGCAAAACGACGCTAAACTGAACAGGTGACGACCAATCGACACTTGGGCGGCCTGGGTTCGCAGGAACCCTTGGGGTTGCTCTGGTGTTTTGGATTTGATCAGTTTTATGGTTGTTGATTGGTTCAATCACTACCCAGACTGATTTCGTGGGTTTTGACCTAGCCACATGGTTTGGTCAGTCGCGCCGGCAAACAGGGACCAATTTCCGGATATGTCTCGCTTGCAGGTGCAATATCGGCTAGCGTCTGGTTGCAGACCATGCATACAGGGTGTCAGGTATACGTCGGCGCTGCCGGAACTGAGGGGTAATGAGGCATGAAAACACTATTGATATTTTTGGCTATTTTGCTGATCGCAGCGGGTGTGGCTGTCGGTCTGATGAACATTTTTTCGCCTGGAACAGTGATTGTAGGGCTAAATCTGGATGTGGCCGCCACGTTGTTTACCGGCGGTTGTGTACTGTTGGGGCTTGGTGTTGTCGCAGGCAACCTGTCGACGATGAACGCGCCTGTCGCGGGCGAAGATGGGGCCGATGATTACGGGCCGTCGGTTTCAGAAAAATCTGATCTGCCCGACTTTATGGCTCCTGCGCCTGTTTCGGCTGCCGCAGCTGCTTCGGCAGCCGCCGCTGGTTCTACCGCTTTTGGAGATGCCCCCGGTGATACGGCAGAAGCTGTTGCAGATGTTGCAGACGACGTGGCAGAAGCTTCTGAGGTTGCAGTGGATGAAGCAGCGGATTCCATATTTGGCTCCGTACGTGAAACTGCATCGGAAGTTGCCGGCGACGTGGCCGAAAAAACAGACCAGGCCAGAGACAAGGCACGCGATGATCTTTCGTCGTTCTTTGCCAAGGCGCCTGAAGATGATCCGGATCCCGATGCAGATACGCCACCTGTATTTACCCGAGCACCAGACAGGACGGCAGTTTCAGAAGCTGCGACGGCTTCTGACGAAAAGCCTGAAGCCAAACATGTAAGCGCTGAATCGCGCCCGGGCACAGTCGACAATCTGTCCGGCAATTCTGGCAAGTCAACCGCTGAAGCCGAAGCGTCCAGGGCGGATGCGCCTGCCGCAGACACTGTCAAGGAAGACACGGCCGGGAGAGATACAAGCGTTTCAGACGGGCCGAAATTCAAGCCGTTCGCGGCGGAAAAACCTTCGGTGGGAACACAAGACCAGCAATTGGATACAGCAGATGCGGAAACCGATGATGCGGGCTCTGCTGCCGATGATGCGGAGTCGGTAACAGATGATGCGCCGGAGGCATTGCCTCAGGAAGAGGAGCTGTTTGTGGTCGAAGAACGGGTTATCCGTGAACGTCCGGCACGCCTGTTGTCCGACGGAACCGTTGAAGCGGAAACAGATGAAGGCTGGATGCGGTTCGAGAATGTTGAACACGTCGAGGAGTATCTGGATGCCATGAAGGCAACAGCCTGACGTCGGTTTGCGAAACCTCAGCAAGAATTTGAAAAGGCTGCATGATGTGCAGCCTTTTTTGCTCTGGGGTCAGGCCCCTCCCACAATCAAAGATTACCGCACATCCAGCACGGAGGTCTTGGCGGTGCGCACGACATCATATGCTGTCGAACCTTTAACGGCGCGTTGAACGCGGGACCGGCCTTCGTCAGTTACCACGATGATGCCGTGATCGGAGCCCAGTTCAGCTATTTTTTTCGCCGCAGGCCCCACAGCGGTCAGGATTGTCTTGACCTTGATCCCCATCGCCTTGAGCAGTGCACGAGCATTTTTTACGTTTTCTTCGGCAGCAGGAACACCTGATTCGTGTGATGCGGCGGAAAACAGTGTGATGGGTTCGCCGGCCGTATGGGCCAGCACTGCGGCGCGCCGGACCGCTTGCATGGAACGCGACGTGCCGTCTGTGCAGATAAAGAAGCCGGCCTTGTCCAGCGGTTCGCGGACGATCAGAACCGACGATGGTGCATGGACCGTGACCTGCTGCACGATGCCAGCATCAAACAATGAGTGAAATTCTCCGCGCCAGCGCGACGGTTCGCCCATGATGACCAGGTTGTACGGTCCCAGTTCGTACTGGTCCAGAATGCCGGACGCCGGGTCCGGGGCAGTTTTCAGTTTGAGAACAACAGACCGGCCGCCGTCTGAATTAAATTCAACCTTGTTGTCGCCCAGCGGGTCTCCCCAGGCATCCTGGTGACCGGTGCGGCGCTTCCAGTCTTCTGCAGGAATTCCCTCCTCGCGCAAAACATCCAGCGCCATGCGCAACCGGTTGATACCGGGTAACTCAAGCCCTGCTTCGAGCATGTTCTGGCGGGCAACGCGAACCTGCAGGCCGCCCGACCACAGGCCCTGGTCGATGGACCGGACATATAGAACGATGATGTCGCAATCGTCTGTTTTGGCCAACCTGGCTGCCATCCGCACGGTGCAGAATGACTCATCGGTTTCATCTATGCAGGCCAGCACGCGGAACCGCTTGCGGCGCTGGGCATAGACGTTTGCCAGTGTCTTTTGTACCGCGCGTTCGGTACGTTCACTCAGCACCGTTTTCTTGAATAGTGACATTGTAACGATCCTATCGCAGCAGCGGCCAGTAGAAATAGGCGGACAACATCAGCAGGGCCAGTGACGCTATGGTCATGCGCCAGCCGGATTTCAGGAAGTCCTTGCCGGTCAGATAACCCGAAGCATAGATGATCGTAAAGGCCGGGTGGGCAGCCGCGGTAATATAGGCAAACGCTGACGCTATCGCGGTTACGAAACCAACTGCCAGGGGATCGGCGCCGCCGGCGGTCGCCGTCTTCAGCACAATCGGCCCCAGCACGGCGACGGCGGCACCAGCCGTCATGGTATTGGTGACGAAGGTCGTCAGCACCGCGATGGCCATTTCCAGCCCGTAGCCCGTGGCCATGCCGACCGGCCGCAGGATCTCGACAAAATTTCTGGCGACCCATTCAGCAGCGCCGGTGTCCTTCATCTGGACACCAAGCGAAATGGCGGCGGCGTACAAAAGCACCACTCCCCAGTTCACACCGGAATTGACGTCCTCCCAGCGCACCAGTCCTGCAACCAGAAACGCAATCGCACCTGCAATGGCGACAATGCCAAGCCCCAGTTGTTCCGAGAAGGATATCCAGCCGATTACCGTCACCAAGAACACCAGAATTGCCATCCACTGCGCCGGCCGGATGGGACCGTCCATGACGACCTGGGTGCGCAATCTTGAAACAGCCCGTGACAGGTCCGGGTATTCCGGTTTGAACGTCCAGAACAGCACCGTGGTAACAATTGGCAACTGGATCAGGAATATCGGATAAGCATACATCATCCAGGTGACGTAATCGACGATGAAGCGGCGCGTTTCCGGATTGGTCGGATCGAAGAAAAAGTCTTTCCAGTAACCGATCATGATGGCGTTTCGCGCACCGCCAGACGGTGTGCCGATACCTGCAATGGCACAGCCATAAGAGATCGACAAGAGCAGCACCGCGGCCAGGTTCTTGACCTTTTTGGGTTCGTTCGAGGTAAGCGATATGAGTGTAATGCCGACCGGCAGCATCATGGCGGCAACCGTGTGCTCACCGATGAACGAGGCGAGCACACCGCAGGTCAGCGTTATTCCGAAGCTGATCCGGAAGGTACTGGTTCCGGTAACCCGCACGATAGCCCAGGCAATCCGCCTGTCGAGTTTCTGCTTGACCACCGCAACCGCCAGCATTAGTGCGCCCATGATGAACAGCACGGAATCCGTCATCAGACTCTTTGCGACCTCTGTGGATTCGATACCCAGCAAAATCACCTGGCCAACAACAATCATCAGCGCCACGGTTGGTAGCGGCACCGGTTCGGTGATGAACAGGATGGTGGCAAACAACGACATGGTCAGCACGATCTGGCCTTCACGGGTCAGGCCTTCGTAGGGACCGGTGTGCAGGAAGGCGAACGCCAGCATGATGGCGATGAAGAACCAGCGTTTTTCCCAGAAGTAGTAAAGATTGACCTGGCTGCGCAGATGAACCCAGCGTTGATATCCGTGGCGCTGAAGCCGGTGCAGGCGGTGTTCGCCATAGTCAGCCTGAAGGCTGTCGCGGGCCAGCTGAAAAACGGTATCGCTCATGCAATCCCCCTTGCGAGGCTCGCCGTGCCTGTGAGAGGGTCGGAGCCATTCAAATCAGTAGTTCGCCATGAACGGAAAGCCGCCCGATGACAAAACTCAATGCAATTCTTGACCATGTTGATGACCAGCTCGATGCCAGTCTGGACAGGTGGTTCGATTTGTTGCGCATCCCATCCATTTCGACTGATCCGCAATACAAATCCGAATGCCGCAGGGCAGGTCAGTGGGTTGTAGATGAACTGGCCGGAATGGGGTTTGACGCAAGTCTGCGCGACACACCCGGTCATCCGATGGTGGTCGGCCACTACGCTGGTCCTGCGGGAAGCCCGCATGTCTTGTTTTATGGTCACTATGATGTCCAGCCTGCCGAACCGCTCGACAAATGGAAAACCCCGCCATTCGAGCCTGAGCGGGTGACGGGTGAAGATGGAATAGAACGGATATATGCCCGCGGCGCCAATGACGACAAGGGCCAACTGATGACCTTCATAGAGGCCAGTCGCGCCTGGATCAATACCACAGGCGGATTACCTTTTTCTGTAACCGCGTTATGTGAGGGTGAAGAAGAAAGCGGCAGTCCCAGTCTCAATCCGTTTCTGGAGCAGAATGCTGAAGAACTGAGCCGCGAAGTTGCCCTGGTCTGCGACACCAATATGTGGGACCCGGACACCCCGGCGATATCAACCCGGTTGCGTGGACTTGCCCATGAAGAGGTCACCATCATTGGGCCGCGCATCGATCTGCATTCGGGATTTTTTGGCGGTGCTGCCTTCAATGCGATTCACGTGCTGACGAAGATATTGTCTGACATGCGGGACGAGGATGGCGGCATCACCATTCCCGGTTTCTATGAAGGTGTACCGGAACTGCCCCCGCAAACAGCGGCTCAATGGCAAGATCTCAATTTTGATGAAGGCAAGTTTCTTGGCGACGTCGGGTTGAAGGTGCCTGCCGGTGAAAAGGGGCGCAGTGTTCTGGAGATGACCTGGTCGCGACCGACACTTGAAGTGAATGGCATCTTTGGCGGCTATACCTCTGCCGGTACCAAGACAGTGATACCCTCTGAGGCAACCGCCAAGGTATCCATGCGCCTGGTTGGCAAACAGGACCCGCAACACATACTGGCGATATTCCGCAAGTTTATCGAGGAGCGGCTGCCGGAGGGGTGCTCGGTGCGGTACGGCGGAGAGGCCGACGGCTCGCCCGCAATCGAAATCTCCGAGGATAATCCTTATCTGAAGAAGGCGGCCAAAGCGCTTGAGGACGAATGGGGCAAATCGGCCGTGATGATGGGTTGTGGAGGTTCAATCCCGGTTGTGCGCTCGTTTGAGGATATACTCGGCATGCAGAGCCTGCTGGTCGGGTTTGGTTTGCCCGATGATGCGCTGCACTCACCCAACGAGAAGTACAATCTTCAATCCTTCCACAAGGGTATCAGAAGCTGGGTCCGGGTAATTGGTGAACTGGCACAGTAGAGGCCGTCTCCACACATGCTGAAACAGCTTATCATCGGATCAATCGTCATAATAGGCACCGTCGCGATACAGGCGGAGATGTTTGGCCTGTTGACCCGCAAACATGAACCGTTTCTCGGCTGGACGCGCAGGAAATTTCGCCGCTTTGCAGGCACCGCGTTCATTACGGTCGCCATGCTGGTGGTGCTGTTCACCATGACGGTTGAAGTCTGGTTGTGGGCATTTGTGCTGCTCGCCACCGGCGCCGCATCTGGGCTTGAGCCGGCGGTTTACTTCTCGCTCGTGTGTTTCACGACGCTGGGTTTTGGCGACATAGTTTTGCCCATTGAATGGCGTCTGTTGTCTGCGCTTATCGGAGCCAACGGCTTTCTGATGTTCGGCTGGTCAACAGCCTTCATGGTGGAGCTGATCAGGAAGAGCCGTTAATGACCTCGGCCATCACCTTGGCAAGTTGTCTGTCGCGGTAGTTGTCAGAGCCTGCAAGACCCGCAATCGTGCTTGCCTTGTCTGCCTCGGAACGGTGCTGGTTCATTTTCCAGATTCCTTCCAGCTGGTTGACGCTTAACTCCACTCCCACGATGCCGCGCAGCATGCTGGCTACATAGTCGTCTGGTGCATCCGACACCTTCCAGGGGTTGGCCAGTTCGGCTTCATTGCGCTCTGTCAGCGCGCCGACATGTGCCAGCAACCAATTGGCTTCATGATGCGTTTCTGCGGTTCCATGAGCGTGAACAATCACATAGGCCCAGGTCGGCACGACTTTGCCGGTCTCCCGTTTGGTTGCATAGTTGGAGGGTGACAAATAGGTGTGCGGCCCCTGGAAAATCGCGACCGATGTTGCGTCACCCCGTTCGATGATTTGCCAGTGATCGTTCGCCCGGGCAAAATGACCGCATAGTCTGATCGAGCCGTCATGGGTATCGCCCACCAGCAGGGGAAGGTGTGATACCTTCAACTGAGCGTCGGATGTAGTGGTGACCAGAGCCGCCAGCTGTATGGTACGGGCGGCATCCAGTAATACGGATTGTCTGGTCTCGCGAGCCGATTCACGAGCATATGCGATGTTCGTCATGATTCAGTCCTGTATAGAAGCGCTTTTCACAGGGCGGCCATTTTCGCCTTGTTTGCTGTCACCAGTTCTTCCTCTGTAGCGCCGTGATCGTAGGCCGGCGACAGGATCAACTCAGCTGAAGTCAGGTCAAATACCATGAACCCGGTCATGTGCGGCAGATAGTCGGCCCAGTATTGTTCAAAGACCCCGGTAAGTTCCCTGGATGCGACGGCCTTGCCGATCATGGTTCCGTTGCCGGAAACCCTCACAGATTTGCGTGTCAGCGGATCGAGGAAGCAGATTTCACAAGCGGGCGTGCGCCGCAGATTGGCTGCTGTGCCGGGTGAACGGATATTGCCGCACGCGATGGTGCGATCATCCACCACCACGAAGGTTGCCTTTGGTGAAACGGCGGCGGAGCCGTCTTCGCGGACAGTCGCCACAAAACCCGCAGTGTGAGAACGGATCAGGGATTGCATTTCGTCGCTGAGCATATCTGTTGGGCTCCTAGCCGGCCGTGAAGTTCGTTGCGTGGTCGGGCACGGGAAGGCCTTTGTGGTTGCGCGGATCATCAACTGGCTGACCTGTGATTATAGACAATGGCACAACGCCCGCCCAGATGGGCAGTGCATAATCTTCCTCGTCATCGGAAGGCGGCCCGGTGCGAATTTTAACCGATGCCTCGTCGAGCGGCAGCCGCAACACCGTTGTCGCCTTCACTTCCTGGTCGGTAATGGCGCGCAGCAGGTTCCACCGGCCTGGAAACCATACATCAAACATGGCCTTCAACCGGGCCGTCTTGTCAGCCGGATCCTGGACAATCTCCGCCTCGCCAAACACCATGCAGGAGCGATAATTGGCCGAATGATGAAACCCGGACCGTGCCATGACCAGGCCGTCCCACATGGTTACCGTCAGACAGACCTGTGTCGCGTTGGCTGCCCGCAGAAACCGGCTGGCCGATGAGCCGTGCCAATAGACATGATCACCTTCGCGCCATTGCATTGTCGGGGTTACGATTGGTGCCCCGTCAATTTGATAACCGACATGACAAAGGGGCATGGCGTCCAGCACCGCATGCACTGATGCGGCATCAAACTTGCCGCGTTCGTGCAGCCGCCTTAGCCGGGTCCGGTCGCTCGGTGCATCTGATTTCCGTGCCATTGAAAGTAAATCTCCTGAATTATCGACTTTATCACAGATCAGCGCAATAATGGCCCTGAAGAAAGGGCCAATATGAGCAGGTTCAGTATATCCACTACCGATGCGGCCATCGCCGGTATTGCGCTGGATCGCACAAGCCGCACTCCGCTACATGTGCAATTGACCAGCTTGCTGCGTGACATGATATTGTCCGGCCGCATTGCGCCGGGCGGGCGTTTGCCCGGCAGCCGGGCTTTTGCCGGTGATCTGGGTGTGTCGCGTATTACGGTCACCACCTCAATGGATCAGCTCATCGCGGAAGGTTTTGCCGAGGGCCGCCACGGCGCGGGATTGTTCGTGGCGCCCCACCTGCCGGACACCTCATTGAAGATCGGTGGATTTGACAAGCCGTTTGAGATTCGCCCGATCGGGAAAGCAGCAGAGTCGCCGGTGCCGTTTCAGCCCGCGGCCCACGACGCTCGCCTGTTTCCGCATGACGAATGGGCGAAGCTGCTGGATCAAACCTGGCGAAATTCCCGTGATCGTACGGCTCCTGAGGTTGGTCCATTCGGCGATCCGGTCCTTCGTGAAGCCATTGCGCGTCACCTGCACGAGTGGCGCGGACTGCGCTGCCAGCCCGCGCAGGTGTTCGTCACCGCAGGCGGCGGAGATACCACCCAGTTGATCGTCAGGGCACTAGGCCTGGTCGGGCAGCAAGTGGTGCTGGAAGATCCAGGTTATCCGCTGTTTGCCAGCGAAATGTCGCAGCAGGGAGTAAATGTGAAGCCTGTTGCAGTGGATGACGACGGATTGAATCCGGGCACAATGCCTGCCGCCCGGCTTGCGGTTACCACGCCGTCAAGACATTACCCCACCGGCGTGACCATGCCGCTTGCAAGGCGGCTGGACCTGTTGGCCTGGAGTGACAGGCATCAGGCGTTCATCCTGGAAGATGATTTTGACAGTGAATACCGGTATCGCGGCACACCGCTGCCGACACTGATGGGGTTGGCCAACAATGACCGGGTGCTCTACATGGGGTCGTTTTCAAAAGTCTTCACACCTCAATTGCGGCTGGGATATCTGGTTGTGCCTGAACCGCTGGCTGCCGAATTTGAACGGGTGTTGCGTGATCGCGGCCCGCTGGCGTCATCGGTGGCTCAGCCGGCGCTGGCTCAATTCATGGTTTCGGGACGTTTTGCAACGCATATCAGGCGGATGCGGCGCGTGTATGGTGTCCGTCAGCAGGCGCTGATCGAAAGTGTGGCAGGGCACCTTGGCGGACTGCTCAAGGTGCAGCCGGAAGCAGGCGGCATGCATCTGACAGCATTGCTTGGGGCAGATCTTGCAGTGCGGATGAGCGATGTTGAGGTATCACGCAAGGCCAGTGAGGCGGGTTTGGCGCTTCCTGCCTTGTCCGGCTACTGCGCAGGCTCCGTCCGGCATCAGGGGCTCTTGATGGGCTACTCGGGTTTTGATGAGGCAGAACTAAATGCGGCATGCCGGAAGCTGGCAACCGTCATTCGGAAGTAATCTCAACCTTTGGAGTATGCCTGCAGACTTGCTATCAGTGTTTCTGGCACCGCAACGCCGTTCGAGGCTGCGCTTTCACGTTGTTTGTAGCGACCGTCACCTGGCAGGTGAACGCCGTCGTCTTCGCCCAACGCTGACAACATCACCTCCAGGCGATCGGCAAACGGGGCGGGCCCCGCCGGTACTCCGGTGAACCTTTCAGGTGCCAGGGCAATAAACATCTGGCCAACATCGGGCGGTCCACCGTCAGCCGTGGCAAATCGTGATGCCTGAAAGGAAAAATTTGGACCTGCCATGCCGCCTGCCAGAACATCGACCAGCAATGCCAGCAGCGCGCCCTTGTGACCTCCCGCCGGTGCCATGGCGCCACCGTCCAGAACCTCGTTGGCATCTGTTGTCGGTTGCCCATGCTTGTCCAGTCCCCATCCGGTTGGGATAGACTTGCCTTTTTCAGCATGTTCTTTCACCGTCACGTAGGCGACTTGCGAGGTTGCCATGTCGGCGATTAACGGCGGCAGGCCATTGTTTCGCGGTACCGCGAAGGCCAGCGGGTTGGTGCCAAAAAACGCTTTGCTGCCGCCATAAGGCGCCATCAGGGCGGACGAATTGGCAAACCCGATGCCGATCAGGCCGGCTTTCGCGGTGCGTTCCACAAACCAGCCGAGAACGCCGGCCGACGAAGAGTGCCGGATTGCCAGTGCAGCAATGCCCTGAGTGCGGCTGAGCGAATGAAAGTCGTCCATCGCCTCGCTGAATGCGGCGAAAGAAAACCCGTACGCGGCGTCGCTGGTAATTGCTGAGCCGGAAATCTGCTCATGCGATGGTTGCGCATCGCCCACGATCTTGCCGCGCCTCAACTGTTCGCAGTAGGTGGGAAGATAGCCCAGGCCGACAGTTCGAATACCGTCCGCCTCAGCCTCCACGATTGCTAAAGTCGCCTGTTCAAGCTGCAGGTTGCGGGCGCCGGAGCCCAACAGCGCGCTGTACGCCAGTTCATGAATTTCAGGGAGTGAAAGAAGCTTATCGTGCGGCATGTCTGTCATCCGTTGTGGGCGAGGGGACCGTCGACAATTGCACCGTCAGCTCGCGGCCAAGTTTTCGCTTCATGGCCCTGGCAAAATCCTCGAAATCGTTGGCGCTGATGACAAACGAACCCGGGCCTCCGGTAACGTGGGCCCGATAGTAGGCAGCCAGGCCTGCATCGCCATCAAGGATCGCCAGTCCATTGATGGTTATGCCCTTGTCGATTGCTATTCTGCGGGCGATGGAAGGGTGTTGACCTGAATTGTTGCGGCCGTCTCCGGAGATGTCGATGCGGCGGTGTTTCCCTACCTGGATATTGGATTCCAGCATTTCGACGGATTTGTCTATGGCCGTGCTGATAGCCGTGAAATTGCCGGTGTTTGTGCGGGGTGCCTGCGCGATTTTCCTGGCCAGCGACCGGATGGATTGTTCGGAAGAGACGACGGTCCAGTCGATCGCTACATTGCCCAGCGGCCACCCGCTCCACTGCAACACGGCAATTGCGACACCATCCTTGTGCAGCCCGATGGCTTCAATGATGTCATTGCTTTCAAGCGCAGCGCCGATGCCACGCATTTGCAGAGAGTACTCTTTGGCATCAACGCTGGCAGACGTGTCTACAGCGATGACCAGTTCAATGGAAACAGGTTCTGCATCCGCCTGCGCATAAACAGGCAAAAAGCACAACCCGCAGACAATTGTCAGCCTGGCCAGCGCACCAAGTGTTGACGGCGTATTAGGCGCGGCCGGACCGGCGCTCCATCGGGCCCGACACAATGACCCGGCATCCACCAGGTAGTTCTTCAAGACCCTCACCACTGACCGGCATTACCTCATGATTTCCACGTTCGCTGAGGGTAAGTCTAACCGGTTCACGCGTGTAGTCGAGGCCGGGATGCAGTACGGCACGGGCACCGGCATTGGCGGGAATGAACGGCCAGCTGTCATCTTCAGGTTTGAAGCTGATGCTGCCATCGCCTGCACGATGAACAATTGCCGGGCGTGGCCATTGAACCGGGTCGGGAGTTCGATCCGCCAGAATGCCGGCAGGGTTGAACAATTCCGTTTCCATGCCGTGCATGTGGTCGTCTTCGAAAATTTCCCCGCCGTGTACTGCCTGAGCATACATGCCGCAGAAGGCATGTCCCGTATAGGTCCGCAGGATGTTCACCAGGTCGATGCTGGTATCACCACTCCACGGGTCGGCCGCCGTCGCTGCACAGCGTAGCGCAGGCCTGAGGATTTTCATCGTAACGGATCCGAATCGAACGGTTTTTCCCGCCAGCGAAAATTCCTCAAACGGCTCGAGGCCGCTGACATACAGGTTACCGCGAAACCGCAGATGCGACAGGGTCAGCCCGCTGACCCACTCAAGCCATTCCACGGTGGCCAGGTTGATGATCGAAACGCCTGTGTCGGTGAAATCCCAGTGACCATGAGCATTGGCAAGTCTGTGCAGCAGGATCGGGGCCTGGGCACCGGCAGTGAAATGCTGGTTCATCAAGGCGTTTACAGCGTCGTCTTCGCCTTCGTTCAACCGGGTCCGGGCTGTCTGCCCGTCAGGCGCGTTTATGTGTAGCAGATTATGTGATTCATCCAGTTCAGCGCTGAAGCCTGCCAGCTTTGGATAGACCGTCATCTGGATAAAAGTGCGCGCCTGCACCCAGTCGGTGTTGTTTTGCGGCGGGGGCAGGTTGCCGGATGTGAAGGCGAATGCCCGATCCCACGCCAGGCCTGCGCCTGCGGTGATGATGCCGCGTTCAAGCCGTTCCGCCCGAAACCCCTTGACCGGATAGCGATAGATGTATTCAACCCGAACTGTCATTGGTCCTCTTGTTAAAATCGCCTGCTACCTGACCGGACGTTTGCCAAACCCTATGCGCTTTTTCAAGCGTTGTTCGCGATACAGAGTGAACAGGCCTGAACCGACAATCAACATGATGCCGATCATTGACCATTCATCCGGCACGTCTCCAAATACCACATACCCCAGGATCAGCGCGTATATGATCAGCGTATAGCGGAACGGTGCGGTATAGGCGACTTCAGTTCCGCGCAGTGACATGACCGTGAACAGATATCCCCCCACAAGAAACACCGAACCAAGTCCGATCCAGCCGGTTTGTTCAATTGTGATCGGATGAAAACCTTCAAACATGGCCCACAACAACCCGCCCAGCATCACGCAGATAGAATTGGTGAAGGCAACGACGATCGAGGGAACGGTCAGGTTGAGCTTGCGGGTGGCCAGGTCCCTGATTGCTACCGTGAAGACTGCTGCCAGCGCCAGCCAGATATAGTTGTTGAACCCGTCACTGCCAGGTTTGACAATCAGTAACACGCCGGCAAACCCGACCAGAATGGCGCTTAACCTCCGCCATCCGACCGCTTCACCCAGAAATGCGGCTGCCATGACCGTTACCACTAGCGGTACAGCCTGCAGTACGGCGGTTACATTCGGCAAAGGCAGGTGAAACAGGGCCGTGATAAACAAAAATGTCGAGATGACATCGAACAGACTCCGCACCAGCACCTGGCGGGACAAGGCTTTCGGAACGTCACGCAGGTGGCCGGTGGCAACGACCAGCATGGTTATGATGAGGCTGGCAAGCAGGCCCCGAACGGCAATGAACTCACCGATATTGATCTGGCCTGACAAAGATTTTGCCACCGTGTCATTGAGGACAAAGCACAGCATGGCCACGGACATGAAGGTCCCGCCGCGCACCGCAGGAGGCAGTGCGGTCTGGTCTACGGACGAATTGGCAGATGACGTGCTCATGACGTCCTTCATGAAATGTTGTTCTGAGGTGTTTCACCAATAGGCTATCAGTATGTTTTGCGCCAGAAGGGGTTTTTGCAGGTGTGCCACGCGTTGCGCACAGGTCTGCCTTGTGCGATGACTCAGGATCAGGACACTATAGGGTCCTGACCCTGAAATGACAAAACAGGCAGAGGTGGCAGACCATGGTTGATGGCGGCAATGTAGACCAGCGATATGACAAGGGGTTTCCGGTCTCATGGGAACAGTTTCACCGCGACGCACGCGCGCTGACATGGCGGCTGTCCGAGCATGGGCCATTTCATGCTGTTGTGGCGATTACCCGGGGTGGTCTGGTGCCGG
This sequence comes from Alphaproteobacteria bacterium, assembly GCA_024640405.1. Classification (GTDB taxonomy): domain Bacteria; phylum Pseudomonadota; class Alphaproteobacteria; order Rhizobiales; family Aestuariivirgaceae; genus Anderseniella. Next base: position 72,206 of record JAHEFB010000008.1, on the reverse strand, counting down.
CGGCTATTGTTGCCCGCGAACTGGGATTGCGAGTTATAGATACAATTTGTGTCGCATCATATGATTACGGCGCGCAGGGCGACCTGCAGGTCTTGAAGGAAGTCAAGCAGGAGTTGTCTGAGAACGGCGGCAAGGGTGTGCTGATCGTGGATGATCTGGTGGACACCGGCAAAACCGCAAAGGCGGTACGTGACTTGTTGCCGGATGCCCACTTCGCCACTGTCTATGCAAAACCGGCGGGGTGTCCTCTGGTTGATACGTTTGTCACGGAAGTCAGCCAGGATACGTGGATTTACCTGCCGTGGGACATGACACTGCAGTTTGCGCCGCCAATTCGCGATGGCGCCAAAGTGTGACGTCGACAAAGGAAACCCGAACACAGTGGTGAATGCATCTACCCATGGTTGTGCTGGCCTGACTTTGCCACAAGCGCTGTTGAAGGCGGCTCGAAAGCATGGCAAGTCGAAGGCCATCCTGGAAGACCAGACCCGGCAGGCGATCAGTTACGACCGGCTTGTGCTCGGCGCGCAGGTGCTGGGCAGGGTGTTTGCGAAACAGACCCGGCAGGGGGAGGCAGTCGGTATCCTGCTGCCCAATGTCAATGCGACGGCTGTTACCCTGTTTGGCTTGCTGTGGCATGGCCGGACCGCTGCCATGTTGAATTTCTCCGCCGGTCAGAAGAGCATTCTGTCCGCCTGCGAAACCGCCGGCATCAATCTGGTGCTGACGTCGCGTGCATTTGTCGCCAAGGCGGGTCTGGGCGCAATTATCGAGGCACTGGAAGACAGGGTCCGGGTGGTCTATCTGGAAGATGTGCGCAAATCCCTGTCACCACTGGCCAAGGTGTGCGGGTTTGTGGACAAACTGCGTGCAGCTTCTATCGCCAGGGCCAACGGTGCCGGACCCAATGATGCGGCCATCATCCTGTTCACCTCCGGTTCCGAAGGCGATCCGAAGGGAGTGGTGCTGAGCCACAGCAACATCCTTACCAATATTTCCCAGATCGCAAACCATATCGATCTTTCCCGCTTCAGGACGTTTTTCAACCCGCTGCCGGTGTTCCATTCTGTCGGCATGACCGGTGGTCTGCTGTTGCCGCTGATGCAGGGTATCCGTGCTGTTCAGTATCCCAGTCCGCTGCACTATCGCGAGATCCCGAAGCTGGTTGGTGAAGTCAAGGCCGACCTTTTGTTTGGCACCGACACATTCATCGCCGGCTACGCCCGGGCCGCTGCCGCGCAGGATCTGAAATCGGTCAAAATGATCGTTGCGGGTGCGGAACGGGTCAAGGAGGAAACCCGCGCCCTGTGGGAAAAATACGGCACCGAAATCATTGAAGGTTATGGCGCAACCGAGTGCTCGCCGGTCGTGGCACTCAACACGCCTGAGGCCAACCGGCCGGGCAGTGTCGGCCAGCTTCTGCCAGGTATTGAACATCGCCTCGAACCGGTTGAGGGAATTCATGAGGGCGGCAGGCTGCTGGTGCGCGGAGGCAACGTCATGCGAGGTTACCTGCTGCCGGGAGGCGACGGCAAACTGGTGCCGCCCGAGGACGGCTGGCACGACACCGGTGACATAGTCTCTGTTGATGATGATAATTTTGTCACCATCAAGGGTCGCGCCAAGCGCTTTGCCAAGCTGGGCGGCGAGATGGTGTCGCTGGGCGCCATCGAGGCACTTGCATCCGGTTTGTGGCCCGAACACAGCCATATTGCGGTGACCATCGACGATGGCCGCAAGGGCGAGCGCGTCGTACTGGTTACCGATCAGGAGACGGCCGCGCGTCCCGACATGCTCAAATACGCCAGGGGCGAGGGCGTGCCGGAGTTATGGGTACCCAGGGCGATCATGGTGGTTGAAGCCATTCCGATACTGGGATCGGGCAAAGCCGACTATGCAGGCGCACAAAAGCTGGTAGAGGAACGCATTTCCCTGTTATAGAGTCGCCGGAAAATATGCGGACGTGGCGAAATGGTAGACGCAAGGGACTTAAAATCCCTCGGCCGAAAGGCTGTGCGGGTTCAAGTCCCGCCGTCCGCACCATATTGAAATTGTTGGATAAAACTGGTTGAGTGAAAATGGGCACTTTGGGGTTTTTCTCAAGGTACCGCATTGACCGGTAGAGTAGAATAGTTTGAGCCTGACGCCAGCCCACTCGGCAACAGGCAAACTTCCTGAAGATTGCGGCTTCTAATCCTGTCACGGCAACCAATTTAAGCCGGGATAATCCAATTGAATGACATGCAAACCTCACTTGCTTGGCTCCGCGAAGCGCCCAGTGGCCTTTTTTGAAACATCCCGCTCTAAACACCTCGGTCGGACCGCGCTTGCGCTACCAGTTGTTCCCTGAACTCCGCAGGGTACGGGTTCCTCGTTCTCGGCATGCAACCCACTCTCCTCCAATAACTGAATAGGGTTCATCAAACCGGGGGAACTCCGGATATTGTTTCTTACGCTTAGACGCTTCAGGTATCTGTCTGGCAAATCGGACAAATGCATTTGCGATCATGCATACAAACCATGCGTGAAACGCAGGCCGACATACGAAACATATGCAACCAACATACATGCTGCTTCGGGACGCGATAATCCTCGACCGGTGGACAGAAAAAACAACATCAAGGTGGTCACGCCAATCATGACTGGCCCGTCCGCAATGAGCATTGTTGTTGGGAAATGTACCGGACCTGCAAGAATAGCCGCACCGAAGACCCCGAGCAAATTGAACAGATTGCTGCCGACAATGTTGCCATAAGATACTTCCGAATGACCACGCCAGGACGCAACGATCGAGCTTGCCAGTTCGGGCAATGAAGTTCCCACGGCGATGATTGTCAATCCAATCAGCCCCTCGGAAACGCCCAATAAACGTGCGGTGCGTACCGCCCCCTCCACGAGCAAGTCAGCACCATACACGATAACGGCAATGCCTGTGCAAACAAGAAGGATTGCGACCAGGGGACGATGCGGTACTTCTTCAGGCAAGAGGATGGATTGAGTTAGAATACGTCGGAGCGCAGTTTCCTTTCTGGCACGCAGGTATTCTATCAAAACCAGTGAGAACAGAAGTGCTACGAGGGTCAGTCCTTGCCACGCAGGAATCTGATCCTGTAATCCAATCATTACAACCACCAGGCTGACAGCTAGTAGAACGAACCCGTCAGGCACCATCAATCTGGCAGGTTTACCGATTGGGCGGATCAATGCAGCAATAGGCAGAATGAGAAGAATGTTGGAGATGTTGCTGCCGATAACATTTCCGACGGCCATTGAAGATGCGCCGCGAAGCGTTGCCTCAAGACTCACAACAAGTTCCGGCACCGATGTTCCGAAACCGACAATTACCATACCAATAACAAAAGGCGAAAACCCGAGATGTTTTCCCAGTGCGACTGCGCCTCGCAGCAAGGCTTCTCCGCCGACAATCAGCAACAGCAATCCGACAAGTAAATAAGCCAGTATCACAGGAAACCCAGTCTGATGATTGTATCAAAATGATTGCTCCTGGGCTGAACGCTAGAATTGTTCCCGTTTGTCGGCATTGATCTGGCGCATGTGAGCCGTACGGGCAGGTTGCTATTGCCCGTACCGCGCTTTGGGCATGACCGTTGCAGTTGCGGTCATGTTGCTGGTCGCCGTGAGATCAACTGCGACACGCTTTAGGCGAATGATTACCCTGTCGATCATTCTGGCCCTGGCCCTGGCACTGATCCTGTGCGGACTGACGCTCATCAAGCCACAGCACAATGGCGCCAAGTAAGCGCCGCAATCCGAAAGTCACCAGTACGCCGGCTGATCCGGCAGCGCTGCCCCGCAGCCGCATGACGTTTGCGGTTCCGGTCCGCGATGCATTTTTCCGCAAGACTCACAGCGCACCAGGTACGGGTTGACCCGCACCGGCTCATGCACGCTGGTATAGCCGGATTTTGCCAGGCTGCCGTCCATCATGCCCTTGCTGGCGGCCGCGTGCGGACCGGCACGCATCAACTGGCGTGGTGCATCGGCGTCATCCCATGCACTGATGGTCATCATGCGATCGCCGATACTGGCTGTAACAGCGCCTATGAAGCCATCCATCTCCAGCATGCTGACCATCGTCGCGCGGGAACTCTCTCGAATTTTGTCTGCTGCGGCATCATCCAGCGGTTCGAGCTGGGTGATGGAAAACGCCCCCGGAGCCTGTTTCTGTCCGGTCTGCACCGCAACGGAAGTGCCGAACCGAAACGGACCCACTTCGAACGGCTGGACAATGACGTTCAGCCCGATCTGGCGTGGTACAGTGCCGGAATCGAAATACCCTTTGACGCTTTGGATTTTGCCTCCGGCAAACTGCACAAAGTCCGCGCCCTGCAACGAGACCGGTTTTCCCGTTGGCGGCAGGCCGTACATGCCGCCGTTGTTTGTGCCGGTCATTACCCATTCAAAAGACGCGCTGTCGGTTCCGGTTTCCGCGATGTTGCTGAACTCGAAAGAGAGGTCCGGAAAGGCTGACCAGAGCCCTTCCAGATGACCCCTGAGTTGCTCGCCGCCGATCGGGCCGCTGGTCGTAGGATCCTGATAGGTGCCGTTTGAACCAAATGTAGCCAGAATGGCGTCTGCATCACGGGCATTCCACCCGGCGCCATAGGCGTCAACTATCTCCAGATTCGTCATGTCGCCGTCCCCTGTTTTGAAATGTCCCGTTATATCGGGCCTTACCCCCAATAAGCATGTGTTCCAGAGATGCCCCGGTATCTGACAAGATGCCATTATGGTCATCTCGCGGGCCCTGGAGTGTGCCAGCGTACTCCATCGTGATCGCAATTTGGCGCAATTTTTCACGCAAAACGGCGATCATGAACGGTTTTCGGTCCATATATGCATGATCGTTTCCGGTCAGAGGCCAGAATTCCGAATTTGGATGGAGAAGCCGTTGTTCTTGCCTCGTGGTCCAGCCGTTTTCCCGGAATTCTGTTGTTTTTTCGACCAATGACGGCCTGGTTTCCCAGTATATGCCCGCACATCACGAGGGAAAATGTGTGACATATTTGTCACAGGTTTTGAAAAACACAACTGTTGGTTGCGGTCTGGCTTGCGTTAACCTCCTGTTATGTTAGTACTTTCTTTACTTGTTAGTGAGGGTTGAGTAATGCGTAGTACACTTATAACTGGTTTGATCGCGTCAGTGGCATTTGGTGCCATGACAATCGGTACCCAAGCAGATGAAACTCATGACTGGACCGGGCCGTATATCGGCGCGATCGTCGGGCTGGGTACAATTGATGCCTCTGCCAGGGTCAGGAACAATTTTAACAATTTAACTATATGTGTTCTTGACTCTATTGAAAATGAATGTAGCCCCAGTTCGTTGTCAACTCCTTTGGATGACAGCGGTTTTCAGGGCGGCGTGTCTGCTGGCTGGAATTTTCAGCAGGAGCACATCGTCTACGGGCTGGTAGGTGACGTTAGCTTCGGCGATGTCGACCAGTCAGTAAGCTCCGGCATCGGGTATTTGCCGGAGTACCCCATTGGTGGTGACGCTCAGTCCATTGAGGCTGTTCCCGTGAAGGCAGAATTTATCAACGGATTTTCCAGCGAAGCATCCGTAAAGTCCGATCTGTTTGCAACTGTGCGCGGCAGGGTTGGCGTCGCTGCCAGCGATCTGTTGCTATACAGTACAGCGGGTCTGGCCATTCTCAGTGGCAGCGCAGAAGTGGTTTCTGGCGGTAGATTGCTGTGTAAAATTCCTTGTGATGGACCCGGGTCTTCCAAAAGTTACACCGCATTGGGGCCGGTTGTCGGAGCAGGGGCAGAACTGGCTATCAACGAGAACTTGAGCTTCAAGGCAGAGCTGCTGTATGCGTTCTTTGACGAAAAGATCAGCTTTAACAAAAGCGACTGGGTGAAAATCAACGACTACTACTCGGCGCGCTTTGGTGCCAACTGGCATTTTTAAAGCGGTCCCTCTCAAAACAGTATCGCAACATGGGTTCAGCTGATCCCAAGTTGCTTTAGTCGAACATCCCGCCATTGTCGGAATCCAGTACAATGGAGGCCATGGTGACATGGCGCGGCCGGGTCAGTGCGAAAATGCCGGCCTCAACCACATCGCGTGATGTGGTCATTGACGTTTCATCCCTGACGGCGTTCCATTCATCGTCGTTCAAGGGCGAGATAGTATCCAGATCCGGCGGGTACAACGCCTGCACGCGGACCGGTTTTCCCTTCAACTCCTGCCGCAAGCCGTTCGACATGCCGGTTTGCGCATGCTTGGCCATGTAAAACGGCACGGCCGCAGTTTGCAGGGCGGTATTGGCGATGCCGGATGTCGATACGATGTTCAGTATGTCTCCGGCACCGGTTGCCATCAGTGACGGTAACAATTGTCGCGTCAGCAGGAAGCTGCCGGTTACTGCGGCGTTTATGGTGTTGACGGCGGAGTAGGCATCATATTCGCCTATTGAACCAGACAACCATTGTGCTGCGTTGTTGATCAGAATATCGAGCTTCGGGTGCGCCTTTGCGATCGTCTCACCGAATTCGTTGACCCGCCCGCTGTCTGCCATGTCGAGCAGGTGGGTTTCCGGCTTGCTGCCGCAGCGAAGCCGAATGGCCTCTGCCGTACCCTCGAGCATTTCGGTTAGCCGTCCTGTCATGATGATCTGCGCGCCTGCGTCTGCCAGCACAGTTGCAAATGCGGCGCCCAGTCCGCGCGCTGCACCGGTAATCAGGATCTTTTTACCCTCGAGTGCGCATGCATCCATTCAAACTGCCCCCTCCGTCACTATGATAAGCGGGCGGTCTGCTTCACCGTAGGCCATCAGGCCTGCCAGTCCGGCTGCGCCCGAAGGTGTGGTCGTCATGCCCTGGCTGCCGAGCCTGTTTGCGGCATCCTGGCCTTCGGCATCGGTGATGGTCATGAAATGCACGCCCGTGCGTTCAAAAATCCCGAAAGCAATGAGCGATGGCTCCTTGCAGTCAAGCCTGCCCATATTGGAAGCAGCACCTTCGACCTGGACCGGGTATCCGGCCGCATGGCTTTCCGTCAGGCACGGAGCTTCGCTTGGCTCGACAATGATGATTTCCGGCTGGACCGACCAGTTGTCTCTGATCATATGGGTTACGGCACCCGCGATTCCGCCGACACCTGCCTGCAGAAAGACATGGCTGGGCCAGTCCTTGTTCTCCTCAAACGCCAGCCGCAGTTCTTCGGCTATCACAGTGTAGCCTTCCATTACCAGTAGCGGCGGGTGGCTGTATCCGGGCCATGAACCGTCTGCCAGCAGGATTGCACCGGTTTCAGCAGCATCTGCCTTGGCCGCATCGACGCTTTCGGCATAGGTCACACCGGCGCGCACGACCTGCGCGCCCTGGGATTCTTTCAGGCGCGTTTCGAACCCCTGCGGCACGTCACTGGCTAGCAGTATGCGCGACTTTGCACCAAAAATGCGGGCACCTGCGGCAACGGCCATGCCGTGATTTCCGGCACTGGCGCAGACGAATGTCATGTTGGCAGCAAAGGCCTTGGCAGCGTCAGACATGTAATCTTCAGGGGCAAGTGGCTTGTTGCCGGCAGCCTGCCAGGCTTGATCAATCAACCGAGCCACTGCATAAACCCCGCCAAGCGCCTTGAAGGCACCAAGGTTCATGCGCCCGGTTTCATCCTTCACCAGCATGGCACGCCCGGTGGGGCCGGTTTTGGTGATCAGGGGCGTGACCGCATAGGCAGGGCATGCCGCAAGCAGGGCCAGCGGCAAAGTGGGGTCAGGCGCGAACGCCGGTACATCTTCGAGTGTTGCAATTTGTTTTGTCATGTCCCGCAACTTATGGCGGGAATGGCGATACTGCCAGCAATTAATGGGGATAAAGCGTGCGCAATTAACCGCAACCCACCTTGGTCCACTTTGGTGGTTATTCTATCACCCGGATTGATACCTTGGTTACCCCCGCACGGATCAAGCCGATTTTCTTCGCAGCGCCCTTCGACACGTCAATGATGCGGTTTCTGATAAATGGACCGCGATCGTTGATGCGCACCACAACGGATTTGCCGTTGCGCAGGTTCTTGACGCGAACCTTGGTGCCGAATGGCAGCGTTCGATGCGCCGCAGTCAATCCGTTTGGTTTGAAGTGTTCGCCACTGGCGGTCTTGAAACCCATCTTGTACCAAGATGCCTGGCCGGTTTCGCTGGCATTGGCAGGTGCCATGGCAACAAGCACGATAGCACAGGCGCTCAGCACGCCTGCTGCGAAGATGTATTTGTTCATGTGACGTCCCTGTTTTGTTTGTGCCACAGCTTTAAACTTTTGATTGCGGCCAATTATTGTCATGTTTGGGGAGTTTTCCTGATAACTCTTGGGAACGGGACCCCGCACCGATTGCATTCACGACAAGGAGACACCGCATATGGCATCCAAGGGCACAATCCTGGTAACAGGCGGCAGCAGGGGCATTGGTGCTGCATGTGTGAGGCTATTGGCGCGCGACGGTTACGATGTCGTCATCAATTACGCCCGCTCCGCAGCCGCGGCGGACAGTCTGGTTGCTGAAATGACAGGCCTGGGCAGGTCATCCATCGCCATCAGGGCCGATGTCGGATCTGACGCTGAAGTCACGGCGATGTATCAGGAAATCGACCGATCCATGCCGCCGCTGGCCGGACTGGTCAACAATGCGGGAATTCTGTTTGAAAAGGCCTTGCTCAGGGACTTTGATGCAGATCGCATCAACGAAACCTTACGGGTGAACGTGACTGGCAGCTTTTTGTGCGCACGCGAAGCCGTGCGGCGGATGAGCACGGCTCAAGGCGGCAACGGCGGAGCGATTGTAAACCTGTCGTCAGCCGCGGCGCGCATTGGCTCTCCCAACGAATTCATCGACTATGCCGCATCGAAAGGCGCAATAGATGCCATGACGCTCGGCCTTTCCAAGGAAGTTGCCCGCGAAGGTATCAGGGTGAATGCGGTGCGCCCCGGCCTGATCCATACCGACATCCATGCTTCATCCGGACAACCTGATCGCGTGGAAAGGTTGCAGGACCAGGTGCCCATGGGGCGGGGCGGTTCTGCGCAGGAGGTGGCCGATGCCGTGGTCTGGCTGCTGTCGCCCGCGGCATCTTATGTCAACGGTGTGTTGCTGGATGTCACCGGGGGACGCTGAGTATGCGCATGCACCGGCTTGCCCCATTTGTGCTCTGCTCCGGCTTTGCACGTCAGTTCCTTTGGTACTATGCCGGCATGGCTGCTGATCCTGAAAAACTGCCCACCGGGCGTGTCACGGTGCTGTTCAATCAGGACTATGGCCAGCGGGAGTTTCACGTCTGCGACGAGGATTGCATGTTGATCTTCTTTGGCGAGGCTGTGGACATGCAGCGGCAATGACCGGGACCAGTCGAATACCGCGCTTCATGTTCGCCAGCGCAGGACATAACGTTCGATGCCGCCAATCACCGCGCTCAACAATACACCCAGCAGGGACAGCATGACGACACCGGCAAACAGGCGGTCCAGATCATACAGCGAACCGGCCTCCAGAATGTAAGCTCCAATACCGTATTCTGCGCCCAGCATTTCAGCGGCAACCAGCAGAATGATGGCAATGGCCAAAGAGATGCGCAATCCGGACAGGATGCCGGGCATTGCCCCAGGCAGAATTATCTTGCGAACGATGGATTTCCAGCTCAGGCCAAAACTTTGTGCCATGCGGATCAGGTTACGGTCCACATTGTCCACGGCACCGTAGGTTGCAACCACCGTCGGGGTAAAAGTACCGAACGCAATAAGCGCATACTTGGATGCTTCATCGATGCCAAACCAGATAACGAATAGTGGCAACAGCGCAATTTTTGGGATCGGAAAAATGGCAGCAACCAGTGGCACAAGTCCGGCCCGGATGTAGGAAAACAGGCCAATCAAAACACCCACTGCAATGCCGATCGTTGCACCCAGCGCGCCGCCTACCGCCAGCCTGGTAAGCGACGGTTCAAGATGTTTTCGCAGCAGGCCGGTTTCGTACAGTTCGCGGAATTTGAGGAACACATCGGATGGCTTCGGCAATGTCAGGGGCGAAATGAAACCGTTCTGCGTTCCCAGTTCAGCCAGGCTGATCAACATGACAAATACCGCCAATCCGATCCAGCGATATGGTTTCGGCGCGAAGCCGCCACCACGAAAGGCAACCTGGCGGGCGATTTCTGTTTCCTCAACGTCAGACATTTACCAACTCCGCATCGGCAGCAAGAGCTTCGTCCCGCATCAGATTCCACAGGTATTTCTGGCGAAACTGAAGTTCCCCGTCGCCGTAGCTGCGTTCTGCAAGCGGCTTTTCCAGATGAATGATTTCACGAATTTTGCCGGGACAACGAGACAGCACGACTATCGAGTGGCCCATTCGCACGGCTTCGTCCAGATTGTGGGTCACATAAACTGCCGTAAATGGCTGCTGCGTCCAGAGTTTGACCAGATCGCTCATCAGCAGTTCGCGGGTCTGGCTGTCGAGCGCCGACAAGGGTTCATCCATCAGCATGACAGCAGGTTTCACAGCCAGCGCACGGGCAATCGCCACACGCTGTTTCATGCCTCCGGACAACTGCTTTGGCAACGCGCGCGCAAACTCCGTCAGCTTGGTGCGGGCCAGCACGTTGTTGACGATCTCCGTTATGGCGGACTTCTTCATGCCGTGATCTTCCAGAACCAGCGAGATATTGCCGGCGACACTTCGCCACGGCAGCAACGCGAAGTCCTGGAAAACATATGTCAGCGGATTGAGACAGTCTTCAGCCGGCAGTCCCAGCTGCAGCACACTGCCTTTTGCCGGACGTTCCAGGCCACCTATCAAACGCAGCAGGGTGGATTTCCCGCAGCCTGTAGGCCCCACGATGCAAACGATCTTTCCGGATGGAATGTCCAGTGTAATGTCACGCAATACTTCGAAGCCGTCATAGGAATGACTGATCCCCGATAGACGAATATCCATGAACGGTGCTCCGTCGGTGATCTGGCGGTGGTTATGCCCAGACCATGCTGTTCAGACAAAAGTGTTTTACGCGTGGATGGTCTTTACATAGCTGGAATCGACAAGCGTATCCATCGTAATGTCGGCATCCACCAGGGCTTCCGACTGGAACCATTTCAACTGATCCTGGATGGACGTGACGTTAAGCGCAGCGCCTTCGTTCAGTCGCATGGTGCCATTGATTATTGACGGGGCTGCTTTTTCCAGCGGACGGTTCGCATAGACATACTTATGGATCAGTCTGACCATTTCGCTGACACCGTCCTCCCCGCCGGTTCTCTCGATCATGGTGGCGTTGTAGTCAGCCACTCCCTTTGAGAACCCGGACAGAAAATTGCGGGTCATGGCCTTTTCCTCGGCAGCATTTCTGGCAGAGGTGAAGACCGTGGTTATCTGGTAGTTGGGCAGGTAATCCGAAACGTTGCCGATAATATGGGCAGCACCTGATCTGGCCAGTGGCTTGGCAATGTGCGGCACTATGGACCAGGCATCGATCTGACCTGATTTCAGGGCACCGATGATCGCGCCAACTTTCTGCAACGGCTTGAATTTCAGCGAAACACCCTCGGCAGACGCAATCTTTGATCCCATATAATGGAAGCTGGATCCCGCAGTAGACATGCCAAAAACCTTGCCGTCGAGCATTTTGGGTGATGTCACTCCCGCTTTGAAAGCCACATCCGAAGCAATGATTTTCTGTCCGTCTATGCCGGGCTCTTCCGTCAAGGCTCCGCCAATGACTTTTACCGCGCCCTTTTGGGCCAGCGAAATCAGTCCACCGGAGACTGCTGTGACAGCGTAATCGATGCTGCCTGAAGCGATAGCGACTGCCATGGGTTGGGCTGCCTGAAAGAACTTCAGTTCTACGTCCAGCCCGGCGTCGGAAAAGTATCCCCGTTCGAAGGCGATAAAACTGCCTGAATGGCTGGTGAAGCGCAGGGCGCCGACAGTAATTTTCCTGTTTTGGGACAGGGCTGGCGCTGCCAGACCTGCGGTTGCAGCAGCTCCTCCAATAAGTGCGATTGCCCTGCGTCGATTCATTGTCACAGCGAACTCTCCCTGAGTTATGCCGGTTGTCAGGTCTGGGCCCTGGTTGCCTGTGCCGTCAAGCCTGTTTCTGTGCCTCGTCGAAATATGTCAATGCCGGCAAGTTACTTATGGTCCGGATTTATGGTTAGCGAGAGTAAAACTAACAATTACTGTTAACGCGGTACGCGACAAGCTGCCGGGATTTCGATTGTCGGCGTCAGCCTCCGGTCACGCTCATGTGCCGGGTAACAGCCGGTGAACTGGTGCGACGATCGATGACAAAGTCATGGCCTTTCGGTTTGCGGCCTATGGCTTCGTCAATGGCAGCGTTCACGAGGTCATTGCCTTCCGAAGCGCGCAATGCGCCCCGCAGGTCGGCCGCGTCGTCCTGGCCAAGGCACATGTACAGTGTACCGGTACAGGTTAGCCGCACGCGATTGCAGCTCTCGCAGAAGTTATGGGTCATCGGTGTTATGAAGCCGAGCCTGCCGCCGGTTTCCCTGACTTCAACATAACGCGCCGGACCGCCGGTCTTGTACGGGATGTCCTCCAGCGAATATTTGTCCAGAAGATTGGCACGAACCACTGACAATGGCAGATACTGGTCTGTGCGATCTTCCTCGATTTCTCCAAGCGGCATGGTCTCGATCAGGGTCAGGTCCATACCTTCTGCATGGCACCATTCCATCATCGGCTCTATCTCATTTTCGTTGAAATTCTTCAACGCAACCATATTGATCTTGATTGCCAGACCAGCTGCCTGCGCTGCCCTGATGCCGCCCATCACCTTGGCAAGATCGCCCCAGCGGGTTATGTCCTTGAACTTGGCGGCGTCAATCGTGTCGAGTGAGACATTTATGCGTTTCACACCATAGTCCACCAGTTGCGAAGCATACTTCTCAAGTTGCGAACCATTTGTGGTCAGTGTCAGTTCATCCAGTACACCGGTTTTCAGGTGTCGCGACAGATTTTCAAACAAGGACATGATATTTCGGCGCACCAGCGGCTCGCCGCCGGTCAGACGCAATTTCCTGACACCCTTTTCGACGAACACCGTGCACAGCCGGTCAAGCTCTTCCAGCGTAAGAATGTCTTTTTTTGGCAGAAAGGTCATGTTTTCAGACATGCAGTAGACACAGCGGAAGTCGCACCTGTCTGTCACCGACACACGAAGATAACTCACATGACGCCCGAACGGATCGATCATGTCAGATGCCTGATCGGTTGGAGTGTGTATTATGTTGTTCATGCCAGCCATACTTGGCGACGTGAAGCGTTCCCGTCAAGCGACAACCGTGTATTTTGAAAACCCCTGCCGCACAGTGGAATGGGGCTGCGATATCACAGTCGCACTTGGCACGTTTGTTGCGTGGTATTAACCATTCAGGCCAATATGACGTGAATTGAACAGGAAAAGCCGTTTCTGCTGTTGATTATGGTGAAAAAATCATCACTGTTGCTAAATCGTCAGGCAAGCGTTTATGTTTGCTTGAACAAAAAACGGGACCGTGCAGCAAAATGTGTGGTCATTTGGGTGGAACGTCGACTGGGGTGTTGAATGGGTAAAGCTGGTAATTCCGGCGAGCCAATGGTTCGCTTTCAAAACGTTCAGAAAAGCTATGACGGCGAGACGCTTGTTGTTAAGGATCTGAACCTCGATATCGCTACAGGCGAGTTTGTAACCATGTTGGGCCCTTCGGGATCCGGCAAGACAACTACGCTGATGATGCTTGCAGGCTTTGAGCCGGCCACGCACGGCGAGATTTATCTCAACGGAAATCCGATCAACAACGTGCCGCCGCACAAGCGCGGCATCGGAATGGTTTTCCAGAACTATGCATTGTTTCCGCATATGTCGGTTGCTGAAAACCTGGCCTTTCCGCTGGCTGTCCGCGGCATGACGAAGTCCGAGCAGGAAGACAAGGTGAAAAGGGTGCTGGAAATGGTTGAGCTGCCGGAATTCGGCGGCAGACGGCCGGCCCAGCTCTCAGGTGGTCAGCAGCAGCGTGTGGCCGTTGCCCGCGCACTTGTATTTGAACCAGATCTTGTCTTGATGGACGAGCCGCTGGGCGCGCTGGACAAGCAACTGCGTGAACAGATGCAGTATGAAATCAAGCATATCCATGAATCGCTGGGCGTTACCGTGGTTTATGTGACCCATGACCAGTCTGAGGCCCTGACGATGTCAGATCGTGTTGCTGTGTTCGAAGATGGTATAATTCAGCAATTATCTAGTCCGGAAGAACTTTATGAACGCCCGAAAAACTCCTTCGTGGCGCAGTTTATCGGCGAGAACAACAAGCTGCGTGGAACGGTTCAGGAAATCGGCAAAGACAAGCTGGCGACCGTGAAACTTGACTCAGGCGATATGGTAAAAGCTCTCGCGGTCAATGTCAGCTCAAAGGGAGAACGCACACTCCTGTCGGTCAGGCCTGAACGTGTGGCCATCGAACCGAAGAAAACCCCGAACACGGTTACCCTTACAGGCCGTGTCGAGGAGTTGATTTACCTTGGCGACCACATTCGAACCCGTATGTCGGTTGCCGGCCACCCCGACTTCATTGTCAAGGTGCCAAACAATGCCGAGCACCACGAGCTTACCCAGGGTCAGACAACGACACTGGGCTGGCAGGCCGAGGATTGCCGTGCGCTGGACGATCTGGCAGCATGAGATTTCGATAATTCTGTTCTGCCCCAATAGTGGGAGCAGGGCGGTTTACCGGCGGTTTTGTTGAGCCGCCGTTCTACCAAAGGGAGTAAGTCTGGATGAAGAAATTTTTGACAACAAGCCTTTCTGTTCTGGCACTAGGAGCTGTATCGACAGCTGCCAGCGCTGAAGGCTCACTTACGGCTGTATCGTGGGGCGGTGCCTACACGAAGAGCCAGGTGAAGGCCTATCACGAGCCTTTCACCGCGAAGACCGGTATCAAGATCAATTCGGTTGATTATTCCGGTGGTATTGCCGAGGTAAAAGCTCAGGTTGAAGCCGGCAACGTGTCGTGGGACATTGTTGATGTAGAACTGTCCGATGCGGTTCGCGGTTGTGATGAAGGCATCTTTGAGAAAATCGATGCATCTACATTGCCGGCCGGCGCGGATGGCAAGCCGGCTCAGGAAGATTTCCTGCCCGGTACGCTGCATGAGTGCGCTGTCGCCAACATCGTCTGGTCGACAATCTATGCCTATGACGACACCAAAATCGGTGACAAGAAGCCAACCACCATGGCTGACTTCTTCGACACCAAGACCTGGGAAGGCAAGCGCGGACTTCGCAAGGGTCCAAAGCCAAACCTTGAATTTGCGCTGATCGCTGATGGCGTCGCTGCTGCGGATGTATACGAGGAATTGGCCAAGCCTGAGTCAATTGATCGTGCATTCGCCAAACTCGACACCATCAAGGCTTCCGCGGTGTGGTGGGAAGCAGGCGCGCAACCGCCGCAGTTGCTTGCTGACGGTGAAGTGCTGATGACCACGGCATACAATGGCCGTATCTTCAATGCTGTCGCAGCAGAGAACAAGCCGTTCGTCATTGTCTGGGACGGTCAGGTTTGGGACATCGACCTTTGGGCAATTCCAAAGGGTGCACCAAACATGGACAAGGCGATGGAATTCCTGAAGTTCTCCACCGAAACCCAGCAGCTTGCCAATCAGGCCAAGTACATTGCGTACGGTCCGGCTCGTATGTCCTCGGCACCTCTCGTGGGCAAATATGAAGACGGCAAGATCGACATGGGCCCACAGATGCCAACAGCAGCGGCCAACCTGGCCAACGCTGTTCAAAACGACTTTGAGTGGTGGGCAGACAACCAGGATGCGCTGAACGAGCGTTTTAACGCCTGGCTTGCACAATAGGGTTTATTTTGCCCGTGTCCGGGCGGGTGTCCATCATCCGCCCGGGCCAATTGAGTACTTTTTATTATGACGTGAATGGCTTGGCGATATTTTAGTCTGTCGACAGGGACGGGGAAGAAGGCATAACATGACCGATGTAGCTGCACCAGGCGCGCCGGAGAACATCACCACCAGCGATGGCGTGCCACTTAAGGTATCTTTGGCCCGCGCCACCAGACGCCAGCGTATGCAGGCGTTGCTGCTTGTACTGCCGTTGTTGCTGTTCCTGCTGGTCGCCTTTGTCCTGCCAATCGGCGAAATGCTCTTCCGGTCGATATATAGCCCGATCGGTCCGGATGTGTTGCCGAACTTCTCCAAAGTCATTCAGGAATGGGACGGCGAGGATTTGCCGCCGGAATCAACGTTCGAAGTGTTTGTCAAGGATATGACGGCGGCCAGGGAGAGCAATGAGATCGGCAAGACCGTGGGCAACCTGGCAACCCGGGTGAATTACGAGATTCCCGGTTCGCGCGGTCTGTTCACCAAATCCGCCCGCAAGGTCAAGAACATAACCGAGGGGCCGTACAAGGAAGCCCTGATTGGGCTGGACAAACGTTGGGAAGACCAGCACATCTGGCGGACGCTGCAACGCATTTCCAGCAATTACACCATGTCGTTCTACCTGGCTGCAACCGATAGGAAATATGACGAAAACAACGATATTGTCATGGCCGACCCGCTGTACCAGATCTACTTGCCAATCATGGGCAAGACACTGTGGCTGTCCGCACTGATTACATTCATCTGCCTGCTGGTCGCCTATCCGGTGTCTTATCTGCTGGCAACATTGCCATTACGAACGTCGAACCTTTTGATGATCATGGTGCTGCTGCCGTTTTGGACATCACTTCTGGTGCGCACGACCGCCTGGATTGCCATGCTGCAAACCGAAGGCATTGTGAACAACATACTGGTTTTCACCCGGGTCATATCCGAGGAGAGCCGAATTCAGATGATCTACAATCAAACCGGTACGATTGTCGCTATGGTGCACATTCTGTTGCCGTTCATGATCCTGCCGCTGTATTCGGTGATGAAAACCATCCCGCCCTATTACATGCGGGCAGCACGGTCGCTTGGAGCAACCGGTACCTATTCATTCGTCAAAGTCTATTTCCCGCAGACCATACCGGGAATTGCTGCCGGAACACTGCTCGTGTTCATTCTGGCGATTGGCTACTATATTACACCGGCACTGGTAGGCGGTAGTGATGGTTTGCTGATCTCAAATCTCATTGCGGATCACATCAAGAAGACCCTCAACTGGAGTTTGGGTTCGGCGCTTGGTGCCATTCTTCTTGCAATAGTGCTGATCTTTTATTGGATCTACAACAAGCTTGTCGGCGTCGACAATCTGAAGTTCGGGTGAGGAGCAAGTCATGAGCGCATTGGATAAATTGCCCGCACCCGGTTACATTGCTTTTGGCGTGGCGTGCGTTATCGCATATCTGTTCAGTGGCACACTGGTTGCCACAATTGGGTTCGCGATAATCATAGGGCTGCCGCTGTACTTCATGAGTGATCTGCCACCTTATGCGACGTGGCTGGAGAAGTTCGGCCAGTACATTTTCCTGCTGATCTGCACGATGATCTTTATTTTCCTGATCACACCGGTGCTCATCATAATGCCGCTGTCATTTAACTCAGAGCCCTATTTCAGTTTCACACAAGGCATGATGTCGCTTGATCCCGCTGCATTTTCGACACGCTGGTATCAGGATATCATGCTGTTCGGCATGAACGATCCCAATCGTGTTGACGGCTGGTGGTCCGACATGTGGAACAACGCGACCTGGGTGAAAGCCGCATTCAATTCATTCAAGTTTGCTGTTCTGGCGACCATCATGGCAACGTTTTTCGGCACCCTTGCGGCACTGGGTCTATCACGCCCTGAGATGCCGTGGAGATCAGCCATAACAAGCCTGTTGATCTCGCCGATGATTGTGCCACTGGTGATTACCGCGACCGGCATGTTCTTCTTCTATGCAAAAAAGGACACGTTTCCGTTTTTCCCCGATGGCCTTATCAATGAAGATCTCGGTATTGTTCTGGCTCACGCCACGCTGGGAGTTCCGTTTGTGATCATCACCGTCACCGCAACACTGACCGGTTTCGACAACTCGCTGATACGCGCGTCGAAGAGCCTTGGTGCAAATGGCTGGACCACGTTCCGCCGGGTGATCATGCCGTTGATCTTGCCGGGCATGATCTCAGGTGCGCTGTTTGCTTTCATCACCTCGCTGGATGAGGTTGTTGCAGTAATCTTCCTGGCTGATGTGCACCAGGTTACCATTCCGCGCCAGATGTTCTCCGGCATTCGGGAACAGATTTCGCCAACCATTCTTGCAGTGGCGACGGTGCTGGTGGTGATCTCAATTGCCCTGTTGACCACTCTGGAATTGTTGCGCCGCCGGTCTGAGCGTCTTCGCGGCCTGTCTCCGGGTTAAAGACACATCGTCAGAGACGCAAAACCAACATGAACAGCAAGAGCATTCGTCAGCTATTATCGCGCAGGCGGATGCTTTTTCTGTCTGGTGCCGCAGCGGGCGGAACAATGGCCGGCGCCGTCCAACTCGCCGGTCCGGGTAATGCGCAAGCCGGCGGAGAGGTCGACCTCATTCTGGTGCTGGCGGTGGATTGTTCGTATTCCGTGGATTCACGCGAATTCCGTTTGCAAATGGACGGAATCGGGCAGGCATTCCAGACTAGGGAAGTTCACCGTGCAATTGCAAGCGGTCCGCTGGGGCGCATAGCCGTAACGGTGTTTCAATGGTCTGATGCAGAAAACCAGTCCCTATCCACGCCGTGGACAGTGATTGACGGTCCTGCTTCAGCCAATTCATTTGCGCAAACAGTGTTCTCCGTCCAGCGCGAGTTGGCCGAAGGCGGGACGGCAATCGGTGCAGCCCTGCAGTTTGCAGCCGCTGCCGCTACCGCAGCGCCCTTTACTGCCATAAGGAGGGTGATAGACATATCCTCCGATGGCCGAAACAACCGTGGCGAGATTGTCGAGGTTGCGCGCGACGAAGTGATTTCCAGAGGCATAACCATCAACGGACTGGCCATCTTGAACGAATGGCCGACACTGGATATCTATTTCAGGAATTCGATCATTGGCGGGCCGTACCACTTCGTATTGCCCGCCAATGATTATGATGCCTATCGGGAGGCAATATATCGCAAGCTGATCAAGGAGATCACCGGGCCGGGGTTATCCTGACACCGGATTTTCTGCCAGCAATGCGTCCAGGTCCAGCCGTTCGGTGACCATGGCCAGTGTACCGTCCTGGTTTTGTGGCCATTCAGTCTCCGGCCGGTCCCAGTAAAGTTCGACACCATTACCGTCCGGATCGCGCAGATACAATGCCTGTGACACACCATGATCGGACGCTCCATCAAGCACATACCCGGCTTGCTGCACACGCCTCAGCGCATCAGCCAGATCAGCACGTTCGGGATACAGGATGGCCAGATGATATAATCCGGTTGTCCCGGGTGGCGGCGGTGAACCGCCTTGGCTTTCCCACGTGTTGAGGCCGATATGGTGATGGTAGTCACCGGCGGCTATGAAGGCAGCTTGCCTGCCATATCGCTGCTTCACGCTGAATCCCAGCACGCCGACATAAAACTCAAGCGCTCTGTCGATATCTGCCACCTTCAGGTGAACATGCCCGATGCGTGCGCCCGAGGCGACAGGTGATGGCGGAACTGGGTCGATGTTTTTGAACATTGATATGGTCTCCTGGCGTAGCTCAGTATGTTTTCTGATTGAAACAAACAAAAAACATAAAATTGCTCGTTTCCAAAGTGCTGGAGCAACTTTATGGGTTCACATGAACCCATGACGCTCCAGATCCTACGCTTTGGCCGGTGCCGTGCGGGTTTGCATGTCATCAATAGCATAAGCGCCGCTGCCGAGCATGGCTTGTGCTGCCAGCGTGAAAGCCCAGAATAATGGATATTCCCATCCGCCGCCTGCGTTGGAAAACACCCAGCCATTTCCGGAATGCGCCCAGAATGCGCCAAGCAGAATCGGGATCATGGCCAGTGATACCAGTCGTGTCTGAAATCCAGCAGCCAGGGCCAGGCCGCCGATAATCTCGACAAGCGCTGTTACGTAGGCAAGGAAGCCGGGCAGGCCCAGGGATTCGAAGAAAGCGGCGGCACCGGGCAGGGTGAACACAAACACTTTCAGAAGTCCGTGCGAAATTGCCGCGACACCCAGCGTGACGCGGAGTAGCGCGGTACCATTGGCAGTGAGTTGGTCATTGGTCATTTAAGGTATCCTTTTCGTGGTTTTGAGTTGATGTTCCATGAATAGGACATCAATGGCTGGAGATAATCTGCCAAATGTGGGATATATTATCCCCTATAAGGAGATAAAATGGATCGCCTTCGCGCCATTGAAGTATTTGTGACGGTCGTAGATGACGGCAGCTTCGCCGCCGCTGCTGATGCGCTCGACATGTCACGCAACATGGCGTCTCGACATGTGGCGGATCTTGAAGCCCATCTTGGCGTGCGATTGTTGAACCGGACCACGCGCTCGCTCAGTCTGACCAGTACAGGTGCCGTCTATCTGGAGCGGGCCAGGCATATTCTGGCGCAACTTGACGAGGCAGATCGCATTGCTGGTCTTCAGACATTGACACCGCAGGGCCGGTTGGCCGTTTCCGCACCAATGTCATTCGGGGTACGGCATATTGCGCCCTATCTCGGACAGTATACCTCGGTCAATCCGGACGTCAGTATTGATATGACGCTGAACGACCGGTTGGTTGATCTGGTAGAGGAAGGGTTTGATGTCGCAATTCGCATTACCGGGCGAATGTCCGATTCCAACCTGATTGCCAGGCGCATCGCCAGTGCCCGGGAAATCATGTGTGCAAGCCCGGAATACATTGCCAGCCACGGCAGTCCCGAAACGCCGCAATCACTGCTCGATCATCGCTGCCTTGGTTATTCGCTTGGCTCGGAGGGTGATCTGTGGAGGGTGCGCGACAGCACGGGTGCCTCGGAGCAGGTGCGTGTGTCCCCGGCGGTGTGGGCAAACAGCGGTGATGCCATTGAAGAGGTGGCTGTTTCGGGGGGTGGAATTGCCCTGCAACCCGACTTCATTGCCAACGCGGATATTGCCTCCGGCCGGCTGGTGCGGGTGTTGCCGGGCTGGACGGGAAGCACCCTGGGCATATATGCGCTGAGTGCCAGTAAGCGGTATGAGCCACTAAAGGTCCGTAGTTTTTTGGATTGGATCGCCGCATTATATCGCCCAAAACCGCCATGGACCGCCAATTGCGAGACTAAATGAGAGAAAATTGCAACGAATGCTTGGCAAATCAGTGCAAAAAATATGACAGTAATGTGACGGGCGGCAACCTGAATTTGTTTTTCGACTTTGATCTGAAAATAATTTCCAACGGCAACCTCATGTTGATCTTCCTATGAGCAATCCATACCCGCATTTGTTCACACCTATAACGATCAACCACAAGCGATTGAAAAATCGCATCGTGTTTGGCGCCCATACCAACAACATGGCTGAGAACGGGTTGCCCTCCCGGCGTACCAAGGCCTACTACGTCGAACGTGCCAAGGGTGGCGCCGGAATGATCGTGGTTGAACCCGTGCCGGTGCATGCATCCGGCGTACTGACCCGCGGAAACTTCAGGGCAAATGACGATGCGATTATTGCGCCGCTGCGCAAGATCAATGAAGCCTGCAGCAACCATGACACGGTGATGCTGCAGCAGTTGTATCATGTTGGGCAGCACGGTGACGGAGCAAACTCCTATCATGCCAACTGGTCGGCATCGGGCATGCCGTCAATGCATGATTCCGATGGCGGTCACACAGTCAGCGAGGCAGAGATCGAGGAATTGATAGCCTCATTTGTTGCCGCCGCCGACCGTGCACAGCAGGCAGGTTTTGACGGTGTCGAGGTTTTCGCGGCCTACCATTCCCTGATTGATCAGTTCTGGACCCCCTGGTCCAACCGGCGGGATGACAATTGGGGGGGCAGTCTGGATCGCCGGGTACGGTTTTCTTCTGAGATATTGAAGCGTATCCGCGCAGCGTGTGGTCCCGATTTCATCATCGGCCTGGCTGTATCGGTTGATCAGTTGGCAGAACCCGCCCTGTCTCTTGAAGCCCTCAGCGAAATCACCTCATGGCACGATAAGCGCGGGCTGATGGATTATGTGACATGCGGCACTGGCAGCTATTTCCGCAACCAGCCGATTATCCCGACCCATGTTCATGAGGGTGTGGAAGGCGCTCATCTGGCTGATCACATCAAACACCATATGCGGTTTGCCCGGGTACAGGCGGAGGCCGGCATTCATTCACCCGAAAAGGCTGAAATGTTGATTTCAACCGGCCAGGCCGACACCTGTTCAATGGTTCGCGCCCAGATTGCTGATCCGCATCTGGCCAACAAGGCCGAAGCTGGCCTTGGAGCCACTATCCGGCCGTGCATTCACTGCAACCAGCAATGCATTGCGCGCCGCTACAAGGATTACTGGATTTCCTGCCTGGTCAATCCGTCGGTGGGGCGTGAGTGGGAATGGCGGGGCGACAAAATTGCCAGGGCGGAACGCCGCAAGTCCATACTGGTGGTTGGCGCGGGACCAGCAGGCCTTGAAGCTGCCCGGGTATCGGCGGAAGCGGGGCACAAGGTGACCCTGATGGAACGCGGACCGATGATTGGCGGTCAGTGGCAACTGGCAGCCCGCCAGCCGACACGATCCAGAATTGCCGATCATATCAGATGGTACGGCGATGAACTGGACCGCCTGGGTGTTGATGTAAGACTTGGCGAGGAGGCAACGCCGCTGACAGTCCGCCGGTTGCATCCTGATCACATCATTGTTGCAACCGGCATCAAACCTGTAACGTCCGGCTTCCAGCGGGCCCTGCCGATGAACGATGAGTTGCCGGGTCATGACGAAGAAAACGTTCTCAGCTATCACAGGGTCCTGAGCAACGGAGTAATGATTGGCGAGCGGGTGCTGGTGCTGGATGACCTGCATTCCTGGCGTGGCATTGGAACCGCAATGTTTCTGGCCGAGGCTGGTCACAAAGTGACCGCCATGACAGCAAACGCGGTACTGGCGGCGGAGCTGGCCGGCACCGGAGCCGACGGTGCTGCTCGCGCCAGATTTGCCCGCCACGGCGGCATCGCCCTAACCGATACCGCTCTGCTGTCGTGGGGCAAACCTGGAAATGAGGGTTCGGAAGCCGGATTTGTGAGCTTGCTGACGGGCGATACTTTCGAGCAGCATTTTGACACACTGGTACTGGCGACCGTCGCCAGCCCCGACACGGAGTTTGCTGAGGACATTCAGGCTCTGGGTGATTGTCCGCCATACAGCACGGTGGGTGACTGCAATGCGCCCCGCAAGGCTCACATGGCCATTTACGAAGGCCGCAAGGCAGCACTGGAGATTGCTTAATCTCTCGCCGGTGATGTTACCAGGTCCAGCAGTTCCGAGATTGATTCAGCCTCCCAGAGACTTTCGCATGTCTCAAGCAACTTTCCGGCCCTGGCCTTGCCTAGAACCGGTGCGGCGAGGCCGGTAAACTTCTCATGCAGGGCGGCGTCACTGATCGGGTCTTCGGGGTCGCCGACCGCCTTCATCATCCCGCTTTCAAGTTCCCGCCCGTCAGCCAGCGAAATGCCGACCCTTGCGAGACGGTCTTTCGGAAAAGCCGCGTTGGCTTCATTGTCCTCGGTAACTTCGATCATGTTGGCCAACCGCAGGATGTCGGGGTCGCTGAGTGCTGCCCCGGAAACTTCTTCGACGCCGATGTGGCCGCGCACCAATGCGGCGGCAACGGGGAACTTGATCGAATATTGCGCCTGTTCGGTGTTGGCAGGTTCTGCCAGCGGCAGGCGCTTTGCTTCGTGGAAGGTCTGGATACGGATTCCGGAAATGTCTGCCACATCAAACTGATTACTCAGGGACAGGGCCGCTGCAATGGCCGGCTGGGCCCAGCGGCATACGGGATACAGTTTGACGTACTGATCGGTAACATACCATCGTCCGCCAAGATCGTTCCAGTAGACCGCCAGATCCGGATTTTCCATTGTGACGGCTGGCGCGCCTGTGTGGCCCAACTGAGCGAGTTGCGCCGCTGCAATGCCTGTAAATCCGCCCCAGGTCGCGCCATCCTTGACCATGGTCGGATAGTCGATGCAACGCATCATTTGCGATCGTGGGCCGTTGTATTCAGCAATGCCGATCGCATGCCGGGTCCAGTCAGCGTCAAGCTTGAGGGCACGGGCGCCGATTGCAGCAGCTGCAAGCGCGTTCCAGGAGCCGGACGTGTGATAATCAGATACGCTTGCGTGCAGCGCCAGGCCTGCCCGGGTAGCAATTTCATAACCGATCACCAGTCGAGTCATGAATTCTTTGCCCGACACAGGCATCGGTGTTCGCGCAAATGCAAACAAGGTCGGAATGACGACAACGCCCATATGCCCCTTGGTGTTTCTCTGCCCATCGTGGGCGTCCAGAGAGTCAATTGATCCCGAGTTGGCGAAGCCCGCACCTGGCAGCGATACGGAGCGTCCGTCAAACAGCAGTTTTGCTGACGTGCCTGGTGCAGCAAATGCGGTGCTGGCGAAATCGCGAAGAATTCGAGAATTGTCGGTTTGTGTAGCGGCGGCAGCTACACCCAGCGTGTCAATCAGAACACGGGTGGCATGGTAGCGGGCGCTTTCAGGAACACGAGACGCGTCCAGTCCCAATATGAAGTCGATTGCGTCCACGGTGTCACCTGTAATTGGCTGGTTGGCAATATTCGGTCAGCATGGACTGGTTGCAGCGATCTGAAAAGTGGTCAGCGAAAATGTTTCGATGTTAATCTTGTTGGCGATTTTTGCTGTCCGTTTGGCCCATGTACGCGCTATCGGTTGAACGGCACGGTTGGGATCTGACTTTTGGGGAAGGGGTTGCACATGGCATCGCATGTTCACGACACAGCGCAGTGGCTGATCCGCGCCATCCGCTCCACCTTGCGAACCAACAGTACCGGTGAAGACGGCGTGGATGAAGCTTTGGCGCGGCTTGTCCAGCAAGATACCACTGCCACCGCATTGACTGTTCCGACAGCGAGGCGATTGCCGGCCTGCCGGTTCCTGCCGGACGTGGTCGCCTCGACGTTGCTCGTCGCCCCTGATGTGGCTGCAGCGCTGGCGGCAGTGGAGGAAGACCTCCACTGGACCCAGAACCCGAATTACTCCAACGAAGCCATGGGCCAGCCGCATTATATGGACAATTATGCCTATGCAGAAATCATCGGGCCAACCGGTGTCTACGCCGGCGATGATTTTCTTCTGGGGCTGTTCTTGCTTGGACCGGGACTCAACTATCCCAACCACTCCCATCCGGCTCCCGAACTTTACTGGATCTTGTCGGGTATGAGTGAATGGCGGGTGCGCGATGAAGTCTTCTCACCACGCGAACCCGGTGAAACCGTCTGGCACGAGCCCTATGTTCCGCACGCCACCAATGTCGGGCTGCAACCTCTGCTGGCCGTTTATATGTGGACCAAAGACGTGAAGCAGCGTGCCCTGCTGGTTTAAGTGGCTTGGCTGATTGAATGGTTGTCATTTTTCTGGTCGAACAGCTTGTCCTCGCTTCGCTCAGGCCGTTCTCCAACCCCCGCAACTACTGTAATGATGAACTCCCTTCCGAAGCACGCAGTGCTGAGGCAAGGCCGGCTGGCCGTCGCACGAAGTGCGCCCCAGCGGAGCGCAGCCGTCAGGCTGCTTGCGTGAGCGGAATAAACCCGGCACGCAGTGCTGAGGCAAGGCCGACCGGCCGTCGCACGAAGTGCGCCCCAGAGGAGCGCAGCCGTCAGGCTGCTTGCGTGAGCGGAATAAACAAATCCGAAACACGCAGTGCTGAGGCAAGGCCGACCGGCCGTCGCACGAAGTGCGCCCCAGCGGAACGCGGCCGTCAGGCTGCTTGCGTGAGCGGAATCAACTAAAATTCCCTAGATACGAACGGCCTCTATTCGAAATCCGGCCTGTGCCATTGCCAGCGCGGCAGGATGCTGTCGCAGTTGCTCGGCCATTGCCTCCGCGACGGAAAATGGCTGCCACTGAACTTCATGGTCTTCACCGAACCACACATCCTCGATTCGCTCATTCAGGCCGTTGGCCCAGGCGGCTATTTTGCCGGCCTCGGTCAACAGTACAATGGCTGCGGGTGGTTCACTCATCCTGCGTCGGGACAACTCACGTTCGCGGGATTTAAACGCAAAATCAATCACATTACTCATGATGTGATTGATGCTGCGAGTCGGGTTAACGCGAAGTTTTCAAAAGTTTAAGTAAGTCTTACCAACTGTCTGTTTTGAAACAGTTTAAACGTCTTCCCATGGAAAAGTGTCAAGCGCCCGGACGCCGTCGGGTGTTACAACCACCTGGGTTTCGAGCTTGACGCATTCCTTGCCGCCTTTTTCGCCGATCAGGCTTTCAACGCACACCACGCTGTTTTCCTCAAACGTGAAATCATAGGCCCTGTCAAAGTCCGGATGCAGCGGTAAAGACGGGTATTCGTCGCACAGGCCAACTCCGTGCAGAGCCACCGAATAGCGGCACGGTTGATATTTTTCCGGTATCCGCCAGGACTTCTCGTTGAACTCCCGCGATGTCATGCCGGCTTTCAGAATCGAGGCATTGTGCTCGATTTGCTCAAGCGCTGCTGAGTACAGTTCATGCTGCTTGGCATCAAACCGGGTATGGCCGATAGTCCAGGTGCGAGAAATGTCGGCGCAATAGCCATAGGGACCGATCAGGTCAGTATCAAAGGCGATTATGTCGCCTTCACTGGCTACGAAATCCGAGGCTTCGGAAAACCAGGGATTGCTGTGTTCACCAATGGTGAGCAGGCGGGTTTCGATCCACTCGCCGCCGGAACGGATGTTTTCATAGTGCAGCTCTGCCCAGATTTCCTGCTCGGTTTTTCCCGGGAGCGAGTTTTCCCAGATACGCGCCATGCCGGCCTCGCAAACCCGGATCGTCCACTTCATCAACTCAAGCTCGTCTGCCGACTTGATCTCGCGAGCCAGTTCGGTCAGTTCCTGGCCTTCGACGATTGTAACGCCGCGTTCAGCCAGTGCAAACGTGCCCATCGGCTCCAGTTTGTCGACCGCCAGCCGCATATTGCCACCACCATGGGCTTTCAATTCGTCCACGACTTCGTCGGCCCACGCATTGACGCGCTCGTCCAGTCGGCCTCCCGCAGAAAAGTAGAACCAGCTTTTGGCGGGACGGATGTCGCGCACGGTCGCAAGCCCGTCTGCCAGATGCTCGGCGCCGTGATACTCGAAATTGATCGAATGGCTGTCGGCAAACAACATGGCGTAGTGAAACGGGTTGTGCGTGCCCCACAATTGCATGTTGGACAGATCAAACGTGTAGCGGATGTTTAGAGGGTCGTACATCAAGATGGCCGCACAATCGTGCTTGATCACCTGATCCAGCATCCGTTGGCGGCGGTAGTCGCGCGCTTTTTCCAGCACCGAATGCGGTACCGGCGATCGCATCGGCTTGTCCTTGCCTTCAGGGTTGAAATAGGATTTTTTCCGGTCGTCGCTGAACACGGTGTCGCGCATGGCTGCTGCCTTTTCAATGGATGCGGTTTATGCAGAAAACTCACTTGATTGGTATATCGCCTTGTCCAGCCAGGCCGGACTGACTTCGAACCCCCAGCCAGGCGCATCTGTTACGGTCGCCTTTCCATCAATGATCTTGTATGGATCTTCAACAAACAGACCAGTCTGCCAGGGATAGTAGTCTTCTCCCTCGATCGAGAACTCCAGGTATTTGCCGGCGTTGGGAATGGCACGCAGCAGATGCATGGTGCACAGGGTAACCAGCGAGAGATTTGCGCAATGCGGTGTACAGGGCAGGCCGGCCTGTGCAGCCATGGCGGCGACCCTTAGCGTGCGTGCCAGACCACCCATGTACATGACATCCGGTTGTACGATGTCAACCGCGCGCATCCCGATCATGTGTCGCCACCACGACAGGTCGCAATCCTGTTCGCCGCCGGTGACATCAATGGACAGTGCATCGGTAACCTGCCTGGTCTGCTCCAGTTCCCAGTAAGGGCAGGGTTCTTCGAAATGTGAAACGCCTTCCGACTCCAGCAGTCTGCCCACTTCAATGGCCCGTGCCGGCGAGAACCCGGAATTCGCGTCAACCAGTTTGGCCGCATCGTCACCCAGCGCCTTGCACATTACAGGTACAATGGCTTCTGTACGGCCCGGCCATTCATCGACATCCCGGCCGCACTCGGCGCCAACACGAAACTTGAAGGCGTCAAAACCACACTGGTCCCGCAATCTGCACATACGGGCGGCTTCATCTTCAGGGGTTATGTCACGTTTCATCGAGGATGCATAAGCCCGCAAGGGTCCCGGAGAGCCGCCGAGCAACTCGGTTACCGGTTTGCTCTCCACCCGCCCGCGCAAGTCCCACAGCGCGGTATCCAGTCCGGCCATGGCCCGGCGCAGATAAGAGCCCGGAAACTTGTGCTCGCGCTCTGTAATGCGATCCAGCAGGTCGTCGAAATCATACGCATCCTCCCCCAGTGCATAAGGCGCAACCTGCCTGTGAAAGATTTGTGCGGTGATGTCTGAGTGATAGGTGGAGACCTGGCCCCAGCCGGTGTCTCCCGTGTCTGCGGTGACACGTACAAAACCGACAAACCCGTTGGTGAATGTTTCCAGCTTTCTGATTTTCATAATCCGTGTCAGCTCCTCATCCGTTCGCCGGCAGGATCAAACAGAGGCTCGTGCTGGATGCGGGCAGGGCGCATGTCACCCATGATCTCGATTTCAAATCCGGTTTTTTCAGATACCAGCTGTTTTGGAATATAGCCTTGTGCCAGCGATGCATTGACATAGTGGCCATAGCCGCCTGATGTCACCCAGCCAACAATTTTGCCGTCGTGTGAAACCGGCTCGTCGCCAATGACATCTGCATCATCGGCGTCCACGACAAACGTGACCCGCGCCAGTTTGCCGGCGCCATCGTGTTCGGCCTGCGCCATCTCGCGACCGATGAAATCGTTCTTTGTCAGATCAATGAAGCGATCCATACCGGCCTCAAAAGGGCCGTAGATTGGTCTGAGTTCGCGATACCAGGTCGGAAAATTTTTCTCCAGGCGCATGGCAAGCAGTGCGCGCATGCCAAAATTGACAATACCATACGCTTCGCCTGCCTTCATGATTGCCGTATACAGCCGCCGCTCATATTCCGGTTTAATCCAGAGTTCAAAGCCGAGGTCGCCGGTGTAGGTGATGCGATTGACCCTGGCGGGAACACTGGCCACATCGATCTCGCGATAATCCATGAAACGGAAGCCGGCATTGGACACATCCTCATCGGTGAGCGCAGCAAGCACCTCGCGGGATTTCGGCCCGGCAATGGATAGACCGACGAGACCGAGGTCTAGGCGCTCGACCCGAACCGACTGATCATCGGGCAGATGCTTTTCAAACCAGCGCATGTGATAAATCTGCGCCGGCGCCGAGCCCCACATCATGAAGCGGTCATCTGCGGCCTTGGCGATGGTGAAGTCACCGATCAGCTTGCCTTGTTCATTGAGCATGGGGGTCAGGCAAATGCGCCCGGTGCGTGGCATCTTGTTGGTCATCAGGCGCGACAGGTAGCTTTCCGCGCCTGGTCCTGTGATCTCGTATTTGGCAAAGTTGGCAATCTCCGTGACGCCGACCCGCTCACGGGTGTTCAGAACCTCTGCTTTCACGTGAGCAAAGTCATTGGACCGCCGGAAGGAGAATATATCAAAGGGTTCAACACCCTCCGGCGCAAACCACAACGGAACCTCAAGCCCCCAATTGTCACCCATGACGGCGCCCTGCCTAATCATCACATCGAAAAGCGGTGTTGTTTGATGGGGCCGGGCGGCCGGGCGTTCCTCATTGGGATATTTGATGGAGAACCGCTTTGAATAGTTCTCGCGCACCTTTTCATTGGTATAGCTTCGCGTCGCCCAATCACCGTACCGCGCCACATCCATGGCCCAGATATCTCCGCCCGGATCGCCGTTGACCATCCAGTTGGCAAGGCTGAGGCCGACACCGCCTCCCTGGCTGAAACCGGCCATGACACCGCACGCGCACCAGTAATTGGACAGACCCTGAACCGGGCCCACCAGCGGGTTGCCATCAGGTGCGAATGTGAACGGGCCGTTGACGACATTCTTGATGCCTGCCTCGCCCATGGCGGGGTAACTCGCGAAGGTTTTCTCGAGCGATGGGGTAATTCGATCCAGATCCGGCGGCAGCAGTTCAGCGGCGAAATCCCACGGCGTGTCTCTGGGTGACCACGGCCGGCAGTCCCGTTCGTAGGTGCCAAGCAGCATGCCCGATCGTTCCTGGCGCATATAGATTTCCGCACCGAAGTCGGCAATCATCGGCATGTCCGCGCCGTGCTCTTCCTTGTACGCAATCACATCGGGCATGTCGTCGGTGACAAGGTACATGTGCTCCATTGCAAGCACCGGCAGCTCAATGCCCACCATGCGCCCGACCTCACGTGCCCACAATCCGCCGCAGTTGATCACGTGTTCGCAGGCGACAGTGCCTTTTTCGGTCACCACATCCCAGCCGCCATCGCTGCGGGGTATCAGTTCGACGACCCGGTTTTCCAGCTCGATTTCGGCACCCTGGATGCGGGCGGATTTGGCATAGGCATGTGTGGTACCGGATGGATCGAGATTACCTTCTGCTGCGTCCCACATGGCTCCTGTAAACTTGCTCTCGTCCAGTAAGGGCATGCGTGCCTTGGCTTGCGCAGGGGTCAGCAATTCGGTTTCAAGGCCGAGATAGGCGGACCGGGCGTGAGCCATCTTCAACCAGTCCATACGCTCCTGGCTGTCAGCCATGAGCAGACCACCGCACCGGTGAAGGCCGCACGACTGGCCGGAGATACGTTCCAGCTCGTCATACAGCTCGATCGTGTAGGCCTGCAGCTTTGCGACGTTGGGGTCGCCGTTCAGTGTCAGGAATCCACCCGCTGCATGCCACGTCGAACCGGACGTCAGTTGCGAACGCTCGACAAGCAGCACATCGCTCCAGCCGGCTTTTGTCAGGTGATACAGCACAGAGCAGCCAACCACACCACCGCCGATTACTATGGCCTTGTAATGCGACTTCATTGGCAGCTCCCGGACTGGCTACTTGGTCATGATCTCATGTGCGAAGCATCAGCATCAAACAGCGGATCGCGTTGCGGGCTAGCTTTATAGTTCTGTCCGAGAATTTCAATCTCGAACCCATCCGTTTCAGTGGCAATTTCTTTCGGCACAAACCCGATCGCAACAGATTGTCCTGCAGAATGAGCATAACCGCCGGATGTGATCCAGCCGACACACTTGCCGCCGTGATAGATCGGTTCATCACCGATCACGTCGACTTCATTGCCGTGAACCGTGAACACCGTCATGGCGCGCTCGCCGCCGGTTTCCTTTTCCCTGGCAGCCGCATCACGACCGATGAAATCGTTTTTGGACAAAGCGACGAAGCGGCCCATGCCGGCTTCATACGGGCCGTAAATGGGACGATACTCTCTTGCCCAGGTGCCCCAGTTCTTTTCAAGCCGCAGCGACAGCAACGCCCGTCCACCCACCGGTTTGATGTCAAATTCTTCACCAGCCTCCATGATCATCGTGTGAAGCGTAGTGAGGTACTCTGCAGCCACCCAGATTTCATAACCCAGGTCACCGGTGAAACTGACACGGGCAAGCTTCGCCGGAACCAGCCCCAGATCCATTTCGCGAAATGACATGAAGGGCAGGGCGCTGGTTGAGACATCTGCGTCTGTAAGTTTGGCCAGCAGTTTCTGCGAATTCGGACCGGCTATCGACAGGCCGCACATTTCCAGGCCAAAGGCACGAACCTTGACAGAACCGTCTTCGGGCAGATGCTGTTCGAACCAGCGCATGTGGAAATTCTCCGCAGCACCTGAGCCGAATATGTAAAACCGTTCGTCGTCCGCCTTGGCCAGCGAGAAATCGCCAATCAGCTTGCCGTCTTCCTTAAGCATGGGAGCCAGGGTCATGCGGCCCTTGGCTGGTACCTTGTTGGCCAGCAGATGCGACAGCCAGCCTTCGGCGCCGGACCCGGTGATCTCGTACTTGGCATACCCGGAAATTTCAAGAACACCGACTGAATTGCGCACCGCCCGGCACTCATCGCCAACAATTCCGAAGGCCTCGGAGCGGCGGAATGTAACAGCTTCTTCGGCTTTTTTCCCTTCTGGCGCGAACCACAGGGCGCTTTCAATACCGTAGGAGGCCCCGAAGAAGGCTCCCATGGCCTTGAACCGGTCATACAGCGGAGTTGTGCGCAACGGGCGTGCGGCGCGAAGCTCCTCATTGGGAAACATGATGCGGAAGCGGCGACCGTAGTTTTCGCGTACCTTCTTGTTGGTATAGGCCATGTTGGCATAAGAGCCGTAGCGCGCAATATCCATGGCCCAGACATCGAATCCGGGATCTGCATCAACAATCCAGTTGCTGAGTGCCAGACCAACGCCGCCGCCCTGGCTGAACCCGGCCATGACACCACACGCCACCCAGTAGTTCTGCAGGCCGCGGACCGGACCGATCAGCGGGTTGCCGTCAGGGCCGAAAGCGAACGGGCCATTGATGATATTCTTGATGCCGGCAGACTGAAAGGCCGGGTGATGCTGGAAACCACGCTCCAGATTGTCGGCAATCTGGTCGAGGTCCGGCGGCAGCAGTTCGGTGGAGAAATCCCATGGAGCCTCTGTAGGCGACCAGGGTATGCCGTTGGGCTCATAGGTGCCCATCAGCATGCCTTTACCTTCCTGGCGCATGTAGATTTCACCGTCAAAGTCGATGGCGTGGACGATCTCCTTGCCGTCGTTGGCATCGTTGTAGGCAACAACTTCCGGCATTTCCTCAGTGATGAGATACTGGTGCGCCATGCACAAAACCGGCAGTTCCAGGCCCGCCATGCGGCCGACTTCACGTCCCCACAGGCCGCCGGCGTTGACCAGGTGCTCGCAGGTAACGGTGCCTTTTTCCGTAACCACTGACCAGGTGCCATCCGGCAACTGGTTGGTTTCCAGAACCCGGTTCTGGCGCACGATCTCAGCTCCGTTTACCCGCGCTGCCTTGGCATAGGCATGGGTGGTGCCGGATGGATCGAGGTGGCCTTCCAGTGGATGCCACATGGCGCCGACAAACTGGTCCTTGTCCATTAGCGGAAAGTGCTCGGCGGCTTCTTCAACCGAGATCATGCGGGTATCCACACCGAGGTACTTGTTGCGGGCGTGGGCCATTTTCAGCCAGTCGAAGCGGTCCTTGTTCGACACCAGCATGACACCACCAGTGACATGACAACCTGTCGATTGCTCTGAGACTTCCTCGATCTCCTTGTAAAGGTTGATCGTGTATTCCTGCAGCTTGGCGACGTTGGGGTCGCCGTTCAGGGTATGGAATCCGCCTGCCGCATGCCAGGTTGAACCGGATGTCAGTTCGTCGCGCTCGATGAGCAGAATATCCGACCAGCCTTTTTTCGTCAGATGATACAGAATTGAACAGCCGACGACGCCGCCGCCGATGACAATTGCGCGATAATGCGATTTCATGACCCATGTCCTTGATGAGAATATTCCACGCAGCGATGCAATCACTTAGCAGCCAGCCAAGTCATGCCTGCAAGCGACAACCGCTTTCACAACATGGCGCTGTGAGACAGTTTTTTGGCGCATTGACAGCAGTATTGCTGGTGTTGAGCGGCCCGGCTACCGATGTGGCTCTTGCCGGTGGTCAGGTTGATCTTGAATTGGTGCTGGCTGTCGATGCATCAGGCAGCGTGGATAATGCGGAGTACAGGTTGCAACTGACGGGAATTGCCACTGCTCTGCGCGATCCGGCCGTTTTGCGCGCCATCACAGCAGGTCCGCAAAAACAGATCGCATTGAACGTATTGATCTGGGCAGAAGCACGGTATCCGAAAGATGAAACAGGCTGGTTTGTCCTGAGCAACGCGGCAGAAGTGGAACGTGCAGCCGCCATTATTGCAGCCATGCCGCGCAATCAGGTCGGCGGTACCGGCATTGGCGATGGTGTTGCCCATGCCATCAGGTCGATTGACGAAAACGCCATACAATCCAGCCGGCGTGTCGTGGATGTGTCCGGCGACGGACGTGAAACCCCGCCGCGCCAGTACTCAACGGTGTTGAGTGAGGCACGGTCCATGGCGATCGCCCGTAATGTAACGTTGAACGGATTGGCAATTCTGAATGAAGACAAGCAACTGGACGATTATTATCGTGAACGGCTGGCAGTTGGTGACGGCAGTTTCGTCGAAGTGGCTCAAGACTATGATGACTTTGCCCGCGCCATGCGCCGCAAGCTGCTGCGCGAAATAGATCCCGATCCGGTTGTCGGGATGCGATGAATGGGGGCGTCTGACATGAAACTGAAAGTCCCGAAGGATGTGAAAATCCTGGATCGAAAGGTTCGGGAGGTGTTCGGGAATTATGAAAATTCCATACGGGGCAAATTGCTAGAACTCAGAAGGTTGATTATGGATGAAGCCGGTCGGCATCCCGAGATTGGCAAGCTTCAGGAAACCCTGAAATGGGGCCAGCCAAGCTATTTGCCTGCAAAACCACGCATCGGAACAACTCTGCGCATCGATCGCCACCCAATACGGGCCGACATGGTCGGTCTCTACTTCAGTTGCAACTCGTCACTGGCTGATGATTTTCAGCAATTGTACCCCGGCCTTTTTGAATTCGAGGGCCGCCGCGCAATTCTGATTTCAACAGAAGATCTCGTGCATGAAGCAGCCTTGCGCCACTGCGTGGCACTTGCGCTCACCTATCACCTGAACAAGAAGCGATAACTGACGTGGTATTACTTGCGTGCCAGGGCCTTGGCCTGTTTGACCCAGTCATCCCGCTCGATACGGCCCTTGAATGACAGCTCGTCATCAACGATGGCAATGTCGGACTTCCTCCATTTGGCGATCTGGTTGAAATGCCAGAAGCCGAGACCGTTCAGCGTCTGTTCGAGTTTAGGCCCGACTCCGGAAATCTGCTTCAGGTCATCCGCCTTCCCGCGAGGTTTTTTCAGTCGTTCGGGGCCGGTTTTGCCTGTCGCCGGTTTTTTGGCGGTCGCCTTTTTCGCTGCGGGTTTCTTTGCGGCGGCCTTTTTCGGCGGAGCCTTCTTTACGGTTAGTTCGATCTTGGCGGCAGTCTTGGCCCTGGGTACAGGCGGCGTATCGACGCCGGGAATTGCCGCTATTGACGCGGCTGCCAGTGCAGCCTTGGCCCGTCCCGGGTTGGCAGCGGCAGCAGCCTTTTTCTTCTTGTCGGAAGGCATCGCTATAACCGGTTCCATTGCCCTGAGTTCTTCTTCACTCAGATGGCACATGATCTTGTGGCCGCCTCCCAGATCCTTGACTGCCGGTAACTCGTCCTCGCAAACAGCGCCGATCTTGCGCGGACAGCGGGTCTGGAACGGGCAGCCCGATGGCGGGTTCATCGGCGAGGGGAGTTCACCCTCGAGCACGATGTGCTTTTTGGTGATGGAAGTGTCGGCAATCGGCACAGCCGACAGCAGAGCTTCCGTATAGGGGTGGTAAGGTGGCGAGTAGATGTCGTCGGTGTCGCCCTGTTCCATGATTTGGCCGAGATACATGACCACGACCCGGTCCGCCAGATATCGCACCACCGACAGATCATGCGAAATGAACAGCATGGTCGTGCGCCGTTCACGCTGAATATCGGTCAAAAGTCCTGTCACGGCTGCCTGCACGGACACATCCAGCGCTGACACCGGCTCGTCGGCAACCACCACCTGGGCTTCGCCGGCAAAGGCTCGTGCAATACCGACGCGTTGTTTTTGACCGCCTGACAACTGACGTGGACGACGCATTGCAAAATCACGCGGCAACTTCACCAGATCCAGCAACTTGTAGGTTTTTTCAAGCGCCTCTTCCTTGTTCTTCGCCACACCAAACATGCGCAAAACCCGGCCGATCTGACTGCCGACGGTATGCGACGGATTGAGGGTTTCAAACGGATTCTGGAAGATCATCTGCATCGAACCGACCATTTGCGGCGTGCGCTTGTGGACTGTTATCTGTCCGATCTCCTGCCCATTGAGTATGACTTCGCCGCCTGTCGCGGTTTCAAGACCCAGCATTACCTTGGCAAAAGTTGATTTTCCGCAGCCGGATTCACCGACAATAGCCACAGTCTCGGCTTCACGGGCCTCGAAGTCGAGTTTTTCATTGGCCTTCACAAATCGGGACGCCTTGCCGGAAATCAACGCCTTGAGCGATCGGTCATGAACCTCGTAATATTTCTGCATGTTTTTAACCTGCAGAATGGTTTTGCCGTAACTGATGGCCTCGCCTGCCACCGCCTTTGGTTTTGCAGCTTCCCAGTCGATATTCAGATACCGTTCGCAGCGTACCTGATGACCGAGATGGGCCGAAACGTCCTGCATGTGCAACGCTTCAACATTGCATACGCCATCCTTGAAATGGTCGCAGCGTGGCCCGAAGTTACAGCCGGTCGGACGTTCGTGTGGCAGCGGCAACTGCCCGCGAATCGGAACCAATGGCCTCGAGTACCGGTCGGCACCGGGCAGGGGAATGGAATTGAACAGGCCGCGGGTGTAAGGGTGGCGCATTTCGTCAAACACCTGGCTGACCGAACCAAATTCAACGGCTTCGCCGGAATACATCACCGCGATCTTGTCACAGGTTTCCAGGATAAGACCCAGATTGTGCGAGATGTAGATCATCGACGTGCCGAATTGTTTTGAGATGTCCTTGATCAACTCGACAACACCGGCCTCCACGGTTACATCCAGCGCGGTTGTGGGTTCATCCAGAAGCAACAACTGCGGTTTGGACAGCAGCGCCATGGCAATAACGACACGCTGCTGCTGGCCACCTGAAATCTGGTGCGGGAATGAGTCCATGACCCGCTGAGGATCGGGCAGGCGCACGGCATCCAGCATCTCTATGGACCGTTTTGAAGCCTCTTCCTCGCTGATGCCCTCGTGATAGATCAAAACTTCGTTGAGTTGTTCCTTGATCAACATGGACGGGTTCAGGGAAGCCATCGGTTCCTGATAAACCATGGAAATGCGCGAGCCGCGAATGTCACGCAGTTCTTCTTCCGACATGGTACGCATGTCGCGCCCCATGAACTTGATTTCGCCGCCGACAATGTCGCCGTTCTTTCCCATGTACTGCATGATGGCGAGCGCGACGGTGGACTTGCCGCAGCCGCTCTCACCCACAATGCCGACGGCTTCGCCGGGCATGACTTTCATGTTGAAATCAACAACTGCGGGTATTTCACCTGCTCTCGTATAATATGAGATCGAGACGTTGTTGCATTCCAGAACAGGTGTGCTCATGTCCGGTTTGGCCATAGGATCAATCCCTCAGCGAAATTTCACGCAGGCCATCGGCCAGCAGGTTCAAACCCAGTACCAGCGAAGAGATCGCCAGGGCAGGCCACAGCATGATGTTCAGGCCATTATAGCCCCACTGGCGCCCGTCCGAAATCATCTTGCCCCAATCCGGATCCGGGGGCGGCAGTCCGAGTGATAGAAAACCCAGCAATGCAATGGTGATGATCACGTACCCGAGGCGCAGGCAGGCGTCCACAATCAGGGGCCCGCGGGCGTTTGGCAGAAGTTCCACCAGCATGATCCATAGCGGGCCTTCGCCGCGAACCTCAGCTGCCGCAATGTAATCGCGGGTTTTCAGGTCAAGCACGATACCACGCACGATACGGGCAACCTGCGGAGCCGTGGAGAAAGTGATGGCCACGATGATCAGCGCGCCGGACACAACGGTCTTGCCCAGTCCAAGCGTCGAATTCATCCATACGCCAACGTTGGAATTCGGTCCGAATGCCGTCAAGATCACCAGCAGGAGTACAATCTGCGGGAACGACAACAGCACATTGCCCATGAAAGAGATGATTTCGTCCCACCAGCCGCCTCGATACCCGGCCGTTACGCCCATCAGCATGCCAACCGAGTAGGCAACGATTGTCGCCAGGGTAGACCAGAACAGGACGACTCTGGACCCGTGCAGCAGGCGCGCCAACAGGTCACGGCCGCGATCATCAGTGCCCATCCAGTGCATGATGCCTTTTTTGTCTTCTGTCAGCATCGGCAGGTTGATGGCGCCGCGGGTCTGGGCAAGCGGGTCCTGCAGTGGCAGAAGGTCGACGAAGATTGCAATCGACACCCAGAACACAACCAGGAACAACCCGATCATGCCGACCCAGCTTTCACGAAGCAGGGAAAACGAGCTCAGAAACTTCTTCAATCCGGAATTTGAATCGGGTGTGTTGGTCTGTTCAGCTGTTGTATCTGTCATGGGTCTGTGTCCTCAGCTGAACCGAATACGTGGATTTAGAAGCGTGTAGCCGATGTCAGAGACAAACTGCGAAAACACTGCAATGAACACCGCCACCATGGCGCAAGCCTCGATAACGAAAATATCGCCGAACAGCGCCGCCTCGTAGAGCAGCTTCCCAAACCCTTTGTATGAGAAGAACACCTCGGTCACGATCACCCCGGACAGCAGGTAGTTCAACTGCAGGATCATGACCGTAAACGGCGCAATCAGGGCGTTTCGCAGCGCGTGCCGCATAATCACCCGTTTATACGGCAGCCCCTTGAGAATGGCAGTTCGCACGTATTGCGAGGTCATTACTTCAGCCATGGAAGCCCGCGTCATGCGGGTGTAGTAACCGAAATTGTATATGACCAGCACCATCACTGGCAGCACAAGCTGGTTGGCGTCCGACCACGTCAACCCGTTGCTGAACGGCGATGTTCCCGGTAATATATCCAGCCAGAATACAAAGATCGCCACGAGAATGGTGGCAGAAGCAAACTCCGGAACAGACGTGGTTATAACAGCCAGAACGGTGATGCCGCGATCTCGCGTTGAACCTTCGGCAATACCGGACAAGACGCCAAGCACAAGGGCAATTGACACTGTTATGGTGAACACCAGACCGCCAAGAACGGCGGTGTTGAGGAGGTGATCCTTGAGCAGTTTTGAAACAGGAGTCGCAAACTGCACCGACTCGCCGAAATCACCGCGCGCCGCATTGATGATCCAGGTGAAATAGCGTTGAACGAATGGCGCATTGTAGCCGTTTTCCTCCAGCCACAACAGCCTTTGATCTTGCGTTGAATATGCACCGAGGACCTTGCCAGCCAGACTGTACTTGTCTGCTTCAAATGCCAGAAACAATAACAGCGATACAGTGAGCATGATCAACGCCATCTGTACAAGTCGCTTGCCGGCCAATTGAATCATGTAACCCTCTTCCCACCCCGTTAAGCGCCGGTACTCCCGGCGTCTTTCAGTTCCCCGGATGCCGTCGCCTGGCATTTTTGGCGTTATCGTAGCAGCAAGCTCGTCATTGCAGTATTGCTGAAACGAGACACATCCATGTCACCAAGCGCCCAATCCGGGTGTAACCTTAACCCATGTGTCATGAACTGCAAGCCATTCGGGCGTCTTTGTGCCACGTGCCGGGAAAACAGCCGCTCTGCTTTGTAGGACAGGCATTTACCTGCTAGAACGCTGCCATTGTTTGACTGCCTGCCAGCAACTACGGCGATTTTCAGATGAAATTTGCGTCACTGCCGATGTACGACCTGCCGGAACTCGCCGGAGCCACCCGCGCGTGGTGGGCGGGTGTTGCCGGCCACATGCGGCGGCAGGGGATAGTCGATGTTCCCGAGGTCTGCGTTACCCCTGATGATCTGGAGCGGCATTGGTTGGCGCCCAACCTGCTGTTCTCGCAAACCTGCGGTTATCCGCTGACCCATCAACTGCAAGGCAGGGTGAGGCTGCTGGGACTGCCGGTGTATGCTTGCAAGGGGTGTGATCCCGACGGATCCTATTCGTCCATGATCGTAGTTCCGGCATCTTCAAATCTGCATTCACTGTACGACTGTAGAAACAGAAGGGCGGTTTACAATACCGAAGACAGCATGTCGGGCCTGCTTGCCTTGCGTGCGGTTGTCGCAAACCAGACCGGCCAGCGCGAACCGTTCTTCAGTTCCCTGTTGAGTTCCGGCGGCCACCGGCGGTCGCTGCAGCAGGTTGCGCAAGGCAGGGCGGACGTTGCCTGCATTGACGCTGTGACGTTTTCACTGCTGTCGCGAGTTGATCCCGGGTTGATTTCACGGGTCAGGTTGCTGGGACAGACCCCCAAAGTGCCAGGATTGCCTTACATAACGTCGCTGACGGCTACTGCTCATACCGTGGAGCGGCTGCGGATGGCGCTTCGCCATGCGCTGGACGACCCCGCACTGAGTGATGTTCGTGCCGAATTGCTCTTGTCAGGTATTACATTTCCGGACCCTGCACACTACAACGCCATCCTCGAGCTCGAAAAGGCTGCAAACAACACCGTGCTTGCTTGACCCCGTGGCCCTGAAAACCCACTTTTCTCATCTGAAACACCAAGGAGAATACGACTGCCATGATCGATCTTTACACATGGAGTACACCCAACGGCTACAAGGCATCCATTGCGCTTGAAGAAATGGGGCTCGAATACACCACCCATC
The DNA here is from genome assembly GCA_024640405.1 of Alphaproteobacteria bacterium. GTDB lineage: Bacteria > Pseudomonadota > Alphaproteobacteria > Rhizobiales > Aestuariivirgaceae > Anderseniella. Next base: position 31,643 of record JAHEFB010000008.1, on the reverse strand, counting down.
CGATCAACATCATGAAGGATGAGCAGTTTCAGCCGCATTTCCTGAAAATATCTCCAAACAACAAGATACCGGCGATTTATGATCATGACAGTGACCAGTCGGTGTTCGAGTCCGGCGCAATCCTCATGTACCTTGCCAACAAGACCGGTCAGTTCCTTGTATCCGATGGACCTCGCTACTGGCAGACCATCGAATGGCTGATGTGGCAGATGGGCGGCTTTGGTCCGATGCTGGGCCAGGCCCACCATTTCCTACATTTCAATCAGGGCAAGTCCGAGTATGCCGAACAGCGCTACAAAGCTGAGACCAAACGGCTTTGGGGCGTGCTTGACCGCAGGCTGGCGGAAGAAGAGTTTCTGGCGGGAGAATATTCGATTGCGGACATGGCGGCCTGGCCGTGGGCGTCCCGGTTTGAATGGCAACAGATTGACATGAATGAATTTGCGAATGCCAAACGCTGGTACAAGGAAATAGCCGCTCGTCCGGCTGTCCAGGCCGCTTTCAAGGTTCCGAACCCGGATCGCGAGATTCCGCAAGTTGACTGAGCCATATGCCCCTGGGCGCCCCTCACCGGAAGGATTGCCGATCGCGGGATTTGTTCTGCTGGCGGCGGTAACTGTGTTCTGGGGTGTTAACTGGCCGGGCATGAAAATTATTCTCGGAGAGGTCAGTCCGTGGTGGTTCAGGACAATCTGTCTTTCACTTGGCGGCGGTGCCCTGCTTTGTATTTCCAGATTGTCGGGCAATACCTTGCGTGTGCCGGTTGGCGACTTCCAGCCGCTCGTGTTGTGCTGCATTTTCAACATGGTCGGCTGGCATTTGTGTTCCGCTTATGGCCTGACGCTGGTGCCGGCCGGCCGGGCGTCGATTATTGCATTCACCATGCCGGTATGGGCAGCGCTGTTCGCGATTCCGGTGCTGGGCGAAAGGGCGGCATTTCCAGTGTTGGCCGGGTTGGGACTTGGATTGGCCGGCCTTGCGGTTTTGATTGGCCATGACATGGCGGTGCTTGGAACGGCGCCTGTCGGATCAATGTTCATGCTGGGTGCCGCTTTGTCGTGGGGGGTCGGGACAGTTTTGTTCAAGCGGCATGACTGGCGAACACCGGTTGCAACGATTATCGGGTGGCAGTTGCTGCTGGCGTCAGTTCCGGTAAGTATTGGCGCACTGGCCCTGGAGCCCGTGCCGGCCCTGCAAACACTCAGCACGCCGGCGATCCTGGCCTTCGCGTATGTACTGGCGTTCCCGATGGTGTTTTGCCAGTGGGCCTACTTCAAGATCGTGTCCATGTTTCCCGCCGTCTATGCCGCAATTGGCGTTCTGGCGGTTCCGGTGGTCGGGGTCTATTCCAGCCTGCTGCTGCTCGGCGAACCGGTGGGCTGGCGCGAGATCGTTGCGCTGCTGCTGGTTTGTTCGGCAATCTTCATGGTGTTGGTCCTGCCCAGGTTACGCGGATCATAACTCCCTGGATGTTTCCGGCACTATCATGCTTTTGCTATGGTTGAACTATGTCCTGCGGCATCGGGCACAGCCTTGCCGCGACACGTCCCCGGCCGATGAGCGGCAGCAGGTTTGCAAGTTCGGGTCCATGCTGCTTTCCCGTCAGCGCCATGCGCAACGGCATGAACAATGCCTTGCCCTTTCTGCCGCTGGCGTCCTTGACAGCGCCAGTCCAGGATTTCCAGGTCCTGTCATCCCACGGCTCATCAGGCAGCAGACCGGCTGCTTGTGAGATGAAATCGCGATCTTCGCTGGCGATTTCGCCAGTAATGTCGCCAAAAACAATCTCATGCCATTCCGCTGCATCGTGAACCTTGGAGACGTTGCCGTGCACGGCTTGCCAGAACTCTTCACCGCCATCTGATTGCAAGGCGGCAAGACGGTCCCGGACTTCCGCATAGGATAACTGGTGCACAATACGGGCATTGAGGTTTTCCAGCTCCGCCATGTCGAACCGGCCTGGCGCCCTGGACAGTTTCGATAAATCAAACGCTTCCAGAAGTGTCTCCATGCCGGTGTGCGGTTCAATCGCTTCCGACGTGCCAATCAGCGCGCCGTGACTGACGACGGCCATGGCTTCCAGCCCTTGTTCCCGCATTGCTGCAATCGACAGCGATCCAAGGCGTTTTGAAAGGCCTTTGCCGTCTGCACCTATCAGCAGCGAGTGATGTGCAAATTCCGGCGCCGGGGCTCCGAGCGCTTCGAATATCTCCACCTGTACCGCCGCATTGGTAGTGTGGTCTTCGCCGCGAATGATGTGGGTCAGTCCCATGTCGATGTCATCGACAACCGACGGCAGCGTGTACAGATAACTGCCATCCTCGCGGATCAGGACAGGATCGGAAAGCGACGATGTATCGATGTGTACATCACCACGCACCAGGTCGCTCCAGTGAATGTCACGTTGATCCAGTTTGAAACGCCAGTGAGGTTTGCGGCCTTCTGCTTCCAGTTTGGCCCGTTCTTCATCAGACAGGTTAAGTCCGGTCCGGTCATAAATCGGAGGTTGGCGGCGTGCCAGTTGACGTTTGCGCTTGTAGTCAAGTTCTTCAGCAGTCTCATAACAGGCATACAAGCGGCCATCACTTTTGAGCTTTCCGGCCGCTGCGTCATACAGGGCAAACCGTTCCGACTGCCGGTATGTTTCATCCGGTTTCAGGCCAAGCCAATTGAGGTCGGTTGCAATTCCATCGGCGTATTCCTTGGTGGAGCGCTCGAGATCGGTGTCATCAAACCTGAGTATGAAACGGCCGTTTGCCTTGCGTGCGAACAGCCAGTTCAAGATGGCTGTCCGGGCATTGCCGATATGTATGCGGCCCGTAGGGGAGGGTGCGAAGCGAACTGTAATGGTCATGTCTCAAGCCTTGTCCCGGAACCCGTTGGTTATCGGGTAGCGGCGTTCCTTGCCAAATGCCCTGCGGGTGATTTTGACGCCCGGCGCAGCCTGGCGGCGTTTGTACTCGGCAATATAGAGCAGGTGTTGAATGCGCTCGACGACTTTGGGGTCGTGGCCTTTGGCAACCAGATCAGCCAGTGCGGTTTCGCTCTCGACCAGACCATCCAGAATGTCGTCCAGCACGTCATACTCCGGCAATGAATCCTGATCCGTTTGGTCAGGACGCAACTCGGCAGACGGTGCTTTGGTGATGATGCGCTCCGGAATCACACGCGCTGCCGGGCCTTCCAGGCCGGTTGCGTCAGACTGGTTTCGCCAGCTGGCCAACGCATAGACATCTGACTTGTAGACATCCTTGATCGGGTTGAACCCGCCGTTCATATCACCGTACAGCGTTGCGTAGCCGACCGACATTTCCGATTTGTTGCCGGTTGTAAGAACCATGGACCCGAACTTGTTGGAGATCGCCATCAAAATCGCGCCTCTGGTGCGCGACTGGATATTCTCTTCGGTAATACCTTCCGCCGTACCTTCGAACATCGGCCCAAGTGTATTCAGAAATCCGCCAACCGGTTCGGAAATCGGCACAACGTCATAGCGAACGCCCAAAGCCTTTGCACACGCTTCGGCATCTTCGAGACTGTCTGACGAGGTGTATTCGTAGGGCAGCATGACGCAGTGAACCTTGTCCGCGCCCAGTGCGTCGACCGCCATAGCCGCTACGACAGCAGAGTCTATCCCGCCCGAAAGCCCCAGCACGACACTCTCAAATCGGTTCTTGCGCACGTAATCACGCGTTCCCAACACGCACGCATGCCAGATTTCTTCGTAACCCAGTAGCTGGCGCGAAGTGCTTGATTTGCTGCATGCCCAACCGTCCGGACCACGGGTCCATTCAGTCAGCAATGTCGCTTCTTCAAATTCCGGCAATTGGCAGGCCAGGGACCGATCTGCATTCAAGACGAAGGAAGCACCGTCAAATACCAGTTCATCCTGTCCGCCGACCTGATTGATGTAGATCATCGGTAGGTTGGTTTCTGTCACCCGCGCCACGACGAGGTTCAGCCGCACATCCTGCTTGTCGCGCTCAAACGGTGACCCGTTTGGCACGATAAACAGTTCTGCACCGGTTTCTTCCAGTGTTTCGCATACCTCATCCGTCCAGATGTCTTCGCAAATCGGCACCCCGATACGCACGCCGCGAAAGCTGACAGGCCCCGGTGCCGGGCCTGCATCGAACACGCGTTTTTCATCAAAAACGCCATAGTTTGGCAGGTCATGCTTGAAACGAACAGCATCCACTTTCCCGTTTTCTAGCAGGATTACCGCATTGTAGAGTTTGCCTTCTACAGCCCAGGGCGAAGTAATCAACATCGCCGTTCCGCCATTTTCAGTCAAACTTGCAAGTTTTTCTACTGCTTGCTGGCAAGCATCAACGAAGGTGGGTTTCAAAACCAGGTCCTCGGGCGGATATCCGGAGATGAACAGTTCCGTGAACACAAGCAGGTCGGCACCTGCAGCTACCGCATCAGCATGAACCGAGCGCGCGCGGTCCGAATTTGCCTCGATCGCGCCCACTGTCGGGTTCAACTGGGCAAGCATGATTTTGAGATTATCAATCATGCCCGCTCTATTAGCGCCATCCGGACCGGCCATCAATGATTGCTTTAGATTTCACGGTTAAATTTGCCGGGAGAAATTTTACCCGGTCGGGACGACGGACACACTGCGGAACAGGCAGGTATCTGTTTCCGGGGCTGAACAGATGAGCCCGCCATGGAGGCCTTTCTTGTGGCACTGACATCGAGTCAAGATAAGGTTGCAACGGCAACTTCAGAAGTAGAGCTTCTGCAAGCCACCCTGAACGGCATTGGTTCGGGGGTCGCGTCGGTTGCCGATGACGGTCGCGTCATAACCAGCAATGACAGGTTTTATGACATGTTGCGCCGGGCAGGATTGTTGAGCCTGGAGTTTTTTGGCCGTTCCCGGGAAGAGATTGTTACTCGGTCTTTGTACGATGTTGCACCAAGGCTGCAGCAAAGACCACGACAGGTGACAGGGTTGACGGGCTGTAAATTTGAACTGCAGTACATAGATGCACGTGATCAGTTGGGCGGCACATTGATCCTGATGCAAGACGTCACTTCGCAACATCGCAGCGAGCAGGCGATGCAGGAAGTACTTGAACAAAAGCAGGTCATTGAGCAGGCCAGAACCACGTTTGTATCCCAGGTTGCACACCACTTCCGCACGCCGCTCAATGTAATCCTTGGCTATATCGATATTTTGTCGGCAGGGGATGTCAACGAAGTCGATGCCGCGACAAGAAACTCCTATCTCGGCTTCATTCGCGAATCTGCCAGCGCGCTGTTGTTGAATATGAACGAGATGATGGAGATCATCCGGCTGCAGCGAAACCAGCAGCCCGTCGAGCTTGAGGCGCGGGCTTTGCATACCTTGCTCTCCGGTGCCATTGAGGAAATCCAGCCGGTGCTGATAAGTGAAGAAGTTGAGCTTGATTCAGGCACAGTGTTCGAAACAATCGGAACCAGGTGCGCGCGCATGGATGCCCGTCTTGCCAGGCGTGCCATGACCAGTTTGCTCTGCACCTCGGCTGTGTTGGGAGGGACAGGCAGTTGCCTTCGTCTGCGCGCTCAGGCTCTGGCAAGCAATTTCTTGTGCATCAAGGTAGAGTTCGATGCTGGCCGCACCGATGTGCAGTCCATTCTTGATAGCATCGACAGCGGTGAACCGGTGAAGGAAATCAGCCTTACCGGTAATGCCAGCGGTTACGGTTTGGCTCTGGCTGCGATCTTGCTTCGCTTATGCCAGATCGAGATTTCGGCGACCGCCATTGGCGAGCGCGGAGTATGCATTGAGATGAAGTTTTCCGGGTCAGATTGTAGCTAGTTATTTTGTCGGCGTATTCGATTTCGCGGCACATAGTCCGGTAAATCGCCTTGTTGCATACAGAGCAGGCACAGGGCTTCATATTATTGCCTTGTATTGTAGGCCTCATACGGCGGTTTTTATCGCTTTGTCCAACATGCCCATCCACAATGTGGAATGCTGACTCCGCATAAACCTTCGTCCGTGTCATGTTGTTGGTACTTGGTATACCACAGACCAGGTGACATGGTGCTGTCCCGGACCTTGTAACTGGTCTTCGGCGATGCTCCAGTCAGCCGGACTGACCCAAAGAGGCCCGCGACCAACAATGGCAACCCGCCTGAAACTTAAGCCCGTCGGCACCAATTTCAGTCTCAAGGAGCACATTTACGAAGTGCTCAAGGATGCCATCAGCGGTATGAATTTGTACGATGCGGATGCCAACCTGCGCCTTGACGAGCGCGCGGTGGCAGAGCAGTTGGGCATTTCTAGGACCCCAGTGCGCGAGGCGCTCACCAGGCTGGAACAGGAAGGTTTTGTTGAAGTGCAGCCTCGCATAGGGGTGTTTATTCGCCGCAAGAGCCTGAATGAGGTTCTCGACATGATTGTGGTCTGGGCGTCACTTGAAAGCATGGCAGCCCGAATGGCGGTGGAAAACGCCACTGACAAGGAGGTAGAGGGATTGCGCAAAGCTTTGCCCAAACAAAAGGGCGAGAGTGAACTGCGGGCACACCTGCATGAATATTCAGAAGCCAACATCGCCTTCCATCTGCGCATACTCGAATTATCTGGCAGCCCCATGCTGCTGGATATCGCCAAAGGCCTCTTCCTTCATATGCGGTCAATCCGGGAACGCGCCATGGCAGAAGGCGACCGCATTACCCGGTCGGTGGTGGATCACATGAATATCATTGAGGCAATCGAAGGCCGTAATGCCGAACTTGCTTCAATGCTGGTGCGCGAACATACCATGCGGCTGCATGGCCATGTCCGAAAGAACTGGAGAACATTTTCCGGCGCCGAAGAAGGTGCGGGCTGAAACAGCAAACCAGCCCGATGGCAGGGCCGGACAACACAGAGATTTATCAGGGAGCGATTGACAAATGAGCACAACAATAGCAACGCCGACTTCAACAGCAGAAGATACGCTGAAGGCCAAGACCAAGGATGGGTCGGTAATCTCGGGGGGCCATCTCGTTGCGAAAGCGCTCAAGGCCGAAGGTGTGGATACTATCTTCACGCTGTGCGGCGGTCACATCATCGACATCTATGACGGGTGCATCGACGAAGGCATTCGCATTGTTGATGTACGCCATGAGCAGGTCGCAGCGCATGCCGCTGACGGATATGCGCGTCAGACCGGCAAGCTTGGTTGTGTTGTAACGACGGCAGGGCCGGGCTGCACCAATGCAGTGACCGGTGTTGCAACAGCCTTCAGGTCGGAAAGTCCGATCCTGCATATCGGCGGGCAGTCGTCGTTGACCCAGCACAAGATGGGATCGCTGCAGGATTTGCCACACGTTGACATGATGGCGCCGATCACCAAATTTTCAGCGGGTGTTCTGTCGACAGAGCGGGTGGCGGACATGATTGCCATGGCGGCCCGTGAAAGTTTCAACGGTGCCTATGGCCCCTCCTATCTGGAAATTCCGCGCGACATTCTTGATGCCGAAATTCCGGTTGAAAAGGCAGTTCTGCCGACACCCGGCAAATACCGCGGATCGGTTCGCTCCATAGGCGATCCTGCAGACATCGAAAAACTGGCCGATATCCTGGTGAATTCAAAGCGCCCCGCGGTTTTGTTCGGTCAACAGGTGTGGGCGGCCCAGGGTCACAATGAGGCCATATCACTGGTGCGGGCTCTGGACATTCCGGCATATCTGAACGGTGCCAGCCGCGGCATGCTGCACCCCAGTGATCCGCACGGGTTTGACCGAACCCGGTCGATGGCATTCAAGGACGCCGACGTCATCCTGATAGTTGGTACGCCATTCGACTTCCGCATGGGATACGGCAAGCGTATTTCCAAAGAAGCCACGCTGGTGCAGATTGACATGGGCTACAATACTGTCGGCAAGAACCGTGATGTTGATTTGGGCTTGTGCGGAGATCCGGGCGCCATTCTGGCTGCCGTCGAGCAGGCTGCATCCGGACGCATTGACAAGTCTGCACAGGATGAACGCAAGCAGTGGATGGCAAAACTGCGCGCAGCAGAATCGGTGGCGCTTGAAAGGTTGATGCCACTGTTCACGTCTGACCGCAACCCGATTCACCCCTACCGCCTTGCCTGGGAAATCAATGAGTTTCTGGGCGAAGACACCATCTACATTGGTGACGGCGGTGACATCGTCACAATTTCGGCCCAGGCGGTGCGCCCCCGTGGTCCCGGTCAGTGGATGGATCCCGGTGCCCTCGGTTCGCTCGGTGTGGGTACCGGATTTGCCATGGCAGCAAAGCTGGCCAACCCGGACAAGGAAGTCATGTGTCTTTATGGAGATGGCTCGTTCGGCATGACTGCATTCGACATGGAAACCGCTCAGCGGTTTGGCGCACCTTATCTGGCAGTGATCGGCAACAATTCGCACATGAACCAGATCCGGTATGGCCAGATTGCCAAGTATGGCGAACAGCGCGGCAATATCGGCAACAAACTGGGGGACATTCCGTTCTCCATGTTTGGTGAAATGATCGGTGGTTATGGCGAAGAGGTGCGTGAAGCTTCAGAAATTCAACCGGCCCTGCAGCGGGCCCGGGAAGCCATCGCCAAGACCGGGAAATGTGCCGTTGTGAATGTCTGGGTCGACCCGGACGAATATGCGCCCGGCACCAAGGCACAGACCATGTACAAGTGATCAGGCAGCCCCAGACAAACAACACAAGTAATGGTTATTTTCAGCAGGCCGGTAACACAAATTGACCGCTGAATGATCGAAACGGGAGACAAAAATGCAGGCACTCAAAGGCGTCAAGATTCTGGATTTCACCCATGTACAATCCGGGCCTACCTGTACTCAGCTGCTGGCATGGCTAGGCGCAGACGTGATCAAGGTGGAACGCCCCGGTGTAGGTGACGCAACACGCGGACAGTTGCGTGATGTGCCCAATGCCGACTCGCTGTATTTCACCATGCTCAATCACAACAAGCGTTCCATTACCCTTAACTCCAAGACTGAACAGGGCAAGGACGTACTGGAGCGGTTGGTGAAGACCTGCGATGTGCTGGTGGAGAACTTTGCGCCCGGTGCGCTTGATCGCATGGGGCTGACCTGGGAGCGGATTCAGGAACTGAACCCGAAAATGATCTATGCCTCGGTAAAGGGTTTTGGTCCTGGCCCGTATGAGGATTGCAAGGTCTATGAAAACGTCGCTCAGTGCGCCGGTGGATCAGCATCCACGACCGGGTTTCTCGATGGACCGCCTTTGGTAACCGGGGCTCAGATTGGCGATTCAGGCACAGGACTGCATCTGGCGTTTGGCATTGTGTCGGCGCTTTATCAGCGCACTCATTCCGGTAAGGGGCAGCGGGTTTTGGCTGCCATGCAGGACAGTGTATTGAACCTGTGCCGTGTGAAATTACGTGACCAGCAGCGTCTCGCACATGGTCCGTTGAACGAATATACCCAGTTCGGCAAGGGAATTGAATTTGGCGACGCGACACCGCGTGCCGGGAATGATTCCGGCGGCGGACAGCCGGGCGCAATACTCAAATGCAAGGGGTGGGAGACCGATCCGAACGCCTATACCTATTTCATTACCCAGGCGGCAGTGTGGGAAAAGGTCTGTGACACCATCGGTGAGCCCGGTTGGAAAACCGATCCGGGTTATGCAACGCCGCCCGCCCGTCTCGACAAACTGGAGCACATCTTCGAGCGAATCGAACAGTGGACAAAGACCAAGAGCAAGTTCGAGGTCATGGAGATTTGCAACCCGCAGGACATTCCCGTTGGCCCAATCCTGTCAATGAAGGAAATTGCTGAAGAACCATCGTTGCGGGCAACTGAAACGGTCGTGGAGGTGGATCATCCCGAGCGCGGGCCCTACATCACAGTGGGCATGCCGGTAAAATTGTCGGATTCTCCTGCTGAAGTAAAACGCTCTCCATTGCTGGGTGAACATACCCAGGAAATTCTGACGCAGGTGCTGGGATATACGGCAGACGAGATTGATCAGATCAGAGCTTCTGGCGCCATTGGCGAGATGAAGCAAGCAGCTGAATAGCAGGAAGATCGGGAGCAACACTGATGGCAGACAACTGGCAAAAACCCGGCGATCCCATGCGCCTGATCGTGATGGGTCAACAGGCATTTGGCAAGGATGCGATTGCCAAAATCCTGGAGACCGGCAAGGACGAGGTTGTTGCCGTCTACTGCGAGCCCGACCGCGACGGCAAACCGGTTGATCCGATCAAGGAGTTTGCCTTGGAAAAGGGCCTGCCGGTTCACCAGCCGGCCGACTTTGACGACCCTGAAGCCCTGGGAATATTGGCATCTTGCAATGCTGACCTGATGGTGATGGCGTTCGTGAATGTCTTTGTGCCGGAGGCAGCCCGGAATACGCCGAAAATGGGCTCAATCTGCTTCCATCCGTCACTTTTGCCCCTCCATCGCGGTCCCAGTGCGGTGAACTGGCCGATTATCATGGGTTCGACGAAGTCGGGTTACAGCTGGTTTTATCCTTCCGACGGTCTGGATGAGGGTGACAGTCTTTTGCAATGGGAATGCGAGATCGGACCGGACGACACCGTCATCGATCTGTACTTCAAGAAGATATATCCATCCGCTGTGCAAAGCGTCACTCGGGTGTGCGATCTTTTCCGTGCCGGCGAACCGCCGCACATTGTGCCGGATGAGGCCGATGCGACTTACGAACGGCGCTGCACGAAGAAACATGCAATGATCGACTGGAACAAGCCGATCAAACAGGTCTACGATCTCATTCGCGGCACCAACCCCAGCCCGGGAGCGTGGACAACGCTGAACGGACAACAAGTGCAAGTCTATGATTGCCAGCGCGTGCCGGGTGACGGAGTTTCCGCCAAAATCGTGGACGTGTCCGACGATGGTGTCACAGTACAGCTCATTGGCGGACGCATTCGCCTCAAGCGAGTCCGTCCGGCCGGTGGCGAAAAGATGGCTGCGCAGGACTGGGCCAGCCAGGCAGGTATTGCGGCCGGGACAGTATTGGGCAGTTAGAATTCTGAGTACGGAACCGGGGAAAGAGGAAGCAAGGTATGGCAATTCGAAGAGTTCTTGTGCCTATCAGGAATGACGGTAAGGGGGAGAATGTACTCGATCACGCACTGGCACTGACCGGCAAGACCGGCCATATCGAGGCAGTGCATTGCCGTCCTGCGCCCGACGATCTGTTGCCGTTTGGCGTTTCGGTGCCCGCAATCTTGCGTGAACAGATTTCCAAATCCGGTGACGATCTTGCCAAGGCGGAAGAAGCGCAAATCACCAAACAGTTTGAAGACTATGCCGATGCCAGAGGACTTGTCCTGGTGGAAATCGGCAAGCCTCACCCGAAGAACAAACTGACTGCTACCTGGCGTATCGAGCGTGGCAAGCAAGCCAACATGGTGTCGGCTCGCGGTCGGTTGGCGGATGTTGTTGCGGTTGCAAAGCCAGATCGCGACAGAGCGATGGGTCGCAACACACTCGAGGCAGCACTGGTGAACACCGGGTCGCTTGTGATGATGTGCCCGCCACTGTCACCACCTGAGAAGATTGGCAATCATATTGCCGTGGCATGGAATGGATCGCGCGAGGCCGCGCGGGCGGTTTCTCTGGCAATGCCGCTACTGGCGGCTGCGTCCACCGTGTCCGTCATGACCATGGCGGGTGAGAAACTGGAACTTACCGGGGCGCACCTGCTCAATTTCCTATCTGATCATGACATCAAGGCAGCCCATGTTGAAATCAAGGCCGGCAGCAATGCAGGAAAGGCCTTGCTTGAGGGCGCCAAATCGGTGGATGCGGATTGTCTTTTGATGGGTGCCTACGGTTCAAGCCGGGGTCGTGAAATGGTGTTTGGAGGTGCAACGCAATATGTTGTCGATCATGCAAATATGCCTGTATTAATGGCGCACTAGCATAGCATCGAGTTCAATTTGAACGGGCGATGTTGTTGCAAAAGAGTTCGAGCCGATTGCGATTGTTTTTGGACGAAAGTGCCGAAAATATCGGGATCGCGAAACCAGAAGGGAAAGGAGCAACCACTGTGCGGGAAAACATCACAGAATTCGCGACAAGCTGTCCGGTTTTTCTTGATGCGGACCGTCAATCTGATACGATCCGGTTGTCAACTGGTATACCACACTCCAGAATGTCTTGATTTTGGCTTGTATATCAATTGGTTCCACAATGTGGATAGATTCCGGAGTTAAGCCGGCAACAGATGCGGCGGTCTGGTGGTCTGGGTTTAAAATTTGTAGCAACAACTTAACATGGTTGTTGTTGTCAACGACCCCAAAGGGAGAAATAAAATGAAACTTACTAGAAGAATTGCACTTGGATTTATGTTTGCGACCGGCATGATGGCGTCTGTTGTCACTACAACGACTCCGGCCCATGCCTGGGAACCGACCAAACCGATTGACTTTGTGATCATGGCCGGCGCCGGCGGTGGTGCAGATCAGATTGCCCGCTTCCTGCAGTCTGTTGCAGAGAAGAAGAAGCTGACAGTTCGTCCGCTTGTACCAAACAACAAGGGCGGTGGTTCCGGCGCTGAAGCGCTGATTGCCCTGAACGGTGCCAGCGACAAGGATCACAGCATCCTGGTGACATTGAACTCGTTCTTCACAACGCCGATTCGCCAGCCGAATCTTGGCATCGATATTCAGACGTTCACACCTATCACGATGATGGGCGTGGATCCTTTCGTGCTGTGGGTTCACAAGGACTCCGGCATCAAGACATTCGAGGACTGGCTGGCAAAGGTAAAGGCTGATAACGGCGAGTACGTTATGGGTGGTACCGGCAAGGGCCAGGAGGACTCGATCGTCATTGCATGGATGGAAAAGAACTTCGATGTGAAGATCAAGTACATCCCCTACAAGGGCGGTGGTGCCGTGGCCAAGGATCTCGCCGGCCAGCAGATCATGGCGTCCGTGAACAACCCTGCGGAAGCAAAGGGGTTCTATGAATCGGGCGACGTGGTGCCATTGATTGCGTTTTCCGATGAACGTCTGCCGAATCTGCCTGATACGCGCACGGTCAAGGAACTGGGCAAGGACTTCTCTTACTACAACCAGCGCGCTGTTGTTGGTGCGCCAGGCATGTCGGACGATGCCGCAGCCTATTACCGGGACCTCTTCGGGAAGATTTATGACACCGAAGAGTGGCAGAACTACATGAAATCAGAAAGCCTTGAGCCCCTGCCGATGGATGCGGCAACTCAAAAGGAGTACTGGAAGACCCAGGTCGACCGGCACACCGAACTGCTGAAGGCAATTGGCGGCTAAACAGGCGCAGAACTGCGAACAACAAGCTGGAGCATTCAGGCTGGTAAAGCTGGCTGCTCCAGCAACTTGGGAATTAAAATTTTCGTTTTCACGTGCGAGCCTGTAGGCACGCTCGAATGAGGGCGTACGGGAGGAGCCGCTATGCGGCGTGCAGAAATTGTTACGGCCGGTGTTCTCGCCTTGATGTCAATTTATCTGATGTGGAAGAGCACCGAATTGAATGTTGGCTATATTACGGGCGAAGGCCCCGGAGGTGGTGCCTGGCCATTCTGGCTATCCGGAATAATGCTGGTCTGCACCGGTTTTATTGCATTTAACTGGTATAGGCAAACCTCGCCTCCTTCACAATCAACCGAACCGTTTCTGGACGGATACGGCAAGAAAATGCTGTTGCTTGTTGGCGGCGGTATTTTTGGCTTCATCGCATTGGTCAACATAATTTCCATGTACGGCGCGATGTTCGTATTCCTGATCTACTATTTGCGATTCCTCGGCCGTCATACTTGGGTCCTCACAATGACCATCGCGACACTAGTGCCGATTACATTTTTCTTTTTCTTCGAGGCGCTGATGCGCATTACGTTGCCCAAGGGCATGAAATTCCTCGAACCGTTCTTCAACTATCTCAACACGATCATTTATTGACCGGAGCGCGCCTGGCGGCGCTGCACGCGAGAGGCCTGTGACATCATGATGGAAATTCTCGGACTGCTGAATGACGGTTTATGGTTGTCATTACAACCAACCAACCTGTTGTTGATCATTGTCGGTGTAACCCTGGGATTGTTCATTGGCGCCATGCCCGGGCTGGGTTCGGTAAACGGCGTGGCCATCCTGCTGCCGATCACCTTCCTGGTGCCGCCGGCATCGGCCATCATCTTTCTCGCGGCTATTTATTATGGTGCCATGTATGGCGGGGCGATCAGTTCGATAACCCTGGGAATTCCAGGTGCCTCAACGGCGGTCGCCACAACCTTTGACGGCAGGCCGCTGGCGTTGAAGGGCAGGGCAAGTCTGGCGCTGATCACAGCTGCGATTGCATCATTTATCGGTGGAACTGTATCAAACGTCCTGTTTACTGCTTTTGCACCACCTCTTGCCACAGTAGCCCTGAGTTTTGGCAATCCGGAAATTTTCGCACTTATGCTTCTCGCATTTGCCACCTTTGTGGGGCTGGGGGGTGACGATATTCCTAAGACCGTGTTTTCGATTTGTATCGGCCTGGTGTTTGCGGCCGTGGGGTATGATGAGATTTCTGGCGCGCCCCGGCTGGTGTTTTTCGACATTTCCGGCTTCCTGCACGGCGTCAACTTCCTGGTATTGGCGATTGGGGTATACGGTATTGGTGAAATGCTCTGGACCATCGATTCAACGCGGGGAAAAATCACTTCCACAGACGCAAAAATGTCAGTGAAGGGTATTGTGTCTGATGCGAAGGAAGGCATGCGGCGCGGATGGAAAGGCACCGCAATTGGCTCCTTCCTTGGCTTTTTCGTGGGCATTCTGCCGGCTGCCGGGGCAACGCCCGGTTCACTTATGTCTTACGGTGTCGCCAAGATGATTGCCAGGAACCCGAAAGAGTTTGGCCAGGGCCATCCAGGTGGCGTGGCGGCACCTGAAGCTGCCAACAATTCCGCGTCAACCGGTGCAATGTTGCCCATGCTGACACTCGGCATTCCAGGGTCCCCGACAACAGCCATCCTGCTCGGCGGCATGGTGATCTGGGGCCTGACCCCTGGTCCGCGACTGTTTACCGATCAAAGCGAATTCGTTTGGGGCCTGATTGGTTCGTTCTATGTTTCAAACTTCTTCGCTCTGGTGATCAATGTGGCCTTCATCCCTCTGTTCATCTGGATGCTGCGCATGCCGTTCACGATCCTGGCGCCGATGATCTTTGTTCTGTCAGTGGTCGGCGGTTATGCAGCTACTCAGGACATGCACGATGTCTGGTTGATGCTGGGTTTCGGTCTCGGTGCATTCTTCCTGCGCAAACTTGATTACCCGCTTGCGCCTGCCGTGCTCGCCATTGTACTGGGTCCCATTGCCGAACCGACACTGCGCCAGTCGTTGCTATTGTCTTCCGGTGATCCGTCAATCTTTTTCACCCGCGCGATTGCCGGGCCGATTACAGTTATCGCAATCATACTGATCCTGTTGCCATTGTTCAAGAAAATCT
Source organism: Alphaproteobacteria bacterium (assembly GCA_024640405.1). Lineage (GTDB taxonomy): Bacteria > Pseudomonadota > Alphaproteobacteria > Rhizobiales > Aestuariivirgaceae > Anderseniella. The sequence continues at coordinate 16,220 of JAHEFB010000008.1, read as the reverse complement.
GGACAAAAGTGAAATCCGCCAAGGCTGAAACACCGGCATGACGGCACTGTAAATTCTGGCGCGGTCTAACCGGGTCGCTGCGAATGCTGCATGAGGCTGTGGCAGCATTGCCCTGGCATTTCGGAAGCAACCATGATCCACACTGACCCTGACCGCGCTGTCAATTTTGGGAGCGGCCTTGGATGCGGGGAAAGTAACGCCCTGCTGAGCGGTAGCTTTGCCATTCCACCATGTGGGACAAAATACCCAAAAACAGATCAACGTTATTCATTTTGGTAATGTATAAAATTTTTTAATCAGTTTTTTCAACGTATTAATAACAAGACAAATGTGAAAAACACATAGCACAATGAATTTCTACCATATGGTGGAATGAGGCGCTTGCCCGCGCGCGCGCGGGCGGTTAGAAACAGGGCAAATTCAATGTGGTTCAAGGGTTTTTCGCAATGAAAATATGCATTTACGGAGCGGGCGCGATCGGCGGTTATTTGGGGCACGCATTAGCCCGGGTACCCGGCGTGGAGCTGTCGCTGATTGCACGCGGCCCTCATCTGAAAGCCATGCAGGAAGACGGCCTGACACTGGTCAAGGACGGCAAAAGGCTTTCCGTGCCGGTAACGGCAACATCAAACCCTGCGGATCTGGGGCCTCAGGACTATGTGGTAATTGCGCTCAAGAGCCATCAGGCCTGGCAGTCGGCGGAAAGTATCAAACCACTGTTGGGGCCAAACACGGCAGTTGTTACCTGTCAGAACGGCGTACCCTGGTGGTACTTCCACAAGCTGACCGGTGAATTCGAGGGCAGCAAGCTGGATGCGGTAGACCGGCATGACCGTCAGTGGAACACATTCGGACCTGGAAGAGCCATCGGATGCGTTGTTTATCCGGCGACCGAAATTGTCGAGCCCGGTGTCATCAAGCACATCTACGGTGACAAATTCTCCATCGGTGAGCCGGACGGCACCTTGTCACCTCGCTGCGAAGCCTTGTCGAAGGCATTGGAAGAGGGCGGTCTTCGCGCTCCCGTTCTGGAAGATATCCGCTCCGAGATCTGGCTCAAATTGTGGGGAAATCTGTGTTTCAACCCGATTTCCGCACTGACTGGTGCAACTCTGGACGTCATTGCAACCGAGCCCGGTACCCGTGCGCTGGCAAAGTCCATGATGCTTGAAGCGCAAGCGCTGGCTGAAAAACTGGGCGCAAGTTTTCGTGTTGACGTGGAGCGTCGGATCAATGGCGCTGCCGGTGTCGGTGCACACCGAACCTCCATGTTGCAGGATCTGGATTCCGGCAAGGCCATGGAAATTGACGCCCTGGTGACCGCGGTTCAGGAGATGGGTCGCGTTGCCGGCGTGGCGACGCCGGCAATTGACGGGGTGCTGGCTCTGGTTCAGCAACTCGCCGAAGGTCGTGGACTTTATCCTACCTATCCGGCTGCGAATGGCGATGGTCTGGCCCGAAGCGCCTGAACGATTTTCCCGCAAGTGTACCTGTACCAAAGGATATGACTATTGACACCGTCAAATGAGTCAATAGTCATATCCTTTGGTATTATGGCTTGATGTTTCGGTCCGGTTGCGGCGAAACTGCGAAAAATCAACTCGTAAGTGCAGCAGAGGAATATGGCCATGCGGCTGGATGACGAAAAAACAAGTTCCAACGTCGAGGATCGCCGGGGCCAACGCAGTCGTCGTGGCGGGTTTCGTGTACCGATGGGCAGGCGCGGCGGCGGTATCGGCATAGGCACCATAATCATACTCGGAATCATGTGGCTGGTGTTCGGCGTCAACCCGCTGGAAATGCTGGGCGGTGGTCTAGCGCCGCAGACCCAGCAACAGGTTCCGCAGACGCAGAGCCAGCAGAACTCGCCTGCGGCCAACGATGAAATGGGCAAATTCGCCAGCAAGGTGCTTTCCACCACCGAACGGACCTGGGCCCGGATATTCAAGGAAAACAACCGGCAATACGAAGAGCCGCGAATGGTTTTGTTTTCCGGATTTGTGCAGTCAGCATGTGGCGCGGCCCAATCGGCAATGGGTCCGTTTTATTGTCCGCGTGACAGGAAAATATACATCGACCTTAGTTTTTTCCGCGACATGAGTACCCGTCTAGGCGCTTCGGGCGACTTTGCCCATGCCTATGTGATTGCACATGAGGTGGGCCATCACGTTCAGACCCTGCTTGGAATTGCGGCCAAAGTCACGGCAGCGCGGGCACGCACGTCGAAGACGGAGGCGAACAGCCTGTCGGTCCGTATGGAATTGCAGGCAGATTGTCTGGCGGGCGTGTGGGCGCGTGACAACAAGGACATCCTGGAGAAGGGAGATATCGAAGAGGGCATAAACGCGGCCACTGCAATTGGTGATGATCGCCTGCAGAAACGCAGCCAGGGTTATGTGGTGCCGGAGAGTTTCACACATGGCACTTCCGCCCAGAGGGTTGAATGGTTCACACGTGGTATCAAGACCGGCGATATTCGTCAGTGCGATACATTTGGTTAAAAGATTGCTGCCTCAATCAAGTATGCCCATGCCTCATCCAGTGACTGAGCAGTTTGCCGCATGACAACTCCGCCACCTTCCAGGTCCGCTCTGGCATCGGCTGCCCGCAGTATAGCCGTGCGCCGTCGTATTCGGGACCGCATAGTCATGACGCCGGTATTGTCATCATGCTCCGCACAAGCGGGCAACGCGGAACTCTATTTCAAAGCCGAGAATTTTCAGACAACGGGTTCCTTCAAACTGCGAGGGGCCATGGCAAAGTTGACATCCCTGCCGCCAGACAGGCCGCTCATCACCGCGTCTTCCGGAAATCACGGCATTGCGTGCTCCCATGCTGCCCGCATTTGCGGCCATAACCTGACTGTCGTGCTGCCCGAAACGGTGGCCCAGTCGAAGTTGGCAAAGATAAAGAACCTGGGCACGGAAGTCATATTGCATGGGGCAGAGTCCGGACTTGCGGAGGTCCACGCGCGGCAGTTGGCTGACAGCGGTCAGTTCGTATACGTGTCTCCCTACAACGACACCGAGGTTATTGCGGGGCAGGGCACCATCGCCCTGGAACTTCTCGAACAGCTGCCACATATCGACAATATTTTTGTTGCAATGGGCGGCGGCGGCCTGATTTCCGGCATCGGCTCGGTGCTCAAGGCGTTTCTTCCGCAATGCCGCATTATTGGGGTCAGCGCCACCAATTCTGCCGCGCTGGCGGCTTCCATGGCTGCCGGCAAGGTGGTCGAAACACAGCATCTGGACACTCTTGCAGACGGAATTGCAGGTGGCATCGATAAGGGCTCGATTACCCTTGCCCTGGCATCCGAAGTCATCGACCGGGTGGTGCATTGCAGTGAAGAAGAAATAGTCGTTGCGTTAAACTCGCTGGCCTGGAGCGAAAAGCAGATTGTTGAAGGCGCGGCAGCTCTGGCTCTTGCCGGATACTTTGCGACCAAGGAAGACTATGCCGGGCAGGTCAATGTTGTGTTGCTGTGTGGTGCCAATTTTGACAAGGAAGCCTTGCTGGCCGCGATAGCCACCAATTAGGGCTTCTGAACAGCCGGCTTCCTGGGAGGTCGAAAACAAGGACATCACGGTGGAGCCGTGATGTCCTGCAATGGAATTTTTTGTTCGACGGAAAAATCAGCTCATGAATTTGTTCTTGAGCATTCCAACGATTGTCTGAACGACAAGGCCGCCGATACCGCCGCCAACAAGTTGGCCGGCCAGTGCGCCGATATCCATGCCGCCTGCTGCATCGCCACCGGCTGCACCCAGCAATCCACCAAGCACTGATCCGCCGCCAATTCCGCCAATCGCACCCGCGATCAGGTTGCCGACCTGTCCCATGTCACCGCCGCTGATCAGTTTGCCGCCGGCCGTGCCGCCTGCAGCACCACCAACGGCCTGCACGATAAGGGAAGTCAAATCCATAATTGAACACTCCTGCTAGGACACCAAAAATGTGTGTCGTTTTATCCGCCACACATGAAGCCTAGTCAGCCAGTGACGCACCACAAGGTGTTTTTCATCCAATTCGGGATAACTTTCTCCAGACTCTCACGTGATGTTGTTGTCCGGCGACGATCCCAGCCACGGGTTCAAAGCCTGAAGAAATGCTGTAAAACTGCCGAAAACCGGCGAAAATGACAGGGAGTTGAGAAAAAATGCAATGAATCCGGTCGGTTAACCACTACCGGACGCCGCAATTGTGACACGAAATCTGCATGATATTGTGGCTTTTGAACACTACGTTAATTCAATAGTTACCATACGTGCCGATACTGACCTTAACGCACATCATCCACACGAGAGCCAAAACACAGTTGCTCCTGGGCGTGTGCTGCTTAGGTTAGTTGTCCAAGGGGTTCCCCATGAAAAAATTGATTCTCGCAATTTCCGCAACCATGTTTGCGCTGCTTTTTACAGGCACCGTGCAGGCAGAGCAGCCCGACGGCGTTCCTGTGGATCAGTTGTCAATGGAACCTGATGCGCTCGAAGGGCTTTTTCCGGGTCACTATGAAGCTCGTGTTGCCGGCGGGTACAGATTGCTGATTGCGGCAAGAGACGACGGTACCATGCTTGGCCGTGCATTCGGCAAGGAAGATCACGGCCTGTGGGTGATCAAGGATGAGCAACTTTGTATAGCATGGCGCTCGTGGACACGTGGACAATACAAGTGCGGCGCAATCACCCAGAATGGTGAATGGTATGTCGCGACCAACAGCCAGAACGGCGAAACAATGATGTTCAAACCTGTGAACAAGCGCGAAGTTTTCACCGCACGGGTAGGGCGCCGGGCATCCAGGGATTAATTTCCTCCGCGACCGCAAGATTTTTGACGCAGTGTTCCTCGGGAGCGCTGCGTTTTTTTGTACCCCCATACCGGCTTGGGTAGCGCGCAGACCTTGACGTCGCTCAGAGCATCGATGCGACCGGAACTACCCCCTGCCGCGATACGGTGCCACACCCTGGTCCGGCAGCCAGAGGCCGTTCGGCGGCTCGCCACTTTGCCAGAATACGTCAATCGGTATACCACCGCGTGGATACCAGTATCCGCCAATTCGTAGCCATTTTGGTTGCAGAAGGGCTACGATGTCGCGGCCCACGCGGACAGTACAGTCCTCGTGGAAGGCCCCATGATTGCGAAACGAGCCGAGGTACAGCTTCAGGGACTTGGACTCCACGATCCAGTCTTGCGGAACATAGTCGATTACCAGATGGGCAAAGTCCGGCTGACCGGTAACCGGGCAGATCGAGGTGAATTCGGGGGCTGCAAACCGCACCAGGTAGTCGGTGTCTTTGTGCGGAGACGGCACTCGTTCCATTATCGCCTGATCCAGTGAGGCCGGAAGCGTGCTGTCGCCTCCCAGATGAGTCATGGCTGGTGTGTCAGGCATCTTTGTTTATGCCGCTTTGCTTGCATTTACGGCGCCGTTAATTGCCGCGTCCAGTTTTTCCACGATCTCTGCAACATGACTTTCGTTGATGATGTAGGGTGGTGCGATCAATACGTGGTCGCCTGCCTGGCCGTCAACCGTGCCACCCATCGGATAGACCATCAGGCCACCTGCCAATGCGCGCTTTTTGATGTCCGCATGGAGTTTGAGTGCAGGATCAAATGGTTCCTTTGTATCCTTGTCCTGCACCAGTTCAACACCGAGAAACAGCCCGCGGCCGCGGATATCACCAACATGGGGATGTTGACCAAAACGCGCCTCCAGAGCTGTCATAAGGCTGCTGCCCATCAAGTTTACATTGCTCAACAGATCGTGGCGCTCGACTTCCTGCAACACCGCCACACCCGCAGCGCAGGCTGCCGGGTGACCAAGATAGGTATGTCCGTGCTGGAAAAAGCCCGAACCCTGCTCAATTGCGGAATAGATTTCAGCGGAACACAACATGGCACCGATGGGTTGAATTCCGGCACCGAGGCCCTTTGCAATGCAGACCATGTCGGGGGAAACACCGTCCTGTTCCGACGCGAACAGTGTGCCGCATCGCCCCATACCGCACATCACTTCGTCCAGGATCAGCAATACACCATACTTGACGCAAATTTCGCGAATCCGTTTGAAGTAACCGGCCTCGGCGGCCACCGCACCGAGTGTTGCGCCCACAACCGGTTCAGCGATAAAAGCCGCGACACTGTCTTCACCGAGCTGCTGAATCTTCTCTTCAAGTTGATTGGCCATGCGCAGGCCATATGCCTCAGGCGTTTCGCCGGCTTGCGCCCAGCGCCAGAAGTAACAGGCGTCTATGTGGTGCATGGCGGCTGTCAGAAACGGTTCAAACTGCTTGCGGCGCCAACGGTTTCCACCGGCTGCAAGTGCGCCCAGCGTGTTGCCGTGGTAACTCTGCCAGCGCGCGATGACATGCCGCCTGTTGGGTTCGCCCTTTTCCAGAAAATACTGCCTGGCCAGTTTCATCGAAGCTTCGGTTGCTTCCGATCCGCCGGATACGAAATACACCCGGTCGATGCCTTTCGGGGCGCGTTCGATCAGCATGTCCGCTAGTTGTTCTGCCGGTTCGGAGGTGAAAAAGCTGGTGTGAGCCCAGGCCAGTCGATCAAGTTGTGATTTTACTGCTTCGCGTACGACCTCGTTGGAATGGCCGAGACAGGATACCGCCGCACCGCCGCATGCATCCAGGTAGCGTTTGCCGTTGGCATCGATAACGTATGCGCCGTCACCGGCAACCGCAGTCGCCAGGTTTGACTTGGTGTGTCTTGGGAATACGTGAGACATATCGGTTCCTTCTTAGAGCCTTTCACCCTTAAATAAAAGCGTTTGACCGGTTTTCTGCGTTTGCTGGCAAGGCATGGCTCCCGCCGTGGTCAGGTTGACCACAAGGGAGACATAACGCTGTCCAGCGAGCGCAGAAATCCGGCCTTCGGTGGACCAAATCAGTCCATCGTCGTCGTTGAAAAGCTTGCCCGATGCACCACATCGCGCTTCGCTTTTCGCCTGGCCGAGTGAACTGATTTGGTGTCATCAATCGCTTTCATTTAAGGGTGAAAGGCTCTACGCAGCCTGGGGAAGCTGCAGAATGTCGCGCGCCTGCTGCCAGCTGGCGACCGGCCGCTCATGTTTGTCGCACAACTCCACGGCGCGTTTAACCAGGGCAGAGTTGGAAGGCGCCAGCGTGTTGCGGTCAAGACGAACATTGTCTTCCAGGCCGGTTCGGACATGACCGCCTGCCGCTATGCACCATTCATTCAGGACAATCTGGTTCTGCGCAATACCGGCTCCGCACCATTTGGCGTCGGGCGCCAGACGGTTCAGGGTTTTTATATAGAAGTCGAATACTTCCTTGTCGACGGGCATGGCGTTCTTCACACCCATGACAAACTGTACATACAACGGCCCCTTTATCCGGCCGTCTTCTGCCATCTTGACCGCCTGAAAAACATGACTGAGATCAAAGGCTTCGATCTCCGGTTTGATTCCATATGTCAACATTTCACCTGCCAGCCAGTCCACCAGGTCCGGTGAATTTTCGTACACCCGGGTCGGAAAGTTGTTGGACCCGACGGTGAGGGATGCCATGTCCGGTTTCAGCGGCAACATGCCGCCGCGTTCATGGCCGGCGCCCGAACGACCGCCGGTTGAGTACTGGATGATCATGCCTGGGCAATGCTTGCGCAGGCCCTCGCCCAGACGGGCAAATTTTTCAGGGTCGGACGTTGGTGTCTCGTCGTCATTGCGCACATGACAATGAGCGATGGCGGCACCGGTCTCGAACGCCTCGTGCGTGCTCTCGATCTGTTCGGTTATGGTGATCGGTACTGCGGGATTGGCAGCCTTGGTCGGCACGGAACCGGTAATTGCAACGCATATGATGCAAGGGTCGGACATGGGTTTCCTCAGATATCAAAAAACACGGTTTCAGCATCACCTTGCAGCGAAACATCAAACCGATAGCTGTTGTTGGACTTTGCATCGGGTTTGGCAAGCAGGGTTTCACGGCCATCCGGAATTGCATTCAACACAGGGTCGCACGCGTTGGCTTCGGTCTCGTCGGCGAAATAGATGCGGGTATGTAAATGCATGTTGATGCCGCGGGCGAACACAAGCAGTGTTATATGCGGCGCCTGCGGTGAACCATCTCGCCAGGCAACTGAGCCGGGTTTGACTGTTTCAAACCGGAATTCACCACTGTCGTAGTCGGTATGACAACGCGCAAATCCTTTGCGGCCATCGTGAAATTTACCGTCGCCGTCGCTCTGCCAGATTTCCAGTAGTGCGTCTGTGACGATTTCCCCCGCGCCGTCACGAACAACGCCTGTGATGATAACCGGTATGCCCTTTTCCAGATTGGTGCGGGATGAAATGCCGTGATGTTCAACCTCAATACCGGCAGCCGCCGGCAGCAGTCCAATGTGCACATAAGGCCCGGCGGTTTGTGAGGGGGTTTCCTTCAGACGCTTGTTCATCGGCCGTGCCCTGCATCAAGCGGCGTCTCATTGCGGCCGCGAAGGACAATATCAAAACGATAGGCGAGCGCATCAAACGGGGCGGCGTTTTCAAGGTCAAGCTTTGCCACCAGTCGATCAACCGCGGCCGGGTCGCTGACGGAATTGACTATGGCACAATGCTTGATCAGCGGGTCTCCTTCAAAATAAAACTGCGTGACCAGGCGCTGGGCGAATGCTGCGCCGAGCAGCGACAGGTGAATATGTGCCGGTCGCCAGGCCGGCCCGTTATTGGCGTACGGATAGGGGCCGGGCCGAAGAGTGCGAAAGGTATAGTTTCCCTGTTCATCGGATACGCAGCGGCCATATCCGGAAAAGTTTTTATCAAGCGGCGCAAGATATCCGTCTCGCACATGCCGATAGCGCCCACCGGCATTTGCCTGCCACGCTTCGATCAGCACACTTGCTTGTGGCCGGGCATTTTCATCCAGCACCCGGCCCGAGACTATGATGCGCTCGCCGACAGGGTCTCCGTCTACGATTGCGTTGCTCAGCATGTCGCTATCTTGTTCGCTCAGAAAATTGTGACCAAACACCGGGCCGGAAGTTTCACTCAAGGAAGTTGGCATCTGCAGCAAAGCGCGTTTCGGTGAGCGCAGCACAGAGGAGTTATAGGCTGGTGTCAGTCCCTTCGGGTGCCACGAGCGGTCGCGCGGATAGTAATCGGAAATGGTATCGGAAGCCATCGGTTCGCCCTGAGGTAAAACTCGTCATTCAATGTCTACCGCCAGGCAGGTGGCGTCAAGCGGGTGTTGGATGCAAAATAGAGCATACCCGGGCAAACTCTGCATGGTAATCGCCGGCGCGCGATGGCACTATCCTGGTCAAACGGGGTAGGGCCATCCTCATACCGGACCTCCGTAACAGCGGCTCATTTCATGGGATCATAGCGGTTCACTCGGGCAGGCGCAGTGCGTAGCGCGATGCTGGTCGCATCGGGCAAGCAATGCAACGCACCCGATGGGCCGCTAGGACCCACCCGAAGGGTTAGATCAGTATGGTTTTTGATTGAACCAATCAAAACCATTAAGCTGATCGATTCAAAAGTGCTGGAGCGACTTTATCGGTTCGGATGAACCCATGTCGCTCCACGCGCTTTTTCGCGCCAGCCACGTTGCGCGCCGCTTGTGGTACATGTACCAGAGCGCGACACGCGCCTTGCCGGCGGAAAAATCGCTCCGGTGGAAGGCGTCGCTGTTACGGAGGTCTGGTATTAAATGTCATCACCATCTGACAACACCGGGCAATGGCCGCGCATCTGGGCAGTTTTCCTGACAGGTGTGGCGGCTGCGTTTCTTGTTGGCAAGGCGCCGGCCGCACTTCCGGTACTGCGGTCGGAGCTGGACCTGTCGCTGTTTCAGGCAGGCCTTGTTGTGTCGATGTTTTCGCTGGTAGCAGCGGTTGCCGGATTGTTTTTCGGTGTGTTGTCCGACAAATGGGGGCAGTTGAGGCTTGCCATGGTCGGCCTGGTGCTTGCCGCGCTGGCTGGTGCGGCCGGCGCGCTGGCCGACACCGGCGCGACACTCATTGCAAGCAGGGTTGCCGAGGGTGTCGGGTTCTTCATGATATCCGTGTCGCTGCCCGGACTGGTGTTGAGGCTGGCCGACGATCGCACCCGGCAGACGGCGATGGGACTTTGGGGCGCTTACCTGCCGCTGGGAGCCGGTTTGATCCTGCTGGCGGGCGGGATCGTCATCGCCAACGTCGGGTGGCGGGGACTGTGGCTGCTGATCTCGGCAAGCTATGTGGTGTTTTTTGCCGCTCTGGTCTGGGCAGCGCCGCGCCAACAGGGGCCTGCATCCAGCATCGGGGAAAGACGCGTCAAGGCGGTCATGAAAACCCCGGGAGCCGTCATGCTGGGCGCGGTATTCGGCGCCTATTCAGGACAATACATGGCGGTTACCTCGTTTGTGCCGCTGATTCTGGTGGAGCGGGCAGGATGGGAGCTTGCGCCCGCTGCAGCAGCCGGCGCGATGATCATGGTGGTCAACACGACCGGTAATATTGCCGCCGGTTACATGCTCGACCGCGGCGTCCGCCGGCAAACGCTGATTCTGGTGGCCAGCGCAGCCATGGCTTGTGGAGCGGCAACGGTGATGAGTGCCGGTTTGCCGGTGCCGCTGCGAATAGCCGGCGCCGTACTGTTTTCCAGCTTCGGCGGCATGATACCGGGCTCATTGTTCGCCGGTGTCGCACTTCATGCGCCGAGCCGGGCACATGTCTCCAGCGTGAACGGTTTCATGCTGCAATGCGTCGCAATCGGTCAACTCATCGGTCCGGCCGTCACTACCTGGCTGGTTTCAACCGGAAACGGCAGCTGGACAATGTCACTGGTCTACCTGCTGCCAATGGCGGCATTGACGGCGCTTGCCGGTGTTGTGCTGGGCCGCATCGAGAGGTCACAAAAGGCTCACGCATGAACCGCGAACCGGCCTTCGAGGATTGGCAGAACTTCATCAAAATGATCCACCACGTGATCAGGATCAAAAGCCGACACATGGGTATCCGTATAACCGAAACTGACCGCAACGACGGGAACGGCGGCGGCTTGTGCAGTGCGAATGTCGGTGGCGCTGTCGCCAATCATGACGGCATGCGAACGTGCTGAACCGGCGGCTTTTATGGCTGCATCCAGAGGCCGCGGATCAGGCTTTGCCACACCGGTGGTGTCCGGGCCGATCACGGCAGAGAAATAGTGATCCATGGAGAGCTCGTTTATCAGTTTGACCGACAAACGCTCCATCTTGTTGGTGCACACCGCAAGACCGATCCCGCGGGCCTTCAGTTCGTCGAGCAGTGCCAGCACACCTGGGTAGGGTTTCGATTGCGCGGTTATGTTGGCTGAATAATGGTCAATGAACTGGCGAAACAGAATGTCAATCATGTCCGCACGGGCCGGTTCGCCGGTACGCTCGAAACCCCGCTCGATCAGCTTTTTCGCCCCCATGCCGACCATTTCGTAGACATCCTCCAGCGACACTTCGCGCCGTCCGTGGGCCTTGAGGACATGGTTGGTGGCCCCCCACAGATCAGGGGCTGTATCGACAAGTGTTCCGTCCAGGTCAAAAATCACGGCAGATTTGGGCATTTTTCCTCGCTGTCACAGCACTTTGCTTCGTTGTTGCAGGTATGCGTCCAATATCGGCGTTATGCAAGCTGATGTGCCTTGGAGAGTGGCGCAGGCCATGCTACACCGCCTGCCATCATACCCCGTAAGTGAGGAGGTTCAGACAATGGACGCAATCAAAACCCAGGCCTTGAAAGATATTCTCAAGGACAAATCATTACTCAAGGAACAATGTTACATCAACGGCAGCTGGGTCTCCGGTGAAGACACCATCGAAGTAACCAACCCGGCATCCGGTGACGTGATTGCCTCGGTTCCCAAGCTCGGTGTGGCGGAAACAAAACAGGCCATAGAAGCGGCAGATCAGGCGATGAAGGGCTGGGCAGCCAGAACCGCCAAGGAACGCTGCAACATCATGCGTACCTGGTACAACCTGATTATGGAAAACCAGGAAGATCTGGCCCAGATCATGACCGCGGAACAGGGCAAGCCGCTGGCGGAATCCCGCGGTGAAATTGCCTACGGTGCTTCGTTCATCGAATTCTTTGCCGAAGAGGCCAAGCGTATTTATGGCGAGACCATTCCGAGCCACAAGACGGACGCCCGCATCGTGGTCACACGCCAGCCGGTTGGCGTGGTTGCAGCGATCACGCCATGGAATTTTCCGAATGCGATGATTACCCGCAAAGCGGGTCCGGCACTTGGTGTGGGCTGCAGCATTGTCATCAAGCCGGCATCCGAAACACCACTGTCCGCGCTGTCTTTGTGTGAACTGGCAGAGCGCGCCGGCATACCGGCAGGCGTCATCAACGTTGTGACAGGCAAGGCGTCTGAAATCGGTTCGGAAATGACCTCCAACCCGACCATCAAGATGTTGACCTTCACCGGCTCCACCGAAATAGGCAAGGTGCTGATGAAGCAGTGTGCCGACACGGTCAAGAAAGTCGGCATGGAACTGGGCGGCAATGCACCGTTCATTGTGTTTGACGATGCCGATCTGGATGCAGCGGTTGCAGGTGCAATGGCTTCAAAATACCGCAATGCCGGCCAGACCTGCGTATGCGCCAACCGCCTGCTGGTGCAGGAAGGCGTCTATGACGCATTCGCGGCAAAACTTGCAGAGGCTGTTGGCAAGATGCAGGTCGGAGACGGTACCAAGGAGGGTGTTACCACCGGGCCGTTGATCAACAAGGCCGGTGTGGACAAGGTTCAGGAACATATTGTCGATGCCATCAACAAGGGTGCCAGCGTAGTGGCCGGCGGCAAGGCTCTGGGTGGCAATTTCCACGAGCCGACCATCCTGCGCGATGTGACCACGGATATGAAAATAACCCGGGAGGAGACTTTTGGCCCTGTGGCGCCGTTGTTCAGGTTCAAGACCGAAGAAGAAGCCATCGCGATGGCGAACGATACCGAATTTGGTCTGGCCTGCTATTTCTATACCCGCGACATCGGCAGGGTGTGGCGTGTCGGTGAAGGTCTGGACTACGGCATCGTCGGCATCAACGAAGGCATCATTTCAACGGAAGTGGCACCGTTTGGCGGCGTCAAGGAATCAGGCATTGGCCGCGAGGGCTCCATCCACGGTGTCGAGGAATATGTGGAAATGAAATACATGCTGATGGGCGGCCTGAGCACGTGACACCTGACGAGGCCAAGGAAGCTGCCGCCCGCGAAGCATTGCTGCACGTGAGCGAAGGTATGAAGATCGGGTTGGGGACGGGGTCGACGGCGGCAAAATTTGTCGCAGGACTGGGCGAGATGGTGGCAAACGGCTTGAATGTCGTTTGCGTGCCAACCTCCGAAGCCACCCGGGAACAGGCCGAAAGCCTCAACATTCCGCTGACCCGGCTTGACGAGGAGCCGATACTGGATCTGACCGTCGACGGTGCGGACGAACTGGACGCCGATCTCACCCTGATCAAGGGTGGCGGCGGAGCGCTGCTGCGGGAAAAGATCGTGGCGTCTTCCTCAAAGCAGATGATCGTAATTGCCGATCACACCAAGAAGGTTGAGACACTGGGCACTTTCCCGCTGCCGGTGGAAGTGGTGCCGTTCGGCGTCAAGTCTACGGCCATGAAGCTCGAACATGCCGGCAAATGGGCCGGGTGCGAAGGACCGCTTGCCCTGCGCATTCGCGATGGCGAACTGTTTGTAACCGACAATGGCAATGTCATTATCGATTGTGCGTTCGGTAAAATTCCAGACGCCCAGAAACTCGCCTCGGTAATCTCCACGATTCCCGGCGTAGTCGATCACGGCTTGTTTATTGGAATGGCGGGCATGGCGATACTAGGTGGTCCCGACGGTCTGGAAATTATCGAAAGCTGAAATCCCATGTCAGAATATGATTACGACCTTTTCGTCATTGGCGGCGGGTCCGGCGGCGTTCGTGCTGCTCGAATAGCGGCAACCCATGGTGCAAAGGTCGGTATCGCGGAGGAGTACCGCTATGGCGGTACATGCGTCATCCGCGGTTGTGTGCCGAAGAAGCTGTTGGTTTATGCCAGCCATTTTGCTGAAAGCTTTGAAGATGCTGTAGGCTTTGGCTGGACTACACGAAAGGTCGCCTTCGACTGGTGGACATTGATTTCCAACAAGGACAAAGAAGTTGACCGGCTCAACAGGATTTACATAACCAATCTTGAAAAGGCCGGGGTCGAGATATTCAACTCCCGGGCGGAAATTCGCGATCCTCACTCGGTTTTCCTGATCGCCGAGCAGCGCCATGTGACGGCAAAGTATATTTTGGTCGCAACCGGTGGAACGGTAAGGCTGGATGACCAGCTACCCGGCATCGAGCATGTGATTACATCCAACGAGGCATTTCACCTGGAAGCGCTGCCCGACCGCATCGTGATTGCCGGCGGCGGTTACATTGCAGTGGAATTTGCCGGCATATTTGCCGGCCTCGGCGTGGACACGACGCTGCTGTATCGCGGTGAGAAAATCCTGCGTGGCTTCGATGATGATGTGCGCGACCACCTGACGGCTGAAATGAAGAAAAAGGGCATAGATGTCGTCACCGGCCAGGTGTTTACAAAGATCGAGAAGCAGGGTGAGGTTCTCAAAGGCACGCTGAAGAACGGCGAAGTCATCGAGGCCGACCAGATCATGTTTGCCATCGGCCGGTCTCCTTACACAGATGGCCTGGGCCTGGAGCACGCAGGGGTTGAAACCAGGCCTAACGGTGCCATCAAGGTAGACGAGTATTCAAAAACCAGTGTCGACCATATCTATGCTGTCGGCGATGTCACCGACCGGGTGGCACTGACCCCGGTTGCCATTCGCGAAGGCCATGCCGTTGCTGACAACCTGTTCAATGGCAAGGACATCAAAATGGATCACTCGCTGATCCCGACGGCCGTGTTCTCGCAGCCGGAAATCGGAACCGTCGGTCTGACCGAAGCCGAAGCCCGTGAACAATTTGGAGAGGTCGACATCTACAAATCCACCTTCAAGCCGATGAAGCACACATTGTCAGGCCGCGATGAACGAATGCTGATGAAGCTGATCGTCGAGCCGAAGTCCGACAAGGTGGTCGGGTGTCACATCATGGGCCCGGACGCTGGTGAAATGGCACAATTGCTGGGCATCTCGGTGAAGATGGGAGCCACCAAGGCCGACTTTGATTCAACCATGGCAGTTCATCCGACCGCGTCGGAGGAACTTGTCACCATGCGCACGAAATGGAGCGGCTGAGAAGTCGTTCTGTAGAACTACAGACTGAAATTGCGCTCTATCTGGGTGGTCTACAACAAGCCTGGCACCGCAGGATTCGCGCTGATTTCGCTGCAGATGCCGTTTGCGGCACCACGTTTAACGGAACCGGTAATTGAGTTTGATCAGGTTCGACGGCAGCAGTGCAGACGAAATGCCCAGAACCGGGTTATTTCTTGGAGGTCTCGAGCGGGCGGGAAACGGTCGTTCGCTGCGACGGCGGAACAATGACTGCTTTCGGGAGTGAAGCAGACATTGCATGCGGCCATCAAAACCGGCCGCTGTTGACCCGAAGCGGCCTTCTTCCGTTCCTTATTGATTGTCATTGCTTCAATGAAAAAGCGGCCTCGCAAGGCCGCTTTCATTGCTGTCGATTTTGCAGTTGATCTGATCCGAGATCAAATTTCTAAGGGTCACTTCGGATAGGAGTCGATCGGTACCATTATATGGGCATACGGTGTATCAGACCACATTATCCAAGGCCCACCATTGTTCGGGTCGGTCGAGATATTATCGTAAAGCGACTTATCAGGAACTGCCAGCATCAGATGGCTTTTAAGGCCTTCAACCCAGTCACCGTCTTCCTTCTTTCCGGAAGGCTTGATATTGCTGATCGGTGCATCGCCGGCCAACATGTAGCCGATACCAATCTTATCGTAGCTCGGCTCTTTGCCGTTGTTCAGGGCGTCCAATAGGTTCATCCAAGACTGGTCGACGCACCATGGGTCCGTCCCGCCGTTGTCAGGTATGTCCGGTAGACAGGTCCACCCGTTAGTACCTTCGCGCAAGACTGTACCGTCCCAATCCGCAATAGTAGCGTTCCTGGTCAATGATTCAGGTCCGGCTGAAAGCGCACTTTGTATCTTCGCCTCGTCGGCGTGTGCACCTGTTCCAAAGGCGGCGCACAGGGCCGCAGTCATCAATAACTGCCGATACATTTCTTTCCTCCTTGAGATTTTTTGGTCTC
>JAHEFB010000007.1 GCA_024640405.1 Alphaproteobacteria bacterium | reverse complement strand
TGGCGGCGTTTCAGGGTAGAGGCATGTCGATGGTCGCTTGGGGAACATCCTCGAGCAATATTCTGGCATTAGGAGCGACAGTTATCTCTGGCGCATTGAGAAAGGTCGGTGCGCTGTCCGAATAGAACAAATTGGTCTTAGATTGCTTGTCTATCTGTTCGCTCTGACCCTGACCCGGTATTCAGCAGTACGATAGACGCACCTTCTTGCTCAGTTGCAGCCTGGTCCTGATGCCCCAGACGTGCCGGGGTTTGAGATGTGGCTTCTGCCCGGTGAGCTTGCCCCTGTTCCAGGGCGGATTGCTTATGGACGCATTGTGGTGGTCGTTTGAGACATACATTGTCCTGCTCCTTTCAATTGAAACAGGACAAGGGTGCACGCCTGGTGATCAAGTCTTGCCAGATCGCCAAAAAGACAGCTGATCGGACGAAGGAATGGCGACTAGTGTTTAAAGTAACGGCGCGATGAATGCAGCTGCCTCAGATATCGGCCTCCAGCCCGCGAAGCCATTATCCCATTGCAGCAAAGGCCACCCATGAACTATAGCATTCAAACTGAGCTAATCAAATGGGGCTGATCAGTTACTTTGGGTTTTCTAAATTTAGGTTATACCATCTTATGAAGTGTGCAAATTTAATACTCCTAACTATGACAGCACTGCTGATGGCAGGGTGCTCAAACAATGACAACACCAAGTTTGACGCCCTGCCCACGCCGCCTGCGAACTATGGAACATCAAATTCCGGTTCTGGTTTGACTGATACAGGTGCCTACCGACTGGGCTCAGGCGACAAACTCAGTGTGAACGTGTTTGGCGAGGATCGACTGTCGGGCGAGTTTGCTGTGGACGAAGACGGATCTGTGAACCTGCCTGAGCTAGGAGCAGTTCCGGCGACAGGACTAACAGTCACAGAATTTCAGAACAATCTCGTTACGCGTTATGGAAGCGGTTATGTGAATGACCCCAAAGTGTCGGTATCTGTGCTGAATAGTCATTAGTGAATTAAACTGCAATAAACTGGAAAACTTCCGGATTAATTCTCACATGACGTTTATTTCCGTTGTTACGAAATCTGCAGGCGATCCAAAAACGTTACCTCATCAGAAGTGAGTTTTGATTTTTACAAACCGAACAGGAGTATGAGTTTCGATGTTGAACCGTCGTACATTGATTGGTACGGGAATTGGCGCTGTTGCAACCACGCTGTTTGCCCCTTCAATTATTGCACGCCCTGCGGGACAAAGTTTCTACGCGACACCAGATGATCCCTATCCGATAGATCCTATCGGTCCCGGCGTAATCCCCAATAAATACATGCGACAGGTGGTTCCGTATGCAAATAACCTTGATCCAGGCGCCATTGTTGTGGACACCCATAATCGCTTTCTCTATGTGAAACTTGATCCTGGTCGGGCTATGCGTTTTGGTGTTTCGGTCGGAAAGCAAGGATTTGGCTGGTCTGGTCAAGCGAAGATAATGCGCAAGGTGATGTGGCCGAAATGGACCCCGCCAAGGGAAATGATTGCTCGCAGCAAAAAGCTTGCGAAGTATGCCAATGGCATGCCGGGAGGTCCTGAAAACCCACTCGGTGCACGCGCCTTGTACCTGTATAAGAATGGGAAGGACACACTATACCGTATCCATGGCACTAATGCGCCGACCAGCATTGGTAAGGCACAATCATCTGGCTGCATTAGAATGCTGAATGAGGATGTTGTTGATGTTTTTAATGCAGCGGTAATCGGCACTGACGTCTACGTCTTGGCGAATAGAAGAGGCGGCTAAACGTTTGTTATTGAGGACAGAGCGGATTAAATCCGTTGAAAAGCCAACATCATGCCTCGGGCTTCCGCTTGCCATCCGAACGCAGCCGCAATCTGCGTCGGCCCGGCACTTCCGTTAATGGGATGGAACGACTGCTTCCCCCAGTGGGTTACTTGTCGCAGCCATTTTCAGGTCACGAAGCGCCGTAATGTTCTGCAAATTAGCCAAAGAAGAGCCAGATTAATGCCAGGAGCCAACATGCCAAGCCATAGTATGAGGTTCTCCGAAACCCCGTCAAGCAAGAATATCCACGGAACACCGAGCGGAACCAAAAAGATGCCCGCCATTGGACCTGACGGGCTGCCAAACAGGCCATAGGTTCCGATGATAAACAGAGCCACAGCGATTACATAGGCGATCGCAAAAACTGCGATCACGATAGTGCAGATCGTGCTCAAGCTATTGTGCCCCTCTGCTCCATTAGCCGACTTTACGATGCCATTTGTCGTATCAGCTTGATTAACAGGAGCAGGATCACGGCTCCGGCAACTGCAGCTATGATAACACCAAATAAGCTGCTGCCCACCGGTATTCCAATCGCTGGAAAGAACCATCCGGCAATATTGGCTCCCACAATTCCGATAACGATGTCGCCCAACAGACCGTAACCGCTACCCTTCACAACCAGTCCGGCCAACCAACCCACGATCGCCCCGAACACGACCATGATGAGAAGCCCAACTAGCAATCCGACCCCGGTTCCAACTGCATTTTCCATAACGACTTCTCCGCTGCTTTTGAGTTACCTGAACTGTTGGACACCTGTCTTGGCCGACAAGTGCCCTAACACTCAGGTCTTTGAAAGTTCCGGGATGCGAAGCAACTGCCCGGGATAAATCTTGTCCGGATCAGATAGCATCGGTTTGTTGGCTTCGAAAATGACAGGATACTTGGCGCCTTTTCCTTTGCCGTATGCCGCCTCAGCGATCTTCCACAGGTTGTCGCCCTTCTTGACCGTGTAGAACACAGGGTCTTTCTGGTCCGGCGCGGTGAGCTTGCTTTCCACCTTGGACACGCCCAGCGTATTGCCAACAGCAATGATCGCCTTTTCCAGCACCGACTGGTCGGCCACATCCCCGGTGACGATGGCCTTGTCGCCCTCAATTTCAACTTTCACGTTCTCGGTGCCCAGCTTGTAGCTGTCGAGTTCCTTCTTCAACTCATCAGCACTCGGCGGGGTATCTTCCTTACCGATGCCCAACGCCTCGCCGGCGTTCTTAACGAAATCCCAAATTCCCATGTCAATTCTCCTCAGTTGTTTGAATTAGACCTTGCTGGCTGTTGCTGCGAGCCCACAATGTAGTACTGCTCAAACGGGCCTAGTTCGCATATTCACTGAATACGGTAACACTATCATTTGCCTCCAATCGGCAAGTATATTTCCCACCTGCCACTGAAAGAGTCAGAATTGGACCGCCACCCGTTCTGATACGATCAAGGACTCGAATTGAACCCCGCGATGCACCGGTCAGACGCGCCGCCTGGGCGACACAAGGTGTCACCATCCGGTCAAACTGAACGGGTGTCCCACTTAAACCATCATTAACCCCCGATGCGGCGCTGCCCGCGGCAAGAAAACGTGCATTGACCCAGCCGCGCTCGCGCATGTCTGTCATCATCTCGATTTCGCACCAGCGCGAGTTGCCTTGGCGCTTGCAACCCAGACTGCGCACCGTGTCACCATTGCCGAGTGCGCCGACAATCCTGAAATTGGTACCAGCACCACTGCGAACATTCAGCACGTCGTTGGCCGCAACATCTGTGACCTGCATTATATCGGCTCCGCCGGCAGAACTTCCTCCCCCGGCATTACCGCTGCCACCGCCCTCTACTTCGGCATACAGTTGATCAATTCGCTGTCTGTAGAGCCGGCGGAGACAACCGCGATTGCGGCAGCGATTGCGTTCAGCGATCCAGTCACGTTGTTCGGCCCGGATGCGGCGGTTGGCGGATGCCCAGGGCGAGTCTCGCAGGGCGGTGCGGTAGGCATTCGCCAGTTCGCTGTCCAGCCGGGCAAGACCAGGGTAATCGCAGATCAGCCGTTCGACGCGGGTGCTTGCCTTGGCGCAATCGAAACTCGGCGCAGCCTGTGCTTGATTGGTCAAAGGAAGTAGCACAATAGCAAGTACTGCAATCAGGGACTTCAGAATGATAGACATTGTTGGTTCTCCAATGCGCATGTCGCGCGATCAAGCATCGTCCTGAACAGCGATGACAAAATCATGTGCAGACCGGTTGTCTTCATGCAACGGCCTGTCGGACATCACCATGAGCAGGCCGGGATGCATCCGCTTCTTCATTACAGCGACGACTGAGGGTGCGGCACTAATACGCTTAATGACCTCTTCTTCAGGATGCGCAAAACCGTTGATCAGCGTTGGATGATGACCTATCGCATGCCAGGCAAGACCTCTGCGGCCGCCATGTGGCCCTTCAAGGATGAATACGTGGTCTCCAAGCGGCCGTTCCGGGTTCTTGATGAAAGCCTTGCCCGAAGCGATGATCCTGCCGTTTTCCAGTATCATGATCTCCTGCGAGACACTGGAAACCAAGACGGCGGTGGATGTATGTCCGTCCTGGTGCTGAGGCACTCGCTGAGCCGCTGCAGTCTTGAAGTGTTTGCCAGTCAGTTCCTCGAACTCGTGCTCGGCATAGTCAGACAGAACCATGCCCGGGTGTGCGACTTGCCTTGGCTGGCTGTGACCGTTGGCTAGTATCACCGGCGTACCCAGGTGAGTCACGGTGAACAGCAGTTGCGAAAACTTGACTGGCAGGCGGATACAGCCGTGCGAGGCCGGGTAGCCCGGCAGATTACCGGCATGCAGCGCGATGCCCTTCCAGGTCAGCCGGTTCATGTTCGGCATTGGTGCATTATTATAGGTCGATGACCTGTGATGCTTGTCCTTTTGCAGGATAGTGAACACGCCCGTCGGCGTGCGATGCCCCTTCTTGCCGGTGGAGCAGGTGGACACCGCAATGCGAATACCACCACGATAAACGTGCACCAGCTGGTCCGGGATCGAGACGATGACAGACACTGGTCCTTTAGGCGACCGTTCTGGTTGCCAGACAAAATCGCCCGGCTCAAGCTGGTCGATTGGCTTGTTGACCATCCGGCCCTGAGTCATCTTCCCGTGGGCGTCGGTAAGCGGCAAGGCGGCAACGGCAGCAGCCGTAACGCCCAGGGCAGTGAACTTGCGCCGATCCATATTTCTCATATCATTTTTCCTTGCTGAACTGCTGCATCGCTGGCCCTTATCGCTGGATTTGCGCCTAGCTACCCAGCTGGTACGGCATCGTCGTGGCAGTGGTTCACAGTCACTAATGCGGCAAAGTGTCAATGCCCGTGGTCCCGGGTCGATCTGTTTGCAGACGTGCCACCCAAACAGTCTGGTAACCAGATTTTGGCAGGTAGCTAACCGTCGGAGAGTGAAACAAGCATCCTCCTGCGCTTGCAGTCTCGTTTTGCAGCTCTCAGCTGCTCAGAGCAGCATGTGCCCAATGTCCCGCCGATCCGCTGTGGTTGAATTTGACGCCAGGTGCCTCCACTCATGGGATGGCACAGGAAGCGGACGATGACCTGACGGGGTTTCACCACTGACGAATGGTTTGACAGCGTTCTTCTAAGCGTCCGCCAAAGTTAGAAAGCAATCCCGTAGGTCAGCGTGTGTGGCTGCTCGGCGAAACTGAATGATCACTGCGCACCCTCATCGCCAGCGAAGCTCACCTCGGCTCCCTGACCATCGTTGGAAACCAAGCATTTCCAAAGTGCGCGGATAGATCCGACACCGATCATGACCAGCGAGTTGGCTTGTGAAAACTCCGTAGACATTACTGCAAGATCGGATTCGTTGGTCTGGCTTTTGACTGCTGAAATACAGGCGTCAACTGCAACTTGTGAAACATCTGATGATGAAGCTGCGGGCTGTTGGGATTGTTCGACGGTGTCCCCATCAGTCCCCATGAAAGTAACCTCAGCTCCCTTGCCGTCATTGGAGACGAGGCATTTCCACTGGGCTTTGTTTGCCCCCACGTCGATCATGACCAAGGAGTTCGCTTGTGAAAACTCAGTGGACCTTACGGAAATGTTCGCCTCATTTGTCTGGTTTTTGACAGCTGTCACACAGGCATCGATTGCGACTTGGGAAACCTTAGATGACGATGCTGCAGATTGCTGTGGCTGTGGAGCTTCTGTGCTGGGCGTCTCAGAGCTGGTATTTGGTGCTGTTTCTTGCGTTTCGGTCTTCGCGGGCTCCGAAGACTTCGTATTGTTTTCCTCTTCAGAGCAGGCAGAGAGGGTAAGCAAGAGCATCAACGGAATAGTGGTCAGTAGCTTTTTCATGGTTTTCCCTGAATCAGGCCAATTTGAAGGATTGTGCGAGAATGTTATCGCCCATCGATCATATGAATGTAGCCATACGATGGCTGAGAAGGACGTTGGCATTTGGCGAAGTAAGGCCCCTAGGCATACTGAAGAGTGAGAATGTCCGAATCGGGTCCAGGCTGTGTAAAAACGCTGGTTGGCTGTGCAGTGTGATGACACGGCAGGGTTGGACTGCTTTATCGAAGCCTTTTTTCGATTTGGCGGTTTTCGCGACTGGTTGGAGTTTCTGGCAAGATTTTCCGGCTCTGAGCGGTGATTTGGGCTGATACCTACCCAAAAGGACCCCGATGAGCGCCTACGCCCGCATCGCTGCCATCAGCGTGCCGATACCCAGGATATTCATGACACGCTTGAGATTATAGGCCAGCACATGCAGGGCCATTTCGGTTGAGACCCGTTTCAGTGTCTTCATCTGGAAGTGTGTGGACCCCATCCAGGATTTGATGGTGCCGAAAGGGTGAGGGAGCGAAAATGGAACTGATCAATCTAGAGGGTGAGGAACTGGCAGATTTTGCCAAGGTGTTGAAGCTGTTTCGTAGCCAAATTGAAAATGATGAGAATGGAATCCCAAAACAGCATATTGCAAATCCGGATCAAAAGAGGAAAAGGAGTCAATTCAAGCTCTGACAAGATTTCTGAGAAGTGAAAAGCCTCTACCGCCAATGATTCGGCAATTACTAAAGCAGGTCGGGGTTTATCTGATTCAGGATTCCCAAATCAGCGGTTGTGTGATTCTCTTTGAACATTGAAGGAGGATCACCATGGGAAAGCCACATCCGGTTGAGTTGCGTGAGCGAGTTGTAGGGTTTGTTAAAGAAGGCCACACGCACCGTGCTGCAGCAGCCCGTTTCCGGGTTTCTGTACGCTTTGTGAATGACATGGTGATCCTGAAGCGCGAGACCGGTTCGAGGGCCAACATCACTGTTTCGATAACGCCCTGCACAGACATTCAAACATTCCTTTTCACGTTGCGCCCTGAAAATTCCAGGGCCTCCAGTGCAGGATCCAGCGCCGTGTTTTCCGGCACTGGTCCCGGTTTGTTCGAATTCTAGCAAGTATTCCGTGTCTTATCCGTTAATGCCACACCGCCCCCTGGCGGGATGACGGGCTCATTCTGTCACGGGATCTGAACAGGTAAAGTTTCATGAAATACATATCATCAGGATATGTCAGAAAGTCTTTGCAACCACGGTTCAAGCGTATAAGATTTCAAGCAGGAAATTGAGATCGCTATCTCATGCAGATTGCCCCTTTTTGGGCAATCACCTGATAGAAACCTGGTTTTATGGTACAAGGCTGACCCATGAGCGAACAAAAACCCGTAACAAAAGTCCCGGAAGGCCACGCGCGCTTTTTCAAGACGCGTCAGATGGAGCCAAACGAAAAGGGCTACGTCGGCTACGAAACAATATGGGAACCGTTTCAAAAAGAAGTCGAATACCAGACACCCAAACGCCCGTAATTGTAAAAAGCCTGTCCGGGCTCATGTTGGAAATCCGGCATAGTCGGATTTGAACGTTCCATGCCGGGCGTTCATGGCGTGGCTTGCCGTTGTGTGACGCAGATAAAGTCTTGTAATTGACCTGTAGAAAACAGCTGCACAGTGGTCGGTCGGCAGGCTGATCATCCGCCAGTGCTGCTGTTTAATTGATGCTGTGTGATTTGACGCCGTGTGTCTTCAACACGTCATCCAGATTGACGCCATCATTGTCTTTGCCTCCACTTTCGATTTCCTCGTCGGACGCATCGCGTACCGTGAGTATCTCAAGTGTAAAGATAACCTCACGGCCGCACATCGGGTTGTTCCCGTCGACGGTCAGGGTCTTGTCGTCCATGCGCGTAACGATGAAATTCTTCGCCTCGCCCTTGTCGTTTTCCATTGTGATGGCTGTGCCGACCTCACGAAACTCCTCGGGCACATTCTTGATCAGATCGGTAAACACAAGCGACTCGTCGCGAGGGCCGAAAATACTGTTGCAATCAATCGGCACGTCGATGATGTCGCCGGCTTTCTTGCCCTCAAGTTCTTCGAGCACCTGCGGCGCAAGAATGTCATTGTGGCCATGAACATAGGCGATCGGGAACTCAACCGCGCTCAGCACCTGTCCGGACTTTGCATCAGTTATCCTGTAGCTCAGCTCAACCAGCTTGTCGTCTTCGATTAGTTCGCTCATCTTACATACCTGCAGCGGGCCATGATCCGGGGTCAGAACCTAGAAGATTGAAGCCCCGAATATTCTGACTTCATCGTCATCATACCCGAGAACCAGCCTTCCCAGCCACTCGCCTTCCCGCTTGCTGCTGCGCTGCCGGTAAAGTGCGGTTACATGTTCGCCCCTGCGAATAATGCCGAGTGAATCGAATTCCTCGGACAGGGTGCGGGTCAGTTCACTGGTGGCAAATTGCCTGCCGACCTCGACCTCATCCAGTCCCAGCATCAGCGATGGCGAAAAATTCTTTATGAATTCTGCATAATTGCCGTCATTGGAACTCTTGATCAGATCGCGCCACATCGAATTAGCCAGCGCCATGATCTCTTCATCGCTCTTGTCCACGATGTTCATCGTCGAACCCTTCTGTTGTACTAATGCCAAAGGAACTGACTATTGAGCAATAACAGAAATCCGCCCCGAAAGACCCGTGCCTTTAAAGGTCACGGTATATGTTCCGGCGCGGATTTCGATGTTCACTCAGATACTATTTGGCAGCCCGTTTTGATGTCTTTCTGGCAGCTTTTGCCGGTGCCTTCTTCGCAGCCTTTGCCGGTGCTTTCTTGGCAGCTTTTTCCTCGGCCTCATCGACCAGGTGATAACAGGGTGCTTTTTCCATTGTATATTCGCCTGTTTCCGGGTCGCGGCGCGAGACGGTGAGAACGTGCCAGTTCTTGTCGTCCAGCTTCATCGCGTCGCCTCGATAATAATACCCCGGCCAACGGGTCTCTTTTCGGAAAAGCGTATGCTGGGTAACACACTCGGCTGTGCGATGGCGGTGTTTCAGTTCCCACGCACGCAGCAGCTCATGGATATCCTTGGCGCCCAGTTTTTCCAGGTCTTCCTCCATGATCTTCAGTTTTTTCAAACCAATCTGGAGAAGCTTCTCGTTTGTCATGTAGCTGACGGTCACGCCACCGCAATATTCGTCCATCAGCTTTTGCAAACGATCCAGACCCTGCTTCGGATTGATGTAACTAGGGCTCACCGTTCCGGCCACGATTTCATTGCGATAGATATTGTAGTGATCAATCGGTTTGAAAATCTCGGCTTTTCTGTCTTCAATTTGCTTGTCGTTGACGACTATGCCTTCTGCCTTGCCATCATCGATATACTTGCAGGCAGCCTTGGCGGCCAAGCGCCCTTCGGTAAATGAACCGGAAGAAAACGCATGCGGGGTTCCACCGACAGCATCGCCGGCACCGAACAGACCTTCTATGGTCATCATGCGGTTGTAGCCCCAGAAATATTCCGGTGGTGACACATCTTCCGGACCACTTGCCCAGCCCCCGGCGCCCGTGGCGTGCGACCCCATGACATAGGGTTCAGAGGTGGTAAGTTCTGGGTTCTCGTTCTTCGGATCGACATCCGTAGCCGCCCAAAGTACCGCCTGCCCGATCGTCATGCCGAGGAAGTTTTCCCAACCCACCTCTTCCAGATGAGGGTCCTGGAAAGCTTTCATGGTGACCATGTGAATCGGCCCGCGGCCTGCATTTACTTCACTGATGATCGCATGGTTTCGCAGACAGGTCGGAATCGGCCGGTGAGTTCTGTGCGACAGTTCAGGGTCCAGATATTCCTTGCCGACCATTTTCTGGAGTGCCGGGAACCACTTGGATTCGTATTCCTCACCCAGGCAGTTCTGTGTGTAGGTCTTCAGATGCAGGAAATAAGCGCCCACCGGGCCGTAGCCGTCCTTGAACCGGGCCAGGACGATACGGTTTTCCATCTGGGTCATCTTGGCGCCGGCATTGATCATCAGGCCGTAGGCAGACCCGGACGACCATGGCGCATACCAGACACGGCCGGCACCCTCACCAACAGAGCGCGGCTTGAAGATGTTGGATGCCCCGCCAGCGGCCACGACAACCGTTTTGGATTTGAAGACGTGATAGTTGCCGGTACGCACATTGAATCCGACGGCACCGGCGATCCGGTTATCCTTTGAATCATCTTTCAGCAGGTGCGTCACGCAAATCCGGTTGAACACCTGGTCGGCGGATTTTTTGGCAGCTTCAGCCACGATGGGTTTGTAGGACTCACCGTGGATCATTATCTGCCAGCGCCCCTCACGCAGATAGGTCCCGGTCTTCGGATTCCTCATGATGGGCAGGCCCCAGTCCTCGAACTGATGTACAGTCGAGTCGACGTGGCGGGCCATATCGAAGAGCAGGTCTTCACGCACCAGACCCATCAGGTCGATACGCGCGTAGCGCACGTGATCTTCCGGATTGTTTTCACCCCAACGGGTGCCCATGTAGCAGTTGATTGCATAAAGGCCCTGCGCCACAGCGCCGGAACGGTCAATGTTTGCCTTTTCAGCGACAACAATCTTTTTGTCCTGGCCCCAAAAGCGCGCTTCCCATGCGGCACCGCTGCCGCCCAGTCCGCCGCCTACGACCAGAACATCGATATTGTCTTCTATGATAGTGTCGCGAGCCATTAATAGTACACTCCCAGCTTCATTTTGAGTTTGTTTGATTCCAGGGTGTGAATGTCATCATCATCCATGCGGATATATTTGGGCTCGCTATAAAGGTGCTGACTTTCCCGCATATCCTCGCTGGGACCGGATACGTCCTTTAACTGCGGAATATATTCACCCCAGGGTTTGGTCGTGATCGGCGACAGAAAGTTCTTTTCGGTTCCATCTCGAAATTTGACCTTCCACGCTATGGTGCCTTTTTCCTCTTCACGCCGGACCCTGACACTGTGTCCCAGCGGCGCAAAGTCGGCATAACCCCGCACGTCAATGGCATTCTGCGGACACGCCTTAACGCAGGAATAACACTCCCAGCACATATCCGGTTCGATATTGTAAGCGCGGCGATAGGTCGGATCGATGTGCATGATGTCCGACGGACAAATGTCAACACAGTGTCCACAACCGTCACAGCTCGTCATATAAACAAATGTAGGCATTCCAAAATCCTTAAAATTTCAGGTGAATTAGATGGTTCACTCAGTAGTGGTGCGGTTGCTCGCGCTTGATTCCAAGTCCCATGTCAAGCGGCGCATCCTTCAACAGTTCCATGGAATGTCTGTCCCTGTCTTGCGGGTTGGTTCTGTCCGCCACTGCTGGCAGATTGGCCATTGAGCCATTGGCAACAGCAACATTTTTCTGGAAGGCCGCTGCCGGTTTGAAGAACATGTGGGAAAATTTCGACCATGGAATGCCTGCAAAAAGCACCGTTGAGGCAATTAGATAAAGCCCCAGGAATAGACCTGCCCCGACACTGCTTCCGGCAGATTGCAGAAAAGCCCAGATCAATCCGAGTGTGCAGCTTGCAAGTAGGGATAGTATAAACAGGTCAGCGCGCATGATCCGAAACGGAGAATTTCCTTCGGATGCCACATCGACCCTTATGAAAAACCAGAACCAGTAACCGCCGACACAAACCATCAGCGCACCAATGCACCACAGTACCGGCCAGATGACCGGGGTGCCGGATGTCGCTGTCGGGTATGAAAACACCATAACGATTGTTGCGATCAGGTAGATTACAAATCCGTACATGCCAAGCAGGTGAGCAACCCGGCGTTTCGGATTGCAGAATTCGGAAGATGTCAGAACTTCCGAGGCAGCCGTCTGGAGCGCCAGGGAAACTTTCTCCCCGCCGTCAACTTTTCTTGTCGCATTCTCTTCGGATTTTTTTGCAGCCCCGAAAAAATACTTGGCGCTCTGCTTGTGGATGACATCAAAAACAGTGCCTCCAACAACCAATAAAATCATTATTATCACATAGGCCTGCATGACAGACGGAGGTATGGACGCCGACAATTCGGCGAAAGGGTTGTTGCTGAGCATCAAGTAAAATCCTCTCCTGGCCCGCTTTCAGATTGTTCTGGCCGCGAATTTGTTATCACCACCACTATCGCTTGTCAGTCACGAGTCGTCTGCGGCAACGCATAACAAATATCCTAGCGTTCAAAAACCTTTCTTGTGAAGGCAAATTCGCTCGGTTAATGCCATATTGTTGTCTTTTTTCCCGGTGCGTTTCACAAATGCTTTTTTTTGAGACTTTTCGCGGAAGCGACTTGGTCAGGAATCCACCCGATTCATCTGCCAGCCAGTCGGCAATCATGTTTGTCGCTGACAGCCGGTAGCTGGTTTTCGGGAGAACAGTTTGTCGGTCGTAGCTTGCCGCAACACACTCACCGGACCATACCGCGCACGGCCATGCGGATCAGTTGAGCTTGTGTGGAGATTACCGATTTACGTGAAGAACGTTGGCGCCAAAGCAGTTTGGAGACCTCGACAGCATCTGAAAACGTCGTCCTCGCGTCTGCAGGCTGTTCAGGATAAAACGAAAAGTCGGGGTCAAACAATTGCGCCCGTTCCGGAAACCATTCTTTTTGAACGTTTGCGTTGGATACAGCATACTTTTCGCAAAGACTCATCGCCTCTTCACGTGCAGGCAGGCGACCCCGCCCGGCGAAATGACGCACAAGAATTTGGAATATGTTCCTGTGAATTGGATGTTTGGTTTGGTAGGTCCCCAAAGGATAATCCTGGTTCAGTTGCCGCAGGAGCTCTTGTGCCCCCGGCAGTATCGATTCATTCGCATCCTTAACCTGGGAATAGCCGTCGCCCAGCTTCCAATAGTGTGCGAAATCGTCCACCACCGAACCCTGAAACAACTCCGAACGGTCGTATATGCGCGGAATGATGTTCTCGCGACCGAAAACATCGGACCAGCTTTCCAGGAGCCCGTGATAATCCAGGAATACCGGTGGCTTGCCTCGCGGCTTCAACACATCAAGGCCGGTACCGCCGCCCTTGAGGTGAGTTGAATAGTGGCTGACCAGCAATCGATCCTGACGACGGAGATAGACGATAACTTTGCAACTATCAAAATAATCCTGCATGAATTCCTTGAGACGGATTTTTTCGTTGCGATCCCTGATACGACTGCTGCAATGCTCACCAGAAAAAATCGCTGTTTCAAATTGGTTTTCAGATAACTCCGCCGCTGCAACTGTCTCGAATTTCAATCGGAACCGGTGTACCTCATCCGCAGTGGATATACCTTCCTCAGCTTGCAGGTCTTCGAATACGTCATCATTGCCTGCATAAACCGCCAATCTCGTATGGCTGATTTCGCCGCAAAACTCCGGGTAGAAAAATCCGTTTTGCAGAAGTTTGGCGCGATTGAAAGCGAGAAACTTCTGGAGACTGGAACTTCCGGTCTTTTCAACGCCGATATGCAGCAATGCTGCCGGTTTTCGTCGTGATCCCATCGCGGGAATTATATCGGGTCACTCAAACTGAACAACAATTTTCACCACACAAACCGCCTGCGGAACCGTTTGATTGGAGAATTCTGAAACTTGAGGAAAAGCGGCATCGCGGTAGCACCAGGCAATGAGGACGAGCTGTGACAAGCCGCGCCCCGGCGAATCTGCGGCAGCGGTCGCGTAAACGCCCGATTAGCGACCACATGCTGGATGTATGATCACAATGTGGAAACCTGTCTTGCGCAATGGGGGATAACTTCTAGTCTGGCTTCACCGCCCGTGGGATTGAGTAAGACCGGGCGTTTAGGGAGAAAAAGATGACTGATATTTTAAAGGCTGGGTCAACCTTGGCTTCACGCCGCAAGTTTCTGACTGGAGCCGGGGTCGCTACCGTAGCCGGCCTTGCTGCACCAAGCATTGCCCGCGCCGAACCAAAGGTGATCAAGATGCAGGCTGCCTGGGGTGGCGGCATTTTTCTTGAAAATGCCCAGTCCTATGTCAACCGGGTCAATTCAATGGCCGCCAAGGACCTGAAGATCGACCTGCTGCCGGTCAACTCGGTGGTCAAGACAAGCCAGATGCAGGACGCAGTGCACCGCGGCGTGCTTGACGCGGCTCACTACGTACCGGCCTACTGGTATTCCAAGTCGAAGGCAGCCTCGCTGTTCGGCACCGGCCCGTGCTTTGGCTGGTCAAGCAACGAGGTGCTTGGCTGGATCCACTATGGCGGCGGCCAGGCCCTGTTCGACGAACTGATGGGTTCGCTTGGCCTCAACGTTGTGTCGTTCTTCAACTCACCGATGCCGGCTCAGCCACTGGGATGGTTCAAGGAGGAGATCAAGGACGCTTCGCAGATGAAGGGTCTGAAGTATCGCACCGTTGGCCTTGCCGCCGACGTTCTGCTTGAAATGGGCATGTCAGTTGTCCAGTTGCCGGGTGGTGAAATCCAGCCTGCGATGAAGTCCGGCCTGATTGATGCTGCCGAGTTCAACAACCCGACCTCTGACCGTGACTTTGGTATGCAGGATGTGTCCAAGCACTACCACCTGGCCAGCTTCCATCAGAGTCAGGAATTCTTCGAAGTCACTTTCAACAAGCAGATGTATGACGGCCTGCCGGACGAACTCAAGGCTATCCTGAAATATGCATCGGAAGCTGAAAACTCCAACTTCTACTGGAACAACACCAAGCGTTACGCGGATGACCTGGTAAAGTTGCGCGATGAACAGGGTGTGAATGTCTATCGTACACCGGATTCCGTCATGGCAGCCCAGCTGGATGCATGGGATATCGTGGTCGACCGCATTTCCAAGGAAGATGCATTCTTCGCCAAGGTGATCGATTCACAAAAAGTCTATGCCAAGAACGTGATGAACTACCTCAACCTGAACCAGCCCGACTACAAGCTGGCATACAAACATTACTTTGGCTAAGTGATGACAGCCCGCATCCGAAACCGGGTGCGGGCTTTTCAAAAATGGAAATCTGCGGAGAGTTGTGCGCCAAGCTACAGCTCCCCGTTTTACAAATTTGAGCATGGCGTTACCGGGAATTGCGGGCACCGGGTCATGCGAAGAAAATCGGCAATACTGGTAAGGAGCGCGGTTTTGATTTGATCAAAACCTGCTACGCTGTAGGGAGGCGAACCTGTGACATCACTCATTCACGCCATTGAAAGCCTTAGCATATGGGTAGGGCGCGCATTTGGATGGTGTATCCTGATTCTGACGTTCTCGGTATCTTATGAGGTTTTCGTACGTTATGCGCTGAATTCTCCGACGGTCTGGGCGTTTGACATGATGGTGCAGATGTATGGAGCCCTGTTTCTGATGGCCGGTCCCTACGCGCTTGCCCAGGACACCCACGTACGCGGCGACGTCGTTTACCGGTTACTGCCGGTGAAAACCCAGGCAACGCTGGATTTTGTGCTTTATGTCACCTTCTTTTTCCCCGGCATGCTGGCCCTGTTCTGGTTTGGCGCGGAAATCGCCAAGGACAGCTGGCGTTACCTTGAGGTCAGTTGGAACTCCCCCGCCCGCATCCAGATTTACTTCTTCAAGACCCTCATCCCGCTGGCCGGATTCTTTATGATCATACAGGGTATCGCGGAGATACTGCGCTGCTGGAAGGCCATGCGCGAAGGGGTCTGGCTGGAAAGGCTTGAGGACGTACGCGAGACCGAAGACCTGCTCGCCGCTCCCGACCCGGTTGCCGACAAATCCTGAAAACAACCTTTACTCGCGCAATTGCTGCTGGAGTTCAATAAAAAATGACGAACCCTGAAGTCGCCATCCTCATGCTGTCCCTGTTCATCGTTCTGGTGCTGCTGGGCTTTCCGATTGCGTTCACCCTCATCGCCATGGGTGTCGGCTTTGGCTACTACGCCTACTACAAGGCCGATGCGATCACCACGTTTGCCGATTTTTTCCAGAACCAGATTTTCTACCTGCTGAACCAGAACACATATTCCGTGATGGAAAATGACACGCTGGTTGCCATTCCGCTGTTCTTGTTCATGGGTTATGTGGTTGAACGTGCCAACATCGTCAACAAGCTGTTTTTCTCACTGCAGATGGCTGCCAGAAACCTGCCTGGATCAATGGCCATTGCAGCCCTGATCACCTGTGCCGTGTTTTCAACAGCCACCGGTATAGTCGGCGCAGTGGTCACACTGATGGGCCTGCTGGCTTTTCCCGCCATGGCAAACGCCAATTACAACAAGGAATTTGCATCAGGCGTTATCTGCGCCGGCGGCACACTGGGCATTCTGATCCCGCCGTCCATCATGCTGATCGTCTATGCGGCTATTGCCGAACTGTCACCGCTTAGGCTCTATGCAGCGGCAGTTTTCCCGGGTTTCCTTCTGGCCAGCCTGTATATCGTATATGTCATGATACGGGTAATGATAAACCCCGGTATTGCGCCAAAACCGAAGCAGGATGATGTCCCCCCGGCGCGCGAAATCTACTGGAATCTTCTGGTCTCGTTCGTGCCGTTGACCGCGCTGATCTTGCTGGTGCTGGGGTCCATTCTAGGTGGCCTGGCAACGCCTGCCGAAGCCGCTGCCATGGGCTCGCTTGGCGGCCTGGTGCTGGCTTTGCTGTACCGGGCTTTGACCTGGCAGATGCTCAAGCAATCGGTCTATCTGACCGCCAAGGCAACAGCTATGGTGTGCTGGCTGTTCGTCGGTTCGTGGACCTTCGCGTCCGTGTTTTCCTATCTGGGCGGTCATGATCTGATCGCTGAGTGGGTGGCCTCGTTCAACCTCGCGCCGTGGCAGTTCCTGATACTGGCGCAAGCGATCATCTTCTTCCTCGGCTGGCCATTGGAATGGTCGGAAATCGTGATTATCTTCGTACCCATTTTCCTGCCCTTGCTCGATCAGTTTGGCGTCAATCCATACTTCTTCGCCATGCTGGTTGCGTTGAACCTGCAAACCTCTTTCCTGACCCCGCCCATGGCCATGTCGGCCTATTACCTGAAAGGGGTACTCAAGGGCCAGATTGAACTGATGCAGATATTCCGGGGGATCATGCCCTATCTGGGCATCGTGATTTTCACCATGGTGTTGATGTATCAGTTCCCGGCAATCGCATTGTGGTTCCCTGACTATCTGTTCGGTCCATACCAGAAGTAACCATGCTTGACCGAAAGGGCGTTGAGCCAGATATGTTGTGTCAACTGACAGCCAGTGAAGCCCGGCGCCAAATCGCCGAGGGACTGATCACTTCGCAGCAACTGGTTCAGGC
Source organism: Alphaproteobacteria bacterium (assembly GCA_024640405.1). Classification (GTDB taxonomy): domain Bacteria; phylum Pseudomonadota; class Alphaproteobacteria; order Rhizobiales; family Aestuariivirgaceae; genus Anderseniella. The sequence continues at coordinate 98,186 of JAHEFB010000007.1, read as the reverse complement.
CTGCCTGGACAGGATTGCCGAGACCGATGAAAGTATTGGCGCCTGGGTGCATGTTGATGCTGAAGGCGCACTTTCACAGGCGCGCGAGATGGATGATTTGCGGCGCAAGGGCCGCACGCTTGGTCCGCTTCACGGGGTGCCGGTCGGATTGAAGGACATATTCGACGTCAAGGGCCTTGCGACCGAATGCGGCAGTCCTGCCCGAAAAGGCACAATCGCCGAAATCGATTGCCGGGTGACAGCCAACCTCCGACAGGCCGGTGCCGTTGTAATGGGCAAGACGGTGACCACCGAGTTCGCTTTCCTCAACCCCGCAGATACAGGCAACCCGCATAACCCGGCCCATTCACCAGGTGGTTCTTCGAGCGGGTCGGCTGCAGCTGTTGCGGCAGGCCACGTGCCGCTTGCGATAGGCAGCCAGACCAACGGATCCACCATAAGGCCAGCCTCGTTCTGCGGCATATTTGGCTACAAACCGACGCGCGGGGTGATCTCGCGCGCGGGGGTGCTGCAAACCTCCGTCACCCTTGATCAGGTAGGTGTGTTCGGACGCTCACTGGAAGATGTGTCCCTGCTGGCAGATGCCCTGTCAGGCTATGATCCGCACGACCCGGCAAGTCTTGCCCGCCCGTCGCCGTGCGCTTCGGCCGGCCTCAGGCGCCAGCCGCCGGTTGAACCTGTCTTTGCCTGGCTTGACCTGTCATTCAACGATAAAATGTCAAGCGACGCCCGCGACGGGATCAATGAAATCCTGTCCGGTTTGGGTTCCCGGGTTGAGCGCATCGAGGCGCCCAAGTCCGTCAACGCGCTGGTGGACTATCAAAAAATTGTCCATGAGTATGAGATTGCCAGACATCTTGCCGATGATTTCGAGCACCATTGGGATGTCATCAGCGAGACTTTGAAACCTGTGGTGGAACGTGGCCGATCCTATTCGGATGAGCAATACGCCGAAGCCCTGTCCATGGTGGCTGGCGCAGAAAATTATTTCGAGGAATTCTTCCACGACTACGATGCCATTATCGCGCCGTCTGCAGCCGGTGAAGCACCGCTGAAGACCGATGGTACGGGAGACCCGGTGTTTTGCACTGTGTGGACAACCGCAGGCCTGCCGGCTGTAAACCTGCCGCTGCTGTCAGGTTCCACCGGTTTGCCCATAGGCGTACAACTGATAGGATCGGGTGAACACGATGATCGCCTCATGACGACGGCACAGTGGATGGTGAATTCATTGGCAGCCGCAGAGTAATCAGCATCACGACGGATGCACCAGGGAGTGACGAGCAATGGAAATGAACTTGGTCAGAAAAATCACCGGGCTAATCGGGTTGGCCCTGTTGTTCACATTCATCCTTGGACTGGCACACAGTATTTCCACCGGGTTTGCCGGTTTCTGGGGCGGTCTGCCGTTCTGGGTGATCTCCATCATCGTACTTTCGATGGTCGTGTACGATTATTGGGACGAATGCATCCGCAAGAACCGATAACAGCATGTCCAAGCCTGCCGTCTGGATATCCAGAAAACTTTCCGACAACACGCAAGCACGCGCCGCACGCGATTATGACGTTATCCTCAACCATGACGATGTGATTTCCAGCGCTGACGACATTGTCGCCATGAGCGCAAAGGTCGACGCGATACTCCCGTGTCATTCTGAGATTTTCAACGCCGACGTAGTATCCAGGTTGTCCGACCGGACAAGGATAATTGCCAATCATTCGGTAGGTGTAGACCATTGCGACCTTGCCGCTTTCAGGCAACGAGGCATTGTCGTCACCAACACTCCGGATGTCCTGTCTGATGCCACAGCGGAAATCGCCATGTTGCTGATGCTGGGCGCGGCTCGTCGCGCGCCGGAAGGCGATGACATGGTGCGCAGCGGCAAGTGGCAATCATGGAGCCCGTCTTTCATGGTCGGCACCCAGGTATCCGGCAAACGCGTCGGTATTGTCGGCATGGGCCGCGTTGGCCAGGTCATGGCCCAGCGCTGCCGCGGCTTCGGCATGGAAGTGCATTATCACAACCGCACACAACTCGCAGCCGAACTGGAACAAGGCGCGATCTATCACCCGGCAATCGAGACCTTGCTGCCGGTATCGGAATTTTTGTCGCTGCACTGTCCCGCCACCCCTGAGACAACCGGCCTGATGAATGCCGAACGGCTTGCGCTGCTGCCCAAAGGGGCAATTGTCGTCAACACTGCGCGCGGCGCGCTGATCGTGGAAGATGATCTGGTGGCTGCAGTCAGCTCGGGTCACGTCGCGGCGGCAGGCCTGGATTGCTTCGTAACCGAGCCAGGTGGAAACCCGGAATTCGCCAAGCATCCGAACATTTTCATGCTGCCGCACATTGGCAGTGCGACGCGCGAAACACGAGATGCCATGGGCTTCAGGGCACTGGACAATCTCGACGCGTTTTTCGCGGGCAAGGAACCACGCGACCGGCTGGTTTGAGATCTGGTATTACCCAGCCGGCCTGTACAATGTGTTACCTATTTCTCGAACGTGATGCCGTTCAGTTCACCAATCACGTCTGACATCATTGGCATATGGCGTTCTCCGTCTCCTTTGGCGACAGCCATCGCGTAGGATTGCTTGACCGCCGGGGCGACAATTGCAGCCATGCCGGAAGCCTCGATCATGTTGTTGAAATAGCGCTGATCCTTCAGGCAGTTGCGGATGGCGAACTCATGTGCCTTGGGGTCGCGGCCGATCACCCACTTGCTCATGTTCTCGAAATTGCCGCAGTACATACCGCCAGCCTTCACCACATCATAAAGTGTCTGCTGGTCAACACCGGTTTTGGTGCAGGCGGTGTAGGCCTCGGCCCACACGGCCGAGTAGGACATGGCTATGAAATTATTGATCAGCTTGATTTTGTGACCATTGCCCAGCGGACCGACATGAATGATGTTTTCAGCCCACGTTTCGATCACCGGGCGAACCTGTTTCAGGGTTTTCGCATCCGACCCGACAAACGTATTGAGCCGGCCCTCTTCCGCTTCCTTGGGTGTGCGCCCAAGCGGAGCATCAATCAACTTTACACCGATTGCTTTCAGTTCTGCCGCCAGAGCCAGCGTTGATGTCGGATCGGAAGTCGACGTATCGACCACAATGGTTCCCTTTGCAGCGCCCGACGCAATGCCGGTCTTGCCGCGCACCAGTTCCTCGACCTGTACCGAAGACGACACGCAAATGAAGATGACGTCACTTGCCTTGGCCAGTGCCGCGGCGGTTTTCGCTTCCTTGGCGCCACGTTTGACCAGATCGGTTACCGGCTTGCGATTCTTGTGTCCCATAACGGTAAGCTTGTAGCCGGCTTCCAGTATGTTCTTGGCCATGCCGTGGCCCATCAGGCCAACGCCTATGAATCCGACACTTGGTTTACTGCTCATTGGTTTTTCCTTTTGCTTCTTTGAATCTGATCTTGAAGGTGGGTGTAAATTTACAAATGCCAGCGCATGATCAACGATGCTCTCCGGTTGTTCCGCGATATCCAGACTAACCGCCAGTTCATCAGGTTCGGGTACCTGCAAAGTAGCCAGCTGGCTATCCAGCATCGCTGCCGGCATGAAGTGCCCGCGCCGTTCGTTCATACGCGACTGCAGCAAAGGCTTGCTGCCGGTGAGGTGCACCAGAATGATTTTCTGATCCGCTCTTCGTAACCTGTCGCGATATTGTCGCTTGAGTGCCGAACATGTCACCACGACACATGATGTGCCGGATGACAGTTTAACCGCTGCCGCCGCGATGGCATCCAGCCAAGGTTCGCGGTCTTCATCCTCCAGGGGAATGCCTGCCGCCATCTTGGTCTTGTTGTCTGCAGGGTGCAATTCATCGCCTTCTATGAACGATGCATCGAGGCGAGAAGCCAGCAACCGGCCAACGGTGGTTTTTCCGCAGCCACAAACCCCCATGACGACGACGATCATGAATCCGCACCGTGCCACGGACCGTGGAACATCTCCCCGGTTTCCTGGTTTTTCAGGCCATGCGCTCCAAACCGGTCACGCTGCAACTGCACCAGTGCCGTCGACAACTGCCCGGCACCACAGGCGTCAAGATAAGCAAGGCTTGCCGCCATTACGGGGACAGGCAGGCTTGCCGCTGCGGCCGCGATTACCGATTGGCGCAGTCCTTCGCCATGTTCGCACGCAATATCAAACAACGCGGCAGGATCCGAAAATTTCTCCAGCAGGGCCATGCGCAGAATCGAGCCCTCCTGCCACACCCTTGCCGCTTCTGTTAACTGGATCTTCCAGTCATTCTCCTGGCTTGCGACCGTCAAAAGATGTGCACCTTGTGCCAACGTCAGTACCACCGTTGCAACCAGCCCATCGTAGACAGCCTGAACCGTAACCTCCTGTGTGGTTTCGGCGCCATCGCCGGATAGAACGCGCAGGACTTCATGCGATGATATCTGGCGCATTGTCACCGCCGCTGTAATCGACGGTACCGGTACCCCGAGATTCATGGCTTCGCTGACGCACCATCCGCCGGTTCCCTTTTGACCGGCCGCATCATCAACCAGATCGATCAGAAGCCTGCCGCTGGCGGCCTCGCTGGTTTGCAGAACCTCTGCGGAGATCTCCATCAGATACCCGGCCAGCACGCCGTTGGACCAGATATCCAATTGCCTGCCCGCCGCAGACGTTGTCAGTCCACTCAATTCGAGCAACTGCCAGCTTTCCGCGATCGCCTGCATGATGGCATACTCGATACCGTTGTGGACCGTCTTGACGAAGTGCCCGGCACCGCCGTCGCCAAACCATGCCAGGCACGGCTTGCCATTGTATCTGGCTGCTACACTTGCCAGCAGCGGCTCCAGGACGATGCGCATTTCACCGGCACAGCCCAGCATCATGGACGGGCCGTTGCGCGCGCCCTCCGCGCCACCGGAAACACCGAGACCGGCAAAATGGATGCCGCGTTTGCGGCTCAACCTGACGTTTGTTTCGGTTTCCATATAATTTGAGTTGCCGCCGTCAATGATGATGTCGCCGTTTTCCAGCAGCTCACACAGTTGCTCGGTCAGCTCAAACACCGGCAGGCCCGACTTGACCATCAACAGGACAATGCTGGGAACCGGCAGGTTGTTCACCAGTGCTTCCAGTGTATCACAAACCTCTATTCCGTCCGCTTGCCAGTTACGCGCCTCCGGCCACGGGTCCCAGACAACGCACTGGTGTCCGGCATCCCGGAAATTGAGAGCCAGATTTCGCCCCATCACACCCAAACCGATAATTGCCAGTTTCATGACGCGGCCGCCCGGGCAGTCGAAACGGCGCGGCCGCGTACCTTGAAGTATGCCGTGATATGATGCTCAAGAGCCCGGGCACAGGTGTCAGCGTCTCTTGCAAGAGCAGCATCCAGTATTGCCTTGTGCTCCTCAATAATGCGCACTCCCCTAAAACCCACAGCGCGATATTCAAGCGCCACAATTTTCCTGAACTGGTCAAATGCAGACTTGTGAAGCTCCATGTGCAGTTGCGAACCGCAGCCGGCAACCAGGGCTTCATGAAACTGCCAGTCACACTGGCGCCAGAGTTCATAGTTTGTGACCGAGCCCGACTTCATCCTGAATTCAACATGGGCAAGTCTGTGATGCGCCGCCACCAGCGCGCTTTCCCACTCTACACCGGCATTGGCAATCGACTGCCGGGCTCCATCGATTTCCAGCAGAATTCTGAACCGTGCCACCTCTTCCAGCCGCTCACCTGACACGCCACAACTCAGCAGACCACCCTGTTCAAGTTTGGTGGCAGCATGAGGGTCAAGAATGACCGCGCCGCAGTTCATCCGGACATCGATAAGGCCCAAAACTTCCAGGGCAACAATTGCTTCGCGCACGGTTGCGCGTGAGATGTTGAATTGCCGGGCAAGCTTTTGTTCAGACGGCAAACGCTCGCCGGGTTTCAAGTCCCGCTCAGCCACAAAGGCCGCAATCTGCTTTGCCACGGCGGCATAAAGACGCTTTACTTCCGCAGACTGCGCAAGCGGCTGAAAGGGTTCGGACTGCTTCATATTGTCAGACAATTTCCGCTGTGGCTATTCTTTGGCATGTTTCAGTCATGCCTGCATCAACTCAAGATTAGTTGGCTTGGGCATGGAATGCAAATTTCGAAAAACCGACAGATTGCCTGACAATCTAATATTGCCAGCCCTCGCTATGCGCCGTATCGTTGATCCAAGAGGGAACCGGTGGAAGACCGGTCGACTTCGGCGTCCAGGCATCAAAGACCCGGAACAACGCATAAATGAATTGGTCGGCCACGAGGGCGACTGTACAAACGGAGGAGTAAAACAATGTATATTAAAAAAGCACTTGCTGGCATCGCTACGGCAGCTTTGCTGGCAACCGGCCTTGGTGCCGCAGCCAGCGCTGCAGAAACAAGTCTGCGCATCCAGACCCACTATGCGCCCGAAACACCATCAGGCAAACTGGCCGCACGGTATGTCGATGATATCCAGACTATGTCAAACGGCGAAATCAAGGTGGAGATGTTCTATTCGTCTTCAGTGGTGAAGTCGGTTGAGACCTTCGATGCCGCAGCAACCGGTATTCTTGATTGCGACATGACCGGCGGCGCATATCAGACCGGCAAAAACCCGGCGTTCCAGTTTGTCGGAGACATCATGGGTGGCTACGAAACACCCTACCAGCAATTGTCCTGGTTGTACTACGGCGGCGGACTTGAAGCGGCCCAGAAGCTTTACAACAAGTTCGACATGGAGCTTATCGGCTGGTGGGTTTATGGCCAGGAATCATTTGCATCCAGCAAGCCAATCGCCAAGGTCGATGATTTCAAGGACTGGAAATTCCGTTCGCCTCCCGGCATGGAAACCAAGATTTTTGAAAAGCTCGGCGCCAAGCCGATCGTGATGGATTTCACTGAAATCTTCACGGCGCTTGAATCAGGCATCATCGATGGTGCAGATGCATCCGGCCTTGCCAACAATGTCGGCCTAGGCCTTTATGACATTGTGAAGTACGCCAACTTCCCTGGCTTCCATTCCATGCCGTCAGATCACCTCGCCTGCAACAAGGCGAAATTTGACGCCATGCCGGAACAGCATCAGCGCATTATGAAGGTTGCTATGGAAGCACTGGCACTGCGCACGGCCTTGACCTTCGAAAAGAAGAATGCCGAGGCAGCAGCCAGCCTGAAGGAAAAGGGAGTTACCCTGTCTCAGTGGGCACCTGAAGAGCTTCAGAAGTTCCGTGATGCGGCCCAGGCCGTCTGGCCGGAGTTTGCTACCACACCTGAAGCCAAGGATCTGGTTGAAGCACACTTGAAGTATCTGCGTCAGCTCGGTCTGGCCAAGTAACCCGCAACATCACGAGGTGGTTCCGGCAGGAACCGCCTCGGTTTCATCTTTCCAACTGCCTTTATCTTGATAACCGCTATCGACTTTGATTGGGCAGGCAGTTGGAAAGATGTAACAGGGGCGTTTGCGGGAGCACATAATATGGTTGAACACGAGCGAACGGGTCCGCTGGACCTGCTCACATGGAGTTTTAGCCGCATTGCCATGTGGGCTCCGTTCTTCATCGTTCTCATCATCTTGTACGAAGTGGTAATGCGATATTTCTTCGCTGCCGCAACATTGTGGGTGAACGAGATGTCGCTTTGGGTCGCAGGCGGCATCTACCTGTCTGCAGGCCTGTATGCCATGCAGCAACGCAGCCACATTCGCATCTTCATTATCTATGACATGGCACCGCTCTGGCTACGCCGGGCGTTTGACGTGTTGTCTACCGTGTGTGTTTCGATTTTTGCATTTGCAGTTGTGTGGGGTGGGTTTGGAGAATCAAAAGCCAAATTTCTGCGCTGGGAAACTTTCGGCACCGCCTATGACCCGCCAATTCCTGCAACCATAAAGCCGCTCGTGCTGACCATGCTTCTCTTCCTGGCTTTGCAGGCCAGCTCCAATCTCATCAGAGACTGGCCGTCGGCAGCCTGGGTTCGCAAAACCTTCGACGTTTTCGTCACGTCGCTGATTACAGCGCTTGCCCTGATGGCGGCTTACAACCTGTTTATCGATCCGCCGGAGGGACACGTCGTGCCGTTGAAATGGCAACTTGGCATAGGTGTTTTCCTGTTCCTGGCCGTCGCGGTCGTGCTGATTGGCTTGTTCCGGGACTTCAACAAGACCCCGGTACCGCACGTGGAACTGGACGAAGTTGCCGAAGAAGCAGCTCAACTCAAAAAAGTGAATCTGCCCGACGAGATCATCTCAGGCAATCCACCGAAATCAGACACCTAGGGGCGGAACTCATGGATATCGGAACGATCTCACTGATTCTGCTGCTGGGCATGCTGTTCCTGCTTGCCATCGGCATGCCGCTTGGCTTCGCCTCGGGGTTTTTGGCTGTTGTAGTCATGGTTCTCAAGTTCGAACCAACCTTGCTGACCGACCCGTTCAGCTTCGGATCCGGCATTCTGACTGGCAATTTCGGCAGCGGGCCAATGAATATTCTGGCCCAGCGGCTGTACGGCATAACGACCAACTATGTGCTCGTATCAGTGCCGCTGTTCATCTTCATGGCAACACTGCTGGAACGTTCCGGCATCGCCAAGGACATGTACTCGTCGCTGAGTCAATGGATGTCGCGCACCCGTGGCGGCATTGCCGTGGTGACAGCCGTAATGGCAATTGTCATGGCCGCCATGTCGGGCATTATCGGCGGCGAAGTCGTGCTGCTCGGTCTGATCGCACTGCCGCAAATGCTGCGCCTCGGCTACAATCAGAACCTCGCCATCGGCACCATCTGCGCATCGGGTTCACTGGGCACCATGATTCCGCCATCAATCGTGCTGATCTTTTATGGCCTGATTACTGAAACCTCCATTCATGCCTTGTTCAAGGCAGCGTTCCTGCCCGGTTTCATGCTGGCCGGCTGCTATATTGCCTACATTCTGGTTCGCACCCGAATGAACCCCGAACTGGCCCCCCTGCCCGAGCCGTCATCCGACGACATGACCGGCAGGGAGAAGGCACTCTACGGCAGCACTTTGATATTCTTGCTGGCGGGAGTGGGTTCGGCACTGATCGTTGCAAGGTGGCTGTATCTTACAATCGGCAGCCAGTTCAACGAGAAGATGATCGACGGCAACACCCGCCTCATCGATAACGCCACGCTTTATCAGTATCTCACCATCACTGTTGTCTGCGCGGCCATTATTTTCTTCGTCGTCGGCGTCAACGTGGCAAAGACAGCCTGGGCCAAGGGCAAGGGCATGGTGGCCCCCATGCTGGTTGTGTTTGTTGTGCTTGGCTCAATCTATGGCGGCATCACCGGCATTACAGAAGCAGCCGCCATGGGCTCGCTGGCAGTGTTGTTCCTGATCTGGATCCGTGGAGAGTTTTCCTTAAACCTGTTGCGCGAAGCATCCATGCGCACCTTCAAGTCAACCGGCACAATCATCTGGGTGACCTTTGGCGCTACTGCACTGGCAGGTGCCTACACCATCGCCGGTGGACCGACCTACGTCGCCAACCTGATTGTCGGATACGATCTGCCGACCATGGGTGTATTGCTGGTCATGATGGTCATCTTCCTGTTCCTCGGCGCCTTCATGGACTGGACAGGCATTGTGCTTCTGGTGATGCCGGTGTTCCTGCCCATCGTTCTGAAACTTCCCATAAACGAACTCGGGCTGACCGGAGGACTGGATTCCAGCACCATGGTACGCGTCTGGTTCGGCATACTGTTCTGCGTCAACATGCAGGTCAGTTTCCTGTCGCCGCCGTTTGGGCCGGCCGCATTCTATCTCAAGTCGGTAGCACCGCCACACATCACTCTACCGGATATTTTCCGTGGTTTCCTGCCGTTTATTGCCATGCAGATATTCATCCTGATGATCATCCTGCTGGTCCCGGAAATCACTACCGTATTCCTGTAAATCGTTTGCCATCTGGAGAAGCCGTTGCAGCCCACGACAATCAGCTCCATGGAGACCGGTCACTACCTGATCAAGCTTGAACAGGTTTTGACCGACAGCATGCATGGTGAAATGCACGGCTTCGAAATCGTCACCGTCAGACTGGCTTCCGGCGACGGTGCCGAAGGCATCGGCTACACCTTCACCTGCGGACGCAACGGCGGCGCTATCGCCGACATTCTGAGGCGTGAAATAACCGGCCTGGTAACGGGTGAAGATCCCGACCGCATCGAGCACCTGTGGAACAAATTGTGGTGGGACCTGCATTATGGCGGTCGCGGCGGGCCGACTGTACTGGCCATCTCGGCACTCGACATGGCCCTGTGGGATCTGAAAGCCAAGCGAGCCGGGCTTCCCCTATGGCGACTGCTCGGCGGCCATGATCCCAAGGTTCCGTGTTATGCCGGCGGCATCGACATTGAACTCACAGCTGACCAACTGATCAGGCAGACCGAAGGCAATCTGTCCAAGGGGTTCCGTGCCATCAAGATGAAGGTGGGCCGCGAAAAACTCAGCGAGGACGTCACCAAAATTGCCGCCATGCGTGACTTCCTCGGTGAAGAGTTTCCGTTGATGGTCGATGCCAACATGAAATGGAGTGTCGATCAGGCAATCCGCGCAGCCCGGGCCTTTGAACCCTACCACCCGGTTTGGCTGGAGGAACCCATTTCGCCGGATGATGTTGCAGGCCATGCACGCGTGGTTCGCGAAGGCGGATTGCCAATTGCGGCGGGCGAAAACCTGCGCACCGTATGGGACTTCCGTCACCTGATTGCATCCGGTGGTGTGACCTACCCTGAACCGGATGTCACAAATTGCGGTGGTGTTACCAGCTTCATGAAAATCGCGCATCTGGCCGAAGCCTTCAATCTGCCGGTTACGTCACACGGCGCCCATGACATAACCGTGCATCTGCTGGCTGCATCGCCAAACCGGTCCTATCTGGAAGCGCATGGTTTCGGCCTCGATGAATACCTTGAACATCCACTGGTGATCGAGGATGGTTTTGCCATTGCACCGGAACGCCCGGGCCACGGCATGGAATTTGACTGGAAGGGTCTCGGCAAGATCAGCGTCTCTTAAAAAGAGAGGAAACGATGTCATGGAAACTCTGAACGAAGGCCAGGTGCAGTTTTACCGCGACAACGGCTATGTCATGCTGGAATCACAAATTCCCGAAGCCGAGATCGACAAATGCATCGCCGAGATCCAGAAATTCCGTGAAGAGGCCCGTCATCTCAGTGCTTCGAACGACCGTCTTGATCTGGAAGACACTCACACACAGAGCAATCCGAGACTGCGCAGAATCAAGCTGCCGCACACAATTTCAGACGTCTTTGCAAAACTCATGCGATCAGATTATGTGCTGGCTCCGGTACGTGATCTGATCGGCAAAAATCTGCGGCTGCACACATCAAAGCTCAACATGAAGTCTGCCGAGTACGGCGCTGCGGTCGAATGGCACCAGGACTGGGCCTTCTACCCACACACAAATGATGACGTGCTGGCAGTCGGCATCGTGCTGAACGATGTGGGACCGGACAACGGACCGTTGATGGTGTTTCCGGGCACCCACAAGGGTCCGGTGTTTGACCACCATTCCGGCGGTGTCTTCGCAGGCGCAATGGACCTTGACGCCTCAGGTCTCGATCTGAAGGACGCCGTAAAACTCACCGGACCGCGCGGTTCCATGTCGATCCACCATGCACGAACCGTTCACGGCTCGGACCTCAACCGGTCTGATCGCGACAGGATGCTGCTGCTGTATGAAATCATGGCGGCAGACGCTTACCCGGTGATGGGCTCGATGACCCCGTGGCCGTCGCTGCAGGAATATGATGAAAAGCTGCTGTGTGGCTCGGGCACCATCACCCCGCGTCTTGCAGATGTGCCGGTTCGCATTCCGCAACCACAGCCTTCGAGAACCGGTTCCATATACGAGATTCAGTCAACCGCGCAAAAACGCGCTTTCGATACGGTAATGTGACTTTCCCCTGATGGACAAACTGGTCGCCGGCCTGATCGGCTCTCACATACAGAAAACCCGCCTGCCGCTGGCACTTGAATTGCTGTGTGAAGAGGCCGGAATTGGCTTTGAATTCGAACTGATCGACACAGACGGGGCTGCCGGTTTTGACTTCGACGCAAAAGTCGATGACCTGAGACTGCGCGACTGGTCGGGCGTTACCGTAACCCACCCTCACAAGACCGAGGCAGCCCGCTATGCAGGCAAGTCCCTGTTGCCGGAGATTGCCAGGCTTGGTGCCAGCAACACACTGATCTTCGGTACAACCCTCAGTGCACACAATACCGACTATACAGGCTTTATGTCGGCCTGGCGCACTGTCATGGGAGATGTCTCACCAGGCAAGGTCGCAATGGCCGGTGCAGGTGGCGTGGCGCGGGCACTGGCATTTGCCCTGGTTGAGCTTGGAGCATCCGACCTCTCGGTATGGGATGTCGAACCCGGTAAAGCGGAACAGCTCGCATCCGAGTGCGGCGGACCATGCCGCGCAATACTTCCGGCACAGGCAAAAGATGTGGTCGTCGCGGCCGACGGTCTGATCAATGCAACCGCACTAGGCATGGAACACGCCCCCGGAATGGCCTTTAATGCAAATCACATAGGTCCGCAAAACTGGGCGTTCGATGCCGTCTACACACCGACCAACACGGCATTTCTGAAGGCCTGCCGTGCTGCAGGCTTAAAATGCCTCACCGGCTTTGACCTGTTCTGCCATATGGCCATCGGCAGTTTCGAAGCCTATACCGGCATCCCGGTAGACAAACCATCGGCCCTGGAAAAACTGGCCAACCTGCGACCGGAGGATTAGGGCGGGTTGCTCAAAAGTCAGCCCGACCTCCAACACCAAAGGCTTGATTTTCAGTCGCGAGCATCTTCCGCCATATGCTGGAACAATCTGTCCGCGCGCTTCGCCTGCAGCGCCTTTCCATCCCGCTTGGACCAGTCATAGATACCTTTGCCGGTCTTCAGGCCAAAACATCCTTGCTCAACAAGTTCGGTAACTGCCTTCGGTGGTTTCTTGTCGGTGTTGAGGCTAGGAAAAAGGAATTCACCAAACATGTGAATTATGTCCAGTCCACCAAGTTCAGCAGACTCAATGGGGCCTGTTTCAGAATAACGGCGTCCCAGCGTCAGGCGCATCGAGGTGTCGATCGCCTCCGCAGAGGCAATGCCTTCGGCCCACATCGACCAGGCTTCGCGAATAATCGCAAACTGCAGACGGTTTACAATGAAACCATCCACTTCCTTGTCCATGAGGGCAGGCGTCTGGCCAACCGAGGAGAGCAGATTGCAGGTCAGATCGATCACCTCGGTTGAGGTTTTCTCACCGCCGCAAACTTCAACCAATGGCATAAGCTGTGCCGGGTAAACGAAATGCGCAGCGATGGCACGTTCCGGGTTGGCCATTTCTCCAACCATCAGGCTGATCGGTTGTCCGGACGTGGAAGCCAATACAACACCTTTATCGCAGATTGCATCCAGTCGACGAAATACCTCGATCTGTGTCTCTCTCACTGCTGGAACAGCTTCGATCACAAAGTCAGCTTTGCCTGCATCGTCGTAATCGGTAGTGGTGGATATTCTGGCCATTGCCTCGTCGGACTCGGTCTGTGTCGTCAGTCCGCGATCAACGAATGCGTCGAAGTTTGCACGGATGCTGGCAAGCGCTTTCGTGAGGCTTTCCGCACTTCGGCCAATCAGGACAACATTTTTCCCTTTTTGGGCAAAAACCTGTGAGATTCCTTGTCCCATCAAGCCATTTCCGACAATTGCCACTGTATCAATTTGCTCTGCAGATTTCACGTCGTGTCCCTTTCGTTTTTGTCTGGAAACGCTACGACAGGTCCCGGGCAAATCAAAATGTATTCGACTTGGTCGAGCTCACTGTCTTTATGCCCCTGCACGATGGAGCTCATCGGTTTCGATCCGTATACCCTTTTAGGTTAGCTGGCAGGAGACACACTCGGGACAATTGTCGGCGCTTGGGGCTCTTTGCGGACGCCGGTGCACATGCCGGCCACTACAGACAGGCTGTTATGCCGCCGTCCACATACAGGATGTGGCCATTCACGAAACTGGCCGAATCCGACGACAGGAACACCGCAGCTCCCACCAGTTCATCCACCCTGCCCCATCGTCCGGCAGGGGTGCGGTTCGACAGCCAGGCAGAAAACTCCCTGTCAGCAACCAGTGCCTCGTTGAGTTCGGTTTCAAAATACCCCGGCGCCAGGCCGTTGACATGAAGCCCGTGTTTTGCCCAGTCGGTGCACATGCCCTTGGTAAGGTTGGCAACTGCACCCTTGGAAGCCACATAGGGCGCGATACCCGGCCGGGCCAGCGCGGTCTGCACCGAGCAGATGTTGATGATGCTGCCACCCTTGCGTGAAATCATGTGTTGAGCGACGGCCTTGCTGACATTGAACACCGAATAAAGATTGGTTTGCATCAGCATATCCCATGCCTCATCGGGAAAATCCTCCAACGGTGTGCGATGCTGCATGCCGGCATTGTTGATGAGAATATCAATCTGTCCGATGTCCTTTTCGATTTGTTCCACCCCTGCCTTGACGCCAGCAGCATCGGTCACGTCAAACACCGCAGTCGAGACCACGGCACCTTCTTGTTCCAGCTGATCGGCAGCTTGCTTCAGCTTCGCAGCGTCACGGCCATTGATGACGATTTCAGCGCCTGCACCAGCAAGGCCTCTTGCCAGCGCATAACCGATCCCTTTGCTGGAGCCGGTAATCAGCGCCCGTTTGCCGGAAAGGCCAAAAAGGTCTTGTACATTCATGGAGAGTGCCTCTTAAACTTGCATTGGAAATGGGGTCGCGACCCGAGGGTCCTGACCCCAGGGTCTGGACCCTAACTAATGAACGCTGTGCGCTGACACGGCAACCCCGGAGACCACACAACGTGCAAGCACTCACAATTCATTCCGCCAGGGACCTGAGAATAGATGATGCGCAAGTCGGCGATCCGGCCCACGGCGAGGTTCGCATTGCCATGGCAGCAGGCGGTATCTGTGGTTCCGACCTGCACTATTTCAATCACGGCGGGTTCGGCACGGTCCGGCTGCGCGAACCAATGGTACTGGGCCATGAAGTATCAGGATACGCCGAGGCCATTGGCCCCGGTGTCACCCGCATCAGGCAAGGCGATCTGGTCGCCGTCAATCCCAGCCGTCCGTGCGGGAACTGCCATTATTGCAACACCGGCCACTTCAATCACTGCCTGAACATGCGGTTTTACGGATCGGCCATGCCGTTTCCACATATCCAGGGCGCTTTCCAGCAACAGTTGCTGGTCACCGAAACGCAGTGCGAGATGGTATCACCCGGTGTAAGCCCCGGCGAAGCCGCCATGGCCGAACCATTGAGCGTTTGCCTGCACGCTGTGCGCCAGGCTGGAGAAATGAAAGACGCCCGCGTCCTGATAACCGGCTGCGGGCCCATCGGCGCTCTTTGCATCATGGCTGCAAGGCAGGCAGCCGCCGGCGAAATCGTGGTCAGTGACCTGACCGACAGGGCGCTGGAGTTTGCCTCTAAGATCGGAGCCGACAGAACCGTCAACGTGGCAGATCAAGCTGGCGCGCTGTCGCCGTTTTCTCGGGACAAGGGATACTTCGACATCTGTATTGAAGCATCCGGCAGAGAAAAAGCCCTGCATTCCGCCCTGAACGTGGTTCGCCCGCGCGGCACCATCGTGCAGCTCGGTCTGGGTGGCGACATGAACGTGCCGATCAACATGGTTGTCGCCAAGGAAATCCGGATTGTCGGCAGCTTCCGGTTTCACGAGGAGTTCGCCCAGGCGGTCAGGTTGATCAATACCGCAAATGTCGACGTGAAACCGCTCATCTCCGCGACACTGCCACTTGCAGACGCGGTTGCTGCGTTTGAACTGGCCAATGACCGCTCCCGCGCCATGAAAGTACAATTGTCGTTTCAGGATTGATCATCCAGGCCATAAACAAGCCGGACACTCGCTCGCTTCGACACAGCATCTGCGATGCGTTGGACGTTGGCGAACTCTTTGGTTTCAGGGTGGTCATGATCAGGTGACAGCCATGTCGTCAGCATGAACAGGTAGATGTCTGCAGCGCTGAACCTGTTTCCCAGCATCCAGTCATCGTCGCCTACGGCATCATCCACCACCTGCCACAGTTCACGCAACCGGCTGACCGACCGGCGTTTCACGCTTGCCTGATGATCCACCGAGTCACAGAACCGGTCCGAATAGTAGCTCATCTGAAAGGCGTTCTGCAGCGAGCTGGAGAAGAAGAACAGCCATTGCAGAAAGCGGCCCCGTGCCGGATCATCCCGGCCAGGCGCCAGTCCGGCCTCAGTGTGCAGGTCACAAAGATAGGTGGTTATCGCACCGCACTCGTAGATTGCGGTATCGCCGGTTATCAGAACCGGAATCCATCCATTTGGATTGAGTTCAAGCAGGTCCGGTGAACGCGGTGTGTCCATGTCAATGCTCTCTGCAATGAGCTTGTACGGCTGCTGCAGTTCCTCCAGCACAACCCGGACGCCCATGGCAGCACTGTTCTCAGCATAATACAGGGAATATGTCATGATGGTGTTATTCCTGGCAGGTCAGTAGCCTATTGCACAGCCGTCCTTGCGCGGGTCGGACCCGCCCGTGAGCACACCTTCTTCCCAGTCAATCCAGATGGCCTGCGACCCGCCAATCGGTTTTGCAGGGCGCACCAGCGTGTGTCCCTTTGCTTCCAGGCCCGCCCTGATATCGGCGGGAATTGTACCTTCGACTTCAACTTCCCCGGTGAACGGGTCAGGAAAGAAGCGCGCGGCATCCTGTGCTTCCTGAATGTCCAGACCGTAATCAAACATCCGTGTGAGAAACTGCATGTGACCGAACGCCTGGTATTCACCGCCCATCACACCATACGGCATCACCACCCGGCCGTTTCTGGCCACCATGCCGGGAATTATCGTGTGCAGCGGACGTTTGCCGGGCGCAATACAGTTGGGGTGTTTCGGGTCAAGCACGAAACCCTGGCCGCGATTGTGCAGCAGGACACCTGATTTGGGCGCCATCAGGCCCGAACCGAAATTGTGGAACAATGTGTTTATCAAACTGCACGCATTGCGGTCCTTGTCGACGACAGAGATGTAGACAGTCGATTTGTGGCCCGGACTTGAAAATGTCGGCAGCGGCTCAAGTGCCTGCGCATCATCGATCGCCGCGCGGATTTCTGCGGCATGGTCTTCAGACAGGAACCAGTCGACCGGCACGTCTGACTGACCGGGGTCTGCCAGATACAGATTGCGGTCGCGGTAAGCCAGCCGGCCGGCTTCTATTTCCCGATGCACGCGTTCCAGTGTTATTGGGCCGCCCTCACCGGGTTCAAAACCACTCATCACGTTGAGCAGCATGAGCGCAATCATGCCCTGCCCGTTGGGCGGGCACTGGTAGACTGTGTGACCGCGAAACTCCGTGCTGATCGGCGTGACGTACTCACCTTTCATGTTCGCAAAATCATCAAGCGTATGCAGTCCGCCCTTCGACTTGAGATGGCTGACAATGTCATCGGCTACCGGCCCGGTGTAAAAACCGTCACGTCCGCTCTCACCGATAAGTTGCATGGTGTCCGCCAGTGCCGGTTGCCTGTGCAACTGGCCGTGCGCAAACGGCTTGCCATCGCCGCGCAGGAAGACCTTTGCAGTGTTTTCATCATGCTGCAGATGTTCAAGTTTGCCGGCAAAATCCACGCTAACCCTTGAAGAAATCGGATATCCGTTGCGCGCAAAGTCCACACCTGGTGCAAGCAGGTCGGCCAGAGGCCTGCTGCCATGATCACGCACCAGTGTATCCCAGGCATCAATGGCACCTGGAACGGTTACGGAATGCGGGGTTTGCTGTTCAATTTCGGTGATACCGTTGTCGGCATACCATTGTGCGGTTGCCGCTGCCGGCGCGCGGCCGGATCCATTATAGGCAACAATGTCGGTAGAGCCTGCAGGCGAGTAGAGACAGAAACAGTCGCCGCCAATGCCGGTAGATTCAGGTTCAACCACGCACTGCACCGCACAGGCTGCAACCGCTGCGTCAAGCGCATTGCCGCCGTCCTGCAGAACCCGCACCGCGGCTTGCGTTGCCAGCGGATGCGAGGTGGCCGCCATGCCGTTGGTTGACAGAACCGGCGAACGGCCGGGGTGTTCAAGATCTCTCATCGCAACGGAACCTTCCCATCTTCAAATTTCTTGCAGCCTTCAGGTGCCGACCACGAGAGGTGATGTCAACCTTTGCAGGGTGGCCAATGCGCTCAGTGCCGTAATTTTTCCGGTAGGCGGGTTTTCTTCGGTCGGAACATTCTGGATGGTCATGGTGAAATCCGAAGAATCCGACTTTGCAGTAATTGTGTGAGTGTTGTGTTTGATGGTCGGATCCGCCCAGATTTCGACCATGGTTCGATCCGGTCCGATACCGGCCAGGCCAAGAGCGGCGGCTACGTTGACATTGGCGGGAAACCCCTTCGCAGCCTCGCGGGCAGTCCCCGAAAAAACTTTCAACGGTTCGCTGACGCTATCCAGGTCAACACCGGTAGCCGCAATGTGAGGCGCGCCCTTTAGCCCGCGCGGCGGCTTGCGGGTTACCATGGTTATGCTTGTGACATTTCCCTGCGCAATGGCTTTTACCGCATCAAGCCCGATCAGGGCGCCGGTGGGAACCACAATTCTCGCACCTGTTGCCCGCGCCTGCTCCACCAGGTCTGGCCTGTCCAGCAATGCCCCCACTGACAGCGGAATAAAGATGCAGCCGTTGGAAATCGCCGATGCCGCCAATGCATCAAACACCGATTTTGGAGCGCACTCCAGCACCACATCACAATGCTCGCCAATATCTTCAATGGCCACGATTGCCGGTATGTGGTCAAAACCGGAAATGTTTTCGGCAGCCCGCCGGACGTCCCGTGCAGAAACGGCTGATACAACCATGTCGCCCGCCTCACCGGCGTCCACCCGTCTGGCCACATTCAGCCCGATGGTACCCAGGCCGGCAATTCCCAGCCGCAGCTTGCTGTCTCGTGTTGCAATGGCATTCATGCATCTCTCCCGCCCTGCGGGACCGAATGATGCCCCATGCGATTGACTCAACGTTCGATACCCTTAGTCTTTTTTGCTCACTTGGGGCAAATGCTCCAAGAGCAGTTTTTCAAATCAAATACAATAGGGAGAAGTTCATGCGTTTCGCCAAATCACTGCTCGGCGGCATTGCCGTTGCTGCCGCTGCCATCGGAATGTCTGCCCCCGCGCAGGCCCTGGACATGGGATGCACCACCGCCAAGCTCATTGTGCCATGGAAGGCCGGCGGCGGCACACACATCATTTTTTCACAGATGGAAAAAACCGTTCAGGAAATGGATGTGCCGGTGAAGTTTCAGGTTGTGACGGTGCCCGGTCAGGGCGGCAACAAGGGCGCCAAGGAAGCCCGCAAGGCCAAACCTGACGGCTGCACGTTGTTTGCCATCCACCAGAGCGCCATAGTCGGTTACCTGAACGGCCGCGTGGACTTCACATGGGACGGTTTCGACATGGTGGCGCAGGTCACATCGACACCTGAAATCATGGGTGCGGCAGGCACCGTGCCGTTCAACTCGATTGACGAACTGGTAGCATCCGCCAAGGCCGCACCGGAAAGCATCGAACTGGGTGCAACGTTCGGCTCAACCAGCCAGTTCATGTGGCTGTTGTTTGAAGACCTCACCGGCACAAAATTCAAATACGTTCCATTTGACGGCACCAAGGAGCGCGTAACAGCCTTGCTGGCCAATACAATCAAGCTTGGCACCATCAACATTCCGACAGCCAAGAAACATCTGGCCACCGGGGACCTCAAGGCAATGGCCATCGCATCCGATGCCCGTTCGCCCTTGCTGCCCGACCTGCCAACACTGAAGGAACTCGGTGTTGACATGACCTACTCGCTCGACCGCGGCATCGTTGCGCCAAAGGGCACACCGAAAGAAGTGATCGATTACTGGGCAGGCGTGATCAAGCAGGCTGCTGAAAATGCCGACTTCAAGTCTTCGCTTGAAGCCAAAGGCACGCAGATCAAGTATCGCAACGCCGAAGACTATGCTGCCTGGTTCAAGGCTGAGTACGATGCCCACGAGAAGGTCGCCATCAAGGTCGGCATGTTCAAGAAATAATACGCTTCAACAAAACGCCGGACCGGACGCCGACAGGCTGTCCGGTCCGGCCCGTCCAACCACACTTCAGCTCCAGTCCGGTTCCGGCATTCATGCGCACACTCCATAAAGATACTGTTATCGCCATCTTGCTGTTGCTGTTTTGCGGACTGCTCGCATGGTCGTCCCTGCACATCAGGTTGCCTGGTTACGGCACTCTCAAACCTTCTACATGGCCACAGATCATTGTCGGCGTTTTGACTCTGTTCAGCGCCATCTATTTTGTGCAGTCGCTTGGCTACCCGGCGACGGACGGCGACAAGGCTGATGAGCGCAAGCCCGGAATTAGCGGATTCCTGGAGTATTTTCGAAATCCGATCATCTGTTTCGCAATCTATTTTGTATTCCTGGCGACCCTGCCCTGGGCCGGTGCGCTGATCGGCGGAATCCTGCTGGTATTCGCGTTGCTCACGGTGCTTGGCGGCTGGACGCCGCGCGACCTGATCCGTCATGCTGTTTACGCCACTGTTTCCATGGGTTTCATGTGGACCCTGTTTACCTTTGGCCTGCGAGTGATTTTGCCCGAGGGCGAAATCTTCTCCATCCGATAGGGCGGGGAAACACCTGGCATGGAACACATCCTCGCAGCATTAGCCGAAATCGCCACGGTTCATACACTGGCCCTGATGAGCGTCGGTGCCATTGCCGGATTGCTGGCAGGTGCCATTCCGGGGTTCACCATCGCCATGGCGGTGGTTTTGACCCTGCCGTTCACCTTCTCGATGACCGCATCCCAGGGCATTGCCACCATGATCGGGGTTTTCGTCGGAGGATTGTCAGGTGGACTGATGTCGGGGATCCTGATCGGCATTCCCGGCACGCCCTCATCGGTCGCGACCACCTTTGACGGCTTTCCCATGGCGCGTCAGGGCAGGCCGGGCCTGGCACTCGGGCTCGGCGTGTGGTCGTCATTTTTCGGCGGAACGATATCCGCCGTCTGCCTGATTGCCATTGCCCCGCAACTGGCTCGCATCGGGCTGGAGTTCCAGCCGTGGGATTATTTCGCGCTGGTGTTTTTTGCGCTCACCATCACCGCAAGCCTTGCCGGCAAAAACCTGATCAAGGGGCTGATATCAGGTGCGCTTGGGCTGTTGATCGCCACCGTCGGCGAAGAAGACATCAACGGCGTTTCACGTTTCGACTTCGGCTCTGATTATTTGCAGGAAGGTTTTGCATTCCTGCCGGTCCTGATCGGCCTGTTCGCCTTCAGCCAGTTGATGGGCGATATCCGCAATCCTGCCGAAGCCCGGCGCTCGCTGGCCCAGACCGGTGATATCGACATTCGAATTGAGCACGTCAAGGCTGCCAAAATCGTCCTGTCGAAATGGGGAAACCTGGTGCGTTCCTCGATTATCGGTATTTTTACCGGCATACTGCCTGCAGCCGGTTCATCAATCTCCAACATTCTGGCCTATGATCAGGCCAAGAAAGCCTCGCCAACACCGGAGAAATTCGGCAGCGGCTTCGAAGATGGCATCATTGCCCCGGAGGCCTCCAACAACGCGACAGCCGGCGGGTCGCTTATCACAATGATGGCGCTGGGCATTCCCGGCGACATCGTGACCGCAGTCATGCTCGGTGCATTGCTGATCCATGATGTGGTGCCCAGCCCCAGTTTCATCACCGAAGCACCGGTGCTGGCCTACTCGATCTTCATTGCCTTCTTCTTTGCCAACTTCCTGGTGCTGTTTTTCCAGTCGATTGCGCTCAGATTGTTTGTACTGGTAACCAAGGTGAAGATGTATGTCCTGGCGGGCATTATACTGGCTTATTGCGGCATCGGCGTTTTCGCGCTGAACAACATCGTCAACGACATGTGGACACTGCTGATTTTCGGCGTGGTCGGATATGCCATGCGCAATCTGGGTTTCCCGCTGGCGCCGATGATTTTGGGCGTGGTACTGGGACCCATCGCCGAACGCTGGCTGGCACGCGCAGTGGCGATATCAACCGACATGAGCAATTTCATCACCCATCCCTGGTCGGTGTTCTTCCTCACCCTGAGCCTGTTTTCCATGGGTTTCGGTCTCTATCAGCGAGACCGGGGCAAGAAGGTTTGGCCCCTGTATTACACACCGCTGATGGTCCTGGCACTGGCTCCTGCCATGTTCATGATGGAAGGTTACATTCGCCCCGGCATTGGTGTCTTGATGATTGCAGGGGGCCTTTATGCGCTGTATCGCGGACATCAAAAAGCGGCTGAGTTTAAACCAGTTGCCGAAGAGAGTGCATGATGAGCCTGCCTGTTGTTGCAATCTTGATGCCCGGTGACATGGGGCACGGTGTCGGTGCTGCACTAGGCGCCGCCGGTCATAGTGTTGTGACCTGTCTGACCGGACGCAGCGACGCAACCCGTGCGCTGGCGGCAAAAGCCGGCATGCAGGATGCATCGACCCTGGTCAGCCTTGTCGAAAGCTCTGACATAATCTTATCCATCCTGCCTCCATCTGCCGCAGTTATGCAGGCTACTGAAATCGCAGCTGCCATGAGGCAGGCAGCCAAGACACCTGTCTATGTGGATTGCAATGCCATATCTCCCACAACGGCGCGCGAGGTCGGCAACATCATTGCTGCTACCGGCGCCATATTCACGGATGCCGGAATAATCGGGCTCGCACCCGGCAAGGGTGGCGGCACCCGGTTTTACGTATCAGGTGCCGATGTTTCCGCCATGCTGTCTCTTGACGGCAAGGGTTTCGATGTTATCGGTCTCGGCGAGGAAGTCGGGCGGGCATCTGCTATGAAAATGGTCTACGCAGCCCTGACCAAGGGAACCTGGACCTTGCAGACCGCCGTTATGCTGGCGGCGGAAAAACTGGGACTGACGGAAGAACTGAGCGAAGAATTTGCTTTCAGCCAGAAGCCGGCGCTGGAAGCGATGCGCGCGCGCATTCCCAGGTTACCGGCAGACTCGCAACGCTGGATCGGTGAAATGGAGGAAATCGCTGCAACATTTGGCGGTGCCGGCGTTACACCGCATTTCCATGAAGGTGCTGCCGACATTTTCCGGGTACTCGCACAAACGCCGTTTGCCGGCGAAACCCGCGAAACAATCGATACAAGCCGAACCATGGAGGACGCCCTGAAAGTATACGCAGGCGTCAAAACCAACAAGGAATAGATCATGCACAAACGACAACTGGGCACAGGCGGCCCGGAGGTATCGGCCATCGGTGTAGGTTGCTGGAGTTTCGCAGGCGCCTACGGTCCAACCACCGAGGCAGAAAGCCACGACACGCTGGCTGCAGCACTGGATCTCGGCATCGATTTCCTCGACACTGCCAATGTCTATGGTGCCGGAGTGTCGGAGAAGGCCATCGGTTCATTCATCAAGGATCATCCAAACAGGTTCACAATCGCCACCAAGGCCGGCATATACCGCACGCCAGAGACCAATGTGCGCACTTTCAACAATTCTCCCGAGCACCTGCGCGAAGCACTTGAAAAATCCCTGCGCAATCTCGGCGTAGAACACGTGGCGCTTTACTACATTCACCGTCGCGAACCAGACCGGCCGATCGAGGACGTGATGGAAACGCTGATGCGCTTCAAGCAGGAAGGCAAGATCGGCGGCATAGGGTTTTCCGAAATTGCACCTTCATCGCTGCGCCGTGCCCACGCGGTACACCCGGTGATGGCGGTGCAGAGCGAATACTCGCTTTGGACCCGCGGTCCGGAGCTTGGCGTCATTCAGGCCTGCGAGGAACTGGGCACGGCGTTTGTCCCGTTTTCACCGCTGGGACGGGGCATGTTTGCTGAAATATTGCCGGATCCCGCAACTTTCCCTGATGGAGATTTCCGCAAAGGAAATCCCCGTTTCATCGAACCGAATTTTTCACATAACGTGAAAGCGTTGCAGGCCTTTCGGCGTTTCTGCAAGCAGCGTGATGTGTCTCCTGCAACTGTCGCCATTGCATGGCTGCTTGAGCAGGGGCGGCATCTTTTGCCCATTCCCGGCACCCGCTCGCGTAAACACCTTGAGCAACTGGCCGCCGGAGAAGGTTTGAAACTGACGCCGGCAGACCTGGCGGAAATCGCAAAATGCCTGCCGCCGGGATTTGCCCACGGTGACAGGTATTCCGAAGCCCAATGGCCCGGTGCCGAGCGCTACTGCTGAATGCTTTGTTTTGATTCAAGGAACCGATAGATGACTGACATACTTCTGGTCTCGAACATGATGCCGCATATCCAGGAAGCGCTGGAGGCAAAGCACACGCTGCACCGGCTCTATGAGGCACACGACAGGGATGGATTCCTTGCGTCCGTCGCTGACAGGATCGAAGGCGTGGCCACCATGGGCAAGGCCGATGCAGCCCTGATCGATGCTTTGCCCAACCTGAAAATCATCGCCAGTTTCGGTGTCGGTTATGACGGTGTGGACGCGGCCCATGCGGCATCGCGCAATGTCATCGCGACCAACACGCCGGACGTACTCAATGATGACGTCGCCAACATGGCTGTTACCTTTGTGTTGACCTGTTCGCGCCGCTTCAGCGAGTGGGAAAGATATGCCCGCGCCGGGCGCTGGGAGAACGAGGGAGACCCGCCGCTGGCGCGCGCCATAAACGGCCGCAAGGTGGGTATCCTGGGCCTTGGCCGCATCGGCAAGGACATCGCCCGAAAACTCGAAGTGTTCGGCTGCCTCATCGGATATCACGGCCGCAGCCAGCAGGCAGACCAGGATTATGAGTTTTATGATGATCTCACCGACATGGCCCGCGACAGCGACTTTCTCATCGCCATATGTCCAGGCGGCGCGGCAACCAAAGGCATCGTCAACAGGGAGGTTCTGGAGGCGCTTGGACCCGACGGCACCTTCATCAATGTGGCACGCGGCTCGGTGCACGATGAAGATGCGCTGATCGAGGCGCTGGCGTCCGGCAAGCTGGGCCATGCCGGTCTTGACGTGTTTGCAGCGGAGCCCAAAATTCCCGAAAAGCTGCGGCAACTCGACAATGTTACACTACAGCCCCACCAGGGTTCGGCAACCATCGAGACACGCCGGGCCATGGGCGATCTGGTGGCCAACAATCTGCTGAGGTACTTTGAAGGCAAAGGCGCAATCACGCCGGTAGCCGAGTGCATTGGAATTTCATAACCCGTTTCGGTTGAATGTGCTGGCGTCAGACGCTCCGTCCGTCAGGAGCAACCTGAGAAACCAGTGACTTGAACACGACCGCCGGCGCAATCGACGGGCAACAAATCCCCGCAGTCAGCTCACCCATGAATGCAAATCACTCGCCGTGTCGATCTTGCACAACTGATGACAGGCAAGGGCCGGTCATCAAACCTGGCGCTCTCAAGCTTGATCCGGTGGTTTGTGCAACGTCTTGACATGCCGCATTGGATCGGCCTGTGGGCGCCGGATCTGGCGGCTTTCAATTTCGCCTTGACCTGGAGTGACTCAAGGAAGGTAAGTTGCCTTCGTAACAAAGTCATGGGTCAGGTAAATCTTGTACTCGCCGGAATGGGAAAGGTTGCCGATTCTGGTTCATTCACCTTGACAAGCGGCGTACTTGACCGAGATCCAATTCGCATGGGAACCGGTGCCGCAACCGCCAATGGCGCTCTCGGCGGTTTTGTCGTCGGGGCCGTGTCGAAATGCCACGCGGGCAACGGATTAATGTCGTCAGTCCTGGTTTGCTGGATGTGTCAGTGCCGAGATACGGAAGGTGGTTTCCTGGTCACGAGCCCGTTTCATCAAGGCGCGTCGGGCTTGCTTATGCAAAAAGTGTCGAAGGTACTCCCACAGGACAAGTCATCATCGTCGAGTGAGCATAAACCGAAACCTTTGTCTGCAGTTTGGATCGGGTTCAGCCGGTTCTGCGCACCGAAGTCTCATCCAGGCCGCGCATCAGGTCGAAGAATTTTTCGCCCTGCACCGTCACATGCTGGCGCAGCAGCGTTTCGGCTGCTTTGCCGTCACCATCTTCAACCGCTTTCAGGATTTGCCGGTGCTCATCCAGTGATTGCCTGATACGGCCACGCACCCGCAGCTGCAAGCGCCGAAATGGCTGTAGCCGCTTCTGCAATTGCAGGGCCTGTGATTGCAGAAAGCCGTTGCCGCCTGCCTCGTACAGAATTTGATGGAATGTTTCGTTTTCGCGATAATAGGCATCGCTGTCACCATCCGCCTCAGCCTGTTCGCAGCTTTCACAGGCCAGCGCGAACGCCTTGAGCTGAACATCGCTGATCCGCTTGGCGGCCAGCCTGCCGCACATGCTTTCCAGTTCGCCCATGACCTCGAACATTTCCACGACTTCAACGAAACCCGGCATACGCACAAAAGCGCCCCGCCGCGGCCTCATTTCCAGCAAACCCGAAGCAGCCAGCTGATGAAGCGCCTCGCGCACCGGGGTGCGCGATACCCCGAAGCGTGTACAAAGGCGCACCTCGTCAAGGCGCGCGCCATCCTCAAACTCGCCGGTCAAAATGGCCTGTTCGAGAGTTTCGCGAATACGGTCTGCGGTTCTTTCCGTCATGGTGACGAAGACAGTAACCGCATTATAATGCATCCAACAAGCAAATTCTTGTATACAATCCAGTTGACTCTTGTACGCAAAGACGTAGGCTGCTGTCACTGACCAGTTTCGTCAGCCACGAATTCAACAAGCAAAATGTCCGGCCGTGTTCCAGGTCGGACCGGGAGGATTACATGAAACTCAAACTGACATCTCTGATAGCCGGGCTGGCCATGGCCACTGCCCTGTCAAGCGCTGCCCATTCAACGGAATTGCGCCTTTCTCACCAATGGTCGACGAAAGATGTGCGTCACAAGGTGGCCCAGATCGTGGCTGACGAAGTAGCCGCCGCCAATGTTGACCTGACAATCAAGATTTTCCCGTCAAAATCACTGTTCAAGCCACGCGAACAGTATAAGCCACTGTCGGCCGGTCAGCTGGATATGAGCGTGTTTCCATTGTCGTATGCAGGTGGCCTGCGCGGTGAATACAATCTGACACTGATGCCTGGCCTGGTGAAAAACCACGATCACGCGGCACGCCTGAACAAATCGGATTTCATGAAGAAAATTGAATCCATCATGGCTGAAGACGATGTGCGCGTTGTGGTGCACGGTTATCTGGCAGGTGGATTTGTAGGCAAGGAAAAATGCATCACGTCGCCTGACGATGTGAAGGGTCAGCAGACCCGTGCCGCCGGCAAGGCATTTGAGCAGATGCTGGCATCGGCAGGCGCGTCAATCACCTCCATGGCGTCATCTGAGATCTATTCGGCCATGCAGTCCGGCGTTCTGACGGCAGCCAACACATCATCGTCGTCGTTCGTTTCCTACCGCATCTACGAACAGGTAAAGTGCTACACACCGGCGGGTGATGTTGCGCTGTGGTTCATGTATCAGCCGATGCTGATGAACAAGTCAGTTTATGAAGGTCTGAACGACAAGCAGAAATCTGCACTTGATGCCGCGGCGGCCAAGGCTGAAGCCTACTATCTGGCCGAAGCCAAGAAGCAGGATGCAGCATCTGTCGAAGTGTTTGAAAAGGCCGGTGTTGAAATCAAGAACATGACGCCGGATGAATTCAACAAATGGCGCGATATTGCCAAGGCATCTTCCTACAAGAACTTCGTCGACAATGTTGAAGGTGGTCAGGCCCTGCTCGACATGGCACTGTCTGTCGAATAATTGGCACACAAATCCTGACCGGAGGCGGTTGACGCCTCCGGTGATGGATCCAGACTATCTCTTTCCACCCCACACAACTGAGGCGGGCAAAGCATGGCGGCTGACGAAAATTCAGGCTTGTCAGGTTCCGGAGAACGAACCGGCTGGCTGAAACTGGTCGACCGGATATCCACCGCCTGCGGCTGGGTGTCGGCCGCCATGATCGTGGTATCCGTGTTCATAACCTGCCAGATGATCTTCGTGCGTTTTGCACTCAACCAGTCCACCATCTGGCAAACCGAAGCCGTAACCTTCCTGATGGTGGCCGCAACCCTGATCGGCCTGCCTTATGTCCAGAAGCTGCGCGGTCATGTGAACGTGGATCTGATACCGCTTATGCTGAACCCGCCTGCCCGCAGGGCACTGGCGTTGTTCACCTTGGCCGTATCAATCTTCATCGTCGTGCTCATGCTGATCTACGGCTTTGAGTTCTGGCACACCGCCTGGACGAGAAACTGGAAATCCGACACTGTCTGGGGAGTTCGGCTGTGGATACCCTATCTGGCCATGCCGGTCGGGTTTGGTCTGCTTCTGCTGCAACTGATCGCCGACCTCGCCGCTGTTGTCACGGGCCTCGACAAGCCCTTTAACATCAACAAGGAGAGCCGCTGATGGACCCGCTTTCCTTGGGCGCCATTCTGGCAGTGGTCACAGTGCTGGTGCTGTTTTCCGGCGTGTCCGTGGCAGTAGGCCTGTTGATCGTATCAGCCGGTTTCCTGCTGATATTCGACGGTGCCCGCTCGCTGCAACTGCTGCCGGAAATCTTCTTCGGCAAGCTGGACAATTTTGCGCTTTTGTCGATCCCGATGTTCATCATCATGGGCGCGTCGATCGCCTCCACACGAGCAGGCGCCGATCTTTATGAAGCCCTCGATCGCTGGCTGACCCGCGTGCCCGGCGGCCTTGTCATCTCCAACCTGGGTGCCTGTGCGCTGTTTGCCGCCATGTCGGGTTCCTCTCCGGCAACCTGTGCAGCAATCGGCAAGATGGGCATTCCGGAAATGCGCAAGCGCGGGTATCCGGACGGGGTCGCCACCGGATCCATAGCTGCCGGTGGCACGCTCGGCATCCTGATTCCGCCTTCCGTCACCATGATCGTCTATGGCATTGCGACAGAGACCTCGATCGGCCGGTTGTTCCTGGCCGGTGTCATTCCCGGCCTGTTGCTGGTTGGCCTGTTCATGTTGTGGTCGCTGTATGACACCTGGCGGTCCGGCGCGGCTGATGCCCTGTCCGGCAGAACCTTCTCCTGGAAGGAACGCCTCGAAATCCTGCCGCGCGTGTTTCCGTTCATCGCCATTATTCTGGGTGTCCTGTACGCCATGTACGGGGGCATCGCGACGCCGTCGGAAACAGCCGCTGTGGGTGCATTGATGTGTCTGGCAGTGGCCATCATCATCTACAGGCTGTGGAGCCCGCAACTGCTGTGGAACGTGCTGCGCGATTCAACCCGCGAAAGCGTCATGATCCTGTTCATCATTGCCGCAGCGGGCGTGTTCTCCTACATGCTGTCATCGCTGTTCATCACCCAGTCCATCGCTGAATGGATCGGAACTCTCGACGTAAACCCCTGGGTGCTGATGTTCGCAATCAATATTTTCCTGCTGGTTGCAGGCTTTTTCCTGCCGCCGGTTGCCGTCATCCTGATGGCCGCACCCATACTTCTGCCAATCGTCATCAGCGCCGGTTTTGACCCATACTGGTTTGCCGTTGTATTGACGATTAATATGGAAATTGGTCTGATTACACCACCTGTGGGCCTCAACCTCTATGTGATCAATGGCATCGCCCCGGAAATTTCATTGCGAACCATTCTTGTCGGGTCTCTGCCGTTCGTCGCATGCATGGTCATTGCCATACTACTGTTGTGTCTGATGCCTGGCCTTGCAACATGGTTGCCGGACACCGTTATGGGACAAGCCGTATGAGCCGTATCTCGTATTTTCAGGACATGTTGTCGAGCCTGTTTGAGCGACGAACCTCAAGCTCGGCAAAGCCGGATACGCGCGGCATGCTGGCTTTGTGCAATTCACTGCTGGCTGATACCGGCGAAGTATCCGGCCTGCAGACCGGTTCCGCCCTGCTGGCGAAATATTCGCGGGCAGATCGGGAACACAAACTGGCATTCTTTCAAAGCCTTGCCAGCGACTTTGATATCGACACCGAAGCCCTCGCCAAGCGCACCTCAGAGTATGAAGCCGATCGCAGCGCATCAAATCTCACCCGACTGCTGGAAGTCGCTGAACCGCGTCGCCAGGAACTGTTGCGCAGGTTAAATGGGGTTCCCGGCGGCACTGAAGCACTGGTCCGCATGCGCGAAGACCTGCTTGAAATCCTGAACCGGGACGCCAGTCTGGCCCGGGTTGATGTTGATTTCGAACACCTGTTCTCATCGTGGTTCAACAGGGGTTTTCTGGTACTGCGCCCGATCGACTGGACCACGCCAGCCCATATCCTCGAGAAGATCATCAAGTATGAAGCGGTTCACGCCATTGACAGCTGGGATGATCTCCGTCGCCGTCTGCAGCCTGCCGACAGGCGCTGTTTTGCCTATTTTCACCCTGCCATGCCCAACGAGCCCCTGATCTTCGTGGAAGTCGCGCTCACCGCTGCCATTGCAGGTTCCATTCAGGCCGTGCTGGCGGAAAACCGTGATCCGGTGCTGCCCGAAGACGCAGCGGCCGCCATTTTCTACTCAATTTCAAACTGCCAGAAAGGCCTGCGTGGGGTTTCATTTGGCAACTTCCTGATTAAGCAGGTGGCGACCGACCTGGCATCCAGCCTGCCCAGAATAAGGACCTTCATCACCCTGTCGCCGATACCCGGATTCATGACCTGGCTCAAGGCCCAGGCGGAAGCCGAGCCTGAAGGAGAGCAGGCAGCACTGTATGCAGTGGCCAGTGAACTGACACCTGATAACGCCGATGAGGCAACACCGGAAGTTGTAGCCGGCCTGAAATCATTGGTCGCACGATATTTCCTGCAGGAACAGCGCGCCAGCGGTGGACCGATTGATCCTGTGGCACGGTTCCATCTCGGCAACGGCGCCAGTCTCAGGACAATTCACTGGCTGGGTGACCGCTCGCAGAACGGGCTTCGCAGCTCTGCCGGCATGATGGTCAATTATCTCTATGACCTGAAGTCCGTGGATGCCAACCATGAGGCCTATTCTCGTGACAGGAAAGTTATCGCATCGCGCGAAGTGAGGTCCCTTCTGGATGCCCGGTTCGAGCCGCAAAATTCAGGGAAGCAGGTAAATGGCTAGGGTCAGGATCCATCGATCTTATGCATTTGTTTGAAGGATAACATTGATGAGCCCTGACCCTAATCACCTGTTCGACGGCTTGTTGAAGAATGTCAATCTCGAGCACGCGTTTGCTCAGCTCGATGATGGCCGCTGGTACACATACAACCACGTCATGGAAGTATCCGGCAGGTTTGCCAACATGCTGGTCCAGTTGGGGCTGCAACCCGGTGACCGGGTAGCCGCCCAGATTCCGAAATCCATAGAAGCGCTGATGTTGTATCTGGGGACAGTTCGCGCCGGCGGCGTGTTCCTGCCATTGAACAATGCCTACACGGCCGGCGAAGTGGAGTATTTCCTCGACAATGCGACCCCGCGCGTTTTCGTCTGCGACCCGGCACGCCAGCCGGAATTCGAAGCACTGGCGCAGCGGCTCGGTGTCAGGCTCGAGACCATGGGTGTATGGAAAGATCACCAGACCAGCGCCGGAACCATGCTTGATGCAGGAACCGTGTCCTCGCCGGACTTCACCAATGTGGAACGCGGCCCGGATGACCTTGCCGCCATATTATACACCTCCGGCACGACGGGGCGCTCGAAAGGCGCGATGCTGACCCACGACAACTTGTTGTCGAACGCGATCGTCCTGAAGGACCTGTGGGCGTTCACCGAAGAAGACGTGCTGCTGCATGCGCTTCCGATTTTCCATACTCACGGGCTGTTTGTGGCAACCAACACGATCATGGCGGCCGGCGGACAGATGATCTTTCTGCCCGGTTTCAAGATCGACCGGGTCATTGAGTGCCTTCCCGGTGCCACCGCCATGATGGGCGTGCCGACATTCTATACCCGTTTGCTGGACGACGAACGTTTCACGCGTGACTTGACCGCCCACATGCGCCTGTTTGTGTCCGGCTCGGCGCCTTTGCTGGCGGAAACCCATATTGAATTTGAAGACCGTACCGGCCATCGCATTCTGGAGCGCTATGGCATGACGGAAACCAACATGAATACATCGAACCCGTATGACGCTGACCGCCGCGCAGGTACCGTGGGCTTTCCGTTGCCGGGCGTGAGCTTGCGTGTCAGCGATCCCGAAACCGGCGATACGCTCGAACGGGATAAAATCGGGGTCATCGAAGTCAAGGGTCCCAACGTGTTTGCCGGATACTGGCAAATGCCGGAAAAGACCAGCGAAGAATTCCGCGATGACGGCTTCTTCATTACCGGTGACCTCGGCAAGGTCGACATGGACGGTTACGTGCACATTGTCGGGCGCGCCAAGGACCTGATCATCTCAGGCGGCTACAATATATATCCCAAGGAAATCGAGTTGCTGCTGGACGAGCAGGAAGGCGTGCTTGAATCAGCTGTAATCGGGGTAACTCACCCCGACTTTGGCGAAGGCGTGGTAGGTGTGGTTGTGCCGGCCAACGGGCAGGCAGTCAGCGAAGCAGCAATCCTGTCGGCAATCTCGGACAAGATTGCCCGCTTCAAGCAGCCCAAGAAGATTTATGTCGTCGATGAACTGCCCCGCAACACCATGGGCAAGGTTCAAAAAAACATCCTGCGCGACACCTACGGCAACACGTTCATGTCCGAAGAAGTTCAAACTTGATCTGACAGCCATTCGGTCAGATCGTGACCGACTGCCGCTTCGGATTCTTTCTGGCCATTAACGCTCTGGCGGTGTCCAATCAGTTTCAACAGCTTTCCGTCTGCTCAGCCGCAGCGCAAGGCCGACTGCCACGCCAACACCGATGGCAATGGTCAGATCGACCAAGACAGTCAGAAGCATGGTGAGAACGAGCAAGAACTTGTCACTGTTGTTACCACGGGCATATTGCGTCCATTTGTGTGGTTCGCTCATGTTCCATGCTGTAATAATCAGCAATGCAGCCAAGGCTGGCATGGCAAGATAACCGGCAAGCGGAGCCGCTAACATCATCACCAGGAGAACGACGAAAGCATGAATAATACCTGCGACAGGCGTCTGGCCGCCTGCGCGTATGTTGGTTGCGGTTCTTGCGATAGCTCCGGTAGCGGGTAGTCCGCCGAACAGCGCAGAACCGATATTGGCGACCCCTTGCGCGGTTAGTTCTGCATTCGGTCGGTGTTGCCCGGCTATCATGCGGTCTGCCACTATGGCTGACAATAGCGATTCTGCGCCAGCCAGAAAGGCTATCGTGATGGCGGAGGGGAAAAGTTCAACCACCCGCCCCCATGAGATTTTCGGAAAGTGTGGAACCGGCAACACGCTGGGCAACGCGCCAAAGCGGGTACCTATCGTATCAACTGACAGGCCAAGTGCCGGGACAATTGCAGAACACACGGCGATGGCAACAATCAATCCGGGAAAACGCGGAGCCAGGCGTCGCAACAAGATAATCAATCCCACTCCGAGCAAGGCAATCAGGAACGCGTTGAGGTTCAGGCTGTCACGCGCTTCCCAAAGCACCGGTATTTTTTCGAGAAAATCAGCGGGTACGTTATCGACATTCATACCCAGAAAGTCTTTTAGCTGGCTTGTTGCAATGATGATGGCGATACCAATAGTAAAGCCGTTGACGACCGCTTCCGGTATATAAGCAATCAGATTGCCCGCCCGAAAGTAGCCGGCAACAAGTAGGATAAATCCGGCCATAAAAGTGGCTATCACCAAGCCGTCATATCCATGATTGGCGATCACGCCGAAAACCACGACGATAAAGGCACCGGTTGGACCCCCTACCTGGACCCGGCTTCCGCCAAATGCGGAAATCAGGAAACCGGCAACAATGGCCGTTACGAGGCCGGTCGCGGGGTCAGCACCCGATGCAATCGCAATTGCCAGGCTAAGCGGGATTGCGACCATGGCAACGGTAGTACCAGCGATGAGGTCAGCAACGAACTGGCTTCGGTCATAGGTCTTTATCGTGGAAAGGATTTTCGGTTGGCGCATGCAAAGCAGATAGCACAATGTTACGAAAATGAGAGGCCCCTTATTCAATGTTGCCGATATAATCAAGCAAAATCCCAGTGTTACTGACACACGTTGAGTTACGGCTGACAACTTCTGAACATTCACTCCCGATCGCGGCATGCCAGTTATTGTATGAACTGAACAGGAAAAAATTCTATACCTCGTCACATAAAGCTGATCTGCAAGCCTTGCGGTTTGCCGTATGTCTTGTGAAACTCACGGACGATACCTTTGAAACAGGACTGCCTGGGAGATCACTGAATGAGCATCGAACTTTCGTTCCACGGGGCCGCCCGGACTGTTACCGGGTCCTGCTTCAGATTGAAAACGCCGCACTCTTCCGTGTTGATCGACTGCGGCCTGTTCCAGGGGTCGAAAACCCTGCGGGAGCTGAATTACCAGCACTTCCCCTTCAAGCCGGACAGTATTGATGCGGTGTTGTTGACCCATGCTCACATCGACCACGCCGGTGTTCTGCCCAAACTGGTAAGACACGGATTTAGCGGGAAAATTCACGCCACCGAGCCCAGCATGGATCTGTCGTCCGTCATGCTGCCGGACTCAGGCTACATCCAGGAAAACGAGATTGAACGGCTGAACCGGCGCAACCGGCAACGCGGCCGCAAGGAGCTTGAGCCGATCTACACACTGGATGACGCCCTGCAGACCGTTCAGCAGTTTTCACCGGTCGAGTATGAAACCTGGGTGCCGGCAACCGGCGACATCAGGGCCAGGTACTGGAACGCCGGCCATATGCTCGGCTCCACCTCCATCGAGGTTGAAGTTGCGCAGGGCGACGGCCGGCAACCTTTGAGACTGTTCTTCTCCGGCGACATCGGACCCGATCACAAGCTGCTGCAACATGACCCGGAAGCGCCGTCTGGATATGACTATTTGTTGTGCGAAGCGACATTCGGCGCAACCGACCGTGTCGAAACCAATCCGGACCAACGCCGCGCTCTGCTGGCCAGACATGTCAACGACGCCGCAGAAAAACGCGGTGTTCTGTTGATCCCGTCATTCGCGGTCGAACGCACCCAGGAGGTTTTGACCGATCTGATGATGATCATGGCAAATGGCGAGGCACCTTCAGCGCCGGTGTTCATCGACAGTCCGCTTGCCCGTCGAGCCACGAATATCTTCGAAAAACATGCCGGTTTGCTTGCCAATGCAAAAGCCCTGAAGGCGGCGTTGAAATCTCCTGATCTCAGAATTTCCGAATCTGTCGATGATTCAAAGGCGATCGGAAAACTGAGCGGTTTTCATGTCGTGTTGTCAGCCAGCGGCATGTGCGATGCCGGTCGCATAAAACACCATCTGAAAAACCACCTGCACCGCCGCAATGCCACCGTCCTGATGGTTGGCTATCAGGCCAACGGTACGCTTGGCCGGGTATTGCTGAACGGGGCAAAAAAGGTGCGTATCCATGGCGAGGAAATAATGGTCAATGCCGCGATCGAGCGCATAAACGGCTATTCCGGTCATGCCGATGCGCCGGAGCTTGAGCGCTGGATTTCAGAACGCTTGCCGGTTCACCGCGGCATGTTCCTGATCCATGGCGAGGAAGAAGGCATGGCCGGGCTCACGACGCGCATCGCCAAAAAACTGATACCCGCCTCACGTATACTGCAGCCGGAAATCGACGAGACCTTCCGCCTTGATGGCAACAAGGCGGTGAAAATCGACAGCGAGCGACGCCGTTCAATCGACCCGCCTGAAGCTGCCCGCAAGCCCGACTACAACAATGAGCTCACCCAACTTGTGCTGGACATCAACGAGGCGGTGGAAAAGGTTGCCGG
Organism: Alphaproteobacteria bacterium; assembly: GCA_024640405.1. Taxonomy (GTDB): domain Bacteria; phylum Pseudomonadota; class Alphaproteobacteria; order Rhizobiales; family Aestuariivirgaceae; genus Anderseniella. The sequence goes on along the minus strand of JAHEFB010000007.1, from coordinate 62,312 downwards.
CAACAAGAATCGCGCCAAACTGATCAGACACCTGCGCCGGGCACTCGAGAGGGCAAAGTAGTCGCGTCCGCTTTCAGCATGGATTGCTGTCTGCGTTCGCGGTGCGCTATGTAGGTGGTGGCCGCCAGAATGACCGAACCGCCGGCAATCACCCAGACATCCGGTGTTTCGGAGAACAGCAGGAAGCCGAAAATCGCTGTCCAGACAAGTTGCAGAAACGTCACCGGCTGAACCACGGTTATGTCGGCAATGGCATAAGATCGCGTCAGGCAATAGTGCCCCGCTGTCGCGGCAACCGTGGCGCCTGCGAGCCACAGCAACTGCACGGCATCCGGTGTCTTCCATGTCAGTATGGCAATCGGCGCAAGCACCGCCAGGCAGACAAAATTCAGCATGATCACAATCATTGCCGCACTGTCGGTCTGCGTCAGTCGCTTGACCAGCAGCATGGCACCCGCAAACAGCGGTGTTGCAGCGACCTGGGCAAGCTGACCGCTCGACAGGGTTTCAAATCCCGGCCGCAAAATGATGAATACACCTGCAAGTCCCGCAGCAATCGCCCCCATTCTTCGCATCTGGATTTTTTCTGCAAAGAACATCACCGCGCCAATTGTCATGAATATCGGTGCCGTGTAGCTGATGGCCGTTACTTCAGCCATCGGAATCCGGGCCATCGCATAAAACCACAGCAAAACGCCAAACCCGTGTAAGACACCGCGCCAGATATGCAGTTTCAGATTGCGACCGCGTGGAAACCGGAAATCGGCCTTCATCAGGACAGGCGCCAACAGTATGATACCGAACCCATACCGGATCGCTGCAGACACCGCGGCCGGCAGATCAGGCCCGACATTGCGGACCGAAATCATGACGCCGGTAAAGAACAGTCCCGACATCACCATCCAGGCCATGCCGTGAACATTTGAATTAACTATTTTTGCGTCGGACGCTGGCATGATCGTGATTTGAAGCCGTAGCTCTTGGTCTGGTTGGGTGACAGTTGACCGTACAGGTCATGAACAACCCGCACCATGCCGGATACTGCATGGCGCCCATGACTGCAGGACTGCCTGCTTTGAAAGGAAACTTTATGGCCGAGCAAAAATCGCCGAAAGAGCAAATGGCATCACAATCATTTACGCTGCCGACCCTGGATCAGGAGTTCCTGCTGGGCGATTCAACCCGCGGTATCCGCTTCATGCTGGAATATATGAAAGCCGAAGAGCACCTGCGCGACTGGGGCGTTCGCACCACCATCGTGGCGTTTGGCTCTGCGCGCGTAAAGGAGGACGACGAAGGCAAACGCGGTCACTGGTATCGGTCCGCAAAAGAACTTGGCCGTATCGTGTCGGAACGCGGCGGAGCGCTGGACCACAACGCCACGCCGCGCGACAACGTCATTGCAACGGGAGGCGGCCCGGGCATCATGGAAGCCGCCAACAAGGGCGCATTTGAAGCTGGCGCGCCAACCATCGGCTTCAATATTACCCTGCCCCACGAGCAGGAACCAAACGCCTGGTCCACACCGGACCTCACCTTCAATTTCCACTATTTTGCCATGCGCAAGATGCATCTGGCCATGCGCGCCAACGGGCTTGTGGTGTTCCCGGGTGGCTTCGGGACCATGGACGAGTTGTTTGAAATCCTGACCCTGGTTCAGACCGGCAAGATGTCAAACATCCCGATTGTCCTGTTCGACAGGGATTTCTGGTCTAGAGTTGTCAACCTGGATGTGTTTGTGGAAGCCGGTACAATCTCGCCGGGCGACAAGAACCTGTTCCACTATGCCGAAACCTCAGAAGAAGCCTGGGACCATCTGGTCAAAGGTGGAATTCTGCATGAAACACCCCGGCAGGGCTAGGTCCTGTTGACGAACTCTATCATGGGTTTGTCAACAGGACCTAGAGCAACTTTCGCCCAGATGGAATCGTTTGACCGGTTTTCTGTGTTCGCTGGCAAGGCGCGGTTTCCGCCGTGATCTGGTTGACCACAAGAAAGCCGCAACGCTGTCCATCGGGCCCAGAAAACCGGCCTTTAGAGCGGCATGGGTTCAAGGAACCCATTAAGTTGCTCTACCACTTTGCATGCGATCAGGTTTATTGTTTTTTGGTTATTTTAACCAAAAATCATCCTGATCTTGTGGACCAAATAGGTTCATCGGCGTTGTTGCAAAGTCTGCCCGATGCCCCACATCGCGCTTCACTTTGCGCCTGGAGCGAAACAGGTTTTTGATTATATCAAAAACCGCGCTCCAGACATTATTGCCGCATGCCCTCGTCCGCAAAACCGCTCACACTTTTGCGAGACATGCTGGAGCCGGGTAAACCGGTTTGATGCCATCAAACGCTTCTATATGGGCGAAAATTGCTCTGGTAGGGCAGTATGGCTTCAATTGACCCCATTAACCCCACCCAATCGCGTTCAACATGTCATTTCTAAACTTCTTGTTCACCATATTCCGGCATTTTGAAAGCTGTTGAGGACGGTGCCATGCCACCGCTTGCACAAGAGAGTAAGCGCCGCATGAGTTTAGTTAGGCGTAAGTAATGTCAGTTTCTGTACCCAGGCATAGTCAGGTCCTGATTGTCGAGGACAAGCCATCACTTGCGAGTGTGTATCGCGCCCATCTTGAAAAAGCAGGGTTTTTGTGTGAATTGGCCGCCAGCCAGCCCATCGCGGATGCTCATATTGAAAACAGTCACTTTGATGCTGTTATTCTGTCTCTGGACCTTGGCGGTCCGGACATCGCCAGCCTGGTTTCGGCCTGGTCCGCAAAAGCGCCGTCTGCTTCCATAATCGCCGTTGCTGCCAACGCATCGATAAATGATGCCGTTGACGCCGTTCGCGCTGGAGCCTGGGACTACCTGGTCAAACCCTTGTCCCGCAATCGCCTGGTCACCACTGTGACCAATGCCTGCAGTTTGCCGGAACAACAGCCGCGCGAATCTGTTGCAGAGGTATCCCGCCTGAAACCGGATACACAAGGCACAATGATCGGTTCGTCAAAGGCCATGGCCGAGACCCGCAAGCAGATTGAGGCCATCGCATCTTCGAGCGCACCCGCCTTCATCACCGGTGAAAGCGGCACCGGCAAGGAACTGTGCGCACAGGCGATCCATGATTTCTCCGCCCGTGCAAACCAGCCGTTCATCGCATTGAATTGCGGTGCCATACCTCATGATCTGATGGAGTCTGAAATTTTCGGTCATCTCAAAGGCGCCTTCACCGGTGCCATTTCTGATCGTGAAGGCGCCGCTGCTGCAGCGGACGGTGGCACATTGTTTCTTGACGAAATCTGCGAAATGGATGCGTCTCTTCAGATCAAGCTGTTGCGCTTTCTGCAGACCGGCACCATTCAGCCTGTTGGCTCAACCCATACTCGCAAGGTAAACATACGCATAATCTGTGCCACCAACCGGACGCCGCAGACCGAAGTTGCCGAAGGCCGGTTCCGTGAAGATCTGTACTTCCGTCTGCACGTCCTGCCGATAAACCTGAAACCGCTTCGCGAACGCGGTCGAGATGTGCTTGAGTTGGCTTCCAGGTTCCTGAGCACCTATTCCGGCGAAGAGGCTCGCGCGTTCAACCGCTTCGACAAAGACGCTCTGGACAGGCTGCTGGCCTATCACTGGCCCGGAAACATACGAGAACTGCAGAATGTCATACGCCAGGCCGTAGTGTTGCATGACGCCGATGTGCTCGAAAGCCACATGTTGCCGGATCACCTGGTCACCGCGCAAGACACCCACCATTCGCCAGCGACAGCCCGAACCGGTCGCCATTTGTGGCAGATAGAACGTGACGCGATCGAAACCGCAATTGCCAGCTTTGCAGGCTCCATTCCAAAGGCAGCGGATGCACTGGGTATCAGCCCGTCTACCATATACCGCAAACGCGAAAGCTGGGCTGAGAAAACAGCCTGAATCTAGGCCAGATTTGCGTTGAACATGTCGTCCGAGTCGGAAACCGTATCACCGAAGTGCACGGCCACAATTTTCACCGCCTTGTCGCCGGCGGACTTCAACCCGTGCACGGTTCCTGCAGGAACATAAAGACTGTCATCCGGCGCCACAATCAATACATCGTCGCCCAGGAGCACTTCAGCTTCGCCCTCAACAATCGTCCAGTGCTCGGAGCGGTGCTGATGATAGTGTGCCGGCAACTCCTTGCCGCGCTTTACCGCAATGCGCTCTATCCGGTGGCCTCCACTGCATGAGAGAACTTCAATACTGCCCCATCCGTAGCGGCTGGGTTTTGAACTCCTGGTATCCGGATGATGATCCACCAGACGGGAAACAGCATCTGGTTTCTGTATAACTGGAATTTCAGGCACAATACCTGGCATGACAATAGCTCCCTGTTGTTGGGGGGCTGTCCTGCATGAGCCTTTGCCGGCTTCTTTGAGGTACACGGGGCCCCCGGCCTCAGAAATCCAGCAGCAAAAACCGGACCATCACCGGGTAGCGTACGCAAATAAACAATAAATCAGTGATTTCAGAGATTTATGAGGACATAAAGGGCCAGTGACTGCAGCTTCGTTGGTGCCGGATTTGCGCAAAATGCAGTTCAATCTTTGCAAAATGCAAAAATTCACCGTGGACCAAACTGCCCACCCTTCATGCTGCGTGTCTCGATGGTGTCAGGACCGTTTGGTAGCCTGCCCGCTTTCCATCATTTTCAACAGATGCATCACTTCTTTCAGTTCAGGAGAAATATCCTGATGCTGTTTTGCAGGTTCTGGTGCAGTTTCTTCGTCAACTGCAGGAAACCCTTGTTCGCTTGCGCGATTTGCGCTGTACATGTGTCCCAGCCTTTTGCTCAAACAATACGGATAGTCTAAGCCCGTGCATCCTAACGAAGACCTAAAATCCATCTGCAGTTTTGATCACTTTGAAAAACCGGCGGTTGATCTAGAGCGACTTCCGGGCGGAATTTGGACACGGAGAAGACAAAATCATGCTTGAACCGGCAAAAACCTACCAGCAGGTTGTCAGCGGCTTCAAATGGCAAATACCGGATCGCTACAACATTGCCCACTCGGTGTGCACGCGCTGGGCGCTAGACAGTCCCGATAGCACTGCCATCATAGAGCACATGGCAGACGGCCCTGTCCGCAGGACGTCGTTTTTGCAGCTTGAAGAAATGTCAAACCGCTTTGCCAACCTGCTGACCATGTCAGGCATTGGGCGCGGTGACAGGGTGGCGCTGCTGTTGCCGCAATCCCGCGAAACGGCCGCAGCCCACGTGGCGATCTACAAGATCGGCGCAATCGCCGTGCCGCTGGCAATGCTGTTCGGCGTCGAGGCGTTGCAGTACAGATTGCAGAATTCCGGCGCCAGGGCTCTGATCATCTCGGCAACCTCGCGCGGAAACGTGGCGGAAATTCTACCCGGCCTGGACGCCCTGCAGGTGGTGTTCTGCATCGATGGCAAGCTGGATATTGCACCGCACATTCACGACGCAAGCGGGTCGCTACCCGACACGTTTGAAACTGTAGACACAATTCCCGACGATGCCGCCTTGATGATATACACCTCCGGCACAACAGGACCTCCAAAGGGCGCACTGCACGGACATCGGGTTCTGCTTGGGCATATTCCGGGTTTTCAGTTTGCCCACGAATTCTTTCCCCAGCCAGGTGATCTGATTTGGACGCCGTCTGACTGGGCCTGGGCCGGCGGACTGCTCAACGTGCTTCTGCCATCGCTTTATTTCGGCGTGCCGGTACTGGCCTACAAGTACACCAAGTTTGATCCGGCGAATGCCTGGGATCTGATGGCGCTGCACAAGGTTCGAAACGTCTTTATTCCACCCACCGCCCTCAAACTCATGCGTGCAAGCACACCGGGCGATGTGGACAAGATTACCCTGCGAACCATTTTTTCCGGCGGCGAGGCCGTCGGTGGCGCATTGCAGGAATGGGCAATGGAAAACCTCGGCATGAAAATCAACGAGGTTTACGGTCAGACCGAATGCAATCTGGTGCTGGAGGGTTGCAACGCAATCGGCGTTTGGAAGGCCGGCGCCATCGGCAAGCCCGTGCCCGGTCACACGGTGGCCATCGTCGACGATGCCGGAAATGCTCTTCCCGACGGTGAAGCGGGCAACATTGCAGTGCAGCGGCCGGATCCGGTCATGTTCCTGGAATACTGGGGCAAGCCGGAGGCGACAAAGGACAAGTATGTCGGCGACTGGCTGCTGACCGGAGACCAGGGCTACAAGGATGCAGAAGGGTACTTTCACTTTGTCGGCCGGGACGATGACGTAATCACGTCATCGGGTTACCGCATTGGCCCCGGAGAGATCGAAGACTGCCTGTCGCGTCATGAGGCGGTGAAACTGGCGGCTGTCATCGGCGTGCCTGATCCCGTGCGCACCGAAATCGTAAAAGCCTTTGTGGTGCTGAATGACGGTTTTGAGGCAAGTGATGCGTTACATGCTGAAATACAGGCCCATGTTCGCAATAGACTGTCTGCCCATGAATACCCGCGCGAGATCGAATTCCGCAGCGATCTGCCTCTCACAACAACCGGCAAGGTCATCCGCCGGCTTCTGCGCAGCGAAGCGTCTTCAAATTGACGTGTTCGGCAACGATTATCCACGCTTGACAGGCCAGTTGCCGCTAGGCTTGGCGACCAGCTTTGGCACAACCGACAAAGAATTCAGGAGAATGCTCATGTACTCTAGGCTCGTTTCATCATCCAGGACTGCAGTTATCGGTCTTACAGCGGTTATGGCTCTGTCCACTACTGCTTTTGCCGGGCCGATCGATGATCGTCAGGCCGCCATGAAAAACGTCGGCAAGGCCATGGGCGCGCTCGCTGCCATTGCCAAAAAGGAAGCCCCGTTCGATGCGGGCGTCGTTAACAGCAATGCAACCGCCCTGGCAGACAACGTAAAGGCCGCCAAGGATCATTTCCCGGAAGGAAGTGCCACAGGCGACAAGGAAACCTGGGCAAAAGCCGAAATCTGGCAGAACAAGGCAGATTTCGATGCCAAGGCCGACAAGGCTGTTGAAGCTGCCATGGCAATGGCTGCCGTAACTGCCGAGGCTGATTTCGGGGCGGCATTGGGCGCTCTCGGAAATGCCTGCAAGGCCTGCCATACCGACTATCGCCGCCCGAAACAGTAGTTGCTGACCGGCAGTTGACGGCATGAAACGGATATTGGCTGCAGGTATTATCGCAGGTGGCATCGCCGCAGCTGTCGGCTGGATCGTGGCTGCGCCCGACCCGCTGCCGGCTTCGGCCCTTGGTGCCCACGCCGCCAATGTTGAAAACGGCAAGCGGCTGTACACTGCTGCCGGTTGCCTGTCGTGCCATTTGCCGGCCAAGGACGACACCGAAGCAGATGTATCCCTGCCATCAGGCGGACGAGCTCTGAAAACCCCGGCCGGCGTTTTCTATCCGCCGAATATCACACCTGACGCTACAGGCATCGGCGGCTGGACCGGCATACAGTTCGTCAATGCGGTCAAGGGCGGCATTTCTCCGCAGAACACACATTATCTGCCTGCCTTCCCCTATACGTCATATGCCCGGATGACCAACTCGGATGTGCTGGATATCAAGGCCTATATGGACACGCTGAAGCCGGTGCAGGCCAGCAATCGCCAGCCTGATCTGCCGCTCGGGCTTCCGGCCGAGACCGTTATGCGGCGCGGCCTCGGCATCTGGAAAATCGCGGCTGGATTCGGCCCCGTGGAATTTGCCCGCGACGCCTCCAGAGACGAGGTATGGAACCGCGGCGCCTATCTGGTACGCGGACCCGGCCACTGTGGCGAGTGCCACACACCGCGCAACTGGGCCATGGCGCTGGATGCATCGCGCTGGCTGGCCGGCGGCCCGCATCCCGAGGGCGCCGGCAAGGTCCCCTCACTGCGAAACCTCAAAGCCCGCAAACGCTTCAAGGACGCCAAGGACCTGGCCACTGCATTGGAGTTCGGCGAAACGCTCGGTTATGACAAGATGTCATCCGGTGGCATGGCAGCGGTTCAGACCAACATGTCGAAGCTACCCGCCGAAGACAGATTGGCAATTGCTACCTATCTGATGAGCCTGGAATAATACCAACGGAAGCAATTATTGACCCGTTTGATGGAGTCAAATGAGTCAATAATTGCTTCCGTTGGTATAACAGGTTCAGCCGGAAAATCCGCCCGCATCCAGAAACGCCTTTTCGGCGGCACTTGTCTCCCGGTCAAGCAAGACGTTGCGATGCGGGAACCGGCCAAACCGGACAATGATATCGCGATGGCTTATGGCGTAGGGAAGCGTCTCTTCAAGTCCCGGCTGCTGACAAAGTTCCACACATCTGTCCTGATCTGCCAGCGTTTCGGAATGCATAAACGGCATGTAATACCAGCGTTTCACGGATGCATCACAATCTGTGTCATCGCCCAGATCAATGGCCTTGCCCGCAATCGCCAGTGCCTTGTCGTCAGCAGCAAACATGCCTGGCGTTCCACGGTGCAGATTGCGGCTCATCTGGTCGAGCAACAAGACCAGTGCCAGCCTCCCGTCGCGTGTCTGCTGCCAGCTGTCAAGTGCGCCTGATACGGCCTGCTCATGAGCTGCGCCAAATTTTTCGCGCAGGCGGTCATCGAAATGCGCATCGGCGACAAAATAGGCTTCCGCCGGCTGCGCCAGCCAGAAATCAATTACCTCACCAGGCGTCATACCGGGCCTCCGCCGGTAAAGGCAACATCCCGCCGTGCCGAGCGGATGGAGATGGAATACCCTGCAATCACATCGATCAGGGAAATGCCCAGAATGGTGAAGAACGGCGCCGTTCCAGCCTCCTGCACCAGCAGAAACTCCACCAGCGCCACAATGAACACGGCGGTCGACATGATGTGATCGATAATCGTGAGGCTGCCGACACGGGCAGCCTTCAGCACCTCGACGAACAACAAGAACAGCGCACTCATGATCAGCATGTCGGCCCACTGCAGCGACAGTGACGCGCCGGACATCATATTGACCCGCATGGCTTCCGCCCATAGCCAGCCAGGATCGGTAAACACCATGACATTGTAGGCAATCAGCACCAGCGCGATCAGCGGAAATGCCATCAGGTATCTCATCGGATAAGTGTCCCTCGTGAATCAGTTAGGCCCGGTTGAAATCTACCACATGCCCGTCAAACGATTAAGGGCCAGTGATGCGATTGCATCACCAGCCCTTGTATTTCATGTCGCCGGCGCGCCGGCCAACGGCGCAGTACAACCAGTCAGATCAAAACTCGCCCTTGGGCTCGAGAATCTGGCGGCCCTTGTACATGCCGGTCTTCAGATCAATGTGGTGCGGACGGTGCAATTCACCGGTCTGCTTGTTTTCCACGTAAGTGGCTTTCGCCATCTTGGTGCCGGACTGGCGCATGCCGCGCTTTGACGGCGTGGTTTTTCGCTTTGGAACAGCCATGACAAACTCCGTAAATGTGGGGCCGCAAAAAGCTCTGTTGCCGCGCAGCCGCCTGAAAAAACGTTCGGATAAACCGGGATGGCGCGGCTTATAGCTCGTGTAGCTGCAAAACACCAGAGGCGATTTGTCCGTTGTGGTTTTATTGGCTCAGTAAGTGTGCGACTGACTTACGCTACTCACTCAAGCCCGTCCCTAACCCCGGCCAGCAGGCTGGCGGCGCCCTTGGTGAGCAGGGAAATGTCTGATCCGCAGGCCACGAAAGTGAAGCCGTCATTGAGCAGCTGGGCTGCAAACTTGGCGTCAAACACCAGTGTGCCCACCGGCACTCCTTTCGCCATCAGCTTTTTGGCCACCGGCATGACATGTTCCCAGACTTCCCGGTGCATCGGTTGTCCGACATGGCCCAGATCGGCGCCTATATCCGCCGGGCCGAAAAACACGCCCGTGATTCCATCTACCGCTGCGATCTGTTCTGCCTGCGCCATGGCTTCTTTGGTTTCCAGTTGAACCAGCACGGCCGTTTCTTCTTCCACCCGGTCGAAATAGTCGCTCACCCGGCCAAACGAGTTGGCGCGGGTGGCGCCGCTGACACCGCGAATGCCGCGTGGCGGATACCGCGTGGCGGCAACTGCCCTTTCAGCCTCCTCAACCGACTGCACCATTGGAAACAACAGTCCCGGCGCGCCGATGTCCAGCAGGCGCTTGACCTTGACGGCGTCATTCCAGTCCGGCCGCACAATGGCAGTCGTCGAACTTGCCGCTAGCGCCTGCAGTTGCCCCAGAACGAGAGGGATTTCGTTTGGCGAATGCTCCATGTCCAGCAGCATCCAGTCGTATCCGGCTGTTGCCAGCACTTCGGCTGAATAATTGTTGCTCAGGCTGGCCCACACGCCGATCTGCTTTTTACCCGACCGCACGGCCTGGGTGAAGCTGTTGGTCTGCATTTTCATATGACGGCCTTTTCCACAAATGCTTCGTTGCGCTCTATCCGGCCGTAGTTGAAAGGCGTCAGATCAAGCGACCGGTACTCGCCATAGATTATCAACTCCGATATCCCCCGGCCCATGGCAGGCGACTGCTGAAAGCCGTGACCGGAAAACCCGTTCACGAATATGAAGTTTTCAACTTTGGTGTGGCGCCCGAGAATGGCGTTCTGGTCGAGCGTATTGAATGCGTAATGTCCGGGCCATGAGTTGATCAGCTTGATCGCTTCAAACTGTGGAATGCGATTGGCGATCGCAGGCCAGGCCTTGTCTTCCCAGATGGAGTGATCTTCAACGAAATCGTCATAATCCACTGCCGGGTCATCATCGGGCGGACACCCGCCCAGATAATACTGCCCGTCTGAACGCATGTGGACACCACTTGGATCAATGGTCAATGGCAGGTCCCGGTCGAGCGGTTTTTCAGCGGAGAAAACAAACGTATAACGCTTGCGCGGTTCAACCGGAATTTCTATGCCCGCCATACGGGCGGTGAGAACGGCCCGCGGACCGGATGTGTTGACCACGGTACCGCATGCAACAATTTCGCCGGACTTCAGGGTGACACTTTCAACCTGTGTACCGGTGGCATTTCTTGTCATGCCGACAACTTCGTTGGCAATGAACTCAACCCCTTTTTCACGGCCTGAACGTTTCCACCAGTCAAACAGCGTCGCGCCGTCGAAATACCCCTCATCGACCAGGTTGTGGTTCGCGCCGACAATACCGTCGAGATTGTAAAACGGGTAGGCGGCCGCAATCTCATCCTTGCTCATGTGTTTGGTGCCGGCCCCGCAGGCGGCCTGAATTTTCTGGTTCTCCTTCAAGATGCCCGCAAATTCCTCATTGTCCGCCAAGTACATATACCCGTAGCTGTGGATCAGTGGCTGCGGCACCCGCGGATCATTGCCCATATATTCACGGAAATTCTTCACGAACTCGGCGCCGAACTGCGACACCCGCACATTGATCTCGTTGGAGAATTGCTGGCGGATACAGCTGTTGGTGTGCGAGGTGGAGCAGAATTCATAGGTAGGGTCGCGCTCGACCACCAGGATCGACCCGTCAAAATCTGGATTGTCGGCCAGCCACCAGGAAACAGAAGAGCCATACATGGCTCCACCAACAAGCACGACGTCATAACTGGAATTTTTCGGGGCTTCCAAAGCCTGGCTCATTAAACTGCCTCCCCTGACATGCATTCACCGGGATAATGCTGAATTTCTGCTGCCATAAGCAAGCAACAATTCAGGCCTTCAGCGGACCAGCACGACCGGCGCGCGAACCGTGCGAAGCATTTCCGTTGTGGTGCTGCCGAAAATCAGCGTTTTCAGCACCGAATGACCATAGGCGCCCATGACAAGAACAGCATCGCGACGCGCGGACATGTAGTTGCCGAGCACCTCTTGCGGCAGGCCATCAGCAATATGGATGATGCACGACGGTGACCGGTCGGCGACTTTCGAATAGGCCTTCACAAACCATGACTTGTCAGCCGTGCCCTTGGGCCCGGCAGCGACCAGGTGCAGTTGCATGCCGGTGAACAGCGGGGATGAAATCACGAAGTCCAGCGCCTTCAGCGCGGCAGAACTGCCATCCAGCGCCACAACCAGCATCCCCGGCGGTTGTATTTTACGGGACGCAATCAATACCGGTTTTGCGCTTGCGCGAACCACTCGTTCGATCCTCGAGCCGATATACTCGGTTGCAAACTCGCTGGTCGCACCGCGCTTGCCGATAACCACCAGGTCGGCATCCGCTTCGCGTTCGACGATGGTTCCGACAATTCTGCCACTACTGTGCTGGCGAGTAATTTCCGATACACCGCCGGCGACCAGCAAACTTTCAGCCTTCTCAAACAGTGTCTGGTCCTTTTCGATGGCAGTATCGCCTTCCGGGCCGATTTCGCCGCGCGGCACAACATGCAAGACCTCGACGCTGGCAGACAGACGCGCCGCCGCCCATGCGGTCAATTGGCAAACGCTGGTGGCGTAGGAAGACTCGTCGATACAGGCAAGTATGCGTTTCATAACAAATTTCCCCGGCCGGTGCCCGGTTACGGGGCTTATTGCCACCGGCGGTATCAGACAACCAAGCCATCAAACACCTGTGGCAATGGCAAACATCGACAGACCTGATGAGAGAAGGAAACCATCGTGATGGCTACAATGTCAGACATTGCACGCCAACGTGAGATTTGCGCCCTTGTTGGTGAGTAGATGCTTAACTGACAAAGCCTCGGCGCCGCAAGCGACAACTGGACGCGGGCGCGGCCACACTCTTCATTCCAGTTTGAGGCAATCAAGATACCGTACCGTCGCGTTCACCCGTTTTCGGATTGTCTTCGCCTTGGCGCGAACTTTCGGACCCGGCTTGCCGGCATTGCGTACCGCCGGATTTGGCAGCGCCGCTGCCAGGCGCGCGGCCTGGATTTTGGTCAGCGCCTTGCCGGATTTTCCGAAATGATGCTGGGCGGCGGCTTCCGCGCCATAAACGCCTGGAGCCCATTCAGCAGTGTTGATGTAAACCTCGACCACCCGGCGCTTGGACCATATCAGATCTATCCACATGGCAAGCGGTAGTTCCAGCGCCTTTCGGACGTAGGACCGCGACGGCCACAGGAACAGGTTCTTTGCAACCTGCTGGGTTATCGTTGACCCGCCGCGAGTGGGGCCACCATCGTTCTCCAGGGCTTCCCGGGCAACTGCCTGAAACGCCTCCCAGTCAATCCCTGCGTGCTCGCAGATACGGGCATCTTCGGCCGTGACCACCGAACGCACCAGATTCTGCGACGTCTGGGCCAGCGGGCGCCAGCGATAATCGATTGCGTTGCCTTCCGCTGCCTTCCACAACATCATGGTCGTCACCGGCGGCGGCACCACGGTGTAAACAAGTGTCAGAAAGTAGGGCAGCACAAGCAGGCCCAGCAGCAGGTACAGCACATAGCGCAGCCCTAAACGTTTTCGCAATTTTCTGATCGATGCCATCGCTTGCCGGTTGCGCTCTGTTGCCGCCGGAACTAGAAGATGGCGGTAACAAGATCATTACCCCAGCCGGGCGTGATACGAAACCGGCTTTATGACAGGAGCGTGCGAAGCCATATGACATTTCAGGCTGCACTAAAACAAACTGCCAGTGAGATTGAGGCCCTGCTGGACGAACTTCTGGCGTTGAACACCTCGCTTGCGCCGCGCGTTACAGAGGCCATGCGCTATTCCGCACTGGCACAGGGCAAGCGCCTGCGGCCGTTTTTCGTCTCCGAAAGCGCTCGCATACTGGGCGCTGATCATCGCCAGGCGCTGCGGGTGGGTGCAGCACTTGAATGCATACACTGCTACTCGCTGGTACACGATGACCTGCCGGCCATGGACGACGATGAGTTGCGCCGCGGCAAGCCCACCTGTCACATCGCCTTTGACGAGGCAACCGCAATACTGGCCGGTGACGGCCTGTTGACGGTGGCCTTTGAGATTGTGGCTGACCCGGCCACCCATGCCGATGGCGCGGTGCGCGCGGACCTGGCTTTGCAGCTGGCGCGGGCGGCCGGCCACAACGGCATGGTCGGTGGCCAGATGCTCGATCTTGCGGCAGAACAGAAGCAATCCCATGATCTGGACGAGATCATCGCCATTCAAAGCCTGAAAACCGGTGCATTGTTCCGGTTTTCGCTAGAGGGCGGCGCCATTCTGGCCCAGGCCGGTACCGATGACAGAGCCGCCATGCGCACCTACGCCGACAAGGTTGGCCTGGCTTTTCAGATTGCCGACGACATTCTCGATGTCGAAAGCTCTCCCGAGCAGCTCGGCAAGGCGACCCAGAAAGACGCAGATGCCGGCAAGGCAACCTTTATCGACCTGTTTGGCCTCGACGGCGCCAGGCAAAAAGCCAGCGCACTGGCCGATGAAGCCTGCGATGCGCTGACATCGTATGGCGACAAGGCCACAACCCTGCGCGAAGCCGCCCGATTTATCGTCGAGCGCAAGAACTAGCGTCAAAACTCATTAATATGAGTTATTTCAATTAGTTAAATGAAAACGAGTTCAACTGAACCCGTGTCGCGTGATCCCTCCAGGTGCCTTTATTGATCTGAAAATTCGCCATGTGTGATTCTGCACATCGCCGCGAGGGCGCCTGTGCGATTGTCACTGTCATCGAGAGGGCACATCAGGCCCGCAAAGGAACAAAAGAACAAAACCGAAGGAACAGACCAATGAAGTCCCTCCTCATCGCAGCAGTCGTCGCATCCGCCTTCGCCGCAGTTGGCACACAAAATGCAAATGCAGGTGGCAACAAGAGTTACGCCTACCAGTATTGCCACTATTACAAGGCTCGTGCACTGGGCGCACACGACCTGGATCGCAAAGATTACCTTTGGGCAAAATATCGGGCATGCCTGCGCGAATACGGCGCCTACTAAGGCACCGCACTTAAATTCTAACGTCGAATAGTTCCGGGACGGCTGGAGCTAGAGCGGGGTGAGTAAAGCGAACAATGGCTTCGCACTCATCCCGTTCAACGCATTTGGGGGTCGGAAATCGGGGGGGCAGCACATATGAACCAAAATCACATCTCGACAGAGGGCATCACTCTGCCGCCTGATTGGCACTCCCGCCCCACTTGCTGACCACATAATCATCAACGATCTGCTTGAACTGATCGCCGATATCGTCGCCACGCAGGGTTTTTACCTTTTTGCCGTCAATGAACACCGGCGCTGCCGGCACTTCACCGGTACCAGGCAGGGAAATGCCGATGTGGGCGTGCTTGGATTCGCCCGGCCCGTTGACGATGCAGCCCATCACAGCGACCTGAAGCTCTTCAAAGCCCGGATAGGCTTTCTTCCATTCCGGCTGCTGGGCACGCAGGTAGCGCTGAATGTCCTGGGCCAGATGCTGGAATACGGTCGACGTGGTACGACCGCAGCCCGGACAGGCAATAACCATTGGCGTGAAATTGCGAATGCCCATGGTCTGCAGGATTTCCTGCGCCACGATAACTTCCTTGGAACGGTCGCCGCCGGGATCGGGCGTCAACGATATGCGTATGGTGTCGCCGACACCTTCCTGCAGCAACACACCAAGTCCGGCAGCCGATGCCACAATGCCTTTCGATCCCATGCCGGCCTCGGTAAGCCCCAGATGCAGCGCATAATCACTGCGGGCTGAAATCTGGCGATAACAGGCGATCAGGTCCTGTACTTCCGACACCTTGACCGAAATAACGATCTTGTCGCGCGGCAAACCGATTTCCTCAGCCCGTGCGGCCGACTGCAGGCCGGATTCAACCATCGTGTCATGCATCACAAGGCGCACATCGCGAGGTTCTGCCAGCTTGGCGTTTTCGTCCATGTATTTCGCCAGCATGGCCTGATCCAGCGACCCCCAGTTCACCCCGATGCGAACCGGTTTGTTGAACTCGATGGCACGCTCAATCATCATCGAGTAATTGCGGTCCTGCTTTTCCTTGAAACCGACATTACCGGGATTGATGCGATATTTGCCCAGTGCCTCGGCACAGGCCGGGTGATCGCGCAGCAGGGTGTGGCCGATATAGTGGAAATCACCGATCAGCGGGGTGTCTACACCCATCTGGTCCAGACGGTCGCGAATGTGCGGCACCGCTTTGGCGGCGTCTTCTTTGTCCACGGTGATGCGCACCAGTTCGGACCCTGCCCGGGCAAGTGCGGCCACCTGCTGTGCGGTGCCTTCTATGTCTGCGGTATCGGTATTGGTCATGGATTGCACCACAACCGGCGCGCCGCCGCCGATCTGAATCTTCTCGCCAACCTTCACACCAACAGACTTGCGGCGTGGCTGAACGGCCGAATAGGCCATGGGCTCAAACTCCTGAAATTGGATAAATTGTTTGTCCGGTGTGTATTGGCATGGGTTGGCCTGCAATTTCAAGCGGCGGTTGGGCGCAGCACCAGCTCAATTTTTCCCCTATGATGGATTGTGTGCCGGTATATGGTAATCTCAAGGCCATTGGGTCAGGAGTTGATGTCATGGATGTGAAGGTTGCAAACGGAAGCTCAAGCCAGAGCATGAAGCTGATTGAAAACCTGCCCTTTGAGACCGACAATGGTATTGCGGGCCGTGGCCGTGTCGGCCTCATTGTGCTGGCAAGCGACTACACCATCGAGCACGAATGGCGGCAGATATTTGCCCACCTGCCCGGTCTGGCGTTGTATCAGAGCCGCATTTTCAACGATGACCAGATAACACCTGAAACACTGCGGGCGATGGAACCACGCATTCGCGACTGCGCAGATGTCTTTCTGCCTGGTGCCAAAATGGATGTTGTTGCTTATGGATGCACCTCCGCGTCCATGGCCATCGGTGAGGAAAAGGTATTCCAGCGCATCCGCGAGGCCCGCCCCGGCGTGGCCTGCACCACCCCTATTACTGCGGCTTTTGCGGCATTTGATGCCCTCAATGCCAAAAGAATTGGCGTACTGACGCCGTATCGGGCAGATGTAAACCGAATTGTCGCGGATTACATTCGCGCCCGTGGCTACGAGGTTCCGGTGTTCGGTTCGTTCAATGAGGGGTCCGATGCAGTTGTGGCGAGCATTTCGCCAGCGTCGATACGCAATGGTGTAAAACGTATACTGACAGAATCAAAAGTCGATGCTATCTTTGTTTCCTGTACGTCAGTTAGGCTTGTCGAAGAGGCTGCCAGTATTGAGCGGGAAACCGGAGTTCCGATCACATCCAGCAACCATGCAATGGCATGGCATGCGGCGCGTTTGGCCAGAGTTGCCGACAAACTTCCGCAGCTTGGAAAACTGTTTGCCCTTTGAAATTTCTGACACATGCGAAGCGGACGGCACAGTCACCTTTTGACTTTGCTGCAGGCAGGTATGCCGAGGGGATAAATTGTCAGGTTCAGGCAGCCAGAAACGGTTGAGCAAAAAACGCCGCATCGGACAGATCATGGAGTCCATGTACCGGCGTGATGCCATGTATCCGCAATTACGCGAAAACGACAACGCGTTTGCCTCGCTGATTGCCATTGTGTGGTTGATTATTGCCGACAATCGCATCCACCCGGCCGAAACCAGAATACTCAAACCGCTGTATGATCCCGACATCAAGCTGCGCGGCGACGACATTCATTTTATCAGCCAACGATTTGCCCGGCGTCCGGCGGATCAGTATCAGATTCAGTGGCTGATTTCGTTTCTGTCAACATCCATAACCCCTGAACGCAGAGCAGGCTTGATCCGGAAAATGTGGACCCTCGCCTGTTCCGATACCAGGCTCTGCGACGCTGAACTGGAAGTGATCCGGAAGGCTTCATATGCATTTGCCGTCACGGATCAGGAGGCCGAGCAACTTCGCAATGAAGCCATGGTCACGGCTGAAGCGAGATGAGGTTAAATCGAATCGTTTGACCTCACCTCGCTCCAGTTTGCAGCCAGCAGAGTCGGGCCAAACATAATCGCCAACCCTGCCACGCACAGCGCGGCTCTGCCTGCAACCGGCATGTCGCGGACAATCAGGCCTTTGCTGATCAGGTACAAAGAAAATGCAATCCGCACAAATGCCAGCAATGCCGGCAGCAGCTTCTGTGACGGCTCGATCAGCGCAATGTCGGCGACCATTGCCAGCGGAATCAGATAAAGGCCCACCCCCAGCGCCATGGCGTGGCCAGCAACCCTGAGCCAGGGTGCGCCTGCCATTCCTGCGGCAATGAATACTGTCCCGCAAACCGGCGGGGTGATGGTCGAAAGCAGTGCATACCAGAATACGAAAAGATGCGCCGCCAGCAGCGGCACACCAAGTTGTTGCAGGGCAGGCCCGGCTACCGAGATGCAGATCACATACGCTGCTGTGGTTGGCACCTCCATGCCGAGGATCAGGCAGGCAAGCGCCGTCAACAGCAGGGCTGCCGGCAGCCAGCCGCCGGACAAGTCGACGATCAGCGACGTGATCTTGACGCCCAACCCGGTCTGGCCAAGCACGCCAACGATAATGCTGGCGCATAAAATGATGGACGCGATCAGCGCAATCTGACGGCCACTGGTTTGGATCGCCGTTGAGAACCGCTCAACAATCAGGGCTCTTTTCGCCATGCCGTCACCGGTAAACAACAAAAGGACAGCCGCGGTGAGTATGGCCAGCGCGGCGGCGTACTGGGCTGTATAACCGCCATGAAACAGCCGCTCCATCAGGACGGCAAACGGCACCAGAAAAAACCCGCCGGTGATCACCAGTGTTTTGGCCGGAATCCGCGCCTCATCACCCATACCTTTCAATTCATACCGGTTGGCAAATCCGTCCACACCAAACCACACGGCACAAAAAAACAGGATCGCCGGCAGGATGGCTGCAGCCATGATGGCCGTGTAGGGCGTCGAGGTCAGTTCCACCATCACAAAGGCGCCGGCGCCCATCAGAGGCGGCATGATCTGTCCGCCGCTGGAGGCAACCGCCTCAACCGCACCTGCGAATGCCGGCGGATACCCCAGCCTGCGCATGGCCGGCAGCGTGAATGACCCCGTGGATGCAACATTGGCCGAAGCCGAGCCTGAAATCGAACCGAACAGTGCCGAAGCCAGCACCGAGACCTTGGCCGCGCCCGCCTTGAGCCGCCCCGCGCTGGCAAGCGCCAGGTTCATGAAGCCCTGGCCCGCCTCGCCGGCGTTCAGCACTGCGCCAAAGATCACGAACACCGCGACGACGGAAACCGATACGCCGGTGAGTTGACCCCACAGACCGCCTTCCGCGATCACCAGTGTCCCGAGGAAGCTTTCTATCGGCAGGCCCGGATGTCCAAGCTCTCCGGGAACTTGATCACCATACACACCGTACAACAAGGCTATCGCCGCCACACTTGGCAACGGCCATCCAATGGCCCGGCGGGCCATTTCCAGAACGCACGTGATGACCAGTATGCTGGCTGCCAGTTGCCCGTATCCTGCCAGCGAACCGTACTGATCCGACAGTGCCGCTTCGTTCAGTGCGATCCACAGACAAACCGCGATGGCACCCAGACCCAGAAACCAGCCAACAGCTGTCTCGACCAGGCCCCTGCCGGCAACCAGCATGATCCACGGCACGGCCAGAGCCATGTGCAGCGGCCGCGACACCAGGTTCGGCACCAGGCCGGAAAATATCAGCCACAGGTGAAACGCAATGGATGCTGCCCCGAGGACCAGCCACAATGGCCTGATCGCCGGGGCACCATCTGGTTTTTCCATCAGAAACTATCTTGCTGAAAATGCCTGCTAGCGAAGCGTGTCCGGAATGCTTATGGCCTTTTCATCGTAATATTTGAGCGCACCGGGATGCAGTTTGCCAACCATCGCAGACAGGTATTCAGGCGTCACGCCATTCCACCACTTCGCGGTTTCCCCCATGCCGGCCTTGCCTTCCCAGTAGGTCCTGGTGAGTTCATAGGCGGTCGCGTCATCCATGGCCGTTGTCGTGTAGGCCATCACCGGCAGGGTGGTGGTGGTAACGTCCTTGTCGACACCGGCATAGGTGCCGGCAGGAATGGTCAGCCTGTCACGCTTTGTCATTGCAAGCTGATCGTCGCTCAGCGACAGCACGTTCACCGGTGTGGATGCAGCAGCTTCAAGCACGTTTGGAGCCGGGTAGGATCCTGCCGTCGCAAACCCGTCAATCTGCTTGTTTTTCAGGGCTGACACGGCAGACGACAATTCTACCTCGGCCAGTTTGACCTTGCCTTCAAGGCCGAACAGATTGATGTACTTTGCCGCTTCCCGGGCACCGAAACTGCCCTTGCCGATCAGGAAGGTCTTGCCGTCAAGACCGGTAAAATCCTCTACCCCGGAATCCTGTCTCATCACGAAATGCATGGTCAGTGACGGAATCGGGAACAAGCCCCTGATATCATCGAACTTGGCGTTCTTGGGCTCGAACATTTTCTTGCCTGCCTGCGCCAGCTTGATCAGTACGGGCGGTGTCGTGAAAACGTAGTTCCCGGATCGCGATGCGGCTTCCTTGACGTTTTGTACCGAGCCTTGCGATTCCTCGACTGTCAGTATGATGTTGCCACCGGAACCCTTTTTCACCGCCTCGGCAAGTTGCACGCCCATCTGATAATACGATGATGTCGATTTGGCCGACTTGTAGGTGACACGCGTCTCTGCGTTCACCGTCATCGGCACCACTGCAGCGGCAGTCAGGGTGAAAGCGAAAGCGAGTTTGTTGAGGCAAGGCATGGACGTATCTTTCCTGTACTTGATTGGTCTTTGTGATTGGTATTGGCGGAGATTAGAGCAAAATTCACTAAACTGGAACCGTTTGATGGGATCAAATCAGTTCATTCGGCCAGGCGCAAGGTGAAGCGCGATGTGGGGCATCGGGCAAGCTTTGCAACAATGCCGATGGGCTGATTTGACCCACCGGAGGCCGGTTTAGTGAATTATGCTCTAAACACGCTCTGCCATGATGCACAACAGTTCAAACATCATGGTCACGCCTGCAAGTGCGGTATAGCCGAAAGCATCGAACGGCGGTGACACTTCAACCACATCTGCACCAATGATGTTGAGCCCTCGCAACTGGCGCAACATGGCCTGGGCTTCTCTTGTGGTGAAGCCGCCTGCCTCCGGCGTGCCGGTACCCGGTGCAAAGGCAGGATCAAGACAGTCTATGTCGAACGTGACATAGGTTGCGTCATCTCCAACAATGTCACGTGCCCGTTTCATGGTCTCGTCGAGGCCTGCTGCAACAGCTTCCTCGATATCAATCATGGTGACACCGTGTTTTTCGCCGAACTCGCGGTCTGACCAGTCGTATACACCGCCGCGCAACCCGATTTGCACCGTTCGCTTCGGGTCGAGCACACCTTCCTCGATGGCGCGGGCAAACGGCGTCCCGTGAGTGAATTTTGATCCGTGAAAATAACTGTCCCAGAGGTCCGAATGAGCATCAAACTGGATCATGCCGACAGGTTTGTTGCGGCCCAGCGACCGCAGGATCGGCAGCGAGCAAAGATGATCTCCGCCTGCCGACAGGGGTCTGATACCTGCCGCGGCGACCTGGTCATAGAATTTCTCGATGCGCGACAGCGCATCCATAAGATCAGCCGGGTTGACCGGCGCATCCCCGATATCGGCGACGTTGGCCAGCTTAAACGGTTCTATCTTCAGATGATGGTGAACTTTGCGGATCATCGCAGATGCATCCCGCATCTGGCGTGGGCCATGCCGGGGTCCGGGCCGGTTTGTCGTTCCCCCGTCCCAGGGTACGCCGATCAATCCAATATCCACCTCGCTGGCGTCTTGCAGTTTCACCTGAGGCAGGCGCATGAAACTTGCAACACCGGCAAAACGCGGTATTTCCAGCCCCGGAACAGGCTGATAGAAATCATTGTTGGGTCTGGACATTTGCGCGGCTCCTTCTGCTCATCGCAGCGGAGAATATCGCGCAATCAGCTTCCGGACCAGAGCCTTACCAATCCACCAGTATGCCAGCAGGTGGATTGCTGAATTCAGCCAGAACATCGGCGTGGTGTACAGGCCGCTGGACCAGGCATACGGCCATAATGCAAACGGATACATGGCGAGATCGCCCGGAATGCCGATCCAGTGCTGCACACTGTCGCTCAAGCCGAAACCACGGCACGCCGTCCACGGCAAGGGTTCAGGCCACAACCATCCGGCTACGCATTTCGGCGGATCGGTGGTTGCCTGCACATAACCGGCAACCGCGCCATATCCCAGTTGCCAGACCCAGCATCCGGCAATGATCACAAAGCAGATAAAACCGTTGCCGCGTCCTGCTTTTGTTTGCTGCATTGTTTCAATGACCTGATGCGATTCGCGAACTACAACTACTTGAACGCATGCAGGTAATACCAGATCTCAGTAACAGCAACCCATTTCACCGGAGCGATTTTTTCCGCCGGCAAGGCGCGTGTCGCGCCATGGCACGTGTACCACAAGCGATGCGCAACGTAGCTGGCGGGAAAAAGCGTCCGGCCCTTCGGGTGGGTCATAGCGGTCCATCGGGGGCGTTGCATTGCTTGCCCGATTCGGCCAGCATCGCGCTGCGCACCGCGCCTGCCCGAGTGAACCGCTATGATCCCATGAAATGGAGTCGCTGTTACTGAGATCTGGTATAATTGGGCAAGTCTGCAACTGATCACATTTCCAGGAATTGTAAGCCGCCATGAACCTATCGCACTGGATTGAACGCAATGCCCTCGAACACCCGGATGGCCCGGCGGTGGGGCTTGGCACAAAAGTCGTGCACACGCATGGTGAGTTGCGCGGCAGGGTGGAGCGGTTGGCAGGCGGACTGCAGCGGCTCGGTCTGAAACGCGGCGACCGGGTCGCGCTGGCCATGAAAAACGTACCCGAATATTTCGAGGTTCTGTTCGCCATCTGGCATGCCGGCCTCGCGGCTGTTCCGATGAACGCCAAATTGCACGCCTCTGAACTCACCTACATACTGGAAGACTCCGGCAGCAGGGCCTGCTTTGTCACGCCTGCACTTTATGAAACCATCAGCGCAACAAATGCCTTAGGCCTTGAACACATCTTTGATGTGACCGGTGACGCCTATGCCGGCCTGCTGGCCGGCGAATCTGTGGCCATAAGTTTTGTCGAGCCGGACGAGCTGGCCTGGCTGTTCTATACGTCCGGCACCACCGGCCGCCCCAAGGGCGCGATGCTGTCTCACCGCAACATCGTCGCCATGACATTAAACTATTTTGCCGATTTTGACCGCGTGATGCCGGATGACTGCATTATCCACCCTGCCCCGTTGAGCCACGGATCCGGCATGTGGATGTTTCCGCACGTGTGTGCCGGTGCCTGCAACATCGTGCCTGAAACGGGCGGCTTTGATCCGGCAGAAATATTCGACCTCATTGCCGGCTGGCAAGGCGTGTCGATGTTTGCCGCACCCACCATGGTACGGCGCCTGACGACCTGGAGCGGCGAGGCCGACGTGACCAATCTCAAGCTGATCATCTACGGCGGCGCACCGATGTATGTCGAAGACTGCATTGCCGCCCTGGACCGGTTTGGCCCGAAACTGGCGCAACTCTACGGGCAGGGTGAGAGCCCGATGACCATCACCCATCTGTCACGTGAAGACATCGCCGATCGCAATCATCCACACTGGCGGCACCGCCTCGGCACTGCAGGCGTGGCAGATTCCTGCGTTCATGTGCGCGTCGTTGACGAAGATGGCCAGGAGCTGCCGGCAGGCGAGAAAGGTGAAATTGTCTGCCGGGGGGATTCTGTCATGCTTGGATACTGGAACAACCCTGAGGCCACCGCGTCTGCGCTGCGCGGTGGCTGGCTGTGGACCGGCGACGTCGGTGTATTTGATGATGACGGCTATCTGACACTGACCGATCGCTCCAAGGATCTGATCATATCCGGCGGCACCAACGTCTACCCGCGCGAGATAGAGGAAGTTCTGCTGCAGATGCCCCAACTGGCTGAGGTTTGCGTCATCGGCAGGCCACATCCCGAATGGGGAGAAGTGGTGGTCGCCTATCTGGTCTGTGAACCCGGCCGGGCCGTAGACCAGAAGGACGTCGACACCTACTGTCTGGCCAACATGGCGCGTTTCAAGCGGCCGAAAGCCTATCGAATAGTTGATGCGCTGCCAAAGAGCAATTATGGCAAGATACTGAAAACCGAAGTTCGTGAAATCGAGAAAACCCACGATTGGACAGATTGATGAGCGTTATCCAGACCCAGGGCGTGCACCACATCACCTTGAACGGCGCAGACCGGCAAACCTCGATCGATTTCTGGGAAGGCATACTGGGCATGCCGTTTGTTTTTGAACAACCCAATCTAGATGCACCCGACACAAACCATTTGTATTTCGATCCGGGCGATGGAAGATTGATCACAATTTTCACCAATGAAGACTGGCCGGTTGATGCAAACCCCAACCCGAACGGCATCGGCAATCTGCATCACCTGGCGTTCATCGTATCACGCGCCAGCTATACCCAGGCCGCAAAACGTCTGAAGGAAGCCGGGTTTTCCAATTCGGGAGACGTGGACCGGGGCTTCATGGATTCGCTGTATTTCCGCGATCCGCTGGGCCAGCTCCTGGAACTGGCCTGCTACAAGTTCGATCCGCCACACGGGTTTACCCACGCTGATGTACTGCATGAGGCCCACAAGATCCGTGTGAAGGCTGAAGATTACAACATAGCCGACCAGCACATAGCGGACGCACTCAAGGTTCTGGTAGCCAGGTCCACGGGAACTCTGAGTGACTAGATCGGTTCACGCTTTGCGAACTGCAGACACCGCAAGAGCTGGCATCGGCACGTGAATTTCCCCCTCCGACACGAATTCCTTTAATTGGTGATCCCAGGATGCGTAGATGTCGCGCAATACACCATCTGTCTGCTGATCCAGAATGATCGCTGCCCTGGCAGCAAAATTCCTGAAGTGTTCTGCGAATTTTCCCTCTGGAGACGTGAAGACCAAAGGAAGTCTTACGACTGAGACGTCTTCAAAACCCGATTTTTCCAAAGCTTCACCCATGGCCACGTCCGACGAAAGAGCAAAAGGCGGCGGCGCCGGCGGTACATCTGTCATGTTTGCCAGCTTCTGCATCGTGCCAAAAACAATCCGAAACAATGGAGAATCCGGTGGGCCGACCCAATGACTGAGTGCAACCCGCCCTCGCGGTTTCAAAACCCGCGCCATCTCGCGGAACAACGCTTCAGGGCTACCAACATGCATGAGCCCGAATGAGCAGATCACAGCATCGTAAGCGCCGTCATCGCGCGGGATCGCCTCGGCATCCCCTATTTCAAAGCTCGCTTGCGGGAACGCTTCTCTGGCCGTGTTGACCATTGCTTCGGACGCATCGATTCCTTCTGCCTGGACCCCCAGGGAAATAGCTGCGCCGGCAACCCTTCCTGTCCCACAGCACAGATCAAGAAGACACTTGCCGGGGGCCGTTTCGGCCATCGCCAGGAGCGTCGGAATAGCCTGGGTGGTGACCCGCCCCGTGAAATCGTTATAGGAAGGCGCTCGCTCCTCCCAACCATCTATTTCCGCCTTTTTGAATGCCATATATGTCATATTTTCCTCGCCAAGTTTTCTGGACTGAGCCAGTATGTTGGTGACGAGCCAATTAGATCAGGGCCAGATTGGCCACGAGCGGGCCATCTCGGCCAACGAGGAGTGAAGGAGGTGACGGAAACAATGAGCAGGGATTTCACAACCGATCCTCTTCGAATCGACCTTCTTGCAGCAGACAGTTGCAGAGGTGCAATCCTGTACGGTTTGTATGATCTTCTACAGTCTGTGGGAACCGCATGGTCCTACCTGACCGAAGGGACACCCAGTCCGGCACTGACGAGGGTGAGAATTGTAGCTCGAACCAAAGACCCTTTCCGGTGCATTGGCGGCGTGCCCGTTATACCGGACGTCAATCTCGACGAAGCCAACGATGCTGAGATCGTCTGTCTGCCCAATTTCAGGCTGGGCGAGTTCGTTTCGCCCAGGGACGTGCTTGGTCCGGAAATTGACTGGATTTTGCGCCGTCACAAATCTGGAGCGCGTGTGGCAAGTGCCTGCTCGGGCTCCGCGCTGTTGGCAGACGCTGGCCTTTTGGACGGTGAAGAAGCTACGGCCCACTGGTCAATGAGAGAGATTTTTCGACAGCGTTACCCGAATATTACGTTCTGCCCCGACCGTACGCTCACTTTTGCCGGGCAGGGAGATTCGATTGTTATGTCTGGCGGGATGGCCTCATGGCAGGATCTCGCACTGTATCTGATTGCCCGATTTCTTGGGCCGGAACATGCGGCCCAATCCGCGCGGTTTTATTGCGTTGACCCTAAACCCGATGGACAACGCCACTATGCAGCACCAATGCGGCGGTTGCAGAGCGAGGACGCCGTTATCCGCGAGTGCCAGGCATGGCTTGCTGATGCATATGGGAAAAGCGATGCGGTCGGTCGCATGATCGCCCAATCTGGTCTGCCAAGACGTACGTTCGATCGTCGTTTCCGCGCCGCCACTGGCTACAGCCCAATGGATTACGTGCAGTCTTTGAGGATCGAGGAAGCAAAGCAATTTCTGGAAACAGACGGACACAATGTAGATTCAGTTGCTGAGGCTGTAGGTTATTCGGACACTAGGGCGTTTCGCCGTGTGTTTAAAAAGATGACCGGGTTAAATCCCGCAGAATATCGGCGGCGATTTTCGAGCAGTGGTTTTTTGTCTGCTCGGTGAAAGCGTTCCCATGCTTTGGCAACATGCGCCTGGCCGGCATGCGGCAGCGCCTGCCGCATGCCGCATGCCGCATGCCGGAAACTATATTTCCAAAGCTGCCAGGCAACCTAGGTACTATTGCGCTGAAGCATGTGCTCTCTGAGCTTGAGGCCGACGAAAATGCCCAAAGCCATTCCGATGGTGCTCAGTGATACGATCCAGTTGCCGGTGTCTATCTGGAACTGGCCTTCGATCAATCCTCCAAGCACTGTGCCTGTTACTGCCGTGATCACCGGCACTATAATTGCTGCGTACTTCATCAACCCATCCCTCCGTTTTCACGTGAGCGATTGAATTGCAGTATCAACAGGTGCGCCATCAGGGCGCCGATACCGGCGGCAAGCGCGGCGGGTTCCCAAAGCCAGGGTGAAATCTGGAACGATTTGTCGGCAGCGTTGCCCAGGATCGATCCGATCCCCGCGCTCAAGGCGACAAGAAGCAGTTGTTTCTTGGATAAAGTCATTTTTTTTCCTTTGATTGGAGACCTGTCGCTGCCTGTACTCCTGGAGATAGGCACGGAGCTCTACACCACTTGGCTGTGCCCCACCCGCAGCAACCGTTAGTCACTGCGGAATAGGCATGCGTTCATGAATTCCGGCTACTCCGACAGGGCGAAGACGCGTATCAGGTTTTCAGTGGATACTAGTGCGCTCGCACCTCGGCACCCGGGTGCCACGGCTGATCTGGCGGCGGCGCTTGGCCTTGCGCAGGCTGCGTTCACAGCGGCGCTTGGCGCGTCTGCATGCAGTGCGTTCGCGTCTGGCCGAAGAATACCCTGTTGTACTCCAGCTGGTGCCGTTGCTTGCACCGTATGCACAAGCCGCTGATGCGGGTGTGCTGGTACCGGCGCTGGCAACGACGAGTGTGGTGGCGGCAAGGCCCAGGAAAAGAAATGATCTGCGGTTCATTGGTTATTCCTCCAATTTGTTTTTACTCAGATCCGTAAGAGAGCTGAATTGGTTTCTTATGTTGCAAGGACACTAGACGAACCAAGCTGAATGAATTCAGAGCAGGTTGTTCATCTGCCGTTAATCGTCAGAGGAAAGATTCTGACAAGACCCGCCGACGCAATTGGCTGTTAACTTCTGCTCAGGCAGGCTGAGGTTACCCCCAACTGTGCAGCGGACACTGCGATAGGTCGAATGGGTGCCAATTGCAGATTCCCAACAGGTACGCTACTGGTTCATCATGACTGACGTCCGAAGCTGGCTAGCCGAACACGGGTTTCAGCAGCACGCCGATCTGTTCGAAAAAAATGAAATCGACGGTGAGGTGCTGTTCGACCTGACCAATGACGACCTGAAGGAACTGGGATTGTCGCTGGGCCAGCGCAAGAAACTCCTGAAAGCCATCGCGCCGGCGTCCCAGCCAGCCGATCAACCAAAAACCCGCCAGCGAGACATCGTTTCACCTCATGGTGAGCGCCGTCAGGTAACGGTGCTATTTGCCGATCTTGCCGGTTTCACCGGGCTGACGGCGAGCCTCGACCCTGAAGAAACCCACCGCCTGCTCAACGCCTATTTCTCCGCTGTCGATTACATTATCGAACAACACGGCGGCACAGTGGACAAACACATCGGAGACGCCGTGATGGCGGTGTTTGGCGCGCCGGTCGCCCATTCCGACGATCCGTTGCGCGCACTTCGTGCCGCATCGGGCATCCACGGTGCCATGCTGGATCTGGAGCAGCAGTTTTCCCGCGAACTCAAAGCGCACATTGGCATTGCCTCCGGTGTCGTGGTTGCCAGCCGGACCGGCAGCGAGCAACACACCGAATACACGGTCACCGGAGATACGGTGAACCTTGCATCGCGTCTTGATGATCTGGCAGCACCAGGCGAAACACTGGTTTCTGACGCCGTACACCGCGTTCTGGCGAGATATGCGGAGTTCTCACCGCGCGGCTCAACGTCCATCAAGGGCCTTGCAGACCCGGTGCAGGTTTGGGCGTTTGAACACCTGCTCAGCGAAGAGAATACTGCATGGCTGACCCGGTTCATTGGCCGAACAGCGGAAATGCGACAGTTTAGATCAATCATCCGCGACACTCTGGCGGATAACAGCGGCCAGGTGCTGCTGTTGCGCGGTGAACCAGGTATTGGCAAGACCCGATTGACTTCCGAGTTTGCAAATCTGGCAAACCAGTCCGGGTTATCGACACACAATGTGTCGATGGTTGACTTTGGCACCAACAGAGGCGCTCGAACGCTCCTCGATCTTGTTGCATCCTTGCTGGAATTGCCTGCCGGTTCCAGTGTGGAGCAACGCGTCAACGCAAGAGCCCAGGCACTCGATGAGGGATATGTTTCAGCCGAGAATGAAATTTTTCTTAATGATTTGCTGGACCTGCAACAACCTGATCAATCGCGTAGCGCCTACGAAGCATTGGATAGTACCGCCCGCAAACTGGGAATCGAAACGACCTTGTCAACGCTGGTCGTGAACCTGGCTCACCAGATTCCGCGATTGATCATTGTCGAAGATGTTCACTGGGCTGATCCATCCACACTGGACACTTTGGCCGGGGCAGCGCTGAAACTGCCCGACTGCCCGGCAATATTTGTTCTGACCTCCCGGATTGAGGGTGGAACGCTGCACCAGGAGTGGCTGTCCTCGCTGCGCGGTTGCTCACTCACGACGATTGATCTTCAGTCACTTCGCCACGATGACGCGATGCGGCTGGCTTCAAGCCTGTCTGACTCTGATGCCACCAGCCTTGAGAACCTTGTTAAACGGGCAGACGGCAATCCGCTATTTCTTGAGCAGTTGATTAGTGGTCTTTCCATTTATCAAGGCGACGAATTGCCGGACACGATCCAGGGACTGGTTTTGGCCCGTGCCGACAACCTGCCCCCGGATGACCGCGAGGCACTGTTCGCGGCGTCCGCACTTGGACAAAGGTTCCGGCTGGATCTGCTCAGAAAACTGATCGGCGATCCCTCATACCGTAGTGACAATCTGACAAAGCATCAATTGCTGCGGCGGGATGGAGAGGATCATCTGTTCTGTCATGCCCTGGTGCGAGACGGGCTTTATGCATCAATGCTGGGAGATCGTAGAAAAGGCCTGCACTTGCGCGCTGCGAGCCTCTACCGTGAGCTCGATCCGACAATGCATGCCCAGCACCTTGACCGGGCCGAGTCAAAGGATGCGGCGGCAGCATACCTTGCGGCAGCGCAATACGAGGACGAACGCATACACTATGAACCGGCCCTTCAGTTGGTGTTGCGTGGCATCGAATTGACATCCGGCGAGGCCGACTATGAGTTGTATTTTCTGTTGGGCGATTTGCAGCGACGGCTTGGAAATATTGGCGAGGCCATTGACGCCTTTGGCGCCGCCCGCAACAGGACTTCCGACAGGGTTCAGAAATGCCGGGCGCTGATCGGCGTTGCCGAAGGGTTGCGCATAACCGAGTCATATCCGGAGTTGCTGGACACACTGAAGACCGCACTGCAGGAACTGGAAGATCTGGGCGCACCCAGGGAACGCGCACGAATTTGCCAGCTCATGGGCAGCCTGCACTTTGTTCATGGTGAAACGAAACAGTGTCTGTCGGAAAACAACCGATCATTGGCGTTTGCCCGCGAAGCCGGTTCGCGCGAACTGGAAGCGCAGGCTTTGGGCAACCTTGCCGACGCGGAATTTGCACGCGGCCGAATGGTATCCGCACACAGGCTTTTCGACGACTGCGTGAATCTGGCGGTTAAGCATGATCTTCACAACGTAACTGCTGCCAATCTCTCGATGAAGGGACAGACCCTGCTGTACCTCGGACGACCGACAGAAACGTTGGACGATTGCGAGAACGCTCTCGAACTGGCGGTGCGGCAGTTCAACCCGAGAGCTGAGCTGGTAGCGCGGCTGGTGGGTGTCTATGCGCTGGAACTCTATGATACGGCAGTTTGCCGAGAATGGGCCGAAGCGGGGGTGACCTTGGCCAGAAGACTGGGTGCAACACGCTTTGAACAGGTCTGTGTTGAGTACCTCGGCCGGTTGGCCGCAATTGATGGCGACGGCCAGGAGGCCGAACGACTGGTGGCTGGGACACTCGCCGCATTCCGGGCATCCGATTCCAGCATGCGTTTTCTGGGCGGGCGGGCGCTGGGTAGTTTTGCCCTGGTTTGCCAGCATCCGGCGCAGCGTAAAGCTGCATTGGCGGAAGGCGAAGAACTGCTTGGCCAGGGAGTTGCCGCCCACAACCCGCTTTGGTTTTACAGGGATGCCATCGAAGTATCACTGGACCTTGCCGACTGGCAGGAAGTTGTACGGTTTGCGCGCGACCTTGAAGAATTTACCAGCGCCGAACCCTTGAGATGGAGCAGTTACTTTGCCGCACGCGGACGCGCCCTGGCAAAGGCTGCACAAGGCGAGGATGCAATGACCCAATTACTGTCAGTGCGCGCAGAAGGCGAAAGTATCGGCTTCACGCACTCATTGGCCCGGATGGACGCTGCCATATCCCTGAGCCGGTCAGACGTTTCTAAACAGGCGTGATTGGATCTAGAAAGCGGCCTTCCACTGCTCGGTATCCACGAACCAGCGCTCTTCGGTTATCAATCCGTCGGAATTGAATTTGAACAACACCGCGCATTGCGAACCGTTCGGAAGCTTGTCGGCCGTGAACTCGACTATATTCACGATTTCATCTTCTCCCGGGCAATAACGCAGGTCTTTGATGTCAAATCCGGGCGGCAGCGCCTGACCGATGCCATCCAGCGCATTTCGAAATGCAACACGGCCTTCAAGCACATCATTCTGTCCGGGCAGCACAAATATCATGTCCTCGGCATAAAAACCGGCCAGCGTGTCCATGTCCCCCGCCGCAAGAGCGGCCCATCCTGCCTTGAGATCAGATACCAGTTTTGCGTTCGCCATTACAAAGCCCTCCATTTGGAATTACTCCCCCCGGCAGGCTATCATGGAGGGGTCCTGTTTCCCAACTATGCATTACCAGCTTTCCGATCACGGGTGGTTTTCAGCAGTATTCTGAGATTATCCAGCGCGACAGCCGCGCGATTATCGATCTCCGATTGCTCCATTTGCGGCACTGCGCCCAGCACCCGCCTGATCTGCAGGTCACCCACCAGCAGATCAAGATAAAGCCCCACGGCCTGGGCGGCGTCTTCGAAATCCACAACACCAGCATTGCGGGCTTTCAGGAAAACGTCGGCTATCAGCGGTGCTACGGTTCCCCTGCCCGCCTGTGTCAGCTCACGCGCCAGTTCACCGGACGGGTCGGCGGCTGCTGCCCGGTTCAGGGTTATGGCCTTGTCACCGACCAGCAGACCCAGCAGCAGCGGACCAAGCGCTTTCAGTGTGGTCTCCGGCGGCTGGTCCTGTGCAAGGTCCTTTTCAAGCAGGGCTTTCACTTCGCCGGCATTCGCTTCAACCAGCGACCTGAACAGCCCCTGCTTGTTGCCGTACCAGTTGTACAGGGTCTCGTTGGATGCCTTTGCCCGTTTGGCGACCGACAGCATGGACGTCGCCAGATAGCCGTTTTGCGCCAGCAACTCCAGCGCAGCTGCCTCGATGCGTGCCTTGCGTGCCGCCTTGTTTTCATCCCGCATCAATCAGGTCTCCGAAAGCCATTGACAATAATCGTACACATTGTTACGGATATTTCAACCGTACATATAATTACGTTTATGGAGATTGACATGACCACCCCGACCACACCCCGTCACGTTCAGGCTGCTCTGGCCACATTGATAATCCTGCAAACCGTCATGCTGGGCGCCCTGTTTGCACAATCGCCGCCGCACCCGCCGGCAGACATTCCGCTGTTCGCGATAGCACCGTTTCTTGCCGTTGCGCTGTCTGCGGCATTATCCGCGATCATCGCAGGACCGCTGGAAACCACGGCAGGCCGGGTTCTGTCTTTGCTGGCGGCCCTGATGGCCCTGCTTTCCTTTGGTCCGCAGAAATACCTGGATGCGCAATTCAGCCTCATCTGGCCCGCGGTTATCACCGGTCAGATCGCGGCTGTCACAATATTGCTGCTGGCAGGCTCAGCCGTGCTGGGACGCTCAAAATCCAAAAGCGTCTAAAGGCTGCCTAACCCACGCTCATCGCCAGGATGCGGCTGAGGTGGGTGTAGGGCCTGCCGGTTTCTTCGTGCCACTGGTTAAAAGCGGCCTGAACCGCCGCCATATCCTTCTTTGACGACGGTATTTTCGCCACGACACCTTCGCGCATAAGCGCATTGGTCACGTCTGCCGACAGGATGAAACCGTCCTTGCCAATGAACCGCAGGGCATACTGCCCGGTGTTTCCGCCCAGCCGTGAGCCCTGCTTCTTCATCAACTCCAGCAGGCCAATCTGATCAGATGCCGGCCAGGAACCGAAAAATTTTGCGGCCGTGCCATGCTCGCGTGCCAGACCGGCCATCCAGATGGCGTTGTGGCGAACCGACATGATTTTGGCGCCGTGACGGACAATCCGCGTGTCCTTCAGAAGAGCTTCATATTCTTCATCCGGCAACATCGCCAGGAAATTTGGATTGAAGCCGTGAAAAGCTTCCTCGAAGCCGGGCCATTTCTTCTCGATGACCTTCCAGTTGAAGCCTGAATTGAATACGCAACGGGTGAAGTTGGCGAGCCAGCGATCGTCATCCAGCGCGACCACTTCCGATTGCTCCGGAACATCCGGCAGCAAGGCCTGCATGGCTGCTTCTCCGCCCTTGTTGTTTGCGGCCAGTGTTTCGACTTCTGCAAAGTGACGCATTTGCCTACTCCTTGACGAACAGCTTGCGCGGCGTGTTGCACAGACAGTCGACACCGGTTTCAGTAATCAGGATCGGCTCTGTGATTTCCAGCCCGCCATCGTCCAGCCACAGCGCCGGCATGAAATGAAAGATCATGCCCGGCTCAAGCACGGTCTTGTCTCCGCGCCTGAAAGACATGGTGCGCTCTCCCCAGTCGGGTGGATAACTGAGCCCGATTGAATAGCCGGTGCGCGAATCCTTGGAAAAGCCATGCCGCTCAAGGGTATCATAAAACGCAATTGCAATGTCCTCGCAGGTGTTTCCAGGCCTTGCCTGCTCCAGACCCTTGTCTACCGCTTCAAGAACCGCCTTTTCGGCATCGAGATATTTCTGCGGCACCTTGCCCAGAAACAGCGTGCGCGATTGCGGACAATTGTAGCGCCGATAGCAGCCGGCGATCTCGAAAAACGTGCTTTCCCCGGATTTGAAGGGCTGATCGTTCCACGTCAGGTGGGGCGCGGTCGCATCCATGCCTGACGGCAACATCGGTACGATGGCCGGATAGTCGCCCCAGTGACCATTGGCACCGTTTATCGACACCTTGTACAGTTCCGCCACCAGCGCGTTCTTGGGCAAACCGGGTTCCGCCATATCGACAATCATCGCATGCATGCGTTCCACGATGCCGGCCGCGCGGCGCATGAACTCGATCTCGGCGGGTGACTTGACAGCCCGTTGCCAGTTCACCAGTGCGTTGGCGTCACTGAAACTTGCATCGGGTAAATTGGCCTTGAGCGCTTCCCATGCAGCAGCGGTGAACCAGTAATTGTCCATCTCGACACCGATACGCGCCGCGTTCCAGCCACGCTCGGCAATAACACCCGACAGATGATCCATCGGATGGCGCTCGCTGGATTGCACAAAATGATCGGGATACCCGATGATATTGTCGTGCTGCATGAAGGCGGTTCGATAGGCGCCATTGGCATCCATCGACCGACCCCACCAGACCGGTTCGCCCTCAAGTCCCAGCAACACCGCCTGGTGCACGTAGAACGACCACCCGTCATAGCCGGTCAGCCACGCCATGTTGGACGGGTCTGACACGATGATCAGGTCAAGCCCGCGCTTGTCCATCTCGGCCCGGACTTTGCCAATACGAGCCTGATACTCGTCATGTGAAAAATGCAATACAGCGTCACTCAACTTGATAACCCCTCGACGGCGAATGAATAGTCAGACAAGAATGGCGTGAGAAGCAGTCCAAAGGCAATGCAGTTTATGAACTGGATAAAGTGAGCAAGATTTTTGACATCGTGGTGATAGGTGGCGGCATGGCCGGGTTTTCGGCAGCAGCTGAGCTTGCCGAGGCCCACAGGGTCTGTGTGGTCGAGCGCGAACCGCAGCCGGGCTATCACTCGACCGGCAGATCGGCGGCAACCTTCGTGCCCAGCTACGGGCCGGCGTCCATTCAGGCGCTGGCCGGCGCAAGTGAGGCGTTTTTCGAGGCTGCTCCCAACGACTTTGCTGCCGCGCCACTGCTGTCACCGCGTGGAGAGGCTATGATGGTCGGACTTGGGGATGAAACCCATATCGCAGAAGGTGAAGCGCTGGGATTGCGTCCGTTGCCGCTGGACGAGTTCAAACGCATGGTACCGCTGATCAGGACTGAAGCCCTGATTGCCGCCCTTTATGATGACAATGCCCGCGATCTGGATGTAGACCTGTTGCTGCAGGGCTATGTGAAACTGTTCAGGGCGCGCGGCGGAACGGTGCTCCCCAGGACTGAGGTCACCGGCTTCACACGTCATTACGGCGCCTGGCAGGTACAGACATCGGATGGCGATTTGAGCTGCGCCATGGTGGTCAACGCTGCCGGTGCCTGGGCCACATCCATTGGAGAACTGGCCGGCGCACAGAATATTGAGGTCACACCAAAACGCCGCTCTGCGGTGCTGCTAGATCTGCCGTCGGGCGCAAACGTCGATCAGTGGCCATTGTGCTTTGGCGCCGGTGAGACATTCTATTTCAAGCCGATGGGCGGCAAGCTCATGTTGTCGCCTGCCGATGCAACGCCGGTTGAACCCCATGATGCCTGGGCTGACGACATGGCCCTGGCAGAGGCGGTTGAGAAATTCCACAACGTCATCGATTTCGAAGTCACCCATATCGGACATACCTGGGGCGGACTTCGCAGTTTTGCGCAAGACGGAAATCCGGTTGCAGGCTTTGATGAAACGGTTGACAATTTCTTCTGGCTGGCCGGTCAGGGCGGTTATGGCATACAGACCGCGCCCGCGTTGTCCCGGCTGACTGCCGCACTGATCAACGGGAGACAAATTCCCGATGATATTGCCGCTCACGGACTTGAACCTGCAGCCCTGTCGCCTGCAAGGTTCAGCCATTGAACAAGGTCGTGACCTGAAGGAAAAAACCGATGAATGACGGTGGAGTAAGTGTTGGTGAGGCGCTGGTCGGATTGCTGGAAGCCTATGGTGTAACTGACGTGTTCGGCATTCCCGGCGTGCATAATGTCGAAATGTACCGTGCCCTTCCTCGGTCTGGCATCACCCACATTCTGACCCGGCATGAGCAGGGTGCCGGCTTCATGGCAGATGGGTATGCCCGTGCATCCGGAAAGCCCGGCGTTTGTTTCACCATTACCGGTCCGGGCCTTACAAACATCATGACACCGATGGGCCAGGCGTTCTCGGACTCCGTACCGATACTGGTGATTTCATCGACCCTTGACGTGAAAGACTGGGGTCAGGGCCGAGGCAGGCTGCATGAAATGCGCTCGCAGCTCAACGCAGCAGCTACAGTCTCGCAACTTGCCGCCACATGTTACACCGCAAGAGACGTACAGGACCGGATCGCTGAAGCGTTCTCGCTTTTCGCATCTTCCCGCCCCCGGCCCGTGTATCTGGAAATTCCTCTGGATGTGCTTAAACAACCTGCAGGCGATGGCTGGCAACCGCGTCAGCTGGCGTCGAAGCCGCAGGCCACACCGGACCAGATTGCAGCAGCCGTTGCCAGGCTTTCGGCTGCAGACAAACCAGTGATCATACTGGGTGGCGGTGCCCGTCATTCAGGTGCAGCCGCCGCAGAAATTGCCGAAAAAACCGGTGCCGTCATCTTTACAACCATTGCGGCGAAGGGCGCTGTGCCGGACGGTCATCCGTTACTGGCGGGTGCCCTGCTACCCAATCCACTGGCAACCAGGGTCATCATGGGTGCCGATGCCGTGCTGGCCGTTGGCACGGAACTGTCTGAGACAGATCTCTGGTATCAGACCTTTGACATCACAACCGGCCTGATCCGGATAGACATCGATCCCGCTTCCCTGGCCCGGCCTTATCCTGCCGATCTGCCCATCACCGGCGACGCCGCCGCAACTCTGTCTGCGATTTCATCGAATTTGCCCGACGCCGACAAGACACAGGCGCGCGCTCCGGAGGTTAAAGCACTGCGCAGGGCTTGTGCCGACGGCCATGACGAGTTGCGCGAAACAATCACCACTGTCCTCGACACTGTCCGCGCTGCACTTCCTGCAGACACTATTGTTGCATCCGACATGACGCAGATCGCCTATGCTGCCAACGAAGTGCTGCGGTTTTCACAGCCTGACTGTTACCTGCATCCAGCGGGCTTCGGCACTCTGGGCTATGCGCTACCCGCCGCAATTGGTGCCCGCGTCGGATGTCCCGGCCAGCCGGTGGTCGCGATGGCCGGCGACTATGGTGTGCAGTACACCATCAATGAACTCGGAACCGCTGCCGAACTGGCCAAACCGCTGGTTGTCCTGTTGTGGAACAATGATGCTCTGGGCCAAATTCGCGATGACATGGTTCACAAGGGTATCCAGCCAAATGCTGTCACCCTGATCAATCCCGACTTCGCTGCACTGGCCAAGGCCTACGGTTGCGATGCGATCAGACCGCAAACGCTGGATGAATTGTCATCGGCAATCAAAACCGGCCTTGCGGCGGAAAAGCCGGTGGTGATCGAAGTACGTCCTGCGATCGTGAAAGGTTGATGGACGTGACTGCAGACCACAGCTGTGCGGTCATTTTTGATGTTGATGGCCCCCTCCTCCATCTGGGGAAACCAGAAGAAGACGCTTTTTTTGCACCACTCGAACGGGTATTCGGCATTACCGGCCTGTCCCGGGACTGGGACAGCTACAAGGTACGGAATGACCATGACATCATTCACCAGGTGCTGGATGAACATCTCGGCAACAGGTTCCAGCCGTCACACTATGAGGCTTTTGTTGAAGCCTATGATGCAGAGTTGAGAGATGGCTTCAGCAGCGGCAGGCTTGAGGTCAGCATCGTTCCCAAGGCACCTGACATCGTCACCAGACTGGCGTCTGTGCCAAAACTGGCACTCGGCATCGCCACGGCCAACCTGCGATGCGCAGCCGAAATCCGGCTTCGCGAGGCCGGACTTTGGCACCATCTCAGCGCTTTTCCCGGCACCGCCGACAAGAGCGGTCACAAGCACGAAGTGCTGGCGAGGGTGATTTCGGATCTGGGCCTTCCTGCAGACCGCATTGTTTTCATTGGTGACAATCTGAACGACCTCGACGCCGGCCACAGGAACGGCACCCACTTTATCGGGTTTCATGTGCACCCCGACCGCCGCCGGCGTCTGACCGACAGTGGCGCAAAATTTGTCACCGGTGATCACGACGAGACCCTTGCACTGATCCGCCGGATGCTCAAACTCGCTGCATGAATGTTGATTTGAACCTGAACGACGACTGCAGGGCAATGTTGTCGGGTGACTGCGGCCCGGCACTGCAGTTTGCCATGCAGCTGGTTGAACGCGCCGCTGTTGTGATGGGAGCGACTGACCTGGTCCCGGTAACGTTTGCCCACATAGATGCGTGTTTTTACGCCGGACGCGCGCATGTCGACTTTGCCCGGTTCATGCTTGATTCCGGGGCAAAATTCAAAATCCCCGCCTGGACAAACAACGGGCTGGTCAGCCTGGCGGATGAGAACATTCGCGATCCCGCGACCGAAACAGCTCGCGGTGCAAGAGAGCTGATGCAGCTCTATGCAGACCTGGGATGCCGCACCGTATGGACATGTGCACCCTATCAGCTACCGGACGGCCCCCGGCTGGCAGACCACATCGTGGTCGGTGAAAGCAATGCTGTCAGTTTCTACAATGCCGCCGTTGGCGCCCGCACCAACAAGTATGGCGACTATCTGGATGTGGCCTGCGGGTTGACCGGCTATGCGCCGATGTGCGGCCTGCACACGGATGAAGGCCGCCGCGCCAGACTGCTGATTGACACAACTGCCATCCCTGACAGTCTGAAGCAGCAGGATATCTACTATCACCTGGTCGGGACCGCCATCGGTCTTGCGGCAGGCAAACAGATACCCGCCATAGACGCCGTTGATCCGGCTGTTGGCGAAGATGCCCTGAAGGCGGTTTCAGCCGCCGCCGCTGCATCCGGGGGTGTCGAACACTGGCACGGTATCGGACGCACCCCGGAAGCTCCCGATCAGCAAACCGCCTTTGCGGGCCACCAACCCGCGCAAACCGTCAAGGTTACCCTGGACACTCTTGCTGCAGCCCGGCGCAGCCTGACCAGCGCCAGCGACGGACCGGTTGAGATGGTGGCCCTGGGCACCCCGCATTTTTCGTTCACCGAGTTTGCAAGCCTGATTCCAATGCTGAAGGGCCGAAAGGTTCACGCTGGCGCCAGGCTCTATATTTCAACCAGCCGCCATGTCCGCGACCTTGCCGCGCAAAAAGGCTGGATTGAAATTCTGGAAAGTGCCGGAGCACAGATTATTGTCGATACCTGCACCTACTTTTCGCCGGCTGTGCGCGGCTGCAGGGGCCGGGTCATGACGAACGCCGCCAAATGGGCCTGGTATGCGCCCGGTATGCTGGATGTGGAAGTGTGTTTCGGATCGCTGAAAGAATGTGCTGAAACCGCGGTAAAAGGTGAAGTCTGGCGTGACGAAAGCCTGTGGCGGGAGTTGTCCTGATGACGCAACTGCAGGCAAGGGTCTTGTACCCCGGCACCGCTGAAGGACCCGTACTGTGGCTTGATGAACCGTTGAGTTTCTGGGGCGGATTTGACCCGGCAACCGGCATTATCGTCGACAACAACCACCCGCAGAACGGCAAGTGTCTCAAAGATACCATGCTCGTTCTGCCCGCAACCCGCGGCTCGGGCGGCACACCCGGCGGCGTGGCGGAAGCCATCCGCCTCGGTACGGCACCCAGAGCCATCATCATGGCAACAGCCGACGCAAATGTCATGATCGGCGCTGCGGTCGCCGACAGGCTGTATGGCCTGGTGTGTCCGGTACTGGAATTGCCCGGCAAGGGTTTTATGTCCTTGCGGCAAGCCGTTGCGGTTTCAGCCTCAACCAGCGGACAAATATTGCTGCTGGCTCGGGCATCCGGGGACAAACACCGATAACGCCGGGCGTTTTTCAGCTTAAGGTCCTGACCTTGAAGCCGGTTTTCTCTTGTTATGGTCAAGCAGACCACGGCGTTGGCCATGCCTGGCCAGCAGCCGCAGGAGCGCGGTCAAATGATTCAGAATAAGGGCAAACCGCTTTAAGGCTGCACATCCTTGAGTTCATGCTTGCGGCGCTTCATGAAATCCTGCAGACCCTCGTCAACCGCTTCGTCCATTGGTGGTTCTTCATAAGCCTCCAGCATCTGTTTCCAGATCACATTCGCCCGCTGTGTGGCGTTTATGGCGCCGGCCTCTTCCCAGGTCTCGAAATTGCGCCAGTCTGACACCATCGGTTGATAGAACGCTGTCTCAAATCGATCAAGTGTGTGTGCTTCGCCAAAGAAGTGCCCGCCTGGTTCCACGCCGGCTATGGCATCCACGCCCAGCGCTTCATCGCTCAAATCCATCGGCGCAAGTGCTGCCACCCACTGCCGGATCATTTCAGCATCAATCACACACTTTTCCATGGAGGCCGACAGGCCGCCCTCCAGCCAGCCCAGCCCGTGATGCACGATATTGGCATGCCCCATGATCACCGCCCACAGGGACATTGCGGACTCATAGGTCGATTGTGCATCGACACAGTTGGAGGCATTCACGTTCGACGACCGGTAAGGCAGCTTGAAGTGGCGGGCAATCTGACCGCCAATCAGCACAGCCTTGACATACTCCGGCGTACCGAACGCCGGCGCACCGGTTTTCATGTCCACGTTCGAGGTAAACCCGCCAAACAGTACCGGTGCGCCAGGGTTTGCCATCTGCGACAGCGCAATGACCGAAAGCGCTTCCGCGGTCTGTTGAACCAGAGAGCCTGCAACCGTGACCGGGCTCATGGCGCCTGCCAGCGTGAACGGTGTAATGGCCACCGCCTGACCGTATTCGCCGAAGCACAAAAGCCCCTCAAGCAATTCCTCGTCCACCCGGCGCGGACTGTTGACGTTGAAAGACGTCAGCAGCGAGCATTCTGTCCTCAGCCGATCGAGACTGACACCGCGGGCAATTGCCACCATCTCGATGGCATCCTTGGCCCGAAACTCGGAAACCGTGCGCACGAATGCCGGCCGGTCGGTGTATTTCAATATGGCATAGGCATTGTCCAGATGCCGGGTCGGCACCGGCAAATCCATCGGCTCGACAACCGAGCCGCCCATGGTATGGCACACGCCCAGCGAATGATTGAGTTTTATCAGATCGACCAGAGCCTGATAGGTGCCAGGACGCCTGCCATGGTCCAGGTCATTGATGTTTGGCGGTGAGCCCACAGTATTGAAGTTGATATAATTGCCGCCCATGATCGTATTTCGGTCCGGGTTGCGGGCATGTACCGTAAAGGTTTCCGGCGCACGGCCGACAAAGTGCTCGACCGTCGCGCGATCCATGCGGGCAATTCCGGTTTCGCGGTCGACCTTGCACCCGTTCTTTTCCAGAATATCCAGGCACCTGACAGACAGAAATTCCAGGCCAGACTCCTGCAACACCCGGAATGCGGCATCGATCAACCGGTTGAGATCGGTCGCATCCAGCAGTTCAACCGGCGGCAGTGGGTTGCGGAACACCCCGATCGGTTCAGGTAACTGCCCCGAGGACCGGTCCGGTCTGGCGGCTCCGCCTCGTGTTCTGCGTCTTCCACCCTGGCGTGCTGACATGACACCGTCCTCTCAATGGTTTTCAGGCCGTTGTTCACCTTATTGACGCTAGGCCTGCACAACAAAGCCAACATGACCAATGAAGACAAATTCTTGGCATTGCGGGACACTCGTTGACAATTTCGCACATTGACAATTTCCCACAATCACGATGAATGCAGCCGACACTATTTTCGCCCCGTATTTTCCGAGAGCCGAATGACCCAAGCACACAGACCGAGTCATCTCGAACAACTTGAAGCCGAAAGCATTCACATCATGCGCGAGGTCGTGGCGCAATGTGAAAAGCCGGTGATGTTGTATTCCGTCGGCAAGGATTCCGCCGTCATGCTGCATCTGGCCATGAAGGCGTTTTATCCGGCAAAACCCCCTTTCCCGCTGCTGCATGTGGACACCACCTGGAAGTTCAGGGAGATGATCGAGTTTCGCGACCAGACCGCAAAACAGCTCGACCTGGATCTGATTGTCCACATCAATGAAGAAGGTGTGCGGGACGGCATAAACCCGTTTACATCCGGATCGGCGCGTCACACCGAGGTGATGAAAACCGAAGGCCTCAAGCAGGCGCTCGACAAGTATGGTTTTGACGCTGCTTTCGGCGGCGCCCGCCGCGACGAAGAAAAGTCCCGCGCCAAGGAGCGTATTTTCTCGTTCCGCAATGCGCAGCATCGCTGGGACCCAAAGACCCAGCGCCCGGAAATCTGGCGGGCTTACAATGCCCGTATCAACAAGGGTGAATCCATGCGTGTCTTCCCTCTGTCCAACTGGACGGAACTGGACATCTGGCAATACATCCGCGCCGAGAACATTCCCATCGTTCCGCTGTATTTTGCGGCCCCCAGGCCGGTCGTGAGACGCGACAACGAACTGATCATGGTCGATGACGATCGCCTGCTGCTGCACGATGGTGAACAGCCCGCAACGCAAATGGTACGGTTTCGTACACTGGGCTGTTATCCGCTGACCGGCGCCACCGAGAGCAGCGCTACGACGCTGGAAGAAATCATTGCCGAAATGCTGGTCACCACAACGTCGGAGCGCGCCGGCCGCGTGATAGATCATAACCAGTCATCTTCGATGGAAAAGAAAAAACAGGAGGGGTATTTCTGATGCAGACCCCTGATCTCACAGCCGGCAATATCGAAACCTATCTGGCTGAGCAGTCCGCCAAGGACATGTTGCGGTTTATCACATGCGGATCGGTTGATGATGGAAAGTCCACCCTGATCGGCCGGATGCTCTATGAATCAAAACTGATCTTTGACGACCAGTTGTCGGCGCTTGAAGCAGACTCGAAACGCGGCGGCACTCAAAATGGCAACGTTGACTTTGCACTACTTGTGGACGGGCTCGCAGCAGAGCGCGAACAAGGCATCACTATTGATGTAGCTTATCGCGCCTTCACAACGCCAAAGCGCAAGTTCATCGTGGCCGATACTCCCGGCCATGAACAATACACCCGCAATATGGCAACCGGTGCCTCGACCGCTGATCTTGCGGTGCTGCTGGTGGATGCGACCAAAGGCATC
The DNA here is from genome assembly GCA_024640405.1 of Alphaproteobacteria bacterium. Lineage (GTDB taxonomy): Bacteria > Pseudomonadota > Alphaproteobacteria > Rhizobiales > Aestuariivirgaceae > Anderseniella. The sequence continues at coordinate 19,287 of JAHEFB010000007.1, read as the reverse complement.
CTGACCCAGACCCGCCGCCATGCCTATATCGTCACGCTGCTGGGTATTCGGCAGTTGGTGCTTGCCGTCAACAAGATGGATCTTGTGGACAATGACGAAGCCACCTATCGCGATATCGAAAGCGAATTTCTGGACTTCGCCAGGGAGATTGGCGCCGACAGTGTGACCTGCATTCCCATGTCGGCACTGACCGGTTGCAATATCACCGAACCGGGTAAGGAATTTCCCTGGTACAAGGGTCCCTGCCTGCTGCAGCACCTCGAAACCGTCGATGTGACGCAAAACAATGATGATCAACCTGCCCGTCTGCCGGTTCAGTGGGTGTGCCGGCCGGATCGCACATTCCGTGGATTCGCAGGCACGCTGGTATCGGGAACCCTGAAGCGGGGCGACCGGGTGAAGGTGCTGCCTTCGGCTCGCGAAAGCAGCATTTCGCGCATTGTTGTCCATGGTGGCGATCTTGACCAGGCACAGGCAGGCCAGGCGATCATGGTGACCCTGGATGATGAAATAGACGCCAGCCGCGGCAATGTCATCTGTGCTGCCGATGCGCCGGTTGAAGTGGCTGACCAGTTTGAAGCCCAGGTGTTGTGGATGGGCGATGAACCCATGCTGCCCGGCAGACCCTATATGGTAAAACTGGGCGCCCGGACGGTGCCGGCCAAACTCGCGCAACCCAAGTATGAGGTCAACGTAAACACGCTGGAACATACTGCCGCGAAAACCCTGGAACTCAACCAGATAGGCATGTGCAATATCTCTCTTGATGAGCCGTTGCCGTTTACCGCCTATGCCGAAAATCGCGACCTTGGCGGCTTTGTCATCATCGACCGCATCAGCAATGCAACGGTCGGCATGGGATTGATCAATTTTGCGCTCAGACGGTCCAGCAACATTCACTGGCAGGCGCTCGACATCAACAAGGGCACACGTGCAGCCACCAAGAACCAGCAGCCATCCGTGTTGTGGTTCACCGGCCTGTCCGGCTCCGGCAAATCGACAGTCGCCAACATCGTTGAAAAACGTCTCACCGCGATGGGCCATCACACCTATCTGCTTGATGGAGACAATGTGCGCCACGGGCTGAACAGGGATCTCGGCTTCACCGATGCCGACCGGGTGGAAAACATCCGCCGGGTTGCAGAAGTGTCAAAACTGATGGCGGATTCCGGCCTCATCGTACTGGTATCCTTTATTTCTCCATTTCGTGCAGAACGCCGCATGGCGCGCGACATGCTGGAACAGGGAGAATTCATCGAAGTCCACGTCGACACGCCGCTTGCAGTCTGTGAAGCACGCGATGTCAAGGGCTTGTACGCAAAGGCCCGTGCAGGCGAGATCAAGAATTTCACCGGCATAGACAGCGACTACGAAGCACCCGAAAACGCTGAAATCACGATCAATACGGCAGAGAAATCTCCCGAAACAACTGCCGGCGAGATCATCGACCACCTGGAATGTACCGGGAGATTGAAACCGGCATGAGCAATTCATTGGAGCCTGTGAAGCTGACCTGGCTGAGTGGACCTGACATTGATCGTCTGGCAATGACGGATGATGAAATCATCGCGGCCGTCGAACAGGGCCTTGTTGCGCAAGGCACCCCGGATGGTGCCGTGATCGAACCGCGCATGCATCTGACGCCTGATCCGGCCTTCAACGGCCATTTCAATGTGCTGCGTGGCTATGTGGCCCCGCTGCAACTGGCCGGCGTCAAAATCGTTGGCGACTATGTCGACAATTACAAAAAGGGCCTGCCGTCGGAAATGGCGCTGCTCAACCTGTTCGACCCGCAGACCGGCATGCCCATTGCCATTCTTGATGCCACCCTGATCACTGATGCCAGAACCGGCGCATTGACCGCCATCGGCGCAAAGCATCTGGCGCGCAAAAATTCAAAAATCCTGGGTCATGTCGGTGCCCGCGGCACCGCCTACTGGAACGTCCGGTTGCTGAACCACCTGTATGACTTTGACGAGATCAGGGTGCATTCACGCCGCCCGGAGAGCCGCGAAGCCTTTGCGGCAAGGCTGCAGGCCGACCTTGGCAAGAAAATTACGGTAACCGACAACTGGCGTGACTGCCTGGAAGGCGCCGACATCATGGTCGAAGCCTCCCGACTGGCCGAACGTGAAGAGTTGTTCAGGGCAGACTGGGTCAAACCGGGCACATGCGTCATCCCCTATGGCACGGTGTCGGCCCTCGACATCCGGATGACGGACATCATGGACAAGGTGGTCATCGATGATTTCAGCCAGTTCCGCGCCGGAAAACTCGGAGCACTCAGGCCACACATCGACGCCGGCATGATATCCGAGGAAACCGTTCATGGCGAACTCTGCCAGATCATCACGGGGGCTAAGTCCGGCCGCGAGCGAGACGACGAAACCATCCTGTTCTGGCATCGCGGGTTGTCTCTGTCGGACATCGCACTGGGGGCCGCCATGCTGAAAAAGGCCGAAAGCCTCGGCATAGGTCAACAGCTGGTCTATCGTTAAACCTTCTTGACCAATCCGCCCATTAGCACCAATTCGCAGGCGATGGCCTCCACTTCCCTGCCAACTGGCCTGTCATCTGCCAGAAACGCCGACAGGGTCCTGACCTGCTGGTGAGCCTTGGCGACACGGGGCGCCACATTCGCCGGCCTGGCCAGGTCAAGCGCCTGCGCACCTGCCAGCAATTCGTAGGCCAGCAGATAGCTCAACTGCTCGCATAACTGCATCAGCTTCGACGCCGCCAGCGGGGCGAACGTTGCTGCGTCTTCCACTCCACCGGCATTGAAGCCGGGTAAAACTGGAACCGGATTGGCCAGGTGTATGATGCTGGCGCGTAAGGCTTCAACAGGTTTAAGCAACGGCCCGAAGCCGGCGCGGTCGGTGGCAGCAGATGACAGCAGCGGTGCCAGACCCGATATTTCCGGTGTGCACAAGCGGTGAATGCGCGACACGGCATCGTTGGCCAGCACCGCCAGCGCCCGCGATGTTGAATCCAGCGTCTGGGCAAGCCACGGTGTATGATAATTGCCGGTCGAAACGATGCAGCCTTGCGGTATCAGCACGGCGGGATTGTCGGACGAATGATTGATCTCAACCGAGATTGCGGACTCCAGTATGCCCAGCGCGGCAAAGACACTGCCATGCGTCTGAATTGTCGAACGCAATGAAATCGGGTCCTGCAGACGTCGCGCCGCTCCGTCCTTCATCAAGGCACTACCCTCCAGCAGACCGCGCAACACCTTGGCCGTTTCAACCTGACCTGCCTGTGGTCTGACGGCTGCTGCTGCAACCTGTAGTGGTGAAAGGTTGGCCCTGAACCCTTCCATGACTAGAGCCGCCGAGACATTGGCGGCATCAAGCAGATTGCGTGCGGACCGTGCCGCAAGGCATGCAAGGGAAGCAGAATGTGCCTGATTGTTGCACAGCGCCAGTCCATCCTTCGGGCCCAGCTGCAAAGGTTTCAGGCCAGCCCTCTTCAGGGCAACCGAAGCTGCCATTCGCTCACCCCCCAGATACGCATCGCCTTCACCTGACAACGCGTGCGGGATCGAAGCCATCACAACAAGGTCTCCCGCGCCGATTGATCCAACCGCCGGCATGACCGGTGTAAGGCCGGCATTCAGTGCATCCATCAGAGCTTCTGCAATGCCCGGATTCACACCTGCCTCACCTGTCAAAAGGGTGTTCAGCCGAACCAGCATGGCCGCCCGGGCTGCTGGAACCGGCAGCGGCTGACCAACGGCCTGGGCTCTGCCGCGCACCATCTTCATGGAAAAATCAGCCGCTTCATCGGCCGACAGCATGCCGGTTGCCCGCACCCCCAACCCGGTGTTCAGACCGTAGGCGGGAATATTGTCCTTGAAATATCTCTCCACGACAGCGCGGCCCGCTGCCATCTGCTTGCGGCAATTTTCATGAATTTCCACCGGACGCCCGTCGAAGGCAACAGTTTCCACATCGGAGATTTTCAAGGTCCGCCCGGTCAGCAACACTGCTGCGTCGTCGCTTGTAGAAACTACCGTACCGGCCATCAACCGGGCGAGATCAACCACAGCGCGCTGATGCGTGCCTGTCATTATGGCCTTGCCGGCCTGTGTCGCCTCCACCTTGAATGTCAACCGGCGGCCATCAACCCTGATCAGTTCCGCCACAAGATCAACCGGCAGATCCGGTGTGGCGGCACCTACATGTTGCATCTCAAAGCCGACACCGACGCTTGCCTCACCTTCGTCAAAAAACTGGTCCGAGGCATGGTGGCATGCCATTTCGAGGTAGCCGATAGTCGCCGGTGATGACACAACATCGACACCGGTATTGCCCAATGCGGAGGCCAGGTCGGAAGGCTTGGGTATCGCTTGTCCTTTGTAGGTAATGCCGGGCTTGGCTTGTTTCATGATACAGCTCTCACGCCGGGCGGTCTTGTTTGGCCGGCTTACCGGGTGGCGAAGGACTTATCACACCGCCTGAGTCCTGGATGAACTTGTTGGACCGAACCAGCTTGTCTCGCATATTGCGGGCGAAACTGCCTTCAAGGGCCACGCCTATATCGGTATTCTTTTTTACAAGCCTCCGCAATTGGTCGGCCTCAATGGCCCAGTATCTTGCTGCCTGATTGAGTTTAACCGTGGCACTGGCAGGTTCGCCGCGAAGCGCCGTCATCTCACCGATGAATGCGCCCGGTTCGCAAACCGCCACAGCACGGCCGCCGGATATGACCAATGCCTGCCCGGATGCCAGATACACAAGGTGGTTGACGGGCTGGCCTTCCGTCGTCAGCTCTGTGCCTACTTCACCGGATATCCACATCCCGCGATTGAGCAATCTTCGTCGCTCCGACAACGAAAGGCTCGGCAGATGGCCCTGCATGAAGACCTTCTCCTCATCACTGAACCTCGCCGATCGGTTCTGATGCCAGGTGATTGCAAGTTGAACCACGTTGACCACGACGAGAAGGCTTTCCCAGAAGACACCGATGGGATCTTTCAGCCAGAACAGTGCATAGGCAATCGCGACAAGCGCAGACAGGATGACAAGTATCCGCAGCAGAAACATACGCCGCATGACCATCGACAAAACCAGCAGCATATAGGCAAAGTGCCCCACCATGCCGCCGGTGGAGAAAGCAGATTCAAGCGTCAGTTCCACAAGAAAGCACCCGTCATAGTTGCATTAGACATTCAGCCCCGATCCAATCAAACGACGATCATGGGTTATTGGCAAGACGCCACGTCGATCCAGCAGCGCTTTTCCGTTGACCGGTAAACCGCACGTTCGGTTGCCTGTACCACCAGATAATCCGATGCCTCGTTCTCCAGCTCACCGCCATCGAGCATATGATCTGCCACGTGGGCGCACAGATTGAAGACACAGTCGCCCCCAAATGCACTGTCCACAAAATCACAGGCAACCTGCACTTCATTCATGCGGCCGTGCTTGCGCAGCGACAGCTCTCCCTGACCGGTCAGTCGCAGGCTCGCCTCGGCACCCTCGATGAGCATTTCGCCCATGGTGCGCCGGGTATTGTCTGCTGCATGATCAGCAAGTCGGTTGCCGTCCAGCACACCGCGGACACCATTGGGCAAGTCAAACAGGACAATACCGGCATCTTCTCCGGCTATGACCGGATTGAGCTGCCGCAGGTCAGCAAGAACCGCTGTTGGGTTGCCGAACAGATAGCGGAACGTATCTATCCAGTGCACGCCTGTTTCATGAACCAGAAACTTGGGCATTTTCTGAAAATACGGCTGCCGCGCCAGATAGGCATCCGCCCCCTGTCCGTCGCCGGGGCGCAGGCGAAAGGTGATCTGATAGACTTGACCCAGCGCCTTCTCATCGAGCAACTGCCTGGTTTTTCGATACCACGGCTGGAACCGGAAATTTTCATGCACGGCAATGAACCTGTTTGCATCCCGTGACAGTACGATTGCTTCATTCGCCTCATCCGGCGTTTGACAGAACGGTTTCTGGCAAACTACTGAAACTGCATTTTCCATGCAGGTCCGGATCAGGGGCAAATGTGATGCAGGCGGTGTGACGATGTCCACCAGGTCGGGTTGGGATTCCGCCAGCATCTTCGTCAGATCACTGTACGCAGCAACACCATGGTTTTGAGCTGATGTTGCAGCCGCCTGGACATTCATGTCGCAAATGCCGGTCAGTTCCACACGCTTCATCCGCATCCATGCTTCATGATGCAGTTGTGCGAAATATCCCGCACCTACAACGGCAACCTTCAATTGACCCATCAGGCTATGCCCCTCGCCCTCAGCAAGGGTTCAATATCCGCTGTCCAGTGTGCCGGAGGATGGCCGGCCACAGGCATTGCGATTGAGGCAATACTGTCCCCGAGCAAACACCCCAGGAAGGCAGTCTTAAGGTCACCACCACCAAATGCCAGGTTGGAAATATTGCATAGCGTCCGCGACTGGACGCCATCAAGATGCGGTCTGCCCATATCATCTGCCTGATAGGCCTCCTCCACCCAGGCCAGATGGTCCGGATCAACATCTTCCAGCCAGATTGTCTGTTCACCGTCCGCGGAAACGCGAATGACGCGGTTGGACACAATCGAGGTCACCCACACATCACCCGCTTCATCAAATGCCAGTCCGTCCGGAAACGTTCCCCGGCCGAACTCGCACACCGTCTGCCGCTTGCCGAGTTTGCCTCTTCCCGACACCTTGAACCGGGACAACCTGCGGACAAAGGTTTCATTGACATAGAGCCAGCGCCCGGACGGATGCAGCATGCATTCATTGGTGTATCCCAGGCCGTCAGCAACAATTCGCGCGGCACCGCGATAGGGAATATGCACAATGAAACCGTCATCCACATCCTTGCGATAGCCCAGCGCCCGCGGTACGCGGCGGGTTGAAACCGTCAGGAACAACCCGCTTCCGCCGTCGGAGATCACAAAATTGCACGGCGGCAGTATTTGCCCCTCCACCTCGTCCAGCACAGTTTTGGTTGTCCCGTCCGGTCGCAGCCGAAACAGGCCGCCGGTCTCATCTCCCAGGTGGGCCAGCAGAATGTTGCCGTCTTTTTCCAGGGCAATCCCGTTCGGCCTCAGCGGATCTTCCTCAGGGCGATCACTTGCCAGATGCCGAATACACACGCCGTGGGGTGAAACCAGGCTGACGCCGCCAGCGCCGGTCCAGTCTGGCACGATCAGCAATCCCGACGAGTGCGCCAGCACACATTCCGGCCGCGTCAGGCCTGAACCGATGAAATCAATGTCCGTTAAATCAAACACTCAGTGACTCTCGCGAGGAATTTCCGCACCGGATTTGCCAACCAGGAAATCCAGATCACAACCGGTATCAGCCTGCATCACATGATCTTCGTGCAACTTGGCATACCCGCGCGCCGGGCTTTCCAGCGGTTGCCATTCAGCCTTGCGGTCAGCCAGTTCCGCATCAGACACATCAAGATGCAGCCTGCGGCCCTTAACGTCCAGCTCGATCATGTCGCCCTCCCTCACCAATGCCAGCGGGCCGCCTGCTGCGGCTTCGGGCGCAACATGAAGCACCACGGTACCGTAGGCTGTGCCGGACATGCGGGCATCGGAAATCCGCACCATGTCGGTGACGCCCTTCTTGAGCAGCTTGGCCGGCAGCGCCATATTTCCCACCTCGGAAAAGCCCGGATATCCCTTTGGGCCGCAATTCTTCAACACCATGATCGAATTTTCATCAATCTCGAGTTTCGGGTCATCAATCCGCGCCTTGTAGTCATCGATGTCTTCAAACACCACCGCCCTGCCCTTGTGCTGCATCAGTTCAGCGGTAGCCGCAGACGGCTTGAGGACGGCACCGGACGGCGACAGGTTGCCATTCAGCACGGCAATGCCGCCGGTTTTCTTGAACGGTATGTCAAACGCATGTATCACATCGCGATTGTAACACGTTGCCTTCTTGACATTGGCCCATTGCGATTTGCCGTTAACGGTCTTGGCAGACTTGTGCAAAAGTCCGTTTTCCGCCAGTTCCCTCATGACCACCGGCAAACCGCCGGCATAGAAGAAATCTTCCATCAGGTATTTGCCCGACGGCATCAGGTTAACCAGGCAGGGCACGTCCTGCCCGAGCCGGTCCCAGTCGTCCAGTGAGACCTTCACCCCCATGCGCCCTGCAATGGCCAGCAGGTGCACCACCGCATTTGTGGACCCGCCTATGGCGCCATTGACCCGGATGGCATTCTCAAACGCCTTTCGGGTGAGGATTTTCGACATCCGCAGATCCTCGTCGACCATTTCGACAATTCGCCGGCCGGCCATATGCGCCAATACATTGCGCCGCGAGTCAGCCGCAGGAATGGCAGCGTTGGACGGCAGTCCCAGACCAAGCGACTCCACCATTGACGCCATGGTCGACGCAGTACCCATGGTCATACAGTGGCCGACCGAGCGGGACATGCAGGCTTCGGCCTCCGTCATTTGATCGAACGTCATCGTGCCGGCTTTCTGGCGCTCGACGAACTTCCAAACATGGGTGCCTGAACCGATCGTCTCATCGCCAAACCGTCCGTTCAGCATCGGCCCGCCGGACAGCGCCAGAGTTGGCAGGTCGCACGATGCCGCGCCCATAATCAGCGCCGGCGTTGTCTTGTCGCAGCCGACCAGCAAAACAACCCCATCAATCGGATTGGCGCGGATTGATTCTTCAACATCCATCGAAACCAGGTTGCGAAACATCATGGTCGTGGGCCGCATAAGTGTTTCGCCCAGCGACGTGACCGGAAATTCCACCGGAAAACCACCGGCTTGATAGATGCCACGCTTGACCCGTTCAGCCAGCACCCGGAAGTGTGCATTGCAGGGAGTAAGTTCAGACCAGGTGTTGCAGATGCCGATTACCGGCCTGCCGTCAAACAGGTGATGCGGCAGGCCCTGATTCTTCATCCAGCTGCGATGGTGGAAGCCGTCCATGCCCTTCTGTCCAAACCAGTGCTTTGAGCGGCCCTTGGGGGCCAGGGGGTCCTTGTCCGACTTGGACGCCAGCGATTTGCCGCGATAAACCGTTTTCCTAGCCATGATCATAATCCTCAATGTAGTGGTGGACTATTTCGTCCAGCGATTTGTCCTTCGGCAGGCCGAGCGTCAGCGCACGGGCATCTTCGGTCGCCACCGGCCATGATCTGACAATAGCCTCGATAAACGGGTCGGGCTGCACCGTAATTTCTCCCAGCTTGCGATTATGCGCCACCCGCTTCAATGAGGCGATCATCTCGGCAACGGTGACGTCCATGGACGGCAGCGACACCGCGCGGTCATCGCCAAGTTTTTCAGATGGCAGTTCATGCAGCGCCAGTATGCCTTCAACGATGTTGCGATATCCCAGCACCGGCATCACGGTTTCCGGCTTGACCGGCAGCACACAGGGCTGACCCTTCAATGGCTCCCGGAACACGCCTGAGGCGAATGAAGACGCAGCCGCGTTGGGGGCACCGGGTCGAACGATGACAGTAGGAAGACGCGCGGAGCGTCCGTCAAGGAAGCCCTTGCGGGTATAGTCATTGATCAGCAGTTCGCAGCATGCCTTGGTCATGCCATAGGTGGTTTGTGGTGTCTGCTTGCCGTGATCGCCGACCACGGCAGGCATATGGTCGCCGCCAAATACCGCGATCGATGATGCAAACACCAGTCTCGGGGTCGACGCTCTGGCGCGCAACGCCTCGAATATGTTCAGACCGCCGGTCAGGTTTACACTGATGGCCAGGTCAAAGTCCTTCTCGCCACCACCTGACACGACCGACGCCAGATGAAATACCGAGATGTCATCGCGGTCGATCAGCCGCTCGATGGTCACCTTGTCGGAAATATCCCCGGTCACCAGCGTTACCTGACCATCAAGCTGCATCGGCAACGGGTCTGGCGCCATAACGTCGAACAGCACAACTTCGTCCACCGGTGTTTGCGTCCCGTCCGGGCCTGCAAGAGTACCCTTGTCAACAATACGGCGCGCCAGACGCGCGCCAACAAAGCCGGTCCCGCCGGTGATTACGACTTTCATTTGCTGTTAGCCTCCGGCCGCTCTTCATACCAAAGGAAGGAATTATTGACCCATTTGACCGGTTTTTCGCGTCTGCTGACTAGGCAAGCTTCACGCCGCAGTCTAGACCGACTGCAAGTGAAGCATAACGACGTCCAGCGGGCGCGAAAAGCCGGCCTTCGGTGGGACAAATCCGTCCATCTGGTGCGTTGCGGCGCTTGCCCGATGCACCGCATCGCGCTGCGCACCGCACCTGCCAGTCTGAACGGATTTGCCTCCATCAAGTGGATCAGTAATTCCTTCCTTTGGTATGATCCAGACGAATAGTGTTTTATGCGGATGTGGAAACCTGCCACATTGTTGGCATTGCTCAAACCATAAATCCCGCAGGGAGGGAATAAAATGCCAGGTAAACTCAAGGGAAAGACCGCATTGGTGACAGCGGCAGGCCAGGGCATTGGTAAGGCAGCCGCCATCGCCATGGCGCGTGAAGGCGCAAAGGTATTTGCAACCGACATCAACAAGGACGCTCTTGCCCAGGTCAAACAGGAACAACGCGGCATTCGCACCTATATGCTGGATGTTACAAAACCCAGGCAGGTAGCCAAGGTGGTTGAGCGTGTCGGTCCTGTTGACATTCTCTTCAACTGTTCCGGTTTCGTGCATCACGGTACTATAATGGAGTGTGACGACGCGGCCTGGGATTTCTCGTTTGATCTGAATGTGAAGTCGCAGTACAGGATGGCGAAAGCCGTTCTGCCCGGCATGCTGGAAAACGGCGGCGGTTCGATCATAAACATGGCGTCGGTCGCATCATCCATAAAGGGCGCGCCATCGCGGTTTGTCTACGGTGCAACCAAGGCTGCGGTCATCGGCATGACCCGGTCAATCGCCATTGATTTCATTAAACAGAACGTGCGCTGCAACGCTGTTTGCCCGGGTACCATCGACACGCCATCGCTGCGCCAGCGGGTTGAGAAACTTGGCGAGGACATGGGCGGATATGACAAGGCTCGTGAGTGGTTCCTGTCCCGCCAGCCAACCGGTGCGCTTGCCTCAGCAGAAGATGTTGCAGGCCTGGTGGTTTATCTTGCGTCCGATGATGCCACATTCGTGACCGGTCAGAACCACATTATAGATGGCGGCTGGTCGATATAAGACCGCCAATCCCGTCACCTGCTGCAATGCCTGCTTTCAAACTGCCAGCGCCACTCCGTCGTGACCGGGGTCCGCGCCGCCATCCATGACGCCGTCAACAATGCGGATGCCATGCACGGCTGCGATCCCGAAAGTGAGGGCTGAGCGGATTACCTCATAGCCCTTGTCCTGCAGCGGTTCTACAACATAGCCGGGAATGCGGTTTGTAATATCAATCGCATCGGAGGTGGACGAAAACCGCGGAGCGCAGACCGCCTGTTCCATGGTCATGCCGAAATCAAGCACGTTCAGCAGCGCCTGCAGGACACCCATGGCAATCTGCGTTCCCCCGGGCGCACCCAGAACCACATACGGCTTGCCGTCCTTCAGTGCGATGGCTGGACAGACCGAGGAAAACCGGCTCTTGCCGGGCGCTATGGATCCTGCCCTTCCGGGGCGCGGATCGAAAACCCCCATGCAGCCATTGTACATGAAACCCAGTCCGTCGGTGATGACGCCGGACGGCATGCCAAGCGAATGGGTCATGGTTACACAATTTCCGTGTCTGTCCACAACGGCCACGTGAGTGGTGTCCTTCGGTTCTGCGGGAAGCTCCAGCCGTTCGACCGACATGCGCTCACCGGCAGCAATGCGCGCTGCAATAGCTGCTGCATGGGATTTGGACAGCAGCCTCTCGGCAGGCACATCGTAGAACGCCGGATCACCGACAAAATTGTCTTTGTCGGATGTGGCGGCCTTCATGGCTTCGCACACGATGCGTATGTACTCGGTGGTGTTGTGACCAACATCGGAAAGGTTGAAATTCTCCAGGATGTTCAGCATTTCAACCAGCATGATGCCGCCACCCGGCGGGTGGTTGGTGGCAATATCGAAGCCGCGATAACTGCCGCGCAACGGCACCGTCCGCACCGTTCTGTAGGCGCGCAGATCATCACGGGTCATCAGGCCGCCACGGGCTTTGAAGTCATCTGCAATCTGCTCGGCAATCTCTCCGGTGTAGAAAATATCAGCGCCATGCCGCGCCACTCTTTCCAGCGTGGTCGCAAGATCCGGGTTGGCGACGTGATCTCCGATACGCTTCACCGAACCGTCCGGCCGAAAGTAGGCCTGCGCGCCGGTTTTTGAAAATCGCAGACGTTCGGCTACATCCACGCGTCCGAACTCCGCACCGTGTGTCCACCAGTGATTCACGTGCGGACGCACATGAAATCCCGATTTTGCCTGAGCAATGGCCGGCGCACAGATGTCGGCCCAGTCCATGGTGCCGAATTCATCGGCAGCTTCCGAATAGGCCTTCAGTGAACCCGGTGTGGTAACCGCCTGATAACCGAGATCGTTGACATTGCCCCTCAGGACAAATCCGAAACCGTCCCGGGTTTCACCTTCAAGCAGGTCAAGCCACATATCCGGCTTTGCAGCCAGCGGGGTCCTGCCGTGAAAATCGATGTTGGTGTGCACATCCTTGCCCGGCATGTAAATCTGGCATGACCCAAATCCTGCAATACCGCACATTTGCGGATCTACCACACCTTGAACCAGCGCCGCAGCGATCGCGGCATCTACTGCATTGCCGCCTTTCATAAGCACACGTGCCCCGGCTTCCGACGCTTCCGGTTGCGCCGTGACAATCATTGCCTGCTGTTTGGCATCAGTTCCCATGACCTGTTTCCTATTCGGCGGCGCTGGCCTCGACCACATCGGCGCCAGCAATGAAACCACCAGACTGGCGCGCCCACAAGCTGGCGTAAAGTCCTTTTGCTGCAAGCAGTTCAGCGTGGGTGCCTTCCTCCACGATGGCTCCCTTGTCCATCACGACGAGACGGTCCATGGCGGCAATAGTCGACAATCTGTGGGCTATGGCCAGCACGGTCTTGCCTTGCATCAGGCCCTCGAAACTTTCCTGAATGACCGCTTCCACTTCCGAATCCAGCGCGCTGGTGGCCTCGTCGAGTATAAGGATCGGCGCGTCTTTCAGAAGCACCCGCGCAATTGCGATACGCTGGCGTTGTCCGCCTGACAGCTTAACCCCGCGTTCGCCCACATGGCTGTCATAACCCGTCCGCCCGTACAGGTCTTCCAGGCCTGGTATGAAGCCGTCTGCCGCTGCCCGGCTGGCCGCCTGCCTAACCTCGGCAAGCGTCGCGTCCGGCCGTCCGTAGCGAATATTGTCGGCAATCGAGCGATGCAGCAGCGAGGTGTCCTGGGTGACCATTCCGATGTTGGCCCGCAGCGAACTCTGGGTGACGTCTGCAATGTCCTGACCGTCGATCACAATGCGTCCGGTCTCAAGGTCATAAAACCGCAACAGCAGGGATACCAGCGTCGATTTTCCGGCGCCTGATCTGCCTACGATGCCAAGCTTTTCACCCGGACTGACGGTCAGGGCCAGGTTGTCGATGATGCCGTAATCGAGTTCCTCGCGATCCTTTCCATAGTTGAATCCGATGCCTTCAAACTCAATGCGGCCCTTGCTGACGTCAAGTTCCGATGCATTGGGTTTATCGACCACGGATACCGTGCGCGATATGGTTTCGATCCCATCCTGTACCACTCCGATATTTTCAAACAGCCCGGACACTTCCCACATGATCCAGTGCGCCATGCCTTTCAGCCGCAGCACCAGACCGATTGCAAACGCTATCGCGCCGGCGGTTATGGCGCCCGTCGACCACAACCACAGCGACATTACACCGACGCCGAACAGATTGATCGAGTTGAGGACATTGAGTGTGGTTATCAGCAGTGTCGACAGGCGCATCTGCTGGTGAACGTTTTCCAAGAACGGCTCCATGCCATCGCGTGCATATTCGTCTTCGAATTCCGTGTGGGCGAACATCTTGACGGTTGGAATGTTGGTGTAACTGTCCACAATTCGCCCGGTTACCACCGAACGGGCATTTGCCTGAGCCTTGGAAATCCGCTTCAGTTTCGGCACAAAATAGTAAAGTGCGCCGATATAGCCTGCCAACCACACCAGCATGGGCAATGACAACCGCCAGTCGCTGGCTGCAAACAGGGTAACGGCTGCAGTGAAGTACACTGATACAAAGACAAAGACATCCGCGGTCTTGAGCACAACCTCACGCACTGCCAGCGAAGATTGCATGACCTTGGTGGCGACGCGCCCGGCAAAGTCATTCTGAAAGAACTCCAGCGACTGGCGCAGTACATAACGATGCGCCTGCCAGCGGATCAGCATCGGATAGTTGCCCATCAGTGTCTGGTGGATGATCAGCTCGTAAATGAAGTTGAGCAGCGGATGCAGTATAAGCACCAGCCCGGCCAGCAGGGTCAGCTGCCACCAATAGTCCTGGAACACGGCTTCCGGCGTTGTCTTGGCCAGCCAGTCAACCACCGAGCCCAGAAAGGCAAACAGCGATACTTCAATCATCGCAACAAGGGCAGCCAGTACCGACGTTGCCAGCACCCATGGCCAGAACGGCTTGGTATAGTGCCACACAAATCCGCCCAAACTGGCAGGCGGCATTTCCGCTTCCTGTTCGGGAAACGCCTGCGTTCTAGCCTCAAACCATTTGAACAATCCGTCAAACACAAGTCTTCTTTCTAATACAAACCCAAACTGTTTGCCCTGAATTCCGGGCAGAACCTTGACCGATTGTCTTATATGACATTGTCCGGCAAGTGCTGCATAACAGCCATGCGTCACTGAGGCTGTTGAACTGGATTAATTAGCCGCTACAAAGCCCACATACCAACCGATAACGCCATTTTTGGCAGGGTCCAAACCCGCAGAAAGCTGAACCAGATGGATACCATTGGCAAGCGCATTACGCACGCGCGCGAAAACAAGTCATATGATGTGAATCAACTCTCCGACCGCATCGGCGTCAAGCCTGAGACAATTCGGGCCTGGGAGGCCGACGAACGCGACCCGCGCGCAAACCGTCTGCTGCGGCTGGCTGGTGCGCTGGATGTCGGTTTCGCCTGGCTCATGGTTGGCAAGGACTATGAACCGGACGACGAATCTATGGACGCCGGCAGGTTGTCATCCGTGGAAGGCAAGCTTCACCGCATCCGGCAGTTGCATACCGAACTTGGCGGCCTGATCTCCAGTCTGGAACAGGACACCCGCTTTATGATGGCGCGCGACGAAGAGCTGGATCAATTGGCCGCTATTGAAGAATTGGCCAGCTAACGCGCCGGCAAATCAACAAAAAAACCAGATTGGCATCCACCCGAGTGGAGCCAATCTGGGAAAAAGTCGCCGTGTTACTGTCCTTGATCAGTATGACTTATGATTGACTCAGTCAAAAGTCATAATACTGATCGATTCCAATGTCCTAGAGCAACTTTATGGATTCAGGAGAACCCATGTCACTCTAGTTGCTCATGGCCGCAAATTCTTCGGCATTGAGCGAACCGTCGCCATCGGTATCAGCAGCTGCGAATGCATCATCTGTCAGATCGGGCATTGCAGCCGTAGCTTCATCCATTGAGATCACGCCATCTTCATTAGAGTCAACGTCGGTAAACTCGGCGGCGTGGGCAGCCGAAATTGACAGCAAGGATACAGCAAGAATAGCAAGAAACTTTTTCATTTCACTCTCCAGGACCAGATAAGGCCATCACCATGATGGATGTTATGCTGGGTAATGAGGGTCGTCTTTTCGAACCCTGATCTGAAAAACGATATGATACCGGCTGTTGTTTTTTGTTGGACTGAATACGTTCTCAAACGCGGCTCAATTGTGAATTATTGGTGTCAGAAAATTCATTTGCGACATTGGCAGAATCCCGTGTCGCAATTTGCACACTGCCACAGAAGACAGCTAGCTTTAAAATAGGCCGATTCGCTTGAACAACCAGACCTGCGCGGCACCCACAACAACCAGCACTGCGCACAAAATCTCAAATGCCCATGGATTGTCGGCACCGGGTATGCCCCCGACATTGACACCCAACAATCCAGTCACCATGCCAAGCGGCAAAAACAGCGCCGCGACAATCGAAAGTATCAGCATCTGGCGGTTCATCGTTTCAGCCCGCCGGTCCATGATCTGATCATGAACTACCTGTGCACGATCTCGTATGGCATCCAGTTCTTCGCCAAGCCGGGTAACTCGTTCCGCAGCCTCGCGCAAGCGGCTTCGATCGCGATCAACAAGCCACTTCATGTCCTCGATTTCCAGCGTCGACAAAGCGTCTCTTTGGGGGAACATGTACCGGCGCAGAACAATCGCGGACCGGCGTACATTGGCAAGCTGGCCTCGCTCGACAACTTTTTTCTCGTCCAGGGTCTGCTCCTCCAGCACATCAATACGTTCATTCAGCTTTGCAACCGTTGGCTCTGCCCGGTCCGCCAGACGAACTGCATATCCGGCAACCAGACTGCCCGGCGTTGCAGGCGCCTGCTGGCGCTCCATGGCATCAAGCATATCACCGGTCGCCGATAATGGCCGGAGACCGACACTGATCACACGGATTTCCTCTATCCAGAAGCGAATTGAAATCATGTCCTCCGGCTCGGCACCCGGATTGAGGTTCACGCCACGCAAGTTCAGCAACACCCCGTCTCCGTGCACGGTGCAACGCGGCCTGGTTTCATCAGCCGTAAGTGCCTCTATGACGAACCGGTCCAGGCCCGCCATTTCAAGCAGTTTCGGAGTGTCACCCGACGCACGATCGAGGTGGACCCATGTGAATGCGGTGCCGCTGCCGCCAGGCAGGTGATGCAAGGCCTGATCTACCGGAATGGCGCGAGCTGTGGCATTCCCTTCGAATACATAGGCGAAAACCTTCGGTATGTCGCTCATCCCCGTCACCCACTACTGTTTCGACTGCATCATCAAGTAATAATGTCAAAGTGACCAGGGAAGCATAAAGCTGGTACCCTGCCAGTCAAACATGCCGGTTGAAAAGTGCGCCGAACCCTCTCTCGAGGCTGTACCCGTTGTGCTTGTCTGTGACGCCTGGCCCCCAAATTCAACTTCCTTAATTAAATCGTCCGCACCATACTGCGGTTTGAAATGACATTCATTCACGCAATTCGCTGACCGGGTGCCAGGGTCAGGACCCATTAATCTTATGCAATTCTGTTTGAAGGAAACCAGTCGAATGATGTTGAACAAGCGCAAGACAAGGCTTTGTGCCTTTTCGAGCATTTTTCGACTTCAGGCGGGTGTTTTCCTTCAAACCCGGAGGGCGGGGTCTATTTTGCCCCTGACATCGTTGAAAGGTCTCGAAAACCATAAGGTTTCCTTCGGCCTTTCGCCTTGTCAGATGCAAAATATCCTCCCGCAGAATGGATAACATTAATCGATCCTGACCCTGGACTGCCTCAAGCAGCATTGCGCGGACTGGCATATTTTTAGGAGCATTATGGAATGGACCTTCAGCTAATTCGCACATTCCTGGAAATCATCTCGGCTGGTAGTTTTCTGGAAGCTGCGGACCGTGTGTATGTCACACAATCGGCTGTGAGCCTGAGGGTGAAACGGCTTGAAGAGGAACTCGGCCAGAAGCTGTTCACGAGATCCAAGGCCGGCATTGAACTGACACCAGCAGGTGAACAGTTTGAACGCTTTGCCAGATCACTGTTGAAGGTCTGGGAAGAAGCCAAGTATCAGGTTGCCCTGCCGGAGGGGTATTCGGACCTTCTGTCGATTGGATGCCAGTACAGCTTGTGGCCGCGCCTCGGAGGGCGCTGGTTGCGGGTTCTTGAGCGACAGGAACAGAGCACCGCTTTCCGGGCGGAAGTCGGCATGCCGGACCGCCTGATGCGGCTGATGATCCAGGGAACCGTAGATGTTGCTGTGATGTATACGCCGCAAATGCGCCCCGGTCTCAAGGTCGAGGAATTGCTCAAGGAGGACTTGATACTGGTTGCGACCGATCCGGCATACAGTTGCGATCTCGATGAAAGTTACGTGTTCATGGACTGGGGCCCCGAATTTGCCATGGCACACGCTTCACATTTTCCCCGGTTTGACCAGGCGCGCACCAGTCTTGCTCTTGGACCACTGGCACTCAATTTCATCATTGACCAGAAACGAGCTGGATATTTCCCCACCCGCCTGGTCAGGGAGGACATCAATAACGGCGCCCTTCACATCGTATCCAACGCGCCGGTGTTCCCGTTTCCGGCATACGTCATATGGAACAGCGAAAAGAATCCTCAACTCATGCAGCGCAGCCTCACGCATCTGCACAAAGTCTGCGGGCAGGTCGATAACGAGCAGGAGGTAGTGCTTGAAGAAGAAGGTGCGGATGTAGATCAGATCCGCAGCACTTTGTGAACACAACCGGCATCTGGGGATTTGTTCACATTAAGATTTCTCACTATATATATGCTTAATATTCACTTGAATTACTTGACTGGCGTCACCATCTCTCGTTGATGTCACAATAGGACGGTTGTCAGTCCCCCTAAATCCGGGAGAACCTCTCACGCAGATAGTTCAACCGGACGAACCGGCAACCATCCGAAACACTTCCGTCGTGTATGTGGCTGCCGGCGGGCGGGCTCCTGATGAGTAAGTTGAGTTGGGCCTGCCCGTCCGTGCCGGAGTGTTGTCCGGCTTTCAGACAGGAATGTCTTAATCCAGAGGCAAACATGTCCTTAAAGGGGCCGTAGTTAACATGCATCTGAGGATCACGAACTGCCAAGAAACCGGAAGCGGGACCGAGCGAAAAGCCAACCAACTTCCGGTTTACCGGCGTTTGAATTCGGGGGCGGAAGGCCGCCACCCAAAGGTAGAAAGTCATGAAGAATAAATACTCCGCAAGCCTTTTGGCTCTGACCATCGCTGCAGCATCCGTTACGACTGTCTGGGCGCAGGGCACGGCAACCGACACCACCCAGGAGCAGGCCCAGCCGGCAACCGGGGAAGGCACGGCCCGGGAGCAGGCCGCTCCTGCTGCCGAAACTGGCAAGCAGGATCCTGAGCCCGTTGCAGAACAGGCACCGGCCGTTGAAACCGAACCCGCCAAGGCCGAAGCAGAGGCAACTCCCGAGCCAGTGAAGGAGGAAGCTGCCCAGACGGAAGCAAAAGAAGAACCCAAGCAGGAAAAACCCGAAGGCGAACAACCCGCCGACCAGCAGGCAGCCCCGGCACCTGAACCCGAACCTGCGCCGGAAAAACAGGATGCACAGGCCACTGAGGCAGAACCTGCAAAGACCGACG
>JAHEFB010000038.1 GCA_024640405.1 Alphaproteobacteria bacterium | reverse complement strand
CCCCAAGCCTCCAGCCAGTGCCAACTGGCTTCAGAGACTAAAAAGGCTGGCGTACTTTTACGCCGCTACAACGAGAATATCCCCGCCGTTCCTGTGGATCATTTTTGCACCGGCGTTCTCACCTCTAATCGACTTTCTCCACGGCGCCGCCAGCAGCGGTCCAGGCACGGAACCCGCCTGGAATGTGGGCGATATTCCTGATGCCCTGCTCATCGGCGATTTCGACTGCAAGGGTCGAGCGTTCGCCGACTGCGCAGTAAATCAGCAGTGGCGAATTTGTGCTGAGGCCGCGCAGCGTTCCCGATGCTGCGCACTGCGATGCAAAGCCCGTGTAAGGCAGGTGTATGGAGCCTGGAATTGCGCCGTCGCGGCGGCGTTCGTTATCTTCGCGGATATCTATCAGCTGGACATGTCTGTCCGGCCAGGTTTCAAGCAGATCCTCGACCTCGACCGACGGAACCCGGTGCTGGGCTTCCAGGTGAAGTCCGATCTTGAGGTTTTCCGGCACCGCAACATCCATCATTTTCGGATTGGGGAGGTTGAGGTTGTTCATGATCTCCGCGTATTCGTCGGCCGAATTTACCCTGAGGCGCGGATTGAAGGCCTTTTCTTCCGCAATGGTGCTGACAGTGTCGCCCTTGTAGTCATGGGCGGGGTAGACAAATGTGTTGTCCGGCAACTTCAGCAACCGCTCAAACAGCGAATGGTACTGGTCGTATGGATCGCCATTTTGAAAATCGGTGCGCCCGGTGCCGCGTATCAACAGGGTATCGCCGGTAAACACCCGGTCATCCATCAGGAAACTGTAGCTTTCGCTGGTGTGGCCGGGTGTGTGCAGTGCGGTGAGCGACAGGCCCTCGATAGACAGTTTCTCGTTGTCACTGACGCGCAGCGAGACAACGTCTGCGGGTGACTGTTCGCCCATCACGGTCACGCACCGGGTGGCGTCCCTGAGCTTGCCCATCGCGCTGACATGATCGGCATGAATATGGGTGTCAATGACCTTGACCAGTTTCAGGTCGAGCTCTTCCAGCAGCTTGAGGTAGCGCACGGTTTGTTCCAATACGGGATCGATCAGCAGCGCCTCGCCACCATTCCGGCTGGCCAGCAGATAGGTATAGGTGGAGGAAGTCTTGTCGAACAATTGTCTGAATATCATGCCTGGCGCTCCGTAGGATCTTGGTCACGTGGAGAATGTATACCAGTTGGGGTCAGCCCGCGCAAAACAAGGAATTGTCGTCTTTGCAAGTTCGGCATCAGTGAGCTGAAAGCCACATGCATTCAGGTCCGAGATCTCTTCTCATCAAGGTATCTGAAGGCAATCAAAAGAATCGCGCAACCAGCCAGCATGGCGGTTCCCAGATCGAAGGTGATGTTGATGCGACCGGACCTGTCAGCGAGGCTGCCAGCTGCAAGAGGCCCAAGCACGACAAGACCATAAAACAGCGTATAGAAGATGCCCATACCGACGGCCCGGTTTCCCGCAACCAGTACACGGGACGGCAGGCTCATTATGGGGCCGGCAGACAGCCCTGCAGCCAGGCCCAGACCGACGAAACTCGCCAGCACGGCATCGCTCCGGGACGCGATTGCCAGCATCGCACCAAACAACACCAAACCTGCAAACAGCACACCATCTGTCCGGTTCGTGCGGTCGGCAATGATGCCGCCAAGCGGCACTGAAACGGCAACCAGCCACAACACGATACTTGTTGCCGAACTGGCTGACGTGGCGGACCATCCCCGCTCTGCCAGCATTGCCGGTGCAAAACTGAAAATCATGCCGAGCGCGGCATTGTAGAGACCCCATATAAGACCGGCGCAAATGAGCGCCGCGAGAACAGTTCCCCGCAACGGTGCACTGAGGGTTTCGGTTGATTTGCTGTCTTCCGGGGGATGGTAGCCAATGGCCAGGGCGGCGAAGCCGAGCATGGTCAGACCGGCAACGGCGAACATTGCCATATCAAAGCTCGCCGCGTCAGCCAGGCCGGGCAGGACGATGAGCGCCAGTGCAATGCCGAACGGCCATGAGTTGACGAAGATGCCCATTGCCGTGGCGATTTCCCTGCCCTGGAACCAGTCGGTTACCATCTTGGTCATAAGGACGTTCAATAGTACGCCCCCGACACCGGCCAGCAGACGCCCGGTTATCTGCAGGTTCCAGCTGTCACAAATTGCCATGATCAGGCCACCGGCTGCCATCAGCAGCAGTCCGGCCAGCACAACCGACTTCTCGCCAAACCGTTTGCCGATTTCGCCGCCTGGATAGGCCAGCAGGATGCCGGGTGAAAGATAAAGTCCTATCAGCAGGCCAATGTCGGCAATGCCGACATTGAACTCGTTCATCACGGAAGGGGAAAGGGCAGCGACGGCCTGAAACTGAAAGGCCATCGCCACACGCACCCCAAACAGCAGGGCCAGAACCTGCCAGCGATTGTTCATTTGTTATCCCCATTTGTGCAGCGGCTCAAAAATGATTTTGAGAAAACGAACCGTAGTGCAGGACTGACCACTACCAGCTTTGTAGCAAAGGCCGACGTGGTTTGTCGCCCGGTAGAAAAAACTTTCAGGATTGACTTTGCTCAAGGCTGCGAGTTGGCGACGCTCCTATTGTCCGGTCCAACTAGAGTAACAAAGCGTAAAAATGAAGCCAACTTGGCATGCACTTAATTCGGGAATTCGGGCGCAATCTGCTCGCTGCGATACTGAGCGTGATCATTTTCATGATGATTGCGGTTCACACCGCTCACAGCGAGCCTCTTGTCGCGAAGTTCCTGGATCAGGTTGATGCCTCCGTTCTGGTGCCGGGCGCAGACAGTCTAGGCGAATTGCGCACGGATATTGCTGTTGTGCCGGCCCTGAAAGATGGAAAGGCGATAGGCTACGTCTTTCTCACATCGGACTTTGTGACGACAACCGGGTATTCCGGCAAGCCCATCCATGTGGTCATGGGCGTCGACGGCAACGCCAGGGTGACCGGCGTCAAGCTTGTCAAACATTCTGAACCGATTGTGCTGATCGGTATTCCGGAATCGAAAATTCGCGCAGTGACGGAAAAATATGCCGGACTGGACCTGATAAAGGAAGCCGAGGCGGGCGGGTCCGCGCATGAGCTGGATATCGTGTCCGGTGCCACCGTGACCATCATGGTCATCGACGACTCAATCGTGCGCGCCGGTTTGAAAGTTGCCCGTTCCCTGGGCCTTGGCGGCTTGAAAGCCGAGCTTGCGAAACAGGGTCCGGCAAAAAAACTGCTGCGGCCTGCAGGTGACGATGTTCCGGTTGCAAACTGGCAAACCCTGGCCGGCGACGGGTCTGTCCGGTCGCTGCGGCTGGATGTGGGTCAGGTCAACCAGGCTTTCATCGACAGCGGGGATGCCCGCGCTGCGGCGCGGCCGGAAAAAGGTGATCCGGAAGATACCTTCATCGATATGCAGGTGGCTCTCATCTCTGCGCCGGAAATCGGTCGCAGCCTGCTCGGTGATGATGAATACGAAAACCTGGTCGACTGGCTGGGAGAGGGTGAGGAGGCGATACTAGTGCTGGGGCGGGGCAAATACTCGTTCAAGGGGTCCGGCTATGTGCGCGGCGGAATTTTTGACCGTATACAACTCATTCAGGGCGACGCGTCTGCAAGGTTTTTCGACAAGCAGCATCGGCGCCTGGGCCGGCTTGCGCCGTCTGACGCGCCGTCTTTTGCCGAACTCGACATGTTCAAGGTTCCCGCCGACATGGGTTTCAATCCGACTGAACCGTTCCGGCTGCAGTTGCTGGTGCAACGTGCCGTCGGCGCCATCGACAAGTCATTCATCACATTTGACCTTGGTTACCGTATTCCGGACCGTCTGGTTGAGATAGTCGCCACAACGCCTGCTCCTGACGCAACGCAGCAGCTTACCGGTCTGGCTGCCTCCGATCCGGCCGAGTTGAGTCATTTATGGCAACGTATCTGGAAGCAGAAGCGCATCGAGGTCGGGTTGCTGGTTGCTGCCATTGTGGTTTTGACGGGAGTGTTCTTTTTCCAGATGCAGGTGACCAGGTACGAGCGCTTTACTTACTGGTTCCGCATCGGATTTCTGACGTTCACCCTGTTTGTGCTGGGTTGGTATGCCAATGCGCAATTGTCCATCGTCAACGTTCTGGCCTTCTTCTCCGCAGTGACGACAGATTTCTCCTGGTCCGCCTTCCTGATGGACCCGTTGATCTTCATTCTGTGGTTCTCGGTTGCAGCTTCGCTTCTGTTCTGGGGGCGCGGCGTGTTCTGCGGCTGGTTGTGCCCGTTCGGCGCGCTGCAGGAACTCACCAACAAGATCGCGCGGTATTTCAAAGTGCCGCAGTTTCATGTGCCGTGGAGCCTGCATGAGCGACTATGGCCCATCAAATACATGATTTTCATGGGACTTTTTGGCCTGTCTCTGTATTCGCTTGAATTGGCTGAGCATTATGCGGAAATCGAACCGTTCAAGACCGCGATCATTTTAAAATTTGATCGCGCCTGGCCCTATGTCCTGTTTGTGGTCGCCTTGCTTGCTGCCGGATTGTTCGTCGAACGATTTTACTGCCGGTATTTGTGCCCGCTGGGTGCAGCTCTTGCCATCCCTGCCCGCATGCGGACGTTTGACTGGCTGAAACGCTACAAGCAATGCGGTGACCCGTGCCTGCGTTGCGCCAATGAGTGCATGGTTCAGGCTATTCATCCCGAAGGCCATATCAACCCGAACGAGTGTCACCAGTGTCTGCATTGCCAGGTGCTCTACCAAAGCACGACAAAATGCCCGGTGTGCATCAAGAAAGCCGCCTCGCGCGCCCGCGGAGGTGCGCCGAGGCCCAAGAAAGTCTCCCCAATTCTACCGACGGACGAACAATCAGGAGATGTTCGAGTGCCGGCGGAATAAGTACTGCTTCAACAACTTGAAAGGAGTTAGCGATATGTCAGCTGAAGAAACCAGAAAGAAAGGGTTTTCGCGCCGTGCCGTGATGACCGCAACCGCAGCAGGTGCCGTGGTTGCAGCGACGGGAGCCGCAACAGGCCTGTTTTCGAACGGTATTACAGAAGCCCGCGCGGCGGGTTCCGGAAAGGCCAATCTGGCGCCAGGCGAGCTTGATCCCTATTACGGCTTCTGGTCCTCAGGCCAAACTGGTGAAGTCCGCATTCTGGGCTTTCCGTCGATGCGCGAACTGATGCGCATTCCTGTCTTCAACCGGTGTTCTGCAACCGGGTGGGGGCAAACCAATGAAAGCCTGAAAATCCTCACCGAGGGCCTGACTGAAGAAACCAGGAACTTCCTGGCGGCCAGAGGCATGAAGACTTACGACAACGGGGATCTTCACCATCCGCACATGTCCTTCACAGACGGTACCTATGACGGCCGTTATATTTTTGCCAATGACAAGGCGAACACCCGGGTTGCCCGTATTCGCTGCGATGTGATGAAATGCGACAAGATCATCGAGATACCCAATGCGCATGACATTCACGGTATGCGTCCGCAAAAGTTCCCGCGCACCGGCTATGTGTTTGCAAACGGCGAGCATGAAGCCCCCCTGGTCAATGACGGAGACATTCTCGATGACCCATCGAAATACGTGAACATCTTCACAGCGATCGATGGCGACGAGATGAAAGTCGCATGGCAGGTAAAGGTGAGCGGCAACCTCGACAACACGGACTGTGACTATCAGGGCAAGTATGCCTTCTCGACGAGTTACAACTCAGAGATGGGCATGAACCTGGCCGAAATGACCGAGAGCGAACTTGATCATGTGGTCGTGTTCAACCTCAAAGCCATCGAGGATGGCGTGAAGGCCGGTGACGTCGAGGTCCTGAACGGGGTGCCGATCATCAACGGGCTGAAAGGCGAGAACAAGAACTATACGCGCTACATCCCGATTCCAAACAGCCCGCACGGGGTCAACGCCGCACCGGACAAGAAACACATTGTCATCAATGGCAAATTGTCGCCGACGGTTTCCATCATCGATGTTGAAAAGGTAGATGCGTTGTTTGCGGACAACGCTGATCCAAGGTCCTGCATCGTTGGTGAGCCGGAACTGGGTCTTGGTCCGCTTCACACGGCATTTGACGGCAAGGGCAACTGTTTCACGACACTGTTCCTTGATAGCCAGGTCGTGAAATGGAACATGGACAAGGCCATCAAGGCGTTTGCCGGTGAAAAGGTCGACCCGATCATCTCCAAGGTCGATGTGCACTATCAGCCCGGTCACAACTCCACTTCGATGGGAGAGACGGCTGAAGCCGACGGTGAATGGCTGGTTTCGATGAACAAGTTTTCAAAGGACCGGTTCATCAATGTTGGCCCGCTGAAGCCGGAAAACGAGCAGCTGATCGACATTTCGAGCGATGAAATGAAGGTTGTCCATGACGGCCCGACCTTTGCGGAACCGCATGACAGCATCATCGTGCGGTCTGACATCGTGAAGCCGGTCAATGTGTGGAAGCGCGATGACCCGGTTTTTGCTGATGCCGTCAAACAGGCAAAGGCAGACGGTGTGGATCTGGAAAGCGACGACAAGATTGTTCGTGATGGCAACAAGGTCCGGGTCTACATGACGTCTGTTGCACCTCAATTCGGGATGGAGAAGTTCAGTGTCAAACAGGGGGATGAGGTGACCGTCTATATCACCAACCTGGATGATGTCGATGATGTTACCCACGGCTTCTGCCTTTCGAACTACGGTGTCGCCATGGAGGTTGCACCGCAAGCGACGGCGTCGGTCACGTTCACTGCTGACCGGCCCGGTGTTCACTGGTTCTACTGCCAGTGGTTCTGTCATGCGCTGCACATGGAAATGCGCGGCCGCATGTTTGTTGAACCGCGTGCAGCATAGGACCGACTGACATGCACTGGATGGCCCGAGTATTAACAGGTGCGATGTTGTCGGCATCGCTCACAACATCGGCGATCGCTGCTGATGTTAAAGTGATGCCCGGCAACGACGCGCTTGCCCGGGCCATCCATACAGCCCAACCGGGAGACCGGTTGTTGCTGGCTGCCGGCAATTATGCCGGCGGGTTGCAGATCACCAAGCCGTTGGAGATTCACGGCGAGGGACTTGTTCATGTGCGGGGCAGGGAGCAGGGATCGGTTATCTGGATCGATGCGCCTGATGTTGTCATTGCAGGTTTGAAGCTGACGGGTTCCGGCTCCGATCACCAGACAATTGACAGCGGTGTGCAACTGACGAAGAAAGCAACCAACGCGGTTGTCCGGAACAATATCATCGAGGGCAACCTGTACGGTGTGGATGTTCACGGCGCGCGAAATGCACTGGTGGAAGGCAATACCATTATCGGTCGTCAGGACCGGTTGATGAACCGTCGCGGCAATGGGGTATACGTCTGGAACGCGCCGGGTGCGCAGGTTCGCGACAACCAGGTGCGCTATGGCCGTGACGGCATTTTCGTCAATTCCAGCAAGCAGAACACATTCCGCAACAACAGGTTTGAAGGCTTGAGGTTCGCGGTTCACTACATGTATGCCGATGACAGCGAGGTCTCGGGAAACGTCTCGGTCGGCAACCACCTTGGCTATGCGATCATGTTCACCAGCCGCATCAAGATCACCAACAATATCTCCATTGGTGATCGCGAGCACGGCATCATGCTGAACTACGCCAATGAGGCGATCCTGGAGGGCAATATTGTTCGCGACGGCGGCAAAAAATGCCTTTTCATGTACAACGCCAACAAGAACATCATGCGAAACAATCACTTTGAAGGCTGCCCGATCGGCATTCACTTTACGGCCGGCTCCGAACGCAACACGATTGTGGGTAATTCATTTGTCTACAATCGGCGGCAGGTGAAATTTGTCGGGTCAAAGAACCACACATGGTCGGGCAATTTCTGGAGTGACCACAGTGCCTTTGACGTGAACGGCGACGGTGTGGCCGACCAGGCGTTTCGTCCCAATGACACCATGGACCAGATTTTGTGGACACAACCGTCGGCGAAACTGTTGCTGGGAAGCCCGGCAGTTCAACTGATCCGCTGGGCGCAGAAAGAGTTTCCCGCGTTGCTGCCCGGTGGTGTGGTCGACGACAAACCGCTGATGACACCGGCACTCAGGCCGAGAGAAGGGTTTTGATGCAATGAACATGGTGTTGCTTACACAGAATGTTTCCAGGCGGTTCAAGGACATCGAAGCACTGAAAGGTGTGTCGCTGGACGTCGCAGCGGGTGAAAAGGTCGCTTTGCTGGGCCATAACGGGGCGGGCAAAACCACCTTGTTCAGGGTAATCCTGGGGTTCCTGAGAGCTGACGATGGCCATGTTTGCATCAACGGACAACCGCCGGGAAGCCGGTTGGCGAGACGCGATGTGTCGTACCTGCCCGAGGCTGTTGCGTTTCCGAAAATGCTGACTGGACGGGAAATTGTGTCCTTTTATGCAAAGCTCAAGAATGCTGATGCTGACGAGGTTGGCAGCGCTCTGGAAAAAGTCGACCTTGCCGAGGCCGCCGATCGGCGGTGTGGCGGGTACTCCAAGGGCATGCGACAGCGATTGGGGCTGGCTCAGGCAATTGTCGGCAACCCCAAACTGATGTTGCTTGATGAGCCGACATCCGGTCTCGATCCTATCTCGCGGCAGCGATTCTATGAGCTGATTGGCGAAATTGCCGGCAGGGGAACCGCTGTTCTGCTGTCATCTCACGGGTTGAGTGAGCTGGAATTGAAGACCGACCGGGTGGCAATTCTGCGCAAGGGGGAAGTTGTCGCCAACGGGTCGCTGGCCGAGCTGCAGCGTTCTGCGAACCTGCCGATCCGCATTCGGGTGCGTTCGAATTCAGATCACGTGGAAAGCGTACACAGCCGGCTTGGCGGAGAACGGGTCAACGGTGAATCCGTTGAATTCGACTGCCCGCGCCCGGACAAGATGGATCGCCTGTCGGTTATTTCGCAACTCGGCAAGGCGGTGAGCGACGTCGATATATCATCGCCGAGTCTTGACGAGGTGTACCGTTATTTTTCCAGTGATGATGCAGACAGGGGAGATGCAACATGAGCGCAGTTCTGACAATTGCAGGGACTGAAATCCGCATTGGGGTTCGCAACCGTTGGGTTCTGCTAGCCTCCATCATCCTGCTGGTGTTTGCACTGTTGCTGGCGCTGCTGGGAAGCGCTCCATCAGGTGCTACCAAGGCTGACAGCCTGAGTGTTGTGGTGGCCAGCCTGTCAACGCTTTCGGTTTATCTGGTACCGCTGATTGCGCTGCTCTTATCGTTCGACGCGATTGCTGGCGAGATTGATCGTGGAACACTGCAATTGACGCTGGCTACGCCCGTTTCGCGTGGGCAGGTGCTGTTTGGCAAGTTTGTTGGCCACGTCGTGGTGTTATCTCTGGCTGTTGTGCTTGGCTACGGTGTTGCCGGCGCCATTGTTTTCGCTGCGGCGCAAAACACGGGAATGGACGGCATCTTCGATCTGGCGCGGGTGATCTCTACCAGCCTGGCACTGGGGGCCACCTTTGTTGCGATTGGATATGTGGCGAGCGTCAGCGTGCGCCAGACCGGGACTGCGGCAGCACTGGCGGTTGCCATCTGGCTGTTTACCGTCGTTCTTTACGATCTGGCGCTGCTTGGCGGATTGCTTGCCAGTGCAGACGGGTTTTTTGCAAAGACCCTGTTTCCCTATTTGCTGGTGATCAATCCGGCCGACGCATTTCGGGTGTTCAACATGGCGGCAATCGATGCGGCCGCATCCACAGGACTTGCTGCGGGCGGCAATGCCATGCCGTTCCTGCCGCAACTGGCCATCATCAGTCCGTTTGTCTGGATGGTGATCGCTCTTGGTCTGTCGACGGCAATTTTGAGAAGGGTTCAGCCATGATCAGCAGATTTGTCGCTGCCTCGGTTTGTCTGGGATGTGTCCTGCTGCTGTCGGGGTGCAATGAGCAAAGTGCGAAGCAGGTTGTGCCTGCACCTATCGCGATGACTGAAGAAGCGCTGGGTCATTACTGCAGCATGAACATACTGGAGCACACCGGTCCGAAAGCACAGATTCATCTCAAGGGATTGTTGTTTCCGATCTGGTTTTCGCAGGTCCGCGATGCAATCGCCTTTACGAGGCTGCCGGAAGAAACTCACGAGCCGGTGGTCATATATGTCAACGACATGGGAAAATCCGAACGATGGGACTTTCCCGGCGATGACACCTGGATCGATATCCAGAAGGCTTTCTTTGTCATCAACAGCGCCAGGACAGGCGGCATGGGCGCGCCGGAGACCGTCCCGTTCGGTACTGAGGTTGCAGCAAAAAGCTTTTCAGTCAAACACGGAGGTGAGGTTGTGAATCTGGCGGACATCCCGGATGCCTATGTGCTTGGTCCGGTCGATCTGAAACAGCAGAGTCAATTGAAATCGGAGCCGGTCAAATGATGCTGTCTCGCCGCCGCTTCATAACTATCGCAGCTGCTACAACATTGGCCGGAGCAGCCGGGCCGGTTGCCGCGAAGGCGGTTTCCTGGCGGGGAATAGCACTGGGAGCCGAGGCAAAGCTGATCATAAGCGGCCTGCCGGAAGCTGAAGCCAGGCGCCTCATTAAACTGGCGCGCGCGGAGATCGAAAGGCTTGAGAACATCTTCAGCCTGTATCGTTCAGATAGCTCGCTTGGTGTGCTGAATTTGAAGGGCGAACTCGAGGGGCCGCCGGCGGAACTATTGTCGCTGCTGTCCCGGGTGAGTGTTGTTCACACCGCAACAGGCGGGCTGTTTGATCCGACGGTGCAACCACTGTGGCAGGTTTTCGCCGAGTACAAAGGCAGCCCTGATGAGACGCACATTCGCGATGCCCGCGGCATGGTCGGCTGGCGCAATGTGGTCTACGACAGCGACCGGGTACGGTTCACCAGACCGGGTATGCAACTGACGCTCAACGGCATTGCGCAAGGTTTCATCACGGATCGCATTACCGCGCTGTTGCGTTCCGAGGGCTTGGCAAATGCCATCGTCAATATAGGTGAGATCTCGGCCATGGGCCGCAAGCCCGGCGGTTATGCATGGCGGGTCGGACTGGTGACAAAGGACGACGATCCGGTCACCGATTTCGTTTCCGTGACCAACAGGTGCGTGGCGACATCAGCTCCGTCGGGCACGACATTTGATGGCGTCAACAGCCATATACTCTCACCGTTGAGCGGGCGTCCGGTGCGGTCGCAATGGCAAAGAGTCAGTATTGTTCACGGATCGGCCACCTTGGCCGACGGCCTGTCGACTGCAGCCGTCCTGATGGATGAGGCGCAATTGATCAGGTGTATCGGGTCGTTTGATCAGGTCGCCCTGAATGCCAGGCGGGCCGACGGATCGCTGCTGGTCGTGCGGTAGGAATGACAGTATTTTTCGATCGGTTTTCAACGGGCCGCAAAAAGCAGAGTTTGCCAGCCAGTTCACGACATCGCATTGTAATCCGGTTAATTTTGATCTGACTTCAACAGCCAGGACATGCCGGAGCAAAGCCAGTGAACCACGATGAACAAATCGGAGATGTCGTCAATTTCTATGATACGCACCCGATCAACGAACAGCAGATTCTTGAGAAACTGGAACGTGACAAAGTTGATCCGAACAACGTTACGGAAGACGTTCTGCAGAACTATGATCAGGACCACTTTGGCGGAGTGGCGGCAAATGACGTGCTGGCATCACTGGCGGGAATTGACCGGGACTGCCACGTGCTTGATGTGTGTTGCGGCATGGGTGGTCCTTCGCGGTATCTGGCTCATAACTATGGCTGCCGCGTTACAGGAATTGATCTGGCCGAGAGCCGCATTGCAGGAGCAACACGGCTGACGGGCATGACCGGCCTTGGTGATCGCGTCGAATTCAGAAACGCCAATGCGCTGGAGATGCCGTTTGCTGACGGGACATTCGATGTGGTGATCAGCCAGGAGGCGTTCTGCCATATACCCGACAAGGATACCCTGGTTGCCCAGTGTGCCCGGGTTGTGAAACCCGGCGGACGCATTGCATTCACCGACATACTGGTGACGGACAGCACTTGCCAGAGTACGCGGGCGCGCTTGCAACGGGAGATGACGTTCCAGGAACTGGCATCTGCGGTGAGTTACAAAACTGCGCTGGAGCGCGAGGACTGTTCCCTACTTGAACATCACGACGTCAGCGATAAGTGGCGGGTCATTCTGGCAGATCGGCTTGTCATGTACCGCAACCTTAAAGACCAGACCGTTGACCGGTTCGGCGAGGCCCACTTCGCCAGATGGGACAGTGCGTACAGCTTTTTTGTGGGCCTTTATGAAACCGGTGAACTGGGTGGCGGCCGGTTTCTGGCACGCCGCAATACTGATTAATACCCAATATGGCAATACGGCAACATTGTGAGCCGCCCGACCGGCTGGCCGCAACATCCGTTGAATTTCGAAGGAAACAACATGGTTGGTGAAAGCAATCTGAGCGAGCTTCTGAGAACACTTTCGGCAACGCTTGTGGACGGTGTTTTTGTGTTTGCGACGGTGCCCAAGAGTTCTGTGCCAAATGACATAAACCCTCGCATGATGTTCGAAGAAGCAGAGGGCATTACCCTTATCCTGTCCAGAGTGGACGCCGAAGCCTGTGGTCTGGCCTATGAATTCCCCTGTCGAATGATCACGCTGGAGGTGCATTCGTCACTGGAAGCGATTGGTTTCATTGCCCGTGTTGCCAGCGAACTTGCCAGTCACGGCATGGGTGTGAATCCGGTTTCCGGCTTCTTTCATGATCACCTGTTTGTACCTGACGGGCGTGAGCAGGATGCATTGCAGGTCTTGCAGCGCGTGGCCAGGGAAAATGCAAAACCCGAATGATCCAGTTTGACCTCTTCCCGCTTCAAAAGCCCCATGTAACAACTGCGCGGATAATGCTGGCATCAGGTTTCCAGCTGGTTGGATAAGGCTGGTCGGTGTCATTCGCTTCACTGAACACATGCCTGCCTGTACCATAATCGTCATAAAGATACTCCAGGCGAGCGGTCATGTTCTCACCTACCACCATCTCCAAACCCCCACCAATGGTCCAGCCGATCAGAACTGATGTCTTCTCATCCCAGCCAGGATCAGTGTCATCCACCTGAAATTCTGCAATTGCCAGACCACCCGCTATGAAAACCAGGGCACTTCCGACTGCATACCCGACCCTTCCCCGCACATGGGCGTTCCAATTGTATTGGAACGCAGTGTAGTCGTTGAATTCGGCTCCCGCGTCTTTGCCCTTGTCCGCATATAACCCGGCAAAGTCTGCCTCGGTACCAAATACCAGCGCACCCGACTGCCAGTTATGTCCGGCCAGCACACCGCCACCGCCGCCCAGGATCAATGGATTCAGGTCATAGTTGTCGTAATTCAGTTCACGATAATGAGGTCTTGAAACGAGTCCTCCAACGTGAACACCGGCGTACAAGCCGTTCCAGTCGCCGTGGGCATCCTGCGCGGCGGCTCCAGTAGACGCCATCGTGAAAACAATAGCGGCGATTGCAAACGGCCTCATTCATCCCTCCGTAAAGTCAGCTCACTGATATTATTGATGGGCGCGTTCGGATGCAATGGAAAGTTTACCGGCGAAACCATCTCTACCCATATGGATTAGCTTTCAAAGTGGGTGGCGCCGCGGCGGTTCTCATCCAGCGGCAGGTTTGAATAGAACGGGTCATGGGCGCGCTGTTCACACTGCTTGCGCGGGCAGAGGCGGCAGTTCACCCCTATTTCGGTGACCAGCCTGGTGGCCTTGGGATCAATGGTAATGCCGTAGATTGTCTCCTGCAGGTACTCTGTCGAGCACCCCAGGGATACTGCAAGGCGCTTGTCTTCGGTCGAATATCTCGTCGTCGGCCGGTCAACGGTCCGGTTTATGGTCAGATACCGGCTGTTGTCCGGCATTTCGACGATCTGGGTCATGATGCGGCCCGGTACGCGAAAACAGTAATGCACATCCAGGCGCGGGCAGGCGCCGCCATAGCGGGCCAGTTGTATCTGGGTAACATTGAAACGCTTCGATATGTTTCCGGCCCGGTCGACCCGCAGAAAGAAGAACGGAATTCCTTTCTGACCCGGCCTTTGCAAGGTGGTCAAACGATGACAGACCTGCTCGTAAGAGACAGAAAACAGCGCCGACAGCCTGTCGATGTCATACTTTGCCTGAACCGCTTCCTTGTAGAAATCGCTGTAGGGCATCATCAGTGCGGCGGCAAAATAATTGGCCAGTTCCACGCGGCACCGGAATGCTATGCGCTCGTTGGAACGCAATTTCGGCGATAGCTGTTCGCTCAGAAGATCAGGATACTCAATCAGCCCTATCATATGCGCGAGCTGGAAAACCCGGTTGTTATAGTCCAGCCCGTCTGACAGCTGAATCTGTTTCTTGTCGGGATCGTAGTATCGCAGCGATATGCCGAGCAGTTCTGCCCGCACCTGTTTGACCTCTATGTTCAGCCGGTCTTTCAGATGGGCCTTGAGCGCGCCGTACATTTCCTGCCGGTCGGGCGTTGTCTGCCCCCAGAATTGTTCGGCACACTGCTCCAGTGCCTGGAAATGATTGTTGTTTCTGCGGAAGAAGTCATGCACGCCCTGTTCGATACTGAAAGATGCATCCATGGTATCCGACATGGCTTCGTTGTGTTCAGCCAGCCTTTCGCCGTAGGTGCGGTAGGCATTGAATATATTCAACATGCCGCGAACCAGATTGGGCGATCCGTCAAGCGCACTGCGAAGTTCCTCAACATCAGGCGGCTTGTCGCCGAAAGCCGGATCCCGGGTGAGTTCACGCAGTTCACCGAGCAACATGCCGCTGTCGGAGTTGGTCAGGTCGCGCCAGTTGATGCCGAAATTGTCGGCCAGGCTGATCAGAAACTTCAGCGAGGCGCTGCGCTGGTTGCGCTCCACGAGGTTGACATAGCTGGGGCTGACCCCCAATGCCTTGGCCAGATCGGCCTGTGTCAGGCTCGCGTCCTGGCGCAGTTCGCGCAACTTGGGTCCAATGAATATTTTCTGTCCAGCCATCACCTGATGGAGCCTGTAAATGCAAGATTAGTCAAGTTTGTAATTTGTAAGAGTGACTAGTTGACAGAAGGCAGTTTGCGTACCCGACACGTCCTGGACGTGAAGGAGTGGCCGGCTTGCAATCGACAACGCCTGATCCGCCTGTCGACCGTAAGGGCACTAGTTTGTCTCGCGTGCGCTGCCGGTTGTGAGGTTGGAAGGATGCAGCAAAACAACGTTTTCACATGCGGCAAGCCGGCGGCAAACGCCAGGTTCATGGTTGTCTATATCCAGGCCCGCGCCGGCGATGGTGTCATACCAAAGCGCATCGGCCAGTGCTTCTTCATCGACCAGTTCGCTGCAGGCCGTGTTTATCAGATAGGCATCCGGTTTCATTTCGTTCAGCCGCAAGGCGTCGATCAGATGACGGCTTTCTTCGTCTGCCGGGCAGTGCAGGGACACAAAATCCGATTGATTCAACAGGTCATCAATGTCGTCAACCTGTCCGGCATCGATCTGGACCAGATCTTCGGTTGCTACCGATGAGCGGCTATGGACTACAACCTTCATGCCGAAGCCAAAGTGAGCCCTGTGGGCAGTTTCGCGCCCAATTCGTCCAAATCCGATAATTCCGAGAGTCTTGCCGGACAGCTTTTGACCAGCCATCAGCATAAGCTTGATAACAGTTTCGGCCTTGTTTTCGTTCAACTGGCTGCGGGAGTTGGTCGCCGTATGGATCGTGTTACCCGCCAGGTCGGCATTGCTGTGACTTGTGGCGGCGCAATAATTTGCTGTCTTTTTTGCGGCCGGGCTCCACTGGCATGGCACAACGGAATTGAGGCTGTCTGTTGAAGTCGGGAACATGGCGTCACACTCTTTCATGCAGCTTTGCTGTGGGTTTCATAAACGGTGGAGCCGATCTCCGACGGGTTGGGTACTATCGAGACGCCGACTTCGCGCAGCAACTCAACCTTTTCCGGAGCGCTCTCCCCAAATGCTGAAATGATGGCGCCGGCATGCCCCATGCGCTTGCCCTTCGGTGCAGTTAACCCTGCAACATAGGCGATAACCGGCTTGGTCATGTGATCGCGGATGAACTCGGCGGCTTCTGCTTCCTGTGGCCCGCCGATTTCGCCGATCAGAACGACCGCGGTGGTGTCGTCATCGTGTTCAAACAGTTCGAGAATGTCCCTGAACGAACTGCCGTTGATCGGATCGCCGCCAATGCCAACACTGGTGGACACGCCGATACCGAGTTGCTTCATTTGCGAGGCCGCTTCATATCCAAGCGTGCCTGAGCGGCCGACAATGCCGACTGATCCGGGAAGGTAAATGTGACCCGGCATGATACCGGCAAGAGCTTCACCCGGTGTGATGATGCCTGCACAATTTGGGCCCAGCAGGCGCATGCGTTTTTCCTGCCGGTATCTGCGCATGAAGCGTTTTACACGCATCATGTCCTGTGCCGGAATTCCGTCAGTGATGGAAACGCATAGATCGATACCGGCATCGGCTGCCTCCATGATGGAATCGGCTGCAAATGGCGGCGGTACGATAACCAGACTTGCGGTCGCCCCGGTGGCGGAGACGGCTTCCTTGACGGTGTTGAAAACCGGCACGCCCATGGCCGTTTCTCCGCCACGGCCCGGCACGACGCCACCGACGACATTGGTGCCATACTCGATCATCTCCCGGCTATGGAACTGACCGATGCGCCCGGTAATACCCTGAACGATCACCGGAGTGGATTTGTTGATCAGGATGCTCATGACACCGCCGCGATTTTTGATGGGTTGAGGGCCGCATTGCTGATGGCGACGGCTTTGCCGGCGGCTTCGGCCAGCGTGGTTGCTGTGGCGATCGGCAATCCGCTTTCGGCCAGAATCTGCATGCCCTTTTCGACATTGGTGCCCGCCAGGCGCACGATCACCGGAATGTCGAGATCGCCGGCCTTCAGTGCCTGCACAACACCTTCTGCAACCCAATCGCAGCGGTTTATGCCGGCGAAGATGTTGACCAGAATGGCATTCACCTTGTCGTCGGAGCGAACCAGGCGAAACGCCTTCGCCACCCGTTCCGGGGACGCGCCACCGCCAATGTCGAGGAAATTGGCCGGTTCGCCACCGGCCAGCTTGATCATGTCCATGGTTGCCATGGCGAGGCCTGCACCATTTACGATGCAGCCAATGTTGCCTTGCAGACCTACATAACTCAGCCCGCGGTCTGCTGCCCTGGTTTCCCGGACGTCTTCCTGGCTCTTGTCACGCAACTCCGATATCCGCGGGCGGCGGAACAGCGCGTTGTCGTCAAATTCCATCTTGGCGTCAAGCGCCATCACCGAACCATCTGCAGTTACAACCAGCGGATTGATTTCCACCATGGTGGCATCAAGGTCGCGGAACGCGCGATAACATCCCTTTATGGTTGCTACTGCAGCTTGAACATGAGTGGCGCCCAGTCCCAGCTTGAAGACTATCTCGCGTGCCTGGAATTCGGTCAGGCCGACAGCCGGGTCGACAACGCTTCGGATAATTGTGTCTGGTTCATCAGCGGCAATTTCCTCGATCTCCATTCCACCGGAAGAAGACGCAACAACCATGATCCGTTCCGTAGAGCGGTCGAGGACAAAACCGAGATAGAGTTCGCGCTCGATGTCCACACCGCCTTCAATATAGACGCGGTAGACGATCTTGCCGTCAGGCCCGGATTGATGGGTGACAAGTTTTTTGCCGAACATTTCATTGGCGGCGTCAAAAACCTCGCGTTCGTTGTCGCATACCCGCACGCCACCGGCCTTGCCGCGGCCGCCGGTATGAACCTGTGCCTTGACCACCCATTTGTCGCCGCCGATTTCATGGGCCCTGTAGGTCGCCTGTTCGGGGCTGTATGCCATGCCGCCAGGCGGGGTGATTATCCCGAAATCCCGCAGGATTTCCTTGGCCTGATATTCATGAATGTCCATGGCGCGACGGCCTTCAGATCACAGCGGATTGATGGGTGCCAGCCCGAAAAGTCTGTGGAACTTCGAGCTGCGGAACCAGGGTGGCGATTTCCGCGTCATCGACACGGCTGGCCTGAATTGCCGGAACGTCGATGCTGCGGCAAAACTCGGTCACTGCCTCGGGCTGATCCGTAATGACCACCAGGTCGTGCAGGTTTTCGCCGATTTGACGCATCAGGCTGTTTTTCTGCCAGCCCTGTGGCCTGGCCATGTCAAGCGGCAGCTGTTCGTAGCTGACGTGCAGATTTCTCAAACGCAGCAGAACCTCTTCCTCGACGGGACGGGCGTGGCCCTGATCGGCAAACCGCAGATCCAGTACTGCAGAGTATGGCATGTCGCTGGCGCGCTGCATGCCCTTCATGTCGAGTTCGCTGGTAATGGTGATGCCGGATTGGTGCTGCATTTTTCTGTTCCCTTGATGTCGTTTTGGCAGACTGGAACCTACGCAGCAGCGTGGTCTCAAGGGAAGAGAATTCGCGTCAATACGTGGTTTGGGTAATTTTCAAATTTACTTTTGTAATTTTTGTAATGTTGTGTGTTTTATTCTTGACAAATGGCAATGTAGATCCCTTTTCTGGCCGCCATTCTTTACTTCAGGAGCACCGGAAATGAGCTTTCACACCATCACCCAGGCCCCGGCAAGATTGAACCGAAGCGAACTGGCTGTTCCGGGAAATCAGCCGCAAATGTTTGAAAAAGCAGCGCAATCTGACGTTGATGTGATTTTTCTCGACCTTGAGGACGCGGTTGCACCGGACGACAAGGTGCAGGCTCGCAAGAACATCATAGAGGCCCTGAACGACATTGACTGGAACACCAAGACAATGTCGGTGCGGATCAATGGACTGGATACACACTACATGTATCGTGACGTTGTTGACATTCTGGAACAGGGTGGTGAGCGCCTTGACCTGATCATGATCCCGAAAGTCGGCACTGCTGCGGATGTTTATGCGCTGGACATGCTGGTAACCCAGGTCGAGACCGCCAAGGGATCGAAAAAACGCATCGGCTTCGAACACATCATCGAAACCGCTCTGGGCATGCAGAACGTCAACGAGATTGCCGCTGCAAGCTCGCGCAATGAGTCCCTGCATTTCGGCGTGGCAGATTATGCTGCCTCAACCCGCGCCCGCACCACCATCATCGGCGGGGTCAACAAGGACTATTCGGTTCTGACGGATGCGCAAGCCGGCGGTGGTGGCATGCGCGAACGGCACTGGGGCGACATGTGGCATCATGCACTGTCAAAAATGGTGATTGCCGCGCGGGCCAACGGCCTGAGACCGGTTGACGGACCGTTCGGGGATTTTTCCGACGCGGAAGGCTACACGGCAGCGGCAAAACGGGCTGCGGCTCTTGGGTATGAAGGCAAGTGGGCCATCCATCCTTCACAGATCGCGTTGGCCAACCAGGTGATGAGTCCGGGCAACGAAGAGGTGGACAGGGCCCGGCGCATTCTGGTCGCCATGAAGGAGGCCGCCGAACAGGGCAAGGGTGCCGTGTCGCTCGATGGCCGGCTGATCGATTATGCATCGATCCGGCAAGCCGAA
The DNA here is from genome assembly GCA_024640405.1 of Alphaproteobacteria bacterium. GTDB lineage: Bacteria > Pseudomonadota > Alphaproteobacteria > Rhizobiales > Aestuariivirgaceae > Anderseniella. The sequence goes on along the minus strand of JAHEFB010000038.1, from coordinate 25,721 downwards.
GTGCTGGTGGAAAAAGCCAACCAGATTGCGGCAGCGTAATCATTCATCGCCGCTTCCGTTGATACGGGAGCGGCAAGCTATTGCTCGTCATCAACTTCCAGTTCGAACACCGACTGGGATGTTTTTGGCAGCGGGGCGAACGGACTGCGCTCCAGGCGGTCATATGCAGGACCAAAGGCAAGGCGGTACACGATGTATGTGGCAAATATCGCCAGCACTGCGGAGATAAACACAAACAGCCCGCTTTCGTTACTGTATTCAATCAGTTGTGCAGCGATGGTCGGGCCGATGGCGGCACCAATAGAATAAATAAGCAACAGGCCGCCGCTGGTCTGCACCAGCTTGTCATTGGCGACATTGTCGTTGGCATGGGCAAGGCATAAGGCATACAGCGGCACCATCAATGCGCCATGCACGGTAGCAAGCGCCAAAATCGCCCACAGGTTGGACAACGGCCAAAAGGCAATCAGGAAACCGGTCGCCACCGTTCCCAACGCAACCGGCAGGATCACCAGTCTGCGGTCATAGTGATCCGACAGTTTGCCCAGCGGCCACTGTGAAAGCGTACCGCCGAGAACGAAGGCTGCCATCAGCAGGGTGATCTCGAAAACACTCATGGCGCGTAGCTGCCCGAATGTCGGTCCCAGCGTCCAGAACGCGCCTTCAACAGCACCTACCAGCAAGCACCCGATGGTGCCGACCGGTGATATCGAAAACAGTCCATTCAGTTCCAGCCTGGCGGTCGGGATCGGTTTTGGTTCACTGATGGGTGTCAGCGCAATCGGCACCACAGTCAGGCACAGCAGGAAAGTAACCAGGGCAAACAATGTTTGCCCGGCAGTGCTGGCAACATTGACCAGCAACTGTCCTGCCATCGTGGTTAAATTTGCAACTATGATGTAGATGGACAGAATCTGGCCGCGCGTGGAGTTGTCCGACTGATCGTTGAGCCAGCTCTCGATCACCATGTAGGCAATCGCCAGTGCCACACCTGAAAAGAAACGTAGCAGCAGCCACAGAAACACGTTTGGCCATAGCGGGTAGAGCAGGGATACCGCCGCGGCGACTGCAACTACGCCGGAAAATGTGCGGATATGCCCGACTGTCTTCACCAGTGCCGGGCCGAAGACGCAACCGGCAATGAAACCGGTGGCATAGATCGTGCCGAGATATCCGACCAGTGCAGGGCGGAAATTTTCAATGCCGGCCCGGAGCGGCAGAAGCGTCTGGAACAATGATACTGCGGTCAGCAGCAGCCCGGCGCCAACCAGCAGCGTGGCGATGGTGCCGCGCGAGTTTTTTTCAACTGTGCCCATTAGACCTGCTTCCGACTATCGACCCGTTGCATTACCGCAGGCCCCGGCTGTCACGTTGAGCAGATGCAAAATCTGCAAATGTCAAACGATACTGGTGGGACGTCGGTTACATTCCGTCCAGACACAACGACCGTCAAGGCCTGCCGCCCGAATTATTGCAGGGTTCCAACCGCGCGGCCACAATCTGAAGTGTTTGAGATTGGCGCCGGGACTAGCCGCCAATGAAGGCCGGGTGCGGGAAATTCGACAGACCAGCATCTCATTGCAAATGGAATTGGGCCTGTGGGAATGCTTGAATTCGTGATTTGATCCGCAACATGGCTGAGTGGCGCCGATGCCAAACAGCCTGAAAGGGACGGTAGGCCTTGGATGCAACAAACGCACTGATTGCCAGGGGACTGGATCAGCTGGGCGAAGGGTTCGGTGTGTTCGACAGTGATCTGCGTCTGGTCTCCTGCAACAGATTGTATCGGGAGTTGCGGAACTATCCGGCGGAACTGTGTGAGCCGGGTGTCTCGCTGGAGCAGATGATCCGCTTTAATGCGGAGCGCGGCGATTTTGGTGACGGGTCGGTTGAAGAACAGGTCGCGGAACGTATGGCCGAAATCGCGTATGCCGACCGGCGTGAGCTGGAACGGGAAATGGCGAACGGCCAAATTCTCAGGATTCGCTATCATCACATGGATGCGTCCGGCCTGGTGGTTACGTTCCAGGACATAACCGATGAGGCGACGGCACTACGCGCCCTTGCGGCCAGCGAAGAACGTTATGCATTGGTGGCTGAAGCTGCCGAGGAGGCGATCTACGAATGGGATGTTGAAAACGGTTTGTTTTTCAGCTCACCGCAGCTGGAGCGGCTGCTGGGTATCAGGAGCGATCCGAATGGCCTGCGCGATTGGGGCTGGATAGACCTGGTGCACCCTGATGACCGGGAACGTTACACCGTTTCCTTGCAAGCCCATGTTTCGGGCGAAAGTCCGCGATGGGAGTGTGAGTACAGAATAGTCACACCGCAGGGTGATTACCTCTGGATATCAGATCACGGGACTTCAGTTCGCAACACGGTTGGTGAGCCAACCAGAATGATAGCCGCGGTGCGCGACATCACGGAGCGGATTGAGCGCAATGCGGCGCTGGCGGCAAGTGAAGAAAGATATGCGCTGGTGGCGCAGGCAACCAGTGACGGACTTTATGACTGGGACCTGAAAACCGATACCCTCTACGTGTCGGATCGATTGAGCACGTTGTTTGGGTTTGACGGCCTGATCCGAAAATCGCAGGACTGGGCGGATCGAGTTCACAAGAACGACCTGGCGGAATACAAGGCCGTGCTGCGAACCCTGTTCAAGGGCGACGGCAAGCATCTGGAGTGCGAGTATCGCATTGCGGGACCCAATGGTGAATACCTGTGGGTGCAAGACCATGGCTACGCCGTGCGGAATAGCGACAATCGCGTTGTAAGGCTGGTTGGTGCGGTGCGCGATGTCACGGAAATCAAGGCGGCCCGGTCGGAACTGGAGCATGCGGAAAAACGCCTGCTGGACTCGCTCGAAACGATCTCTGACGGATTCCTGCTGGTAGGCAGTGACGGACTGGTGAAGTTGTGGAACCGCCGCTATCTCGAAATTTTTGGCGATGCCGCGGGAGGTGATATTTCTGATATTGTGGTGGCAGGAAAACCGTTCATAGAAATGATCAAGGATGGCTATGGGCGGGGAATGTTCAAACCTCATCCAGATGGTGTGGAGGGCTGGATAGAAAACCGCCGCACCCGCTCCAAACAGGCATCGGCCGATCTGGAAATTGAGCTGAGCAATGGCAGGTGGCTGCTGATCAACGAGCGGGCCATGTCTGACGGCGGCCGCGTTTCGGTTTACACGGACATATCGGATTTCAAGACACGAGAATGCGAACTTGAGGCCGCTCGAGGCCGGTTTGAGGATGCCATCGAAGCCCTGTCGTCGGGATTTGCCCTTTTTGACGCTGAAGACCGGATTGTTGTCTGCAATACCAAATATCGCGAGTATTTTGCTGAACTTTCCGACATGGTCGCACCTGGTACCGCATTCACAGATATCCTCAGGGCAGGCGTCGAACGGGGGTTCTTTCCTGATGCGGTGGCCGGCCAGGATGACTGGATTGCCGATTTGCTGGAACGCCGTGCTGCAGCAAGCGGCGTCCGTGAACAGTATATGAAGAATGGTCTTTGGTTGCAGATCAGTGATCACCCAACAAAGGATGGCGGAATTGTTTCCATCTACACCGATGTTTCCGAACTGAAGAACCGGGAAGCCGAGCTTAGCGCACAGTCGGCGATCCTTGAAGCGACGCTGGAGAACATGGGGCAAGCCATTTCCATGGTCGACGACAATCTCAATGTTGTCATGTTCAACCAGAAATTTCTGCAATTCTTCGAGTTTCCGGAAAGCGACTTCAAACGGGGATTTCACATGTCTCAGGCATTCCGGTTGAATGCCGTTCGCGGTGAATATGGAGACGGCGATGTTGAACAACAGGTCCGCGAAAGATTGGAGCTTTCCGCCAAATTCGAGCCGCATCGTTTCGAGCGGACCCGCCCGGATGGCGTGGTTTTCGAAATAGTCGGCAATCCCGTGGAAACCGGCGGCTTTGTAACTACCTACACCGACATTACCGAACGCAAACACGCTGAGCAGATACTCGTTGACCGGGAACAACAGTTGACTGCCGCTCTGCAGGAATTCAACGCGGTGCTGGACACCATAAAGTACGGTGTGCTGTTCATGGGGCCGGATCTCAGGGCGCGCATCATCAATCGTGCCTTTGGAGAGTTGTGGGGGATATCGCAGGAATTTATCGACCGTTCTCCGTCGATGAGGGAATTGATCGAGTACAATCGCGACACCGGTGTCTATGACGTTGCTGAAAACGACTGGAATGACTGGGCGAACAGCCGCGTCGAAGCCGTGAGAAAAGGGGATGTTCCGGCAACGGTCATTGCCCGCGCAGACGGTATGATGCTTCAGCATCAGGTCATATCGCTTCCCGATGGTGGCCGGATGCTGACTTATTTCGACATCACGGAACTAAAGCAGCGGGAAAATGACCTGATCGCCGCGCGGGATGATGCCGAGACCGCCCTGAATGAGCTGCAACAAGCCCAGGTGCGGCTTGTACAGGCCGAGAAAATGGCATCCCTGGGGCAACTGACTGCCGGAATTGCGCATGAGATCAAGAATCCGCTGAATTTCATCAACAACTTTGCCAAACTTTCAAATGAAATGCTGGAAGAACTGTCGGATTTGCTGGCACAGCCGCTGGCGGCCCTTGGGGATGAAGACCGTGATGATGCTGAAGACCTGTTCAGCACAGTGAAAACCAATCTCACCAAAATTGATGAACACGGTCACAGGGCAGACAACATCGTCAAGAACATGCTGCTTCATTCGCGCGACGGACCGAGCGAGGTTCAGCAAAGCAACATCAATGCAATCGTGGAAGAGGCCCTCAATCTGGCCTATCACGGCGCCCGTGCGGAAGATTCGACATTCAAGATCGAGATGGAAAAATCGCTGACCGAGGATCTGGGCGAAATCGAGTGTTTCCAGCAGGATCTGATGCGGGTTTTTCTGAACCTGATCTCGAATGGAATGTATGCGGCGTCGAGGAAGAATACACCTGACCGTGTGGTTGCGCCATTGATCAAGGTCGCCACCGGTGTATCCGATGAAGGCATATTTGTGAATGTCACAGACAATGGAGCAGGCATTGCCGACGATTTACGGGAGAAGATTTTCACCCCGTTTTTCACCACCAAGCCACCGGGCGAAGGTACCGGGCTGGGGCTGTCTCTCAGTTATGATATTGTCGTCAAGCAGCACGGGGGAACCTTGACGGTCGAAAGCGATCCGGGCGAGTTCACGACCTTTTCCGTAACGCTGCCACGTGCACTCAAACATTCGAACCCGGGTTAGACTGTACCGGGCGTATGCGTGGAAACTCTGGTCGGCGACAAGCTGCCGGCAGCGCTTCATTCCGTAAAGCAGCTGACGGGGGAAACCTGGCGGTGAGATGGAGTTTCACGATAGGCAATTTGCCTTGTTCCCTGTAGGCATGATTGCGGAAAGATGCTTTCATGCCTGATCCGCCTTAACCGGATCACTTGTCAGTCTGTAAAACAGGGAGAAGACAAACATGACAAAATCGAAACTACTTGTGGCGACATTGCTGGGCGCCACCATGCTGGCGTCGGGAGCAGCGCATTCAAAAACACTGGTCTATTGTTCCGAAGGGTCCCCGGAAGGTTTTGACCCGGCACCGTTTACCGCAGGCACGACGTTCGATGCCTCCTCGAAACCACTGTATAACCGGTTGGTTGAGTTCAAGCGCGGCACCTCTGAAGTCATCCCGGGTCTGGCGGAAAGCTGGGCAGTTTCCAGCGACGGGCTGGAGTACACATTCAAGCTGCGCGCAGGCGTCAAGTTCCAGAGTACCGACTTCTTCACTCCGAGCCGGGATTTCAATGCTGATGATGTGGTGTTCTCGTTTGAGCGCCAGCTGAAAAAAGATCATGCCTGGAACCAGTACACTGCCGGCATTGCGTGGGAATATTTTGACGGCATGTCGATGCCTGACCTTCTGAAATCGGTGGAAAAGGTCGATGATCTGACGGTAAAGTTTGTGCTGAACAGGCCGGAAGCGCCGATGATCGCCAATCTGGCAATGGATTTTGCCTCGATCCTGTCGGCTGAATATGCTGCCAAGCTGGAAGCTGACGGCAAAAAGGAACTGCTAAATCAGCAACCAATTGGCACCGGACCGTTCAAGTTTGTGGCCTACCAGAAGGACGCTGTCATTCGCTATGCCGCGCACGAAGGATACTGGGCCGGAAAGCAGCCGATTGATGACCTGGTGTTTGCGATCACAACCGATGCATCGGTGCGCCAGCAAAAGTTGAAGGCGGGAGAGTGCCATGTTGCACCTTATCCAAATCCGGCTGATCTGGAAGACCTCAAGGCGGATGCCAACCTGCAGGTAATGGAGCAGGAAGGCCTCAATGTCGGGTACCTCGCCTACAATTCGCTGGTGGCGCCTTTCGACAAGGCAGAAGTCCGCAAGGCCTTGAATATGGCGATCAACAAGCAGTCGATCCTGGATGCGGTTTTCCAGGGTGCCGGCAAGGCGGCGAAAAACCCGATTCCGCCAACCATGTGGTCCTACAACAATGCCATCAACGACGATCCCTACGATCCTGACGCTGCAAAAAAGATGCTGGAAGCAGCCGGTGTAAAGGATCTGAAGATGAAAGTCTGGGCCATGCCGGTGCAACGCCCATATAATCCGAATGCGCGCCGGATGGCTGAACTGATTCAGTCGGATTTCTCCAAGATCGGTGTCGGTGTCGAGATCGTGTCCTATGAATGGGGCGAGTATCTGAAACTGTCCAAGGCAAAGGATCGAGACGGTGCCGTACTGCTGGGCTGGACCGGTGACAATGGCGATCCGGACAATTTCCTGGCGGTACTGCTTGGCTGTGACGCTGTTGGTGGTTCAAACCGCGCGCAGTGGTGCAACAAGGAGTTTGAAGACCTGATCCAGAAAGCCAAGACTGTTTCCGACAAGGCTGAACGGACCAAGCTTTACGAAGACGCACAGGTGGTGTTCAAGCGTGAAGCACCTTGGGCCACGATCGCTCACTCGGTGGTGTTCATGCCGATGTCGAAAAAGGTTTCAGGCTACGTGATGGATCCGCTGGGTGGTCACTGGTTTGACGGTGTCGATCTGGCTGAATGAGCCTGAGCCTCTGACAACAGAAATACCCGCCGTGTTCTCGAATTTCAGAACACGGCGGGAAGTGGGGCTTTGATGTTTCAATTTCTTATCCGTCGTATCGGATTGATTATCCCGACCTTCATCGGGGTAACCATTGCCGCATTTGCATTTATCAGGGTGTTGCCGGGAGACCCGGTGTTGCTGATGGCCGGTGAACGCGGTGTTACGCCGGAGCGTCATGCCGCGCTGATGAAGCAGTTCGGCTTCGACCGGCCGATCTATGAACAGTATTTTGACTACTTTTTTTCTGCGCTTGGCGGTGACCTGGGCAACTCGCTGGTGACCAAGAAACCGGTGTGGGATGAGTTTTTCACCCTGTTTCCGGCTACTCTGGAACTGTCGGTTTGCGCAATTATATTTGCCGTCCTTGTTGGCGTTCCAGCGGGTATTTTCGCAGCAACCCGGCGCGGGTCGTGGCCCGATCAGACAATCATGGGAACCGCACTTGTCGGGTATTCCATGCCGATATTCTGGTGGGGCCTGCTGCTGATCATCCTGTTCTCCGGTACCCTCGGCTGGACGCCTGTGTCGGGGCGCATATCCCTGTTGTATTTCTTCAAGCCGGTAACCGGCTTCATGCTGATCGACAGCCTGCTGTCGGGTCAAAAAGGCGCATTCTCCTCTGCGCTTTCCCACCTCATTTTGCCGACGATTGTGCTGGGAACCATTCCGCTTGCGGTCGTGGCGCGTCAGACCAGATCTGCCATGCTGGAAGTGTTGAGCGAGGATTATGTGCGCACCGCGCGTGCCAAGGGACTGTCGCCGGTACGCGTGGTCGGCGTACACGCGCTGCGCAATGCGATGATACCGGTGATCACCACCATCGGCCTGCAGGTCGGCGTGCTGCTGGCCGGGGCCATTCTGACGGAAACGATTTTCTCATGGCCGGGTATCGGCAAATGGATGGTGGACAGCATATTCAGGCGTGATTACCCGTCGGTCCAGGGCGGTCTCCTGATGATCGCGGTTATCGTGATGACGGTGAACCTCATCGTTGATCTGCTGTATGGGCTGGTCAATCCGCGTATCCGGCACACGAGGTGACAAATCCATGAGCGAACAGGCGATCGATACCGCGACAGATACCCGAAGCACCGGGGTTCGCGCGATGCTGAAGGAGTTCTGGCATTATTTCAGCGAGAACCGGGGGGCTGTCATCGGCTTGTGGTTCTTCATCGGTGTCTGCCTGGTGGCACTGCTGGCGGACCTGATTGCGCCGCATGGCGCCACGATGCAGTACCGCGATGCACTGCTTACCCCGCCGGTCTGGCAGGACGGTGGCGACTGGCGGTTCCTGCTGGGCACGGATGCAGTTGGACGAGACATGCTCTCCCGGCTGATTTACGGCAGCCGTTACTCGCTGTTTGTGGGCTGTATAGTTGTGACGGTTGCCATGGCAGTCGGGGTCACCATCGGGCTGATCGCCGGCTTCATCGGAGGTGCGGTTGATACGCTGATCATGCGGCTGATGGACATCATTCTGTCATTCCCGAGCCTGCTGCTGGCCCTGGTGCTGGTGGCCATACTCGGCCCCAGCCTGACCAATGCCATGGTGGCCATCGCGATCGTGCAGCAACCGCACTATGTGAGGTTGACGCGGGCTGCGGTACTGGGCGAGCGAAACAAGGATTATGTGACAGCTGCCAAGGTGGCCGGAGTCCGGCCTTTGCGGCTGATGTTTTATACCATCCTGCCGAACTGCATGGCGCCGCTCATCGTGCAGGCGGCACTGTCATTTTCAACCGCCATTCTGGATGCAGCGGCACTGGGGTTTCTGGGCATGGGCGCACAGCCGCCAACGCCGGAGTGGGGCACCATGCTGGCGGAAGCGCGCGAGTTCATCCTGCGTGCCTGGTGGGTGGTCACACTGCCGGGTCTTGCCATTCTGCTCACCGTGCTGGCCATCAACCTGATGGGTGATGGCCTGCGCGATGCGCTTGATCCCAAGCTGAAGCGGAGTTGAGTTTATGTATGGGTCGACAGTGATAGGGCCGGCACTGGTAGCGGCCGTCATTTCAGTAGCCGGGCTTTGGACCCGCCGGACCGTTGATAGGCCGCATTGGCGGCATGGGAAGTGGTTTCGTGCTCATTATTTTGTCTCCGGTAGCAAGGCAATACTTTGAAGGTGAAGATTCAACAACCATGGCTCTTTTAGAGATTGAAAATCTGACAGTAGAGTTTGCCACGGCGGGCGGTGCGTTTCGTGCCGTAGATCGCCTTTCACTCAGCGTGGATTCGAGCGATGTGCTGGCGATTGTGGGAGAATCCGGGTCCGGCAAGTCGGTCGCCATGCTGGCCATGATGGGGTTGTTGCCATGGACGGCGACGGTGACTGCCGACAGGCTGAATTTCGACGGCAAGGACCTGCTTACGCTGTCGGCCCGTCAGCGCCGTGAGGTTGTCGGCAAAGACATTGCGATGATCTTTCAGGAACCCATGTCGAGCCTCAATCCGTGCTTCACGGTTGGATTTCAACTGGGCGAAGCACTCCGGGTGCACCTGGGCATGTCACGGGCCGACTGCAAGGCGCGCAGCATCGAACTGCTGGACCTGGTCGGCATTCCGGCTCCGGAAAAACGCCTCAGCGCCTTTCCCCATCAATTGTCCGGCGGCATGAGCCAGCGGGTAATGATCGCCATGGCCATATCATGCAATCCGAAGCTGCTGGTTGCCGATGAGCCAACCACCGCGCTTGACGTCACCATCCAGGCGCAAATTCTCGATTTGCTGCTGAAACTGCAGCAGGAAACCGGCATGGCACTGGTGCTTATCACTCATGACATGGGGGTTGTGGCTGAAACCGCGCAACGGGTCAGCGTGCAGTACGCCGGCCAGAAAGTGGAAGAGCAACCGGTGGTGGATTTGTTTACCGAACCGCACCATCCCTATACCGCTGCGCTTCTGGCAGCCCTGCCGGAACGGGCGACCTCACAAACCCTGCCGTCCATACCAGGCGTGGTTCCGGGTCAGTTCGACAGGCCTGACGGGTGCCTGTTCTCGCCCCGGTGTGCCCATGCCACCGATCAATGCCGGACCTTGTCGCCAACGCGCGCGCCCGCCCGGCTGGGGTCTGCATTCTGTCACTATCCGCTGGTCAGGGGCGCACCGCAAAACCATCCCGAGAGCGGAGCCATCACATGAGCGATGAGATTGTCCTTCGGGCAAACGACTTGAAAAGGCACTATTTACTGCCGGGAAGCTTTTACAGCAAGGCTGCTACGGTAAAGGCGCTGGACGGGGTAAGCTTTGAACTGCGCCGGAAAAAAACACTGGCAGTTGTGGGAGAGTCAGGGTGTGGCAAGTCGACACTTGCCCGTGTGGTGACCATGATCGAGGAGCCCACGGCAGGCTCGCTGCAAATCTCCGGCGAGGAGCTGGCTGACGGAGACAAAACCGTCCGCCGCAAACTGCGGCCCAAGGTGCAGATGGTTTTTCAGAACCCTTATGGCTCACTCAATCCACGCCAGAAAATCGGATCGGCACTGGAAGAACCACTGTTGATGAACACACCGCTTTCAAAGTCCGAACGGGGCGGCAAGGCAAGGGCAATGATGCAGGCTGTGGGTTTGCGGCCCGAACACTATGACCGCTACCCGCACATGTTTTCGGGCGGCCAGCGTCAGCGCATCGCCATTGCCCGTGCCCTGATGCTGGATCCTGACATCCTGGTGCTGGATGAACCTGTGTCGGCGCTGGATGTATCAATCCAGGCACAAGTGTTGAACCTGCTTGGTGAACTGCAGGACAAGCTGCAACTGGCATATCTGTTTATCTCCCACGATCTGTCGGTGGTGAAGCACATTGCCGATGAGGTGATGGTGATGTACCTGGGCAAGCCGGTCGAACACGCGACACGCGAGGTGTTGTTCGACAATCCCAGGCACCCGTATACAAAGGCGCTGCTGTCAGCCACGCCGGTGCCCGTTCCGGGCCGCAAGAAGGACCGGGTTCTGCTCAAGGGCGAGCTGCCATCGCCGATAGATCCACCATCGGGATGTGCGTTTCATCCACGCTGTCCGGTGGTCATCGGCAGGTGCGCGACCAAGACGCCGCATTTGCAATCTGTTCATGACGCGCAGGTATCGTGTCATCTGATGGATGAGGTGCAGACGGAAAAGGTTTGATTCTGCATTGTCTGCTGAAGTTTCATCGGCGTCCAAACAAAGACCAGTATAGTGCGAACTTCAACCTGACCATGTTGCCAACATAGGCGTCGGCTTGAGCTGAATCACTCGACCGATTGATATTTACATTCCCACGGTCACGGTCTCTACTCACCAGCGAACATTTTAGGAGGTTCCCTTGCGCATTCCGGTGTTTGTTTTGGTACTATTGTTAGCAGCTCCCGTGGCTCAGGCCGCGCCGAATTGCACGCAGCTGGAGGCCGATGTACTTTTCCACTGCAAGATCCAGGGATCGAGCCGGGAGGTGACGATCTGCGACCTGCCGGATGACCGGTATCTTTACCGGTACGGCAAGCCGGGAAAAACGCCGGAACTGGAAATACGCAGCAGCCAGGCAGAGGTCGTCTATACGCCGTGGAACGGCGTAGGCAGCGCAATCTGGGCGCGGCTTGGTTTCCGCAACAAGGGCTATTTGTACGATGTCGGCCGCAGCATCCAGAAGGGTGGCGGGTCCCAGCCTGAGGGGTTCATCGACATCTACGAACCCGGCAACGACACGCCGATTGCAACCAAACAGTGTCAGCCCGGTACAGTGCAGGGTGACCTTGACGGCCTGTGGGACCGGTTCAACTGAGCGCAAGTGCGCAGCCTGGACAACATATCTGATCAGTTGCTCAAGGTGCGTTTGACGGCGTCGGACCAGCCGGCAATCTTGCGGGCTCTGTCTGCTGGTTTCATCTTTGGTTTGAAGCGCTGATCCAGCGCCCATTGCTTTGCGAAACCCGATGCGTCCGGCCACAGACCGGCATGGGACGCAGCAAGCCAGGCTGCGCCGAGGGCGGTTGTTTCAAGTACAACAGGCCGGTCAACCGGCGCGTTCAGAATGTCGGCCAGCCGCTGCATGGTCCAGTCCGATGCGACCATGCCGCCGTCAACCCGCAGTACGGTCTTGCGGGCGACTGATGACTTCCAGTCTTTTTGCATGGCCGACAGCAGATCATTGGTCTGGTAGCACACCGCCTCAAGAGCTGCCCGGGCAAGTTCGTTGGGGCCTGTGGCGCGTGTCAGGCCGAAAATCGCGCCGCGGGCATCTGCATCCCAGTGCGGTGCACCAAGGCCGGTAAAGGCGGGTACCAGGTAGACATCCTGTTCAAGATCGGCTGCGGCGGCCATGGCGCCGCTATCGCTGGCGTTTTTGAGGAAGCCCATCTCGTCGCGCAACCATTGCACGGTCGCGCCTGCCATGAATATTGACCCTTCCAGCGCATAGGTCGTCCTGCCGCCCAGACGATAGGCGATGGTGGTCAGCAGGCGGTTTTTCGACCGGACCATGTCGGAGCCTGTGTTGAGCAGTGCAAAGCATCCGGTTCCGTAGGTTGATTTCATCATGCCGGGTTTGAAGCAGGCATTGCCTATGGTGGCTGCCTGCTGATCGCCTGCAACGCCCGTGATGGGTATTGCCGCGCCCAGGATTGATGGATCCGTCACGCCAAATTCCGCGGCACTGTCGAGCACATCCGGCAGCACGCTTGATGGAACATCCAGCACCTTCAACAGGCTTGCGTCCCACTTGTTGGTCTTGATGTTGTACATCAGCGTGCGTGAGGCATTGGTTGCATCGGTAACATGGGAGGTGCCACCGGTGAGCCGCCAGATCAGGAAACTGTCTATGGTGCCAAACGCAATGTTTCCGGCTTGTGCTTTCTTACGCAGGCCTTTCACGTTGCTGAGCAGCCAGGATACCTTGGTGCCGGAAAAATAGGGGTCCAGCAGTAGCCCGGTCTTTGCATTGAAACTGTTTTCGTGTCCGGCTTTTTTCAGCATTGTGCAGAATTCCGACGTACGGCGGTCCTGCCAGACGATGGCGTTGTGGACACATTTGCCCGTGACGCGGTCCCACATCACCGTGGTCTCGCGCTGGTTGGTGATGCCGATGGCAGCTATATCTGCGGCCTTGATACCGGCTTTGCGGACAGCCTCCTTGCAGGTGGCGACGACGCTTGACCAGATGTCTTCAGGATCGTGCTCGACCCAACCGGATTTGGGAAAATGCTGCGCAAATTCCTTCTGGCCCATGGCGACAATTTTCTGATCGCGGCCGAACAGTATCGCGCGAGAAGAAGTTGTGCCCTGATCAATGGCTAGAACGTAGTTTCCCATCATTGTGCCCCGTGCCTGGTATTACCTGGTTGCTGGTTTTCTCGGTTTCCATGGTCTTTGCCGTACGGTCCATGAACTTCTGCAAGGTTTGTATCTGCGCCTTGCTGTAGGCGATGCCCAGTTTTGTACGCCTGAACAAGATGTCCTCAGCCTTCAGGGCCCATTCGTGATGCATGAGATAGACAACTTCAGCCTGATGCAATCCATTGCCGAAGTCCCTGCCAAGATCGGAGGCTGTCAGCGCATCACCCAGTACAACTGATGCCCGGGTGCCATATTGACGAACCAGGCGGGTTACCAGCTTGCGATCCATATCCGGTCGGCTTCCGGCGTATTCATCCACCAGTCCATCGAATTTTTGCGCTTCAAAGTCGCCGCCCGGCAGCGCGGAACCAGCTGTCCATGATGGCTGGCGCGTACCCAGGGTGTTTTCCACCTGTTCCAGTATTTCTTCGGCCAGCACCCGGAATGTGGTGATCTTGCCGCCAAATATGTTGAGCAGTAACCCGTCCTTGCTGACACTGTCTTCGCGTATCACATAATCGCGGGTGGCTTCCTGCGCCTTGCTGGCACCATCGTCATACAGTGGCCGCACGCCGGAGTAGGTCCACACGACATCCGATCTGGTCACCGGCCCTGAAAAATACTCGCTGGCCATCTCGCACAGATAATCGATTTCACCAGCCGATATTTCGGGCTTGTCCATGTCGTCGCCATGCTCGGCGTCTGTGGTGCCGATCAGGGTGTACTCGCCTTCATAGGGAATGGCGAAGATGATGCGGTTATCGGAATTTTGAAAAATGTAGGCCTTGTCGTGGGTGAATTTTCTCGCAATGACAATGTGGCTGCCGCGTACCAGGCGGACATTGCGGGCATCGTTCTGACCGAATACCTGTTTCAGTACCACATCGACCCATGGTCCTGCGGCATTGACAATGATGCCTGCCGTCATGTCTTGGCGGAGGCCGCTGAGAGTATCTTCAATCTCGACGCGCCATTGGCCGTCCGAACGATACGCACGGGTCACTTTTGTGTGGGGCCGCATGCTGGCGCCACGATTTGCCGCGTCAAGCGCATTCAGCACCACCAGACGTGAATCTTCCACCCAGCAGTCTGAATACTCGAATGCCTTTTTGAAAATCGGTTTTAGAGGTTCGCCGGTCTCGTCACTGGCAAGGTCGACGGTAGAGGTTGGTGGCAAAAGCTTGCGGCCACCCAGGTGGTCATACAGGAACAGGCCCAACCGCAGCAGCCAGGCGGGCCGCAAGCCGGAATGATGGGGCAGCACGAACCGTATCGGCCAGATGATGTGCGGGGCGATTTTCCACAGCACCTCGCGTTCCATCAGGGCTTTTCGCACCAGCCGGAATTCGTAATGCTCCAGATAGCGCAGGCCGCCGTGGACGAGCTTGGTCGAGGCAGACGATGTGCCACCGCCAAAATCTCCTGCCTCACACAGGCAGACGGAAAACCCGCGGCCGGCCGCATCGCGGGCAATACCGCAACCATTGATGCCACCGCCGATTATCAGCACGTCATAGTGAGGCGTCAGGCTGGTGGACTGCGGCTGCCTGTTCATTCAGCCGCCTTTCCGGTTGTCATGAGGGCCGGCACGACTTCCAGCTGGATCTTTGCGGTGGAGCAGATTTTCAGGATGCTGTTTGGCGGCTGTTCATCAGTCACGAAGATATCGATGTCTTCGAGCCGGCCGATCTGCACCGGTGCGTGGCGTTCGAACTTGCTGGTGTCAGCCGCCAGTATGCTGGTTCGGGCCTGACCGAGAATAGCCTGAGACACACGCACCTCGCGATAATCGAAATCGAGAAGCGAGCCTTCTTCATCTATGGCCGATGTTCCGATCACCGCAAAGTCGACCTTGAACTGGCGGATCAGGTCGATTGCTGCTGCACCGACAATGCCACCATCGCTTTTGCGGACCATGCCGCCGGACACCACCACTTCAACACCGGGCGCTTCGGCGAGTATATAGGCGACGTTGAGATTGTTGGTGATGACCATCAGGCCCTGGTGACGACGCAGGGCATGAGCCACCTGTTCGGTGGTGGTGCCGATATTGAGGATCAATGATGAATTGTCGGGAATCATCCCGGCAATGGCCTCTGCGATACGCGCCTTGCCGTGTGCTGCAATTTCGCGGCGGGCCTGATAGGCCATGTTGACCGTGTTGGTCGGGAAGACGGCACCGCCGTGAACCCGATTGAGCCTTTCGGCGTCACACAGATCGTTGAGGTCCTTGCGAATCGTCTGTGGTGTGACGTCAAAGCGATGCGCAAGCGTCTCCACATCCACGCGCCCTTCGCGGCGTGCGATATCCAATATATCCATTTGTCTGGGCGGCAGTGCCGTCACGACGCATCCCTTCGGTTATTTTCGTTATGATTGCGATTTTTTTCGAATAAATCAATAATAAAGCCATTGACTTTCGTTTTTATTCGTTATGTCCTAGTGATGTGACGCACCGCTGTCGTGAATGAGTGCGCATGCAATCAGTTGGAGGAGACATCATGAAAAAGCTGCTTTTGGCGTCAGTTGCGGTATTTGCACTGGGCGCCGCAGCGCTTCCTGCGCAGGCTGACATGGCCGCAGCAGAGAAGTGGGTAAACGACGAATTCCAGCCATCCGCGCTCTCGAAAGACGAGCAGATGAAGGAGATGGACTGGTTCATCAAGGCTGCCGAACCGTTCAAGGGCATGGAGATCAACGTGTTGTCGGAAACCATTCCGACACATGAGTACGAATCCAAGACGCTGACCAAGGCGTTTGAAGAAATCACCGGTATCAAGGTCAATCACCAGCTCCTGGGCGAAGGCGAGGTCGTGCAGGCCGTGCAGACCCAGATGCAGACAAACCGCAACCTTTATGATGCCTACATCAATGACAGCGATCTGATCGGCACCCACTCGCGCCTGCAGCAGGCGGTCAATCTGTCCGACTGGATGGCGGGCGAAGGCAAGGATGTCACCAATCCGGGTCTCGACGTGGATGACTTCATCGGCAAGTCGTTTACCACCGGCCCGGACGGCAAACTGTACCAGTTGCCGGATCAGCAGTTCGCCAACCTGTACTGGTTCCGCAAGGACTGGTTCGACAAGCCGGAACTGCAGGAAAAGTTCAAGGCCAAGTACGGTTATGACCTGGGCGTGCCGGTGAACTGGTCTGCCTATGAAGACATTGCGGAATTCTTCAGCGTGGACGTCAAGGAAATCGATGGCGTTCGTGTCTATGGCCACATGGATTACGGCAAGCGCGCCCCCGATCTCGGCTGGCGCATGACCGATGCCTGGCTTTCGATGGCCGGTTCCACGTCACCGGGCCTGCCGAACGGCCGGCCGATCGACGAATGGGGCATTCGCATGGAAGCAGACAGCTGCAATCCGGCAGGTGCGTCTGTTGCCCGCGGCGGCGGAACCAACGCTCCGGCTTCGGTCTTTGCCATCGCCAAGTGGGACGAATGGCTTCGCAAATATGCGCCTCCAGGCGCGGCGGATTATGATTTCTATCAGTCACTGCCGGCACTGGCACAGGGCAATGTGGCCCAGCAGATCTTCTGGTACACGGCATTTACCGCCTCGATGGTTGCACCGAAATCTGCCGGTAACAACACCGTTGACGATGACGGCAATCCGCAATGGCGTATGGCACCAAGCCCGCATGGGCCGTACTGGAAAGATGGCATGAAGCTTGGCTATCAGGACGCCGGGTCATGGACCATTCTGAAGTCCACGCCGGTTGATCGCGCCAAGGCAGCATGGCTCTACGCCCAGTTTGTGGTGTCCAAGACAGTGGATGTGAAAAAGTCGGACGTTGGTCTTACCTTCATCCGCGACAGTACTGTGCGCCATGATCACTTCACCAAGCGAGCATCCAAACTCGGTGGTCTGATCGAGTTTTACCGCTCTCCGGACCGGGTCAACTGGACCCCGACCGGTGTCAACGTGCCTGACTATCCGAAGCTGGCACAGTTGTGGTGGCAAAACATCGGTGACGTGAACTCGGGTGCATTTACCCCGCAGCAGGCGATGGATCGCCTGGCGGGTGAAATGGACCAGGTCATGAGCCGCATGCAGGCAGCAGATGAACAGGCCAAAATCTACGGTGGTTGTGGTCCGCGCCTGAACGAAGCCAAGGATCCTGCCGAGTGGCTCGGCAAGGACAATGGTCCAGCGGCAAAACTGGCCAATGAGAAAGAGCCAGGCAAGACGATTGCATATGAAGAAATCGTCAAGCGCTGGGCGCAATAGGGTCGCGCATTTTTCTCCCATGCGTGATGAGCGGTCCGGCAGACCAGGTGCCGGACCGTTCCCCACACCCTGCAACCTTTAATACTTTTCGGCGGCACGACGCGGTATGGCGCTTGAACTGAAAAACGTGGCCAAGAAGGTAGGGGCGGATACCCATATCCACCCGACCAACCTGACGTTTGAGCCTGGCAGCTTCAACATTCTGCTGGGCACCACATTGGCCGGCAAGACAACCCTGATGCAGATGATGGCCGGGTTGGAAAAACCGACATCCGGCGAGGTATGGTTCAACGGCAGCAATGTGACCGGCGTTGCGGTTCAAAAGCGCAATGTATCCATGGTCTATCAGCAGTTCATCAACTACCCGAACATGTCGGTGTTCGACAATATCGCCTCGCCGTTGCGGGTCGCCGGATTGCCCAAGCAGGAAATCAGCAAGAGGGTTGGCGAGATGGCCGAGCTGATGCGCATATCGGAAATGCTGGACCGCCGCCCATCGGAACTGTCAGGTGGCCAGCAACAGCGTACCGCCATGGCGCGCGCGCTGGTCAAGGACAGCGATCTGATCCTGCTGGATGAGCCGCTTGCCAATCTCGACTTCAAGCTGCGCGAAGAGCTTCGCGACGAGTTGCCCAAGCTGTTTGCCGAGCGCAATTGCGTGGTGGTTTATGCGACCACCGAACCTACCGAAGCCCTGTTGCTGGGCGGCCAGACCGCGGCCATGCATGAGGGCCGGGTTGTGGACTTCGGGCCAACCGGAGAGATTTACCGGCACCCCTCCGGCCTCACGTCGGCCATGGTGTTTTCCGAACCGCCGATCAACCTGGCCAGGGCACAGGTGAAATCCGGCTGGGTGCTGCTTGATGAAGGGGTTTCATGGAAGGCAGAAAACGGTCTTGCCGAAGGAGCGTACACCATCGGCATTCGTCCGCACCATGTGTCGCCGGTGTCGCGATCCGAAAAGTCGGTGGTGATTGAGGGCAAGGTCAAGGTGGCCGAACTCACAGGATCGGAAAGCATTATTCACTTTCAGGCGCATGATTACCCCTGGGTTTCGCTGTCGCATGGCGTGCACCCGTTCGAAAGCGGCCGGTTTGCCAGGTTTTACGCTGATATGTCGAAGTGCTTCTACTTTGATGAGGACGGCAGGCTGGTCGATTTGGCCGCTGCCGGAGAGGCAGCGTGACATGGCCAGAATAACCCTGAAAAATCTAAAGCATGCCTATATGCGGAACCCGCAAAGGGACGAAGACTGGGCATTGAAGGAGCTCAACCTTGATTGGGATGACGGCGGCGCATATGCGCTGCTGGGGCCGTCGGGTTGTGGCAAGACAACCCTTCTCAATCTGATCTCCGGATTGCTGACGCCTTCGCACGGCAGCATCCTGTTCGATGATCAGGACGTTACCCGCCTGCCGCCGGAGCAGCGCAAGATCGCACAGGTTTTCCAGTTTCCCGTCGTTTACGACACCATGACAGTGTACGACAATCTGGCCTTTCCGCTGCGCAATCGCGGTGTAGCCGAGTTGACCGTGGACAAGCGGGTGCGGGAAGTGGCGGAAATGAATGATCTTACCGCTACACTCGGCAATCGCGCATCCGGCCTGACCGCTGACGGCAAGCAGAAGATTTCGCTTGGCCGGGGGCTGGTGAGGACCGATGTCAATGCGATCCTGTTTGATGAACCGCTGACGGTTATCGACCCGCATCTGAAGTTTCAATTGCGCTCGAAACTGAAAGAGCTTCACACCCGAGTGCCCAACACGATGATCTACGTGACCCACGACCAGACAGAGGCAATCACCTTTGCCGACAAGGTTGTGGTGATGAATGTCGGCGAAGTGGTGCAGGTCGGTACCCCCAAGGAACTGTTCGAAGAACCGCATCACACCTTTGTGGGGCACTTTATCGGCTCGCCGGGCATGAATGTGTTGTCGTGCGACCTGAAGGACGGACACGCCTACATTGACGGCAACAGGATTGCCACGGCAAACAGGGCCGGCGCCGGCGCAGGCAAGTCTGAAATTGGCGTGCGTCCGGAGTTTGTGAAATTCGCCGGGCACGGTCTTGAAGCCCGCGTGGTCAAAGTATCCGATGCCGGCAGGTTTTCCGTGGTGGAGGCCGACAGCGCCGGAGGCCTGATCCGGTTGCTGGTCGAGGAAGGCGGTGCCATTCCGTCGGAAGCCGCCCGTCTTGAATTCGACCCGGCAGCGACCCGGATATACACCGACGGATGGCTGGCGGGCCGGGCGGGGCAGCCATGAACAAGACCGTCAACCAGAAAGCCTGGTTCTTCGTCCTGCCGGTTCTCATACTGGTTGCCTTCAACGCCATCGTTCCGCTGATGACGGTGGTCAACTACTCGGTCCAGGAGACCTTTGGCGACAACGTTTTTTTCTGGGCGGGCCTACGCTGGTTCGAGGAAATTCTGCGCTCACCGCGGTTTCATGATGCGCTTGGCCGGCAGTTGTTCTTCACAGGCACAATTCTGGCGATTGAAGTGCCGCTGGGTGTCATCATCGCGCTCGCCATGCCGCGAAAGGGTCCGTGGGTGTCGGTGTGCCTGGTGCTGATGGCCATGCCGCTTCTGATCCCGTGGAACGTTGTCGGCGCCATGTGGAACATTTTCGGGTTGCCGGAGCTCGGCCTTCTGGGCAAGACGCTGAATACCATCGGCTTTGACTACAACTATACCCGCCAGCCCGGCGATGCCTGGTTCACGCTCATCCTGATGGATGTCTGGCACTGGACGTCGCTGGTGGTGTTGCTGGCCTATGCAGGGCTGGTGTCCATACCGGATGCCTATTATCAGGCAGCACGCATCGACGGGGCAAGTTCATGGGCGATCTTCAGATACATTCAGTTGCCCAAGATGAAGCGTGTTTTGACGATTGCGGTTCTGCTGCGCTTCATGGATTCGTTCAACATCTACACCGAGCCATCGGTTCTGACCGGCGGCGGCCCGGGCAATTCAACGACACTATTGTCCATTGACCTGGTGAAAATCGCGCTTGGCCAGTTTGATCTCGGGCCGGCGGCTGCGATGTCCCTGATCTACTTCCTGGTGATCCTGCTGTTCAGCTGGATATTCTACACGGTAATGACAAGAGGGGAGGAACAGTGATGGCAAGAACCAAATGGCTGATCCCGGCAATTTACATCATTTTCCTGATGTTGCCGATCTACTGGCTGGTGTCGATGTCGTTCAAGACCACCAACGAAATCCTCGGATCGTTCACACTGTGGCCGCAGAATTTCACGCTGGAAAACTACCGGACCATCTTTACCGATCCGGCCTGGTACAACGGCTACATCAATTCTATCATCTATGTGAGCATCAATACGGTTCTGTCTGTGGCGGTAGCGTTGCCGGCGGCCTACGCTTTTTCGCGTTACCGGTTTCTGGGCGACAAGCATCTGTTCTTCTGGCTGCTCACCAACCGCATGGCGCCGGCAGCGGTTTTCGCCCTGCCGTTCTTCCAGCTTTACTCGGCAATCGGCATCTTCGACACCCATCTGGCGGTGGCGCTGGCGCACACGTTGTTCAACATTCCGCTGGCGGTGTGGATTCTGGAAGGCTTCATGTCAGGCGTGCCCAAGCAACTTGATGAAACAGCCTATGTGGATGGCTATTCGTTCCCGGCGTTTTTTGTCAAAATTTTCATGCCCACCATTGCTGCCGGCATCGGAGTGGCCGCATTCTTCTGCTTCATGTTCTCGTGGGTCGAACTGCTGCTTGCCAAGACACTGACCGCGGTTGCGGCCAAACCGATTGCCGCAACCATGACCAAGACAGCCTCATCATCGGGTTACGAGTTGGGACTGCTGGCGGCCGCCGGCACGCTGACGATCATTCCGGGCGCAATCGTGATCTATTTTGTGCGCAACTATATCGCCAAGGGCTTTGCCCTGGGCCGGGTCTAGCAAGGAAAGGAACGCCAGTCATGGAAGATGTTGTCATGTTCTCTGCCAAGTGGTGGACCCTTCCTCTCGGTATGACCTGGATGGCCTGGACGCGGGCTACGGCGAGCTTCTTCATATTCATTGTGCTGGCAATAACAACCATGGGCGTGTGGGAGTATTATCGCCCGGGCGGGGACCCGCGCCGCGGCGTGTTTGCCATAGACACGACACGCGGCGACAGGCTGTTCATTTCGCTGCTCGGCAGCGCCTTTATCTTCATTGCCTGGCTGTTTTTCATCGGCTCGCCATTGTGGTGGCCACTGGGCATTGCACTGGCGTGGTTCCTGTTCGTGTTCCGGTATGTGTGAGGCAGGATTGCTTCTATCTTAGCACTCTGTTGAGATCGGCTTCGCGCAGGCGGCTTTCGATGCGCTCGCGCCAGGCTACGTAGCAGCCGGACCCGGCAATCAGGGCCATGCCCACAAACGACCACTGATCGGGAATGTCGCCCCACATCACGACGCCCCAGAAGGTTGCGAACACAAGATAGGAATAGTCAAACGGCGCCAGCCAGCTGGACTCGGCGCTCTGGTAGGCTTTGGCCAGGCCGATATTGGCGGTCAGATTGAGCACGGAGCACACAAGTATGATGCCTGCCGTCTGCAGGCTTAACGGATTCCAGCCGACGAACAGGTAGGGCCAGCGCTGCGCCAGTGAGACGGGCTTTACCGATTCCATGACAACAATGCCCAGGATTCCAATACCTACGAAGGCGACCGACACCCCCAGTGCCAGCGTTGCCGCGCTTTCTTCCCGGCATAGTTTTCGGGTTGTCAGCACCGTGGCTGCATAAAACAGGCCAGCCATCACCGGCACAAGCGATACCCACTGGAACGAGGCGGACGCCGGTTTGAGTATCAGAAGCGTCCCGCCGAAACCAAACAACACCGCCAGGATACGGCGCGGCCCCACCTGTTCTCCCAGAATGAGCGCCGACAGAATGGCGACGAACAATGGAAACACGTACAGTCCCGCGGCCACTTCAGACAGGGTCAGGAACGGAATTGCGCCGAAGAAACACAACATCGCGCCAATGAGAAAAAAGCTGCGCAGTGCCACCGCCCACATACGTCTGGGATAGACAGTGGCGTTGCCCCAGATGAAACGGGACAACGCGAACAACATTGCGAGGTTGCAGATTGCCCGCAATGTCTGAAACTGCCACAGGGATACATCTGCGCTCGCCATCTTGACGAGAGAGTCCTGAAGGCTGAGCATGCACAGGGCGGCCACCATCAGGGACGCCGCCAGCGCGGGACGATCCTCAGACATGGGCTGATACCCCATGAGGCAACTCACGTTGTGGCAGGCAATCTGGCATTTGTGGCCGTCTCCAGCGTAAACAAGCGCAATATTTGAGTAGAGCAGTACGAAACCGTTCGGATCAAGCGCTGACCACTGCAGGTAGTGCACAGCTTCCATGCTGGCTGTGCAGGCTTGGAAAATGTTGTTTGCCCTTAACGCCCACTTGCAGGCACCATAGCTGTATGACGAAATTGCAAATCATCAATGCAGATGTGGTTGTGACAATGGATGCTGCTCGTCGCGAATTGTTCGGCGGCAACGTGAATGTCGAAGATGGCGTGATCGTTTCGCTTGCAGATGAAGCTCCGGCAGATGACTGCGACGAAGTTATTGATGCGCGTGGATGCGTGGTAACGCCGGGGCTGGTCAACACCCACCACCACCTGTTCCAGACCCTGACCCGTGCCGTTCCTGCGGGCCAGGATGCACTGTTGTTTGACTGGCTGCGCGCTCTGTATCCGATCTGGGCACGGATGCAGCCTGAAGACATGTTCGTTTCGGCACAACTGGGGCTGGCGGAACTGGCGCTGTCGGGCTGCACCATGAGTTCGGATCATCTGTATATCTTTCCCAATGGTGTCAGGCTCGAAGATACCGTGGATGCGGCGCGCACCGTGGGTCTGCGGTTTCACCCGACGCGAGGGGCAATGAGCGTCGGGGAAAGCGACGGCGGCTTGCCGCCGGACTCGCTGGTTGAGAATGAACGCGACATTGTCGAGGATTTCATCCGGTCGATAGACGGGCTGCATGACCCGGCGGACGGCGCCATGGTGCGTGTCGGTCTGGCGCCGTGTTCTCCGTTTTCCGTCAGTACCGGCCTGATGAAGAGCGCTGCGGAACTGGCGCGCGACAAGGGTGTCATGCTGCACACCCATCTGGCGGAAAACGATGAGGACATTGCCTATTCGATGGAGAATTTCGGCTGCAGGCCGGGCCAGTATGCCGAGGATCTGGGCTGGGTGGGAGACCATGTGTGGCATGCCCATTGTGTCAAGCTGGACCAGCAGGAGATCGATCTCTTCGCCAGGACGAAGACGGGCGTGGCCCATTGCCCCTGTTCCAACTGCCGCTTGGGGTCGGGCATTGCCCCGGTGCGCGAGATGCGGGACGCCGGTGTCCGGGTGGCGCTGGGCGTGGACGGGTCGGCCAGCAATGACGCAGGCCACCTGTTGTCGGAGGCGCGTCAGGCCATGCTGCTGCAGCGGGTCAGGCACGGCGCCAACGCGTTCGCGGCCCGCGAAGCGCTGGAAATTGCCACGCTGGGCGGCGCGACGGTTCTGGGGCGTGCCGGTGAACTGGGTTCGATCGAGCCGGGCAAACGAGCAGACATTGCCATCTGGGACGTATCGGGCCTGGAAGCGGCAGGTGCCTGGGATCCGGTGGCGGCGCTGTTGTTATGCGGGCCCCTGAAGGTGCGCGATCTGTTGGTTGAGGGTCGACGGGTGGTTAGCAATGGTGAGCTGACCGGTGTCGATGCCCGCAAGGTGGCAGAGCATGCGCGAAGGCGGGTTGCGGGGTTGATGTCGTAGGGGCCTGATCCATCAGTTCATAGGGACCACATGGCGATTTTTGTGCCTATCCGAGACTATCACTGCAGCGCACTTAATGACGCCGAAGGACGGAATGGAGACCTTCGCTGCGACGTGCTTCGACGGCGGCAGTACGGACCTTCAGGACCTGGACTGCAGAGCAACCAAGGGCTGCCTTGGGATGTTATGCCCCGAAAGTGGAGGCTGCGTTGCGAGGACCACTGGGTAGCGGTGAAGCTAATTTTTGTCTAACAATCGAAATGGAGTGGTCCAATAGTTCCGGCCGCACGAAAGTATTAGCAATCGCAGAGCGAGGGTTACGCAAATGTCGGGAAAAGCACACACCAAGGTGCAAGCTGCCGAAGTCAAACAAGTCAAGGAGTGGCTGGACCGGAATGAAATCCTGCTGGTTGATGTACGCGAAACCTCGGAATACGAAGTGGAACATATTGCCGGCTCCCTGTTGCTTCCAATGTCAACTTTCGATCCCGAGGTCTTCCCGTCGCTTCCCGAAAAGAAAATCGTCCTGCACTGTGCGGTCGGCAAGCGATCCGAGGCAGCCGGCAAGATGCTGTTGAAGGAAGGTCACTCGGACATCATTCACATGACCGGCGGCATAGAATCCTGGAAAGCGGCAGGCTATGCAACAGAGTTCCAGATCTCGCATCCAAAGGATCAGGAAGACAAGGCGAAGCGAGTGTTTCTGTGTCCACCGCCGGGCAAGGTTCTGCAGGATGAATACCTGACACCGCTCGGTATTTCTGCCGAAGAGTTGGCGCGCGCCATTGGTGTGTTAGAGGGAAGCGTAACAGATGTTCTTGCAGGAAACTCGCCGGTGGGTGTCGAACTGTCATTGAGGTTTGCCCGGTACTTCAGCACGGCGGGTGATTTCTGGGTTCACCTCCAACTTGAGCACGATCTGGAGCGTGCTCGACATTCTTTCGGTGAGCAGATACGGCAAGAAATAAAACCACGCACGTCCTTCGTATAGGTGTTCCTGAAAGTTTGCTGACCAGTTCACACACCGGTATCGACCCACTGGAATGTGTATTCGAAATGCACAACGGCATCCCAGTGCATGCTGTAGATAGGCAGCGGATTTTCGGCCATCGTGTATTTCAAACGATGCCCTAGAGCACATCTGACTTAGGTTGAAGCATATCCGGCATTTCTGAAATAGTTGGCGCATTCGTGGGGTGGGATTGTTTCGATGAGATCACCGACATGACGCCAGGTTTCCTCGATGGTCCG
>JAHEFB010000037.1 GCA_024640405.1 Alphaproteobacteria bacterium | reverse complement strand
GGACCATCGAGGAAACCTGGCGTCATGTCGGTGATCTCATCGAAACAATCCCACCCCACGAATGCGCCAACTATTTCAGAAATGCCGGATATGCTTCAACCTAAGTCAGATGTGCTCTAGTTCACAAGCGCATTCTGGAATGGCAGGCAGCCCATCCAAATATCACATGGATAGGCTGGGGCATTGTTTGGGCAGTTGTGCTGGCAGTTCTGTTCTGGCCCAGAACCGTTGAATAACGGATAGGCACCGACCAAACAAAAACGGGCGATGCCCGAAGAATCGCCCGTTGCTACTTGAAGGATTTTATCAGGGCTGTCACCTGCGCAGAAAGAGACTTGTCGTAAGGTGTGACCGGAGGGATGTCGCGTTCGATATTCAGGAGCTGGTAGACAGCTATCTGTGCCGCCCGGATCGAGTACTCAATGGTGAATACGACGTCCTCGGGAATTTCGACGAACTGACTGACTAACCCTAAATTTCTCGACACATTAGACACTGGCAGTGGACGGTCAGATTTGCACCGTGGCATGAACTGACTGGTGATGTAAGGCATGCGGCAAGGAATGCAATTGGCTTTTGCAAATACCGCCGTATCGAAGTTCAAGTGTCCGCAAAGTTCACGCAGAATCTCTGCACCAGTACACTCAGACATTGGTTTGGCTACGAAGTCCCCCAGTCGGTCGGGGTGAAGGGCATAACCCCAGAACACCTTAACGTCGTCTGGCTGGCGTGAGAAATGAGGTTGGTGGTGCACCACGATAGACATCAACCAGCGCGAATCTTTAAAAGTGACAATTCCGCCGGTGCCAGTTTTGTTCCCAGTAAACACTTCCATCTGGTCAAAGAACGAAGTGTCCTTCAGAGTCACATTAAACGATAGCCAGTAGGTCTCCGGGATTGATGAATTGAAACGGCTCGGATTTCCGAACTCAGGATTCACTTTGGCCAGCTTCTCCCAAAGTCGCCAGCCGCCGCTGTCTTCCTTCGTAAGGCGCTCAGGGGCACGCATCATAGAGCCGAAACTGGAGGCATCGGTCATGGAGCCGTTCTGAAAAACGACGAGATCATTCTGTCCAACTCTAATCACCTCATCTCTTTTGCCGCAGCAGACATGCAAACCCTTAACAAGAAGCTGGCCATCAATTTCTGACAGATCAAAATCTGTGACCCGGCTCTTGGTCCGAATCTTAACGCCCTTTTCCAGAAGCCAAGTGGCGAGAGGCCGGACAAGTGAATCATAATGTGTGTAAACTGGATGTTTCACGCCGGATAGTTTCTCGATGCGCGAGAACGAAATGATGAACCGGTGCATGTACCGCTTGAACTCGAGCGCACTGTGCCAGGGCTGGAAGGCAAACGTTGTCTGCCACATATGCCAGAAGTTGCTTTTGAAGAACTCTGGTGACAGCCAGTCGGTGATCCGAGTGTTCTCAAGGGCCTCCTCACTGGCCTCGCTCAGCTTCGCAAGTTCCAGACGGTCTCTCATCGAAAACCCCATCGACGAGACGTCTACAATGGCCCGGTTTCTGTCAACCAGGCGCGCCTTGGCATCCCATTCCACAATCTGACTGTGTGCGATGGTTTCCTCTGATACCGACTTACCCAGGTTGTCTAGCGATGGGATCGAGTCGAATAAGGCCCAGGTGCACTCGAAGTTCTCAGTAGTCATCATGCGGCTGCCGCGCATGAAGTAACCATTTTCCGGATCGCCAGCCGCATCAAGACTACCACCCACGACTTGCATGGCTTCAAAGATGGTGATGTTCTTACCCGGCATGCCGCCATCGCGCACCATGAAGGCAGCCGCGGCGAGATTGCCGATCCCCCCACCAATCAAATATGCTCTTCGGTTATCGCTCACTTTGCTTCCTTACCTGATCACCTGAGAAGTGTTTTCCGTCCCAAATCATGCGCGTAGAGGTGAGGTTTTGAGGCGGCGCCGCTAACGGTCATTTAATCTTGAATTATACCACATTCCCTCAAGCCAGTGGGTGAGGCAAATCAATGAAAAACCATGTAAATTCTGATCTATTCGCCAAACAATCAAGGTTCCCCCTGGGAGATTGCTGATGTGACGGTCAACTCGGGAATATTGAGGGCGCGACCGACGGAAATGAACAAGTCAGAATTACGTGGTGGACAATCCAACCCCACTTTGCAATTGGCAAAAACTGCGAGGGAGGCAGCACTCGCAGGTAGAATAAAACAGGAATGGAAACCACCGAGAGACATCGGCAAAGAGATTGTAACCCTCGATTATCTTGTTAGCTTTCACAGTTCCATGTGACTGTGGTTCATATGACCCAGAGCCAAGATGACTGCAATCAGGCCACCGACACCCGGTTCCTGCGCCAGTCAGAGAAGCCCAGCAGGGATAAGGCTCCGCCCAACTAGTAAACTGTGGCCGGTTTAGGGTCAGTCAAGCTCCCGTGAAGTGTTGAAACCACGTGGATTGCCCACTTCGCTGGCATCCACGTAGCAGCGCGCCTTGCGTGGACCCGCTCCTCGCACTTGGTATACGTCGCGACGATATACTCGACGGCAAGCCTCCCAAATGCCCTCATTGGGCGACTTTCGGATGTAAACCCAGACGGCTGTTCGGCCTGCATCACCGCTGAACATGCCGGCATCGGCGGTTTGCGTACCTGTCATACCAGCGGCCAACAGAATAGTGGCGAACAAGGCGGTTACGGCAAGATATCGAATTCCAATCATTATGCTGCTCCCTACTTTTTTAATGCGAACTCCGGTTGGTCAATTTCACTTGATGGTCTTTAACAAGAAATACGCAAACTGCATCTCCCGGTTCATCAAAACTAGTGTGTGACCCAAAAACTGGCAGATGAAGAACATAACATGCGCATTCTACTTTACCTGAAGACTGTTAATATGCAGCAACATTTCAAGTTCAATTGTACGGGCAATAAATTGATTGTAGTCCCTCGTTAATGATTCACCCCATACAGGCATCTCCCGGCTGCCATGCACTTCAATCATGTTTCTCCCATCAATCATCTCCAGCACGCGAAGAAATGGAAAGTGGCCGCTATTATTCTTTGCCAGCAAGGTCAAATCGGGTGGTGGCCTCTTGAGCATTCGCGACATCGGACCATCACCGCGCCCTCTTTCACCATGACACACTGCGCACAGCCGATAATACTCATCTGCTCCGGAAATTTCGCCCATTTCAAAAGCATTCTCCGGTTCATACGTCATGTCTGGCTCCGCCTCTTCTGCCAATGGCGTGGTCGCCTTGGTTTCAGCCTCTTGAGCAGCTTGCGTTGGCGAATACACCATCAATAGCAAAGCAGCCACACTCACCAGATAAGATACACGCTTCATCAATTTGTCCTTCTGAGCCAAGTTCGAAATTTTCATTTCGATGAGTTGTCAGACCTCACTTTCAAGTCGTTCATTATATGGGCAGCCATTGCAGATTCTGTCGTTGACGTCGATCAAGCTGCCAAGTCGCAAACTGGTCTGGTGACATCACACATTGCTGTTTTTTGAAATGCACACGGGTGCACGCGTGATTTCGGATCGAACCTGTCTGTCTGGTATCTAAGCACATGAGCAATCCCGTGTGGGTAACCTTCGTGTTGCCACGGCATTATCATCTTTTCGCCCACCCTCGGCTACGAAGTGCATTCGACGGTATGTGACCCGAGGCTTGCAGTGGGTAGCGTAATTATCATCCCCCCCGTACGCAGGTCTTGAGGCGAGTTCTTTTTGCAGAGCTACATCGCTGTCGTCACATGCCGTTGCCTGTCCACAACATAGAGGGACCGACGTCAACCGCACAGGCCCTTAAGCCCTCCGATCCAGTGACTTGATCCATCGCAATACAGGTCTGCTGAACCTTCGATAAAATGCAACCCACAGGTCGCGATAATCGGCTGCCATGATTTGCGGGAGGTTGTAATGAAATGTCTTAGAATTTGCTCATTGATGGTCTGTCTTGGGATAATCATGTCTCCAACACTTACCTCTGCGGAGGAAACAACCTTTACTTCCTTCAGAGTGCTAAAACCTGAACTCGCCATAGAAGCTGCTCAGGCTGCGATGAGCGACTGCCGCCAGAAAGGCTACCAGATTGGTGTCAGCGTGACTGACAGGTTCGGTATCCTTCAGGTGACGCTTCGAGACCAGTTGGCTGGCCCTCACACTCCAGATACATCATATCGCAAGGCATGGACCGCCGTCAGCTTCAGAAGTGACACATCCGGTCTGTCGAAGCTGACCGAGTCTGGCGAGGCTTGGGCCATCCGTAATGTAACCGGTGCTCTGCCTCTAGGCGGCGGCGTGCGAATTATAGCTGGCGATGGAGATATGGTGGGTGCAATTGGTGTTTCTGGAGCGCCTTCAGGTTTAGAAGATGAAGCATGTGCCAAGGCTGGCATCGCGGCAATTTCAGACAGAATAGCGTTCTGAATATTGTATAAGCCTGCCGATGGTTCTGCTTGAGCCTATTTTACCATGAGGTGTAATGCCTGGTGTGCACGCACGGCGCGGTAAACTCACAAATTCCGGTTTCAGGATTGGCGCTTAAGAAGCAGCGTCACGTGCTAGCCAGTAGTTATCGAGCGCTTGTTCTATCACCAGATCATTACTACCGCTTTCACCCAGTTTCCACTGAAGGTAGGCCACAACGGCAGACACCTGCCCGGCGTTGAATTTGGCAAAACAGGCTGTTGCGCGCTCTCCCATTGTGCCGCCGCCCCAAACCTGCGCTATTTTTTGATTCTGTCCTGCGGGCGTCAAAGATGAGCAAAGACGAACTGCCGGATCACAACCGTTGTCCAGTTCACCCCGAAGATCAGCGATCATGTAGGCGGGAAGGTAAAATCGAAGGGCATTGTCAGAGAAAAAGGATAGCGCAGATCCCCATCCATCCGGCGCCTGATTCAGAAAAGAAGTATCCAGTTGCTTCCAGTCTGCCTTTCCGCGGAAGTCGTTTACAAGGGCTGCTGGCTCTTCACCGTAAGATGATCCGGTCAAGTCATCATCGCCTGGATATACAACGCCGGCAAAAGCATGTTCAATTTTTTCTGTTAGGTGCACCTTGGTTTGTTCTGGATTTGTCAAGACGTGCCTCCCAGGCGGAGTGAGCTAAATTCGTGGTGGAGCATGATCGCTCAAATTGCACCATTTCTCCAACATCGTAATTGCCACCTTCCGCCGCAACATGCTTTCGACCCGGCGTATATGGCCCATTGCGAGGCCGGATGGGATGTCAATCCCTTTACCGTAACAAGGCGCCTTCCGTTTTGTGGGTGTGTTGTGCACGAAGGGCGCAGACGAAATCTCCGCCAATCCTGCATATTTCCGGCAGGTTTTCAGCGTCTGTACTTGGGAATGGCTGGCAAAGCGGCGAAATCCGGTGTCCTGGATACAAAGGGGAGGATCACGGTTGTCTTGCGGGTCTTGTTCAAAATGCGCATGTCTAAAATTCCTGTTTAACGATTTCGATGACCCAACATTCCACAATAACGCCAACGATGATGTGCAAATAGTCACAATACAAACAAATTAACCATAATAATTTACGAATTCAAATAAATGCATGACATGTAAATATGAATAAAATTATTGAAACAATTCGCCCTTTTCTTGAAAATATACTGACGACAACTGTGATTAAAGACGAATTTGTCCAGCATGCATTCAGTAGTACCTGACTATGGTCAGCGTTGTGCAACGAATATCGCTGCCTCGGAACTTCTGTCCCGACCCCCAAAACCTGTGAAGAACGGGGGTAACTCGATCTGCGCGGTCGCTTATGCCTTCTAGGCGTTCTATTATTGCTGATATGTGACTCGGTGGCTGAAACCACAGGGGAGGGCTTCCGGGCACATGGTGCAGGGTCAATCTGCCCTCACGGCCCGCGACCTGGAGAGCACTAGTGAGAACCGGCGTCCTTGGATTGATAATGTTGCTGGCAGCAGGATGTGCTCAGGTTCCGACCCCTGCTGTTTACGGCCACCTGCAAGATACACTTGATACGCTTGTTGGATGCATTGGAGAGAACATTGTACGCCGCGATGATGGTGTCAGTGCCGCCGACACGATTGCCCGGTCCGTTGTCAGAGGCTGTGTTGCACGTCATGGCGACCGTCTTGAGGAACTCACCGGCGGGCAGGTTGCAACCTTCCTGACGGGATTTGAAAAAGGGCTGGTGGTTCAGGCCACCGAAGACATCCTGGCGCAGCGGGCCAACAAGCTGGTGTAGTATTATAGGTGGATGGCAAAGGGCCGCCCAGACAAGCCTTCATTCACTTGAACCCCAGACGCTACGGCCGGTCTTTTGCGCCCGTGTTGAACAGCCCGCCGATGACGCGGGATTTCTTGGCGGCGAGAATTGCAACCTGTGAATTCGCCAGCCTGCCGATGGGGGTGGCACAGGAGTGGATCAGCCTTTTTAGCGGTACATAGGCGATAAATCCGCAAGCCGCGATTGCATGAACGATCCACAGGAAGTCGTAGGCGGTTTTCGAGGCTGGAGAAATGGCCGCGAACGCAAGGCCGACAAAGGACGCGCCGGCACCGGCGAAGTCGCTGCCTGCCGTCAGTCTGGATCCCTCGACCAGGAATCCGGTGAGCACAACCAGCAACAGGAATATGACGGTTGGCGTGTCGGTGAACTTCTGGTCCGGTTTACCATGCACTATGACGCGAAAGACCAATGCCAGTATGCAGCCGATCAGGATCATCAGTCCGGTAAGGTCGTAGGCAAGGTCAAAAGCCAGCCGGACAGGATGGGATGGCTGGTCCCACAGATGCGTCCAGCCAAAGGCCGGAAACGCCTCGCGGAAGGCGACGGCCACGACCTCCACGGCGAACATCAATCCGAAACCCCACAGAATGAGCTGGTGGCGAAGCCAGCGAAACGGACTGACCGTCAACAGGGTGCGGTGCAGGATCACTTCGTCAATGAGGGTCTTGCGCAAGGCGGGCTGGTCAAGTTTATCGCGTGACCATAAATCGCCGAAGCGCTGCATCGTGGGCATATTGCGCTCAACGATTATGCGCCAGATCCCGATGTCGAGGATGATAATGGCAGCCAGCACCACCGGCCCGAAAATGATATAGTTCCATTCAATGCGGCCAGCCAGCGCCTCATGAACAAAATATCCCGACAGTGCGGAAACCGCCAGGACGTAACACCATCCGCCGGTCCAGAAGGCTGTCGCATAAGCTCTTCGCAACTGTTGTGTGTCGAACCAGCGTGTCAGTGCAAACATGGCAAGCATTGTCAGCCCTGCTGCCAGCAGCAGACTGGCGATCAGGAACAGCGCATATCCCAGGGCTGCATTGCTGAAACCGGCCAGACCAACCAGCGCGAGTATGCCGGACAAGCCCACGGCAATATACTTGCGCCTGGTGTCCGGGCTCTCCGCGATCGCTGCTGCTGGTTCGCTCATATTGCTATCCTGTGGCGGCTTCCGCCTCTGTCTTGGCCTGCTCTGATTTTGCTTCCTCGCGCACACGGTCAATTTCGAGCATGGCTGCGTGAAGGGCTGGGTCGCCGCCCTTCATGTTGTGGTGCTGGGTTACACAGGCCTTGGCCTTTTCAACCGCAACCAGCGCGTCCATGGCATAGGCATCAGCACCGATCTTGTCGCACCAGGCCTGGCTGATCGGGGCGCCGCCAACAAACACCTTGAGGTCCTCGCGCAAACCTTCCGCTGCAATCACCTTCAGGGTTTCCCACTGCATGTTCATGGTCGTGGTCAGCAGCGCGGAGAAGCCGACAATTTGCGGTTTGTGTTCACGTATGGCTTCAATGAATTTCTCCGGCGGCACGGTCACGCCTAGGTCATGCACGGTAAAGCCTGCCGCTTCCATCATCATGGCGACGATCTTCTTGCCGATGTCATGCAGATCACCCTGCACGGTTCCCACCACGACGGTGCCTACCTCCTCGCTTTTCTCAGCGATGATCAACGGCTTCAGCAGGGCGAGCGCCTCATGCATGCACTTGGCAGACATCATCACTTCAGGGAGAAAATACTCGTCCATCTTGAAGCGGCGGCCGACCTCGGCAATACCGGTTGCCATCGGGCCGGCTATCAACGTTCGGGCAGTGACGGTTGCCTTTAGTGCCTCTTCTATGAACCCGGTGGTTTCAGTGTGTTCCCCGTCGATGATATTCCATTCAAGGTGATGGAACAGTTCCTTGATTTCCGCAGGTGCGTCGTCCCAGCGGTCGGTTTCCATGGAATCTTCGAAGTCATACTGCAGATCTTCGAGATCAAACTCTTTCTCTGTATCGATTTCCAATGGCATAGTATGCTCCGTTACTCAGCTGCTGGTTTGGGCTTTCGCCGCTTCTTGCGAGGGTTCGGATCCCAGGGCTCGTAGCCTTCTCCGGTGTCGGCACCCTCAGGCGGCTGCTCAGGTAACGGATAGGTACCGTATTCGCGAGCTTCCTCGATCATCGCCAGGGTATTTTCTATGGGTACATCATGCTCCAGCCGGTGTGAGGAACTGAGCAGGTAGCCACCGCCGTGCCCCATTTCCCAGATGCGCTGCCGGACTTCCTTGCGCACATCGTCGGTGGTTCCCCAGGGAAGCGTTTCCTGGACGTCGATGCCGCCGTAAAAGAACATTTCCTTGCCAAGCTGACGCTTTTTGGCGGACGGATTGGAATGGCGTGCCACCTTCGGCGGCAGGCTGTCATAGCCATCGACTCCGCAGCTGATCAGCCCGCGCATGAACGGTTCGGGAATTGCCCCGCAACTGTGGAACTGGATTTTTCCTTCGGGGTTCTTGGTTTTGTAGTACTTCTTGATTTCCTGTGTCGCGCGCATGTAATGCGGGATTAACTGCTTGTCGAACATGTCCAGTGACAGGAATGCAGTTTTCTCCGATGCTAGGTCTTCCGGAGAGAGCCGCAGCCAGTCCACATACTCGCCGCACTGGTCGAGAAACGCCTTGTTATACTCTATTTCCAGATCGGTCAGCTTGATCAGCATGGCGTCAAGAAATTCCGGGCTTTCGATGAAGTCGGAGAAAATCTTGGCATAACCGACCATGTATTTGGCCTGTTCAAACAATCCGCCGCGTCCGCCCTGGCCCATAAGGGCAAAGGGGGTTTCCTCCTTCACATAGCGACAATATTCGCGCAGCGACATGCCGGGTACGGGTGAGTCCTGCCAGCCGGCTTCATCCCAGGGGTCCGGCCACGGGTACTCGTCCAGAATCTTCAGGCCTTCCTCAAGCGGCGCGCTGGTGGCTTCGAACAGCGGGTAGCCGATCATCTCGTAATAACCGCCGTTTTCATGCGGGGTCCACTTGCGGATTACGCCCCATTCATCAACGTTTATTTCTGCATCATCGGGTGGGGTCGGCACCTGCAACGGAACCGGAATTTCGTCCATTTGCAATTCCCGGAAACCGGGCGATCCGCCAGCCGGGCCAATCGAGACACGGACAAAATCGACGCCGAGTTTTTCGGCCAGGTCAACCTCGAAGGCGACGTCGGTGGTCCAGGTTGTCGATCCGGTCCGGTAGTTCTTGAAATCCTTGTTATAGCCCATGCCGAGGCCTGCGCGGAGGTTCTGGTAGCCTTCTACAGTACCCCACAGGCCAATCGGCACCTTGTCCGGTTCACGCAAAGACAATGCATCAAGTGTGCGCTTGCGTTCCGGCGGA
Source organism: Alphaproteobacteria bacterium (assembly GCA_024640405.1). Lineage (GTDB taxonomy): Bacteria > Pseudomonadota > Alphaproteobacteria > Rhizobiales > Aestuariivirgaceae > Anderseniella. Next base: position 35,667 of record JAHEFB010000037.1, on the reverse strand, counting down.
ATCGCTCGTCCTACAATTGCTGCCATCGGGATCTCCTCGTGCTCTTAGATCGAGCCAAAATTGTTGAGGTCATCATACGTCAGTTGCTGACCCATACAGCATGAACTCTATGCGGGCAGGGGTTGCGGGTCCCGCATAGAGCCTTGTTGTATCGACCCCCACTGGAGGCCTTGTCAGATTCACCCGATTATTTCATCCAGGGCGGTGCGAATGGATTGAATTTTCCATCCTTGTATTGAACATAAGACATTCCAGGCACCAGCAGATGCTTGACAGCCTCATCGTCCGGGCCGACTTCGCCGATATTAACGACCGGGACAACACTGCCCTTCCATTGGTCAATGCCTTCCAGCGTATCGAGAAGTGCGTCACGGGTGATATCACCGCTGCCCATGCGTTTCAGGGCCTCGGTAAATACCTGTGCACCGGTAAAGCCCCACAGATGAACCGCATCAGGCGACTCTTCGGGATAGTACTTGGCGAGGATGCCTTTAGCTTCCTGAATCTGCGGGTTGGGGTCGTCCCACTCGCGGAAAATGGTTGCGAAGTAGACCCCGTCCACGGCATCGGCGCCTGCCAGTTCAGGTACCTTGGGGCTCTTGCCAAAGAACACGTTCACCACGGGTACATCCCAGCCGAGTTTCTTGCGCTCGGTGTAGAATTTTGCAGCCGGTTCCGGTGCGCATGAACAGATAACCGCGTCGGCTCCGGATGCCTTCATGTTAATGACCTGGGAGCTGACGTCGACTTCCTTGGGCTCATAACCTTCGGATACAACCATCTCGACGCCATATTTCTTCAACCCGACCTCGATGCCGGCCAGATGAGTTTTGCCGGATGCATCGTTCTGGTACAGGACGGCAATTTTCTTGGCGCCGAATACTTCAGCGGCAAAGCGTACAAGTTCGGTGCCTTCAAGATCGTAAGGCGGATACAGCGGGAATACGTATCGGCTCTTGTAGAACACGTTCTTGGCCGCGCCGGTGCCGGCACCAATCAGCGGCACTTTGTTGTCGACGATGTAGTCGATGACAGCCACGGTCGGAGCTGATCCAAGCGGTGCAACGATGGCGAAACATTTGTCACGCTCGACGAAACGTTTGACGATGTTTTTCGTGCGTGGCGGCTCATATTTGTCATCGACCATCTTGTAGTTGATCATTCGGCCGTTGACGCCGCCTGTCTCGTTGACATGCTTGAACCAGGCATCAGCGCCTTTACCCATGCGGAAATAGCTTGAGACCTTTCCGGTCATTGGCTGGTAGGAGCAAATGAGAACTTCCTTGTCACTTACTCCCGGCCCGTTTTCAGCCTGTGCCGGTAGACTCATGAGCGAGGCAGCGGCCAGACCGACGAGCGGTATCGCTAGATTCTTGTAGCTAAACATTAAGCGTTCCTCCTTGTTGAAGTGCGCCAGAAGGCGTACCGCGGGAACTGCCGAAGATGCACGCAGAGCCCGCTTGATTGCCGGCTTGAACAAACCTCCCGAACGCCAATTACTTAATACAGAGCGTACCGGTCCTCTCATTCCGCCGGGTATCCGCCGTCTGGTAAGCCTGCATGAAATGTCCGATGCGGCCTGACCGGGCGGCGAAACTGAATTAGACTAGATGCTCGTCGTATATTCTAGCGTTGAGCACCCATGTAGGCTTCAATTACCTCCTTGTTTGTTCGCAGATTGGAAGCGGTGTCTTCAATTGCGACCTTGCCGACCTGCAGCACATAGCCAAAACTTGCATGTTTCAAGGCAATATTGGCGTTCTGCTCAACCAGCAGCATTGTCGTACTTTGCTCCTGATTGATCAATCTCAGGGTCTTGAAAATATCAGCGATGATTATCGGAGCCAGTCCGAGAGAGGGCTCGTCCAGCAGCAGCAGGCGCGGCCGGGCCATCAATCCACGTCCGATGGCCAGCATTTGCTGCTCACCGCCTGACAGTGAACCGCCCAGTTGAGTCTTGCGTTCGCCCAGCCTGGGGAACAGTTCAAGCACGCGGTCAAAATCTTCTTCAATGGCGGCCCCGTCATTTCGGGAATAGGCCCCCATGCGGAGGTTCTCCGTTACGGTGAGGTCCTTGAATATCTTGCGACCTTCAGGAACCTGCGCGATGCCAAGCTTGACGATCTGGTTGGGAGTCAGGCCGTTGAGTTCCTTGCCATCAAAGACAATGCTTCCGGCCGTTGGTCTGACCGCACCGGAAATTGCTTTCAGCGTAGTGGACTTTCCGGCTCCATTGGCACCCAGGACAGCGACGATCGATCCTTCTTCCACGGAAATGCTGACGCCGTGCAAAGCCTTGATCGCGCCATAACTTGCCTGCACGTCATTGAGTTCGAGAAGCGCCATCAGACCTCCTCACCCAGGTAAGCTGTGATGACATCGCGGTTGGTCTGAATGTCAGCCGGTTCACCCTGCGCGAGATTCGCACCAAAATTGATAACATAGAGGTAATCACAAATACTCATCACCATGGACATGTCGTGTTCGACCAGGAGTACCGTTATGCCGAGCTCCCTGTTCAACCGGGCGATGATGTTCTGCAATTCTTCGGTTTCTTCCTCGTTGCAGCCTGCGACCGGTTCGTCGAGCAGGATGATTTCCGGCTTGGCAGCCAATGCACGGGCCAGTTCCACCCGCTTCTGCAAACCGTAGGGCAGGTTTTTTGCAAGATTGTCCAGTTCGCTTTCCAAGTTCAACATTTCGGCAATTTCGACTGCCCGGTCGGTGAGCTCCCTTTCAACCGCCCGCGCCTGTGGCATCCAGAGCATGCTCTGCAAAGGCGGCGCGCACAGATGGTGAGCGCCGATCAGGATGTTGTCCAGCGTGGTTTGTTCGGCGAACAGATTGATGTTCTGGAAAGTTCGCGCCATGCCCAGATTGACCATCTGGCTGGTGCTGTTCTTGTTAACCGGCTGGCCCCGCAGGTAGACTTCTCCGGCATCTGCTTCCTGGAAGCGACTCAAGACATTGAACAAGGTTGTCTTGCCGGCTCCGTTGGGGCCGATCAGGCCGACAATCTTGCCTTCCTCGACATCAAGCGAAACCCCGTCGCAGGCCACGACGCCACCGAAGCGAACGGTAATTTCCTCGCATTTCAAGTGGCTCGCCATCAGGGTTTCTCCGTCTGCGAAGGTGCCGCTGCCACCGAAGTTGTTTCTGCCGGCGCGGGTTCCCGTCCGCCATAGCCGGCCTGGCGCAACAGGCGGGCCCTCATGTTTCTGATCGGGCGGCCCAGAACCTCGGCAATGCCTGCCGGTGCAAAAATGAGCACCAGGATGAGCACCACACCCTTCAGAATGAAGGCAAAGTCTGCCAGCTCTTCCAGCATGAAGGGCAACATCACAACAAATATGCCACCGATGATCGGTCCCATGAGCACCGCTGAACCGCCCACCACAACGGCCACCAGAATGTCAACGGAGTACCAGATGTCGCCATAAACTTCCGAAGATATGTAGTTGACGATGTGGCCGTTCAGAACGCCAGCCATGCCGGTGATGAAGGCAGAGATGGAAAATGCAATGGTCCGGTACAACACTCGATTTACACCGCTTGCCTCGGCGGCTTTTTCGGAATCTCTCAGAGCCATGAATGCCCGGCCGACGCTGGATCTGACCATGCAGTAACTGAACAGGGTCACCAGCGCCAGAACGGTCAGCGACACATAGTAGAAGCCGATGTCTCCGATTTCCCAGAACATGACCTTGTTGGACGGCAGGGAAATGCCTTCGCGGCCTTCGAACAATGGTACATTGTTGACCACTGTTCCGACAAAGAATGCAAAACCCAATGTGCCAATTGCCATGAACGCACCTGACAGTCTCAGGAAGATGAGACCCAGAAGAAAACCTATGAAGCCGGCCATCAGGCCGCCCGATATCAGGCCAATGATGATGTCGGTCTCAAAGTATTTGGTCAGCAGCGCGGACGTATAGGCGCCAATAGCCAGGAAGCCACCGTGGCCAACCGATACCAGGCCGGTGAACCCCACGAGAACGCTGATGCCCTGTGCAGCTATGATGTAGATGATCACCAGCGCGACGGTGTAGGCCTGCCATCCCTCTACACCTGGCAGCATGGGGAAGGCGACAGCGCATGCGAGCAGGAACAGGACACCAGCCCAGTTCTGTCTTTCAAACCTGGCTTTCAGGCGCACTATAGCCGAACGATCCCACTTCGTCGGTTGAGGCGATTGATCTTGTATGTCAGCGTCGGTTCGTTGTTCCATCGATCAAATTTTCCGGGTTGCGGAAATCAAATCTCCCTGCGTTTTTGAATGCCAAACAGACCCTGCGGCCGGAACGTCAACAGTACGACGATCATTACAAAGGCTGTGGCTGTCTTGAAATGACTGCCCAGATAACCGCCGGCCAGGTTCTCGGCCACGCCGATCATCAAGGCGCCGATAATTGCTCCGGGAATGGAATACAGCCCGCCGAATACCGCGGCCACGTACCCCTTAATCAGCACTTCATCCATCATTTCCGGTGAGACATAGACAATCGGGGCCAGCAGAACGCCGGCAAATGCGGCAAGGAAACCGGCCATGCCCCAGGTCAGAAGGACAATGAAGCGCACCGGGATGCCCATAAGCAGTGCGGTTTCCGGATCATCGGTTACTGCCCGCATGGCGATGCCCTGCTTGGTGTATTTGAAGAAGAAAAACAGAACAATGCCGATAGCAGCTGCCCAACCCATGTTTATCAGGTGGCCCTGAGAGATCAGGGCACCGAAAATATCCACCGGTTCGGCATCAAATGTAACCGGGAATGCCTTGGTATCTCTTCCCCAGATCCATCCGGCGGCACCATGCAAAATGTAATAAACACCGAGAGTGGCGGTGAACAGGGTTAGCCAGTCAGAATCGGCGATCGGGCGCATGACAATCCGTTCGACCAGAACACCAAGCGCCATGGAGCACAACACGACAAGCGGCAGCATCACATAGTAATTGAGATCGAATTCCTTGATGAAAAGGATACCCAAAAATGCCGCGATCATACCGAAATCGCCCTGGGCAAGATTGATTGTGCGGGTGTTCCGGAACACAACCACAACGGCGATTGCCGTCAGCGCATACACACTGCCAGTCGCCAGTCCGCTCAAAATTTGCTGACCTAACATTCGAGTGTTCCTCCCTTCCCTGCCAAGTTAGTGCAATTTCATCTGTTGTGCTGTTGTGATCTGTCTCCTGACGGTTGGATGTTCCAAATGGCGGTTCCTTACCGGCCCGTTCCTTGAATCATTATGTTCACTTGTGACGCTGCTTGCATACCCTAATATGGGATTCTTCATACCTAGGCGTCATGCCCCCCAAGCGCCGCTGTCATTGACAGTGGAACACCTGGTTGTGGGGCTGACTGCTGGCGGGTAGAAACGTAAGCGAGCTCAAGCTGTTAGTCGAACTGCTGCCTGTTGAGCCGCTGACGCCAGGCGCAACTCGGCGATGACCGCCAGGTCGCGCGCCAGGTCGTCCTTGACTTCGCGCAAGTATCTTTCTTCCTGAGCCTTCCTGGAAACCAGAACAGGGTCGGTTACCGGCACCGTCGCCAGCGACTGGTTGACGACCCATGCAAACGGTTCGATTTGTGCGCGCCGCAAGTCGGTCTGCAGTTGACCTGCCTCATGGACCGGGGTGGCTTCAGGCAGGGTACACAGCAGGATTTTGGTGAAATCCGGATCGCGCAGGCGCTCCAGAAGATTGAGCACTGACTCAGGAACCGATTTTGCCTGCCTGCTTACCTCTTTATGGAAGGACTGCGCTGCGTCGAGCAACAAGATCGTATGGCCCGTCGGAGCTGTGTCCATTACAACGACGCGATCTTTTGCCTTGTCGACGGTGGCGGCAAAAGCCCGGAACACTGCAATTTCCTCGGTGCAGGGCGAAGCGAGGTCCTCTTCCAGCAGGGCAAGCCCGTCTGCATCGAGATTCTTGCCAGTTGTTTCAATCACTTCGGCTCGGTATTTCTCAACCTCCGCAACCGGGTCGATGCGCTCGACAGAAAGATTGGCAGGGGCATCGCCTACTGCCTCTGCGACGTGTGCTGCCGGGTCCGTGGTTGTCAGCACCACATTTCGTCCTCTGGCGGCAAGCTCTCGGGCTATCGAGGCTGCGACGGTGGTTTTGCCGACACCTCCCTTGCCCATGGTCATGATTACCCCTTCGCTGCAGTCCAGCCGGTCGATGAGCCCGTCGAAGGTCTCCCATCCGCTGACATGCGCGCCGGAACTCAGGACTTTCACCGTACCGGCGTCGAGTTGCGGCACCTCACCAGTGGAACTGTCGAAAAAGTTACCCAGTGAATCAACGCCAACAACCTGTTTGGGGCGCAGCGGGATTTCGATGCGCTTGAGGCCGGCAAGCACTTCAGGCATTGCTGCCAGAGCATCGGTGCCGCGCGCTTCAAGTGCCACCGCCACTCCATCGGTTCTGTCTGTTGCCTCAAACACACCGTTGATGACAAGTTCCTGGTTCTTGATGTCCAGCTCGATGAACTCCTGCGCGGTGCGGGCAGCTTCATCAAATGCCGATCTCTCCGGCCTGCTCACCAGCACCAGTGTCGTCTGCTCGCCATTGGACAGAGTGCCCACGGCTGCTGAATAAAGCTCTGCCTGTTCGATCAGCCCCTGCAGCGGACCAACACATGACGTTCCGGCGCTCGAGGTTTCAATGAAACCTGTCCAGGCGGACGGCAGGCTCAGAAGCCTGAGTGTATGTCCGGTCGGCGCGGTGTCGAACAATACATGATCGAATTCCTCGATTGATTTCGGGTCGCCGATCAGGCGCGCAAATTCGTTGAAGGCGGCGATCTCAACGGTACAGGCCCCGGCCATCTGTTCTTCCATTGCAGAAATGGCGGTCTCAGGCAGGAGGTCACGATAGGGGCCAATGAGCTTTTCACGGTAGGCTTCCGCGGCTGCTTCCGGATCAACGTTCAGGGCAAACAGTCCCGGAACCGACGGCAACGGGGTTGGTTCGGTGCCGATCCTGGCATCGAAAACCTCTTCAAGGTTGGATGCCGGGTCGGTACTTACCAGCAGCACCCGCTTGCCGGTTCGGGCAAACCTGACTGCTGCGGCGCAAGACGTCGAGGTTTTCCCGACACCCCCCTTGCCAGTAAAAAACATGATCGGGGTCGGATGGTCCAGAAAGCTCATTTTTGTGTCCTTACTAACAGCAGCTTGAAGTCTGGGCGGCCTTGTCGCCGGGTTCACAGCACGCGCTCGGCTTGTCCGGGGTTCCGCCGGTATCCTCAAGGCCAAGTTTGCCGGCCATTGTGGACCTTGTAGGGTAATCGCCCTTGCTGATGATGTCGTCACCCACCATCACCACCGGTAGAACATCAACTCCATCAGATGCAATGAGATCCCTGACGACGCTGTTTGCGACAAATTCACCAGGTTGGTGGCCGAGGTTATAACGGTCGACGTTGACGCCGTTCTTTTTCGCCCACTCCAGAGCGGATGCGAACTGTGCAAGCTGGTCATCTTCATCCGGTCCGCAGACGCCGGTGGAACAGCACATTGGCGGGTCGTAGACTCTAATCTTAGACATGGTTTTTCTCCTATATCGTCAATATCTCAGGCTGCCGCATGGCACCCGCTGGTTTCAGTGTCGACGGCTTCACTCTCCGAGCAGCAGTCTTTCAGAAGGAAGGCGGTAAGCCCGTGCAAAGCGCCAATGTCGGCGCGGTAAATGATTTGACGGCCGTTTCGTTGCCGATTTAGCAATCCTGCGACGGTCAGCGTGTTCAAATGAAAGGTCAGTGTGGCCGAGGGAAGGCCAAACTGTTCGGCAATCCGGCCTGCAGGCGCACCTTCGGTACCCCTGCGTACGAGGAACCTGACAATATCAAGCCGTGTTTCCTGGGCAAGGGCGGACAGGCCCTCGATAACTCTTGAAGTATCCATATTTCCAGAGATATCAAAATGACGTGGGCACGTCAATAATATCCACATATCAAGTTGATTATTCGAATTCGGGCCAGCCTTTCCAGCCGGAAGGAATGTCGAGACGGTAGTTGTTGGAGTGACTTTTCACATCCCAGCGGGTATAGAGATCACCGAGGAAAAAATAGATCTTGTGAGAGGGCAGACTGGTACTTCTGGTGGTCCAGCGGACGCTGACGGCACATGTCGGCATTACGCTCAGGCCGCCTGTCCAGCCATCACCGATTTTTCGCGGATAACCTTCGTCCTCACGCTCAGGCAACTTGCCGTCGGTAACGGTGAATCTGGTGTAGGCGTCGCCCCTAAACGCATAGACGGTCCTGCGGTCACCACGATCCACATAAACCGGCGCAAAGTGACCGTCCTCGGTCAGATGGCTTGGCATCAATGTCGATATGTCAATCGTGGCGGGGTCAAGTTTGTTGCTGTCGATATCCCAAACCGCGGCTCTGGTTTGGCCGCGAAAGAAAAAATAGATCTTGTTGTTCCACCCGGGTACCGATATCGCGCCCGACAAGGGAGCGTCAGGGGCAACTTCTCTCAACCCCGGCCAGCCGTCCGCAATCTCTCTCGGGTAACCCGGATACAATTGTTCGCGGTCGATGTCCCAGCGTATGTACTGGTTGTTCCGGAAAAAGTAGAGCGCGTAAGGTGGCTCACCCTTTGATGATCCGGTCCAGTCGACATAGAGCGCTGCACCAGGTCCAAAACCTGCACTGGCAGTATTCACTTAATGGCCTCGTTTCCTATTTGCCGGAGGTGTCCGGTCCGAAAGTGCTTTGCGCGTCCAGTACAACAGACGGAAACCCGCTCATGCCCTTGTTCGCTCCGAGCCTGCGGGCGGTCTTCTCGCGATTTTGCTGGGCAAGTTTGGCCAGCGACCCTGACTTGATCGCGCCGGTTGGACAGACTTCCTCGCATGCACGCGGCATGTCGAGTGGCCTTTCGGTGCCTGGGGTCTGGCAAAAATTGCACTTCTGCATCTTTCCGGCCACGCTGGTCAGTTGCGGTGCGTTGAAAGGGCAGGCCCAAACGCAGAAACCGCAGCCAATGCAGGTGTTCTGATCAACCACGACGATGCCGTCCTCGGCCCGTTTGGTTATTGCTGAAACCGGGCAGGCTTTTTGACAGGGCGCATCCCCGCAATGCATGCAGGCCATGGAAACGTTCATCGCCTTTACATTTGGATAGGTACCGCTTTCGACCTTAACGACCTCGCGCCAGCGCGGCCCGGCTTCAACCTCGTTCCAGGTCTTGCAGGCAATTTCGCAAGCATGGCACTTAACACAGAGGTCCATGTCGAAATAAAATCCGTGTTGCATGTTTTCCTCCTTTACGCCGGCCGAACCCGGACCTTGCATTCGTTGTAACAATTGGCGCCGGTGACCGGGTTGGTGTGTATTTCCATCAGGTTGTTGGAATGAGCACCCTTGCCCTTGGCAACAGACCCCATGGCCCAATGGCCGAAGCCGTGGCCGTGGCGGATGGAAACACATCCCGGCACCAGTCCCTCGACCACTTTCGCGCGGATGGTGATGTTGTCCTTGGGGCTTTCTATCACCACCATCTGGTCATCCCGAATACCGTATTTCAGGGCATCGGCAGAATTGATCTCCACCCAGTTTTCCGGACAGATTTCCATCAACATCGGGTTGTTCTGGGTGACGATATTGCAGTGCATGGAAAGTTTGGAATGGGTTACCTGCAGTGGGTACTCATCGTCTGGATGTACCGACCGTTCGACATATTCAGGATAGGGGTTATGACCAGCATCCGCGTAGGCGTGGCTGTAAATCTCTATCTTGCCGGTCTTGGTTTCCAGCCCCTTGCCGACCTTGTTGTATTCCGGAGGTGCTGACCAGAAACCCTTTTCCTTCAGAGCCTCGAGGCCGCCAGGCAAACCGGCAGTTGCGGTTGCTGCCCAGTCTTCCCAGGTCTTGTAGGCAAAATGCTTGCCCCAACCCATTTTCTTGGCGATGCCCTGAACGATCTCGTAGGGCGGTTTTGACTCACCAACAGGATCGATCGCCGGCTGGCAAATGATCGCCTCAGCACCAAGCCATAGCCCCTGACGGACTTCCGCCATCTCGTAAAACGAGGTTTCAGGCAATACAATATCACACTCAAGGGCCGTCTCGCTCATCAGCACTTCACAAGCCACGGCCAGTTCCAGATGCTTGAACATCTCCATGACGCGATCGCGGTCCGGATCGCTCATGACCGGGTTGGTGGAGTGTACGAACAGGCCCTTGACCGGATAGGGCTTACCATCGATGACGGCTTCAGGGAGCCGCGAATTCGGCAGGTCCGGCGCGAGTGGATATCCCATAGCCACGTGAAGCGGGTCCTTCTTCGGCGCTGTCTTGGCGTCATCGGGAATGTCGACCGGGTTGCCTACTGGCGCCCAGTCCTTCAGGTGAAGGTTCCCGACCCCGTCAACCTGACCGGTCAGTGCATCAAGAATATAACAGGCTCGGCCAGCGTCATGGCCGTTGGTATAATAACCGGAGCCCTTGAAGATTGCCGATATGGCGGGTTTGGTGGTCGCAAATTCACGCGCGATGCGCCGGATGGTATCAGCATCGATGCCGCAGATTTCGGCAGCCCACTCAGGTGTGTATCCCTTGTCGTTCAGATGATCGCGAAACCCGTCAAAACCCTCGCAATGGGCCGCCACGAATTCCCGGTCATACAGGTTGTCATCAATGATGACCTTACACATGGCCAGCGCCAGGGCTCCGTCGGTGCCCGGCTGAACCGGCAACCATTCATCCGCCTTCTGCGCGGTTTCAGTAAACGACGGATCGATGACCACCACCTTGGCGCCGTTTTTCTTGGCCTCAAGGATGCCCCGGCTTTCAAACAGGCCCTGGTTCGCCCCGAGCATGTTCATACCCCACAGCATGATGTATTTCGAGTTGGCGAAATCATGCATGGGAAACACATGGCCGAAAATGGTCAGACATGCCGAGCGCCGGTCCTGCTCACAGCCGGAAGTGTGGGCATACATGTTGGGTGAACCGTAGAGGTCGCTGAGCAGATGACGATAAAACTGTGTATTGGGATCATGGTGGCATGTCAGTGCCACGGCCTCGGGTCCGTATTTCTTGGCGATGTCCTTCAGTTTGCCGGCGATGAAATCGAAGGCTTCATCCCATGATATGCGCTTGAACTCGCCGCGCTCACCCTTCGGGTTGGTGCGCAACATCGGATATTTCACCCGATCGGGGTCCTGGGTTATCCACCAGCTGGCCATGCCCTTGGAGCACCGCGTGCCGATATTGTTCGGCGCGTCCTCATTGCCTTTGACATAGACAACTTTTCCGTCGCGGACATAAACTTCCGTGGGGCAATTCCAGGGGCAAGAATAACAAAAACTCTTTACAACCTCAGCCTTTTTGATTTCGGCGATACGCTGCGAAAGCTTCTTTTCCTGATAGGTCATTTTGTCCTCCCAAGGTTTCATTGCGCGGCGGTTTTTGATTGTGTTCCGCAGTGCCGCACGACCGTAGTGTTCTTCGCTCCCCCTACCAGTGCACAGTGTGTTGCCCACTGGCAAGCCAGGCGATGGATACGAGGTCAGCCTGATCGACCGGCCGGACCCTGAGTGCGGCATTGCCGCCACGATGGGGGCAGGCGACCCATAAATTGCCTGCCGGAACACTAGCCCAGATTCAAAGCCTACGTTCAAGGAAACCTGTAGTACAGGGTGAATACCCCCCCTTCGTCAAACGCATGTGGCGGCTTGAGCAATTCTGATAGGATATTTCACATGGTTGGGAGACTGCTTTAAGACCCCGACCGGATTTCAACCACACAAATTGATTGACAGGAGATCAGCGTGACGGGTTCTGAAAATGCCAATCCGATCGTCATTGGTGAAAACATAAATACAACACGGCGGATCCGGGCCGACTCCAAGAACATCGTGAAGCGCGACGGCAAGGTTTATTGGCGTTATCCGGGTCTCGATGGCCAGGAAGGTTTCCTGGATGTCACGTCGCAGTATCCTACCGACGAAACCAAAATCGCATCGGAGCGCATTGGCCATATCGGGCAGGGCGTGCGCGAGCAGGATCTTGAATTCCTGACCTGGGCCATCAAGGCGCAGGTAAACGCCGGGGCGCATATTATTGATTTATGCGTGGACGAGTTGTCGGTTTATCCGGAAGAACGTCACGAGTTCATGCGCTGGATTGTCAAGACGGCACAAACCATTTGCCCGGAAGTATCATATGCTGTTGACAGCTCCGATCCGAATACGCTGCAGGCCGGGCTGGAAGTCTATGACATGTCGCTGTCGCGACCGGCCATCAATTCGGTCAGCCTTGAGCCGGGACGCGATGTGGTCATCGATATCGGCAAGGAAGCCGGGGCGATGATTTTTGCCAATGGTTCCGGCGACAGCGGCATGCCGCAAAACGCAGCTGAACGCATTGACAATCTTACCCGCCTCATGGCGCTGATGGATGAGCGCAATGTGCCGGTGTCCGACCGCTATCTCGATCCGCTGGTGTTTCCCGTCGGAGCCGGTCCCGAATATGGAGTGGACTATCTGGATGCGGTGAAGGGACTGCGCGAAAAATTCCCCGACGTGCACATCTTCGGAGGGTTGTCGAATGTGTCGTTCGGATTACCCCGGCGCAAGCTGTTGAATGATGCGTTTATCCGGCTCTCCATGGCGGCCGGTTGCGATGCGGTGATGATTGACCCGATCATGAATCCGTTGAGCGAAATCATCGCACCTCCGGCAAATGAGGAAGAATACAAACTAGCCGCGGCGGTGATGACTGCCGAAGACGAATTTGGCCTCAAGTTTCTGAAGTATGTCCGCAGCCAGGGCAAACCGCGGCCGAAAAGGGTGCCGGCGCAAGCCTGAGCCTGAACAAGGGTACGGGTTTCACGTGAACCCGTACACCAGTTTTGCGGTCATCCTGCCTTTAGAATCTGGTCACGCGCGATGGTTTGACTGTGGTCACATGCATCACATGCAACGATGGCGCCAATAATGCCCTGAGGTCCGATGTCGCCACCGACTTCGTGCGCATTGGTGCCATATTTTTCCCAGATTTTGACAACGACATTGGTGTCCTTGCAGCTCTCACACGCAGTGCCTGCGCCATACATTTCGATGAATTTCCGGCGTTCCTCTTCGGTCAGATCCCGACTCATGCTTTTTACCTCCAATGGTGTTTGTTACATCAACACGCGCATATCTTTCTGGCGTTGCAGAACGTAGGACCGAATGGCGAGTTCAGCGGCACTTGCATCACGTTTGGCAATGGCGTCTGCTACATTCAGCGCCATTGTGGAATGAGCCAGTGCCATGGCACGCCAATCGTCCTTCATTTTTGATATGTAGAACCAAAGCCGGAGATGCAGGTTGAATATCCGCGGCAGGGTTTCTTCGAGATGCCGGTTGCGGCAGGCCTTGCCCAAAAGGCCATAAAATTCCCGGTCAAGCTGCACATAGGTGGATGGATTTCCATCCCTAGCCTCGTGTTCAAGATTCGCGGCGATCTGCTGCAGGTCCTTGATCTCCTGAGCGTTGGCACGCTGGGCCGCAAGTCTTGCGACATCGCCGTCGATCAGGCTGCGGAACTCATATATGTCCCGCGTCCCTATTGCCGTGATCTCGCTGACCGCCATGCCTCTGTGGGGATAGTGCACCACGAGGCCTTCAGTCGACAGCCGCTGCAAGGCCTCACGAATAGGGGTTCGCCCTACACCAAGCTGCTCGGTCAGTTCACGATCCAGAAGCAGCCGTCCGGGTTCAAGCTCCAGCGTGGTGATCTTGTCCACCAGAAGACCATAGGCCAGTTCGGCCTGGGAACGGGCCGGTGAGGATTGCAAAGCCGGTTCGGCAACCTGGGTCAATTGACTTCCTCCATCACTGTGGCTGCAGCGGTTTTCCGCTCAAACCATTTGCGGTCAAGCTCGTCTCCAATGAATACCAGATAATGTCCTTCGCGTTCGCCGCAATCGGTGATTTCAAGTTCACCCATTGCAAACTGCACAAGAAGGCTTTTCGCAGCGGTCTTTACGAAGCCCTTGGCCCGCCAGAGCTTTTCCGGTGCGCGTGCGAACATCTCTTGCAGCGCATCAATGTTGACCGGGCCGGGCATGTCAAGAACGAACGATTCAGCAGGCGCATGCAAGCCACCATGATGATGCTCGTGGTCGCCGTCATGATCGTGATGATGCCGGTGATCCGCATGGTCATGGGCGGGAATATTCTCGCGCTCCAGATACCGTTTGAGGATGCCGCTGGACGGACCATCCAGGATTTCCCGAATATCTACGTCTGAGTGTTCAGCGTAACGGATCAATGCAGCATCGTTCAGATAGCTGACCTCCTCACGCACCTCGTCGACCAGATCTGCCTTTGCGAGATCAAGCTTGTTCAGGATAATCAGATCACACTTTTCGACCTGCGATTCGTAGAACGGCCCGAGCATGTCGCGGATTTTCAGATATTTCGGCGTGTCCACCACGGTAACCACCGGTCCGGTGTCAAAGCGTTCGAGAAAACCGGGCTCGCAGAATGTCTCCAGCATCACTTCCGGTTCGGCAACACCTGTTGCTTCAATCACGATATGGTCGAGCTGGTTCTTGTCGGCCAGTTCCTGAACCGAGGCAATCAATGAACCTTTCAGCGTGCAGCACAGACAACCGGAGGACAGTTGTATGATGTCGATGTTGTTGCCGGCAAGAATATCGCCGTCCACACCGACATCGCCAAACTCGTTGACAATCAGTGCCAGCCGCCGTTTGGCGCCCCATTCGGTCAGAATTCGCCGTGCAAGTGTGGTCTTTCCTGACCCAAGAAAACCGAAAAGCAGTGTTATGCGTGGACCTGAGGTCATACCGCTATAGCCTTTTCTACGGGTTTGTTGTGTTCGATTGGTTTTTGCCTGCCGAAACCCATGCCATCGATGAACAGGTCCTGGAAGTCCGGCCGGGCTGCCAGCGCTACATGTTCAATGTCGGCAAGCAATTCTTCAGCGCGGTTCCATTCTTCGTCCGACAGCAAAACCATCTGGGCGCCCATGAGGGCGGCATTCCCGACATAGGTGATGCGATCGACCGGCATCTCGGGAAGCAAGCGTATGCCCACAGCACTGGCGATATCAACGTAGTTGCCGAAGCCGCCGCACAACATTAGTTCGGCAACGTCTTCCGGCAGAACCTCGGTTTCCTTCAGCAGCATGGCCACACCGCTATAGATGGCGCTCTTGGCCAGCTGCAGTTGCCGGATATCGCCCTGGGTGAGCGTTACGTCCTCACCTTTGCCGGAGTCTTCCTTCCAGACCAGCACGAACTCGGCACCGCTTTCCGTTTTTATGATGCGCCTGGCGACCGCCGGGGGCAGGTTTTCCGTCTTGCGAGTGATTGCGCCGGTTGCGTTGATGACACCGGCCTGGGTCATGCTGGCGCAGGCTTCAATCAGACCGGAGCCGCAAATGCCAATCGCTGCTTCACTTCCGATAACGGAGCACTGAACATCCGCCCCGATCTCAACCCGTTCTATGGCACCGACCGCACCGCGCATGCCGTGGCGAATTTGCGCGCCCTCGAAGGCAGGCCCTGCCGGCGCAGAGCAGGCGACCAACCGACCGCCAGACGCTATTACCATTTCGCCGTTGGTGCCGATGTCCACCAGGACGCGAATTTCCTTGCTGTCATAAATCCGGGTGGACAGCACGCATGCCAACGCGTCTGCGCCAACAAATCCGGCGAGGATCGGCAAGGTGCAAACATGAGCACGCGGTACGCCCTTGAGCGGCAGGTCGGCCGCTGCAATGGTTTGGCCATCGCGCACCACCGGGGCGTAAGGCGCAAGGCCAAGATAGCTGACATCAATCCCCAGCAAGATATGATGCATGCAGGTATTGCCAACCATCACTATCTTGTAGATGTGACCGGCTGATACATCGGCCTGCTTGCAAGCCTGTTTGATGAGATCAGACAATGCGTTCAACACCTTGGCGCGCAATGTCTGCAGGTTCTTTTGGTTAAACTGAGCGAATGCGATCCGCGACATCAGATCGGCCCCATAAGGGGCTTGCGGATTGATCATCCCGGCGGGCGCCAGCTCTTCTCCGGTCCGCAGGTCCAGCAGGGATCCGACAATCGATGTCGTGCCGATGTCGAACGCCATGCCATAGAGTTGTTCAGTGGTGTCGCCAGCCTCTATGTCCACGAGCCGGCCACGGAACAGGGTCGCTGTCAGCTCACCCTTGTGCTTTCGCAATCTGGCCGGCAGATCGCGTACGATGTCCGGGTGAACTTCACGGGTTACCAGCCGGTCTCCGAGGGCATTGAAGATTTCGTCAAGATCGCTTGTCTGATGATGTTCGCTTTGTGGTGCATCGACATTGACGATGAGTTTTTCGACACCGGACTCAAGCGCCATTGTGGTCGTGGCCGCCTGTCCGCCAAGAATCTGATAGCCGGCCTCCACGCGCGGCGGCATTGCCACTATCCGGGTGTCTTCCATCAGCCGTGTCTGGCAGGCAAGGCGAAACCGTTCGCGCACGGCTTCAGCGCCGAGCTGAACATTGTCCTGCACGGTTGCCGGCGGCACGTTGCCTTCGAGAATTTTGACGCGGCAGCTGCGGCAACGCCCGCGCGCGCCGCAAGTTGCCGTTATCTCGACGCCGGCGTTGTGAGCCGCTTCGAGAATGGTTTGGCCTCGCGTGGCCGCAATGGTCCGCTCGCGTCCCGTGTCATCGTCGATGCAGAGCGTTACAGATTCGGTCATTCAACCTTCCTGGCACGATTTAAGCCCATGCTGTGCGATTTTCGGCCACCAGTCTGCGGGCAAGTTTCACTGCTTCCATGGCATCTCTGCCCCATCCGTCAGCGCCGCATTCATCAGCCCATTCCTGAGATGTCGGCGCGCCGCCAATCAGTATGTGCACCTTGTCACGATGGCCGGCCTTCTCAAACTCTTCAATCGTGACCTTCTGGTAGTAGACGGTCGTCGACAGCAATGCCGAGAATCCGACCAGGTCAGCTTTTTCGGCAGCCGCTGTCTCAATAAACTTGTCCGGATGGACGTCGGTTCCGAGGTTGATAACATTGAACCCGGCGTTTTCCAGCATGATGGTGACAATTGATTGTCCGATATCATGCATGTCGCCAAGAACCGTGCCCATCACAAATGTTCCCAGCGGTTTTTCAGCCGCGGCGGCAAGCAACGGCCGGATCAGGGCAAGCCCGGCTTTCATGGCACGAGCAGTAATCAACATTTCCGGAATGAATATAATCTGTTCGGAAAAGCGATCGCCCTGGAGATTGAACCCCGGAAACAATCCATCGTCCAGGATTACCCTGGGGTTAATACCGGCTTCGATGGCTTCCTTGACGCGGCTGTCCGCGTAGTGTTGGTCGCCTTCCTCGACGGCCTCCCACAAGGTTTGCCATTCCCAGCCGTCTGGCGCACGTCCCTCCCAGCCTTCGGGGATCTGGAGTTCTGGTTCACTCATCTAAATTGCCTCAGTCTAAAGGTTGTCTCAGTTCAATGGATATTTGCCGTAGGTGCCGAAGTCGCGTTGCGCTTCAAGCATGGCGTAGATGTTCTGTATTGGAACGTCAGCGAGTATGTAGTGCGACGGCGAGAAGATATAACCGCCGCCGGTTCCCAGGTTGCGCATTACATCAAGCACACCCTGGCGCACGTCTTCCACCTGGCCACGCGGCAATAAGCGTTGCACGTCGAAGCCGCCGATCAGGGCTATGTCATTTCCATACTTTTTCTTGAGGCCAACCTGGTCCTTGTTGCCGCCGGTGGGCTGCATGAGCCCGGACAGATCCGTGCCCAGCTCCACCATGTCCCCCAGGATCGGAGAATAGTCGCCGCACGAATGCAGTTTTATGAACAGCTCGTCATTTGCTTTCCTGAACTCCTTGAACATGTAGTCGAAGCGCGGTTTTGCCAGTTCCCGCCACTGTTTGGGCGAAATCATCATCGCCTGCTGGGCGCCCACGTCATCGCCCACGCGGATCATGTCGACTCCCATGGCGATCGCGTTCTTGCCTATCGCAGTGTAATACTCGGTCAGACCGTCGAGCACGCCGTTAATGAGTTCCGGCTGATCAAACATCATCAGGAAGAAGTTCTGCGTTCCGACGATGTGGGCATAGGCGGCTTCGATCAGGGTCGAGGAGAGGTCAACGATGATGAAATAGTCATCCTGGTACTCATCACACAGAGCCTTGATAGGTGCGAGGATTTCTGAATCGTTTGGATCGGGCCAGGTATAATTCTTGAGATCTTCCATCGATTTGATGGGATGGAAACTCGGGAAGTTTTCCGGAACGATCTTGGCTGGGCCCCAAAACTCCTGGGTTTTGGCAAATTCAACGGTTTCTTCAGCCGTGCGGCCCTCAAGTCCCGACTTGCCATACCCAACCCCGAAGTGATTGTACCAGGTCTCGCCGATTTCTATGTGCCTGTGCGAAAAGTCCGCATTGATGCCGATCTGGTAGATGATTGCATCATTGCCAAGCCGCAGTTCCAGTTCGGGATTGTGTTTGCGGCCGGTACTGGAATCAGTGATCCCGTACACCCGGGCCAGTTTTTCCTTGGCCTCATGCTTCATGCGATACAGCAGCGGTACCCGATCCACCGGTTCGCGCCGAAGCGCGCGGATAAAGCGTTCACGTGGGAGTAGTTCCTTCATCACTGCATTCCTATTCCATCACTGGTTAAATATATTTAGAATATATTCTAGCTTTGGCGAGAAGGCAAGATGAATTATCCGACCGCACGTTTTGGTTTCGATCCGATCAGGTTTTTCGAGTCAAACCGTACACGCCGGAGCGGGACATCTTTGGAAACATGGCGCAACTGGAGAGCAGCTCGACCGGCAAGTCGGTGTCGCCGAAAAGTTTAAACAGCACCTGCTGTTGTACCAGATCCCAACGCACCCGCTCACCATTTTCATGCAGCTTGTATTCGTAGCCGGGACCCATACGCAGTGATGTTGCGCAGCCATCGCGCGCCGCATCGCTGCGAATTTTGGCCGCCAGTTTCCGGGTTGCCGCCTCTATGGTCAGCCATCCTGCGGTTTCCAGAAAAAGGGCATCAAGCGGTTCGAATACGTCTTCCACCAAAGACATTGTCTTGGCGTCGAGCCGGTCTCCAAGTGTCATGATGAAGGCCACAAGATGCTGGCAGTTTTCCAGATGCTGCTCAAAGGCGGGACAATCAAACTGATGGCCACCGGTTAATGTCAAAACCCCATTTTTCAGGGATTTTATCTCCGAAATTACATATCTGGCAGTGGGTGCTGCCAACAGAAGCGCGTCTTGTGACGCACGTTCTGCAGCGTCAACGATAACTGGCCGAACCTTGGAAGGATCGGTGTATTTGTGGACGCGCAGCAGCCGTGAGGCATCAACCGGCGGCGGCGGGCAGGACCATTCCTGAACTGCACTGCTCAGCAGCTTGTTATCTACGGTTGCCATCAATCGCTGGAGGACTTGGCCAACGCTTGCGTCTTTATCTCTTCGTAGCGGCTTTCTATTTCGGCTGCGAGAGCCTCGGCTGCGGCCTCAGCACTTTCGTCGCGGTCGGGATAGGGTGTCTTGGTCCATTCCATGAGGTAGGAGTCGGTCCCTGCCAGCCCTCTGCGCATGGCAACGAGATCGATCAGTTCCTGAAATTTCAGGCTCAACTCAACCTTGTGTTTGCCGTTTTCATCCCTGGCTTCAACAACGGACGGGACCTCTTGCCATCCTAGTACGGTCATCTTGGTCACTGCGGTACTCGCTTGCGATTGGGTTATCGACGTGGAATAATATAATTATGATATATTCTTCGAATGGTCAAATACTGCGACAACCGCAAGATGCCTTCTCGATACGTGCGCTGCGACAGATAGCGGCTCCGGTGAAACCGTTTTTATGTCCGGAACTTTCATTCAGAGGCGTTCCGGAAGCCCTGAGCTTTGACGAATTTCGATCGGCCAATGAAAGTTTGATGGGTGCGGCGGTTCCCTATTGGGCAGTTGCCTGGCCAGGAGGCCAGGCTCTGGCGCGCTGGATACTGGATCATCCGCACGTCGTGAAAGGGCGCACGGTTGTGGATGTAGCTTGCGGCGCAGGCCTTGTCGCGACTGCCGCCAAACTGGCAGGTGCAGAACGCTGCATTGCTGCAGATGCAGATCCCAACGCGCTGATTGCAGCCCGGGAAACGGCTTATTTGTGCGGCGTCGATATCGAAACAAAGCTTTGTGATCTGCGTAATCTTGACCCTGAACCCGGTTCGATTTTATGCGCTGGAGACCTTTGGTATGAACGGGAGTTTGCCAGAATGGCGACCGGGCAGTTGCGGCACATGGCTGGTGCCGGTTTTCGGATCATCTGCGCAGACCCGGGGCGGCCCGGCCGCCCCAGAAACAACTGCAATGTGATTGCCCGTTACAGGATTGAAGTCGCCGAGGACTTCGAGATGACCAGTCCGGTGTATTGCGAGGTGTTTGACCTCCTGAACGCATCCATTCTGGATTCGCATGCCCCGCATGAACCTGACGCCCCATGCAGGTATGCGTGTTGATTTTGTATGAATAATTGAACAGCATCTAAAAATGCGGCGTGAGCCCGCGCGACACTAGAAGAGGAAGACAACGATGGCATGGAAACGGTTCCCGGTTCCCACATTCGACTACGCACCCCTCAAGGGCCGTGCATATGAACGGCCTGCCGCAATCTCTTCGGATGAAGCGCAGAAGATAATTGACGGCGTGGCTAACGGGCAGGCTGATCTCGCGGGAGCGTATTTTGTAGAACCCGATCCGGCGTTGCTTGGATCGCTTGACTTTCGAGGAGACTTTCAGGACATGGCGATGTGTGTGCTGCCGGGTGCCGGGGCACGGCTGGTCGGCAACTCCTATGCCTGGTTCAATCAGCGGGCTTTCATCCTGGATGCGAATTCGCCGGATGCAAACACCTTGTTCAACTGGCGCACCCCGCGCCCAATGAACACATTGCTTGGCCCGGAAGAAGGAGTGACACTGGAGCATCAGGTCGTGTTCGTTCTGAGCGGCCGCATTGTGAGCGATCATACCCGGGGCAACCGGGTGATGATCGATGATGCATGGAGCGCGCCTGAGGGCCGTGCAGGTTTCCGCGTCATCGCAGCCTGCAATGAAGGCGAAGACAACTTCCATGATTCCTGTTTCGAGTTCAGCTGGGCCGTTTAGGACCGGCGTGGTCTGAACTACGCGCAACGCTAGGGGGATGCATGCGCAGCAATCATGCCGGGCGGGTTTGGTAAGTGGTATTCTGGGGTCAAGGCATTTTTCAAACAGGCACAACTCGTGCGCTGATAATAGCAGGACCCCAAAAATGGATGAAATGGTGAAAACGTCAGCCGGATTTGTGTCCGAGAAAGATTCCATCTCTAACCTGATGTCCGGATTTACAGTCGAGACCACGCCGGTGTCGGCAAGTAAGACACCTGATTTTCGAGAGATACTCAGGCCAGGAACGACGATTTACATCACCCTGCTGCCCGGTACCGATTACCGCGATACAATCGGCTTGGCCCGGCGACTGCGCTCGGAAGGGTTTGAGCCGGCCCCGCACATTGCAGCTCGTGCCATTCGAACGCTCGACGAACTGAACGACTATGTGGGACGCATAACCGGCGAGGCCGGTGTCGATCACGTGCTGGCTATTGCAGGTGCCGGCGAGAAGCCGGCAGGGGTGTACACGGATTCCATGCAATTGCTCGAAACAGGTGTTTTCGACCGCCACGGGATCAAAAAAATAGGTGTCGCGGGTCACCCCGAAGGCAGTCCCGATATGTCTGATGAGGCAATCGAGGTTGCGCTGGCCTGGAAGAACCAGTTTTCCGAGCGAACGGATGCTGACATGCACCTGGTGACACAATTCTGTTTTGAAGCGGCTCCAATAATCGCCTGGGACAAGAAGATAAACGCGTCCGGTAACCGGTTGCCGATTCAAATCGGCGCTCCTGGTGTTGCCAAAGTGAAGACACTGTTGAACTACGCCATGGCCTGCGGGATCGGGAACTCAATGCAGTTTATCAAGAAGCAGGCGTCCAATATCACACGGCTTCTGGCCTCCCAGGCACCCGACAAGCTGATACGGGAACTGGCACACTATACAGCCACGGATCCCGATTGCGGCATTCACGGTGTGCATATGTACCCTCTGGGCGGGTTGGCAAAAACCGCCGAATGGAGTTACGCCGTCACGGACGGGAAATATAAATTATCACAAGCCGGCGGGTTGGACATTGATGCGGACATTCAATAGATTCAGCTGTTCGAATTACAAGAATGACTGGGACAGGGGTTGTCCGGAATTGGAGCTGAACTCATGAGCAAGGGTGCAAAAAAACCGGGCCTGTCAGTTGATCGCAGACAACTGCTGTCGATGGGAGCCGCAGTGGGCGCTGCGGGGCTGGCTGCCAGCAAGGGTATCTCACAAAGTGCAGCTCAAACCAGCGGGTTCCCGACGGTGCAGGTTGCACAGCTGTCCGATCTTGCTGTCGGGGCAGAAATCGAATTCGATTATCCCGATGCCGACTCTCCTGCAGTGCTTTTGAGGCTGGACGGTCCGGTGGAAGGCGGCATTGGTCCCGATCAAACGATTGTCGCCTACTCGAGGCTGTGCACGCACAAAGGCTGTCCGGTGAACTACAATGCTGCGCACAGGATGTTGATCTGCCCGTGTCACTGGTCGAGTTTTGATCCGGCAAAAAAGGGCAGAATGATTATCGGTCAGGCCAGTCAGGGACTGCCGCAAATAACCTTGCGGCTCACCAATGGCGCCGTCGAGGCCGTCGGTGTCGAAGGACTGATATACGGCCGTCAGCAAAACATCTTATAGTCAGGTAACCCGGTTGACCAAAACTCCCATTCCACCAAAAGATGCTGAACGCTTCAGCACGGTGTGCCAGTTCTGCATAGTAGGTTGTGGTTATCGCGTCTACAAATGGCCAGAGGGAAGCGACGGCGGCCATGCACCGGGCGACAACGCATTGGGCGTTGATTATAGCGAACAGCAGCCGGTTGACGGTGCCTGGATTGCGCCACTGATGCATCGTGTTGTGAGTGATCGTGACGGCAAGCGTTACAGTGTTGCCATCGTGCCTGATGACGATTGCAATGTTAATTCCGGCATGGCATCGGTTCGCGGCGCCGGTCTGGCGGCGTCCCTGTATCAGGCAGACGGGCCCACCCGGACACGGCTGACCACACCCGCAATACGTGCCGGGAGAACGCAGGATGCAGCCGGCTGGGATGAAGCAGTAGATCTGGGTGCCCGGATCATCAAAGCCGTCATTGACAGGTGGGGCCCTGATGCTGTCGGCATGAAGTTCTTTGATCATGGCGGCGGCGGCGGCGGGTTTGAAAACAACTGGGCAGCCGGGCGGTTTTTCTTTCACGGAATACGCACCAGGACCTGCTCAATACACAATCGTCCTGCCTACAACAGCGAAGTTCACGCGGCTGCAGATGCCGGACTGGCACCGCTGACCAACGCCTACGTGGACGCGCAACTGGCCGACACAATCCTTGTCGTAGGGGCCAACCCATACGAAACCCAGACCAACTATTTTCTCAATCACATGGTCAAAAACCTCAGCGGTGAGTCCCTGTCGCTCAAGAAGAGCGCGTTCCCCGATGAAGAGGTGGCGAGCGGCAAGATCATTATCGTTGATCCACGCCGCACCATGACGGTGGCGGCTGCCGAGCAGGCAGCCGGTGTTGAAAACGTCCTGCATCTGCAGATTGAACCCGGTGCTGACCTGTGGGTGATGAACGCCATTGCCCGCATCATCCTGGAGCGCAAATGGCACGATGTCGGTTTCATTCGGCGTTACACCGAGACTCAGACGTTTGATGCCTATCAACGTTCAACACTGATGCGGGACCGGTCGGTTGATGAACTCGTGGATGAAGCAGCCAGGCGCGCCGGAATTGAACCTGAACTACTTCACAAGGCGGCAGACTGGATCGCACGGCCAAAGGCAAATCGTACCCGCCGTCGCACCTTGCTGCATTATGAAAAGGGTCTGATCTGGGGAATCAAGAACTACGAGAACATAGCTTCAATCGTGGATCTTGCCTTGCTTACCGGTAACCTCGGCAAACCCGGAACCGGATGCAGCCGGCTCGGCGGCCACCAGGAGGGCTATGTCCGGCCGGCACCACTCGGGGGGCGTCCGGCGCTAAACGTTGATGAAGCCGTTCGGCGCGGTGAAGCAAAGGTATTCTGGATTGCCGGCTGCAATCCGGTTCTCACCACACTGCGCAGCGGCGCAATCGGCGACACGCTGAAACAGCGCGGCGGGCTGGTGGCCGATGCACTGGCGTCGACCAGGGGACAACCGGTTGAGCGTCGTGTTGTGGCTGTCGTGGAGGCGATGAAACAGGGCGGTATGTTCGTCCTTGGGCAGGATATTTATCCGACGGCTTCTACCGAGCTTGCCCATCTGGTTTTACCGGCGGCGGGCTGGGGCGAGATGAACCTGACATCCATCAACGGTGAACGCCGTCTGCGGCTGTATCAACGGTTCATGGATCCGCCGGGTGACGCGTTGCCTGACTGGAAGATAATGGCACTTTTCGCTCAGCGTCTGCATGCGCTTTACAGCGCGGAGAACAATCCGGAGATGGCCCGGCACTTCCTGGATTTTGACTGGACCGACGATGAAGCTGTGTTTATCGATGCACGCTATACGTTCAAGGGCGGTCCGGGAGATCCCATGGAAGGCTATGCCGGCGTTGATTACAAGCTGCTACGCGAGCTTGGCGTGAATGGAATCCAGACACCGGTGCAACTGGTCGATGGAGTGCCGGTTGGCAGCGAGCGGCTGTTTGAAGACAAGCGCTTCGGCACCAAGAGCGGCAAAGCCCGTTTTGTTCCTGCACCGCCGCCATGGCCCGGTTATGCCGCCAAGGTCATGCGGCAGAAACAACAGCATCGTTTCTGGATCAACAATGGCCGGTCAAATCATATCTGGCAGACAGCTTATCATCACCGCTATCTTGAATTTTACAAGGAACGGGCGCCGATCCCGTATCTGGAAATGCATCCAAGCGATGCAGAAGAACTGCAGATCAAGCCCGGAGACCTGGTGGAAGTGGCAAATGACATGGGCAAGGTTTCGGCCATGGCCTACCCGTCAGATGCAGTAAAAACCGGACACTGCTTTTTGCTGTTTGGTCAGCCCAAGGGTGCTGCCGGCGACCTGATTTCAGATCACGTAGACCCCGATACAACTATCCCGTGGTACAAGGGCGTCTGGGCTGATGTCCGTTTGGTCGGACCAGCCCCGGAATTTGCCGAAAGAATTTCCTTCAAGCCTCAAAATGTAGCCGAATGATGCAGCTGTTACATATCTTACGTGTGCTGTTATGTATTGCCGGATTGCTGGCGGGCACCCTTCAAGCACATGCGCAGGAGGTCTATCCCGGTGTCGAATTGATTGGTGCTGACCTGGCCGGCGGCAGCTTTGAAGGAGCTGAACTGACCGGCGCGAACCTGAGCCGGGCGAATCTGGCCGGTGCCAATTTGCGCGGCGCCGATCTTCGTGAAGCCTATTTGCGGGGAACCGATCTCAGGGGCGCAGATCTGACAGGCGCAAACCTGGGTGGCGCTGATTTGAGCCTTGCACAGCTGGAGAATGCCAAGCTCGGCGCGAGCATATTGATCCGCGCGCAGCTGCAGTTTGCCAGGATGGACGCCGCGGTGCTTGAAGGCGCGCTCTTATCGGGAGCCGATCTGACGCGTACGGTTCTGACCGGTGCGAACCTTCGTTCCGCAAACCTGCAGGGCGCGCGCCTTCAACAGGCCGATTTGAGCGATGCTGACCTTACATCTGCACAAGTTGGAGCCCGTGGTTCCGGACAGGACGATCCGATACCTGCGTCCATGCGCGGGGTGAAACTGATCAATGCAGTTGCTGATGATGCAGACTTCACGAGTGTTGATCTTAGCGAAGCCAAACTGGCCGGCGCACGTTTCAGCCGGGCCAGGCTGGTGCATGCCAACCTCAGTTGGGTGAAAGCGGCTGGTGCAGACTTTAGTTCCGCGAAGCTGACGCTTGCCCGATTGCGCGGTGCCGACCTGAGCGATGCAAATTTCAAGGATGCCAATCTGGAACAGGCCAGAGCCGCGGGAGCCCGCTTTACCGGGGCTGACCTGACCAACGTGGTTTTGGAAAACGCCGATCTCACACTAGCGAAGCTGAAGGGCGCGCAATTGAGCGGCGCAAAACTGGATGGTGTGCTTTTCAATGGTGCCAGCGGCGTGCCGGCAGAATACGGAGGAAGCCAGTGAGTTCCACAGACCAATCAGACTCTGCAGGACGAGATGAGGCTGAGGCGGACAAGGCAACTGTCCAATCCGAACCGAGCCTTGTGTCGGCTGCTGCCGGAGAGTTTTTCGGGACATTGATCCTGGTGTTTTTCGGCGTGGGCTCAGTTCACGCTGCGGTGGCAACCGGTGCCCAGTCCGGGCTGTGGCAGGTGGCGGTCGTATGGGCGATTGCGGTCAGTCTGGCGATCTACGCAACTGCGGCCTATTCGGGCGCGCATATCAATCCGGCCATCACCCTTGTTGCCGGTGTTTATGATCGAATGCCGATACCGCGCGTGGTGATATACTGGATCGCTCAGTTGGCCGGGGCAATAACTGCTGCGCTGATTCTGTATGCGATGTTTGCAGAGGCTATTCTGGAACTTGAGCGACAGCGCGGCTTGTTGCGTGGCGGGCCCGGCAGTGAGCTGTCAGCCATGGTGTTCGGCGAGTATTTCCCCAATCCGGCTGTGTTCGGGACAGATGAGAAAGCCTGGAGGATCGTCAGCCTGCGAGGTGCCTTCATAGCTGAAATGGTGGGAACGGCGTTCCTTGCCTTCATGGTGGGTGCGCTGACCAGCGAGCGAAATATGGCGCGTCCGCCCGCCGGTGCCACGGCGGTCATGATCGGGCTGACGGTCGCAGCGATCATTTCGGTTATTGCGCCGCTTACGCAAGCAGGGTTGAACCCGGCGCGCGACCTTGGACCGAGGCTGGTGGCGTTCATGTTCGGGTGGGGGGAAATTGCCATTCCGGGCCCGCGCAATGGCTGGCTTCTGGTTTATGTTGTGGCCCCGTGCGTCGGTGCGTTGATTGGCGGTGGCATACAACGGCTGCTGGCTCGCATGGCACCTCAATCAAATGAGCCGTCTTCCTGATTTCATCGAGATACTCGTGTATATACGCAGTTGAGGATAATTGGGGTTCAGGAAAATGGCTGATTTAAACGAGATGCTCGCGCAACGGAACTGGCTGCTCGCTGATGGTGCGACCGGGACCAACTATTTTGCCATGGGACTGCAGTCCGGCGAACCGCCGGAAAACTGGAACCTCACAAATCCGGACCGGGTGCGCGACCTGCACCGGCGGTTCATCGAGGCAGGTTCTGACATTGTCCTGACCAATACCTTCGGTGCCAATCCGCGGCGCCTGATGCTGCACGGGGCTGCGGAACAGACCCATGAAATCAACCAGAAGGCCGCCCGGCATGCGCGTGCCGAAGCCGACGTGGCGGGCAAACCGGTTCTGGTGGCCGGGTCCATGGGACCAACAGGCGACCTGCTGCAACCGCTCGGGGAAGTTACACAAGAAGAGGCAAGTGCTGCATTTCTCGAGCAGGCCCGCGGATTGGCCGAAGGCGGGGCGGATGTGTTGTGGATTGAGACTTTGTCATCTGAAGAAGAAGCCGCGGCGGCGGTAACAGCGGCTGCCGATACCGGCCTGCCGATCATAGTTACCCTGAGTTTTGATACCGGTGGACGGACAATGATGGGCATCAAACCGCAGGATTGGGCGGGTCTTTCAACCCGCATGCCGGCGACGCTTTCTGCCTATGGGGCCAATTGCGGCGTTGGTGCTGCAGAGCTGGTTGCCACGGTGCTTGGCATTGTGGGTGCAGCGGCTTCTTCAGCGGTGATTGTGGCCAAGGGCAACTGCGGCATTCCGGAACTGATCGACGGCGAAATCCGCTACAACGGCACCCCCGACCTGATGGCGGAGTATGCGGTTATGGCACGCGATGCCGGTGCGCGGATTATTGGCGGTTGTTGCGGCACTACACCCGATCATCTGAAAGCCATGCGGACAGCACTGGACACACACCCTGCCGGTCCCACGCCGGACGTCGAACAGATCATGGCGAGGCTCGGGACCGTATCGAAGCTGGCACATGGTATCGATGCCGCCGAAGAGGCAAAAAAACGCAAGCGCCCGCGGCCAGACCGGTAACGTGAAACCGGATTTTGCAGGATTGATCTTGCACTTATCCTTGCACGGCGAGCGATTGTTGCCTGGCACATTGTGTTCAATATCGACATTTACCGTAGTTGCGGATTCTGGATTGATTTCATAATGTGTTGCTGGAAATTCAAGGCTCACGGTGGCGACTAAATGCCTGAGAAAAAACAAGAAGCTGTTGGAAATGGCACTGACTGTGTTAGTCTGAGTGTCATCGGGTGCGGGTCTGCGGCACCGAAAATGCCAAGCTGGGAGCGACGCTGCAATGCATGACGTGGACTGGAGGCGGCTGCGAACTTTTCAGATAGTTGCCGACCTGTGCAGCTTTACAAAGGCGGGACGCGAACTTGGCCTCACACAATCGGCTGTGAGCCGGCAGATAGCCGCCCTGGAGCAGGATCTGGGAACCTCACTATTCATCAGAAGCGGAAGCGGTCTGGTGCTGACTGACAAGGGTGAATACTTTTCGCTTTCGGTCAGGGAAATGTCAAAGCACCTGGCTCTGGGACTCAGCCGGCTGAACGAACTCAAAGCCAAACCGGAAGGCCCGCTCAGAATTACCACCACGGTGGGTTTTGGATCGGCATGGCTGACCGGCAGAATCAACCGCTTTCACTCGCTTTATCCGGATATTCAGGTTTCTCTGCTTTTGACCGATAATGTCGATCTGGACATTTCCAATCGTCAGGCCGACTGTGCGATCCGATTCCAGCCACCGACTGACCTGAACCTGGTGCGAAAACAGATTGCAACATTTTCGTACAAGATTTTCAGCTCCAAGCGATACCTGTCCAAGCGGTCCGCGCCGAAAACACTGGACGACCTGGCGGACCACGATCTGATTGTATACGGCAGTGAAGTTGGCGGCCCGCCAATTGAACGTATCAACTGGATTCTGGGGGAAGGCATGCCTGAAGGGACGAAGCGCGTCCCGGCGCTGCGCGTGAACAGCGTTTATGGCATATATCGTGCAGTGGAGAGCGGAATGGGCATTGCGGCCCTGCCGTTTTACATGAGCGAGCGATCCGATGATCTGGTGGAATTGTTTCCGGAAGTGGAAGGTCCGACCATTCCGGTCTATTTCGTCTACCCGGAAGAATTGATACCTTCGCGCCGGATCGAAGCCGTTCGTGATTTCCTGATCGAAGAGATTAAGGCCAGCTGGGCGACCAAAGAGAAGCGGCAAAGAGAGCAGGCGTCGTTGTCGCAGCAACATGCCACTGAAGAGTAAGACCAGAATATCGACAGTCCATTTCTCAGGTGAAATCGCCGACTGGCCTGACTGCCCGGCATTTGGGGGGGGCATGCAGAGATTTCATGATTGCTGTATACAATCGGGCGTACCATGAACTGGAATACGGCCATTTCTAATCAGGACCTATGGACCAGCCAAACACCCAGAACAACGAAAATATTTCTCACCCGGACAGCATTCACAGGGTGGTTTTCATGCCTTCGGGCAGACGCGGTGAATTTCCCACTGATACTACGCTACTGGAAGCCGCCCGAGCGCTGGGTGTTGATCTGGATTCGGTGTGTGGCGGCAGGGCCGTGTGTGGCCGTTGCCAGGTGCAGCTGAGCCTGGGCGAGTTTGCGAAACTCCAGATAAACTCCAGCGTTGAAAACCTGTCGGCCCCCAGCGAAACCGAAGATCGCTATCGCCGGATCAAGGGGTTGAAACCCGACAGGCGTCTGGGATGCCAGGCGCTTTTGCGAGGGAACGTGGTCATTGACGTTCCGGCGGACAGTCAAATACACCGACAGGTCGTGCGGAAAAGCGCCGATGAAATCCGCAATCTTCAAATCGATCCGGTTACCAAGCTGTATTATGTCGAGTTGCCGAAACCCAGCATGGAAGATCAGCGCAGCGATCTCGACAGAATTGCCGGAGAGCTTGAAGCAGCCTGGGGAATTTCGAATCTTGACTGGAGTATGGCGGCTCTGACCAACCTGTCGCCGGCTTTGCGGGCCGGGGAGGTTTATGGCGGTGAATTCAAGGCCACTGTAGCGGTGCGCGACGAGTCCGAAGCCATTGCTGTCTGGCCGGGATTCAAGGAGCGCCTGCTTGGTATCGCGTTCGATGTCGGAACCACCACGGTCGCCGGCCATTTGTGTGCACTGGATAGCGGCGAGGTTATGGCCAGCGCCGGCGTAATGAACCCGCAAATCAGGTTTGGCGAAGACCTGATGAGCCGGATTTCATATCTGCAGCAAAATGAAGGCTCTGCGCCGGAACTGACGTCGGCTATCCGCGAAGCCCTGCGTGAGTTGACCGAGAATTTGTGTGCAGAAGCGCAGGTTGCAGCAGATGATGTTGTCGAGATGACCCTGGTGGGCAATCCCACCATGCATCATCTCGTACTTGGTATTGATCCCACGCAACTCGGCGTGGAGCCTTTTCCGCTGATTCTGGACACCGGCATCAGCGTTTCGGCGCAGCAGCTCGGAATACCGATAAATCCCGGCGGGTATGGATATTTTCTGCCCTGCATCGCAGGGCACGTGGGGGCAGATACGGCAGGCGTAATCCTGTCACAGGCGCCACATGCATCCGAAGAAATGACCCTGGTGATTGATGTGGGCACCAATGCGGAGATTGTTCTGGGGCATCAGGATCGTCTGATTGCCTGCTCCTCACCCACCGGTCCTGCATTCGAAGGAGCCCAGATAGAGTGTGGTCAGCGGGCCGCGCCCGGCGCCATCGAACGGGTCCGTGTTGATCCGAAAACCCTGAAGCCGCGATTCAGGGTGATTGGTGTGGATATCTGGTCCGACGAACCGGGCTTTGAGGAAGCGATCTCGGAAACCGGCGTAACCGGGATTTGTGGTTCCGGCATCATTGAAGCGGTCGCCGAGCTTCATCTTGCCGGGATTGTTGCCGACACCGGCAGAATGCAGGCCAAGGGGCTTGATGTCGGTGACCATCCGAACTTCATCGCCCGGGGCCGAAATTTCGAATACGTGCTTCACAAATCGGGTGACCGTGTTATCCGCGTGACGCCCGGTGACATCAGGGCAATCCAGCTTGCCAAATCCGCCTGCTACTCCGGTACCAAACTGCTGATGGACAAGATGGGAACCAGTCACGTCGACCGGATTTTTCTCGCAGGTGCGTTTGGCAGCCATATCGATGTGACATACGCGATGGCCATCGGCCTTATTCCAGACTGCGATATGGACACTGTTGCGTCGGCCGGCAATGCAGCCGGTACCGGTGCGAGAATTGCATTGCTTTCCCGCTCTGCACGCGCTGAAATCGAACGGGTAACCAGCAAGGTGGAAAAGGTGGAAACCGCGATTGCAGAAGATTTTCAGGAGTACTTTGTCGCCGCAATCAATCTGCCCCATGCCAGCGACCCGTTTCCGAAACTGGAAGCATGGCTGGCTGAAAGAGGGCTCGGAAAATCGTGAATGACGAGATTGAAAAAGTTGCAGCGCCCGGAGATACGAAGCTACCGGTGAGCGCAAAAAGCGGACCGTTCATTGTTCAGGTTGAAGCCGGGCGAAAATACCGCTGGTGCAGTTGCGGGCTGTCGGCAAAACAGCCGTGGTGTGATGATGCGCACGAGGGAACCGGTCTTGAACCGATCGTGTTCGAGGCACCGATTTCCGGTGAGTTTCATATGTGCGGATGCAAGAACTCCGACAACAAGCCGTATTGTTTCGGCACCTGCAGGGGGCACACACCTGAGTCAACAAAGTGGGATCTGTTTTGACGGAGAATGAACCGGCATCGGTTTGCTACCGGGTGGTGGTGCGACACAATCTGGTGTTTGAAATCCAGTTGATCAACTCAATTGACAGCGGAAAAATCGAGGACGATCCGCTTGAAGTTTCTACGCAACTGGCCATGAACAATCAGGCCAACGGCCGGCTTGACGGCGAGTATGATTTTGAAACCTTTGAAGCCGCCCGCTACTTCGCGAAGCTTTGCACGGAATTCCTCGAAAAGCTGTGCCAGAAGAGTGCGGAAACGCTGGACAAACTCGAACGGCCGGATGGTGTTCCCTGGAAAAACCCGTTCATTCCCAGATTGGACAACTGATCGCCGTCGAGACGTCGCGGCCTATGCCGACCAAACCTTCAGTCGGGAGCAGCAGTTGAGGTAATCCTGTTGGCGGCGAAATACAGGGCAAGGCCAAGTACCGCAAGCAATACCAGGCAATAAAGCACCAGATCATAATTTCCGATACTCCACACCAGCGCGCCAATATAAGGGGCTGCAGCCGATCCCATCTGGTATGGCATGGCCAACGCGCCGGATTTGGCCCCGAAGTTCTCCTCGCCGAGTACGTCACGGGCGGTTAGCGGCCGGATGATACTGACGGTGCCGTAAGCGCAACCGAACATCACGACAAATGCTGCCAGGAAAACCAGTGAGCTTCCTGCGTACACCAGCATGAAAATCGATACTCCCAGTATTGAAAATGCAGCGAGTGTCACGTGGTAATTGGATGAATACCGCTCTGTCGCCATCATCAACAGGCGTCCGGCGACCTGCATCGGGCCCAGGAACGCCGCGACCATAATGGCGTTGTGGTCGGCAACGCCGCGCTCATCAAGCATGGGCAGCAGGTGATGCAATACGGTGCCGTGAAGTATTGCAATCATGGTGAAGCCGGCGCCGAGCAGCCAGAATGCCGGATTTGCAATAAAGCCCCGGTTTCTTTTCCGGCCATCGGTAGATGCGCTGTTATCGGGAGTTTGCGAATTTTCCTCTGCCCGCGCGCCAAGCCAGGTTATTGGCGCAGCCAGCAATATTGCGATGGCAGCTGCGCAGACTACGGCAGCGCGCCATCCCACGGCTTCGGAAAGCAGGTGGGCCAGCGGAAAGCTGAGCGCGCTGGCAAAGCCGCCGACAAGCGTGATGAAAATGATGGCCCGCCTGGCGTCTGAGCCGCGTGCACGGGTAACAAGCGCGAAACAGGGAACATAGAGACAGCCGGCCATGGCAATCCCTGCCACTGCGCAAACAAGATAATATTGCCACACGGTTGTCATGCCCGAGAGGAGGAATATCGCTGCACCGCCCACAACAGTTGATCCGGCCATCGTTTCCGGTCCCCGGCCGGCGTCAATCAGGCGCCCGGCAATCGGGGCTGCTAATCCCGAAAGACAAACGGCCAGCGTAATTCCTGCGGTCAGTTCAACCCTGGACCAGCCAAGTTCGCTCTCCCAGCGCAGGAGAAGTGCTGGAAAGATGTAGAACAGCGATGCCCAGATCAGGCACTGGCCAATCGCCAACAATACAATTGCCCGATCCTTGAACATATGGCTTGAAAGATTCCAGTGATGGCACAATACGGGCTCGATTGCCCGCAACCACCATGGGCCATAGCGAAACGGTGATCAACAACGTCTATAGCGACACGCCTTAGTCGTCATCCAGTATTCGTTCTGCGGCGCCGTCCAGGTCGTCATACTGACCGTTGCGCAGCGACCAGATGAAGGCTGCAAGGCCAAGTGCGCCGAGAAACAGTGCTATCGGGATCAGGAATATCAGGAGGTTCATTTTGCTGCCACCTTTCCGGTGCGTGACGCGGTCAGTTGCTCTCGGCCTGAAAGTGTCGCAACACTGGCTGCAGGAGCCAGGGTCTGTTCGCGCTGATTTGCCAGGTTCAATCGCAAGCTGTTGGCAACAACGGCGATGGAGGACGCCGACATGGCAATCGCGGCGGCGAGAGGTGTGACATAGCCCAGCACCGCGAACGGAATGGCGATACAGTTGTAGCTGATTGCCAGCGCAAAATTCTGCCGGACAATCGTACTGGTACGACGAGACACCGACAGTGCGGTTGCAATCGAGCACAAACCCTTGCCGGTGAAAACCAGATCCGAAGCGGCACGCCCGATGTCTGAGCCGGATGCGGGGGCGATGGAGACGTGTGCTGCTCCAAGGGCGGGCGCATCGTTCAAGCCATCCCCGGCATACAGAACCTTGCGGCCCCGGTGCTGCAGTTCTTCGATGCGTGCAACCTTTTCCGCCGGTCTCAATCCGGAGCGTGCTCTGGAGATACCAAGTGTGGTTGCCACGTCCTGCACGGGCGCGTCGGCGTCTCCGGACAGAATTTCCAACTCAAGACCAAGTTTTCGCAAGGTACCAACGGTGGCGCATGCATCGGCTCGAATTGTGTCAGACAGCCGGAAACTGACGAGATTGCCGCCGGAAACGGCGAAACACACTTCACTGCCATCATGATCCGGCGCGGGGGGCCGTTGAGCCGCAATCTGTTTTACCCAGTCGCGCCTGCCGAGGCGGACCTGCCGGTTTTTCCAGACGGCTGAAAGACCGGTGCCTGCATGTTCTTCCACATCAGACAACAACAGGCCCGGACGGTTTTCCTGGAGTCCGGCCACGGCATTGGCAGCGGGATGAGACGACAGGCCTGCCAGCCTGCTCGCCAGGGCATGCTCGGTGCTGCTGCCGCCGTCGATGCCCGAGACATGTGGCGTGCCAAGGGTCAACGTGCCGGTCTTGTCAAACACGGCGGTGTCAATTTCAGCCAGCTTTTCAAGCGCTGCTCCGTCCTTCACCATTACGCCGGAGTGGAACAGCCGGTTGGCAGCGACCACCTGAGCAATTGGCACTGCAAGCCCGAGGGCGCACGGACATGTGATAATCAATACCGCTATCGATACATAAATAGAGATATGCCAGTCGCCGCCGGTGACAATCATCCAACCGGCGAAACTGATGGCTGCCAGAATGTGAACAACGGGCGCATAGATCCGGGCAGCCCTGTCGGCGACGCGAACATACCCGCATTTGCTGTGTTCAGCTGCTTCCATCATGGCCATGATTTCGGCCACAAACGACTTCTCGGCCCCTCGCAGCACGCGCAGGGTCAAAGGCCCCGACAGGTTGAGGACGCCAGCTTCAATTTCCAGGCCCGGGGAGGATGGGATACTGGCGCTTTCACCGGTGACCAGCGAGCGGTCAAGGTCGCTGAAACCGTCGACAACGCCGGCATCGACCGGCACGCGTTCTCCGGCGGCTACCAGAATTTCGTCGCCTGCGGATAGTTCATCCAGCGACACATATGATTGTTTTCCATCGGCGCTCAGGCGGATTGCGCCTGCGGGAACCAGCCGTGACAACTGCATGATGGCGCTGTGGGCACGTTCACGCATCCTGTGGTCGAGGTACCTGCCGATCAGCAGGAAGAAAAGCAAGGTTACCGAGGCGTCGAAATAGGTTTCGTGTTGTCCGACAAGACTTTCATGAACACTCATGCCCAGGGCCATGAGCACCGCCAATGATATGGGGACATCCATGTTGAGACGTTTATTGCGCAGCGCAGCCAGAGCAGACGCGAAAAACGGCCGGCCTGCAAACAGGCATGCGGGAACCGCTATCAAGCCTGATATCAGCTGGAACAGCCGTGCTGTTTCAGTATCCGCACCAGACCACACCGA
>JAHEFB010000036.1 GCA_024640405.1 Alphaproteobacteria bacterium | reverse complement strand
CGTTGATTGGGCCATCGAAGACGCACGGTGCGGTGAGCTGGTCGCAGCGCAGGGCTGCCAGGAATGTCATGGTGCGCCAGCGGCCATGAGGAGCATAGCCACGCAATCGTTGGCCTTTGGGACCCCAACCGCGCAGTGGCGCCATATTGGTCTTGATCCAGGTCTCGTCGATGAACACCAGCCGCTCAGGATCAAAGCGGCCCTGCCAGGCTTTCCAGCGTTTGCGTCGCCACGCTACATCGCGACGTGACTGCTCATCGGCCAGCAGGCTTTTTTTTGAAGCTGAGACCTTCATGACGCAGAAATCGCCAGACTGTGTCGCGGCACACACATACACCTTGACCGGCGAGTTCTTTTTGCAGGCGGCTGACCGTAAGGTGAGGCGTCTGCTTCATCTGTTCAGCTATGAAGTTCCGATACGGCGCGAGCAGCCATGGTCGGTAACCACCCAGCTTGCAGGGCTTCACGCTGCCAGTCTCACGATGGCGTTGAGACCACCTCACAACTGACGCAACCGAAACCTCAAACCGGGCCGCTGCTGCGCGACAGGTCTCGCCAGATCGAACCGCAGATACAACACGCTCACGAAGATCGTTGGAATAAGCTCGCGACATATGTGCTGGCCTCCAGTTCCAGCACACCTCATGAATCAAATTACAACCGATTTGGGAATCCCACTTGATTCACAAAATGCCAGATGTGCTCTAGAGCGTCACTTATTTCTACAAAACGGAAATCGTAGGAGTATGTGCCGTCTTGATATGATGACCATCGCTCAGATGCAAGCCGCCGGATGTGCAATTCATCATATTGCAGAACTGCACAGGTCGTTAGGCAATCGAAAGCACGTCGGCGCGCTTACTATATGCTTACTAGCATCAGTTTGGAAAACACGCACGACCGCTAACCCTTTGAAATATTTGGTGAGCCCGCACGGGTTCGAACCGTGGACCTACTGATTAAAAGTCAGTTGCTCTACCAACTGAGCTACGGGCTCCCAAATGCCGGTAAGAGACGTTCAAAACGTTTGAATACCGGCGGACATACACCTCCTGGCGGAGGCAGGTTTCAGGCGAAAACCTGAATCAGCGTTCGCGGAACGCGTGATTGAGTTGGTCCCTAAACGGTTTCAACAAATAACTCAAGGGGCTGCGGCCATTGGTTTGCATATAAGCTTCCGCCGGCATGCCGGCCTTCAGTTCCAAACCGTGAAGTTTGGCCTTTTCCTCGTCATCCAGTTTCAACCGAACCGTGTAAAACGGCGGCTGGCTTGGCTCCGGTTGCTTGAGGTCCGCACTGATCAGACTGACCTGACCCTTGATCTGCGGTGTGACCGTGGAGACCGCATTTGGAAAACGCATGATGGCCTCCTGCCCCAGAAACACCTGATCAATATCCTGCGGCCGAACATTGGCCTCTACAATCAGCGGATCTTCCTCCGGCACAATCATCATGACAGCATCTCCGGGGCCTATCACCCCGCCGATGGTATGCACGGCCAGTTGGTGGACAAACCCGTTGCGGGGCGAACGGATGTCTATCCGCTTGAGTTTGGCGGAAACCGCGATACGGCGTTCATCGAACTCGGCAATCTTTGCCTCGGCTTCGCGCAGTTCGGTCAATGTGGTTGTCAGCGCGTCATCCTGCAGCTGAAGTATCTGGATTTCCACCTCACCGATCTGTCCGCGCGCGCGCGCGATCTCTGCCGTGTGCTGCCCGGTTTCACCGGCCAGGCGCTCCTGTTCGCGCCGCAGTCCCAAGACACGCGTCGCCTGCACCAGTCCCTGGTCAAGCAATGAGTTCATTGCCTGCAGTTCCTTTTCGATCAGGCTTTTCTGGTTTTCCTTGGCACCCAGTTGTGCTTCAACGCCGGAAATCTCTTCCTTGAACTGGGAAATCCTTTCCCGAAGCTGCCTGATCCGGCCTTTCAACGAAGCTGTTTGTGATACAAACAACCTCTGCTGGCCGCTCAACAGTCTGGCGATCACCGGATCGTCGCGGCGCGCCTCGAGCTCGTCATCAAACAACAGCTTGTCCGCACCATCGCGTTGCGCCCGCAATCGCGCCGCCTTGGCAACCCATTCGATGCGAATTGTATCGATGATCCCCAGTTCCGCCCGGCTCTCGGTCGGGTCCAGTTGGACAAGCAGTTGGCCGGCTTTTACCATGTCGCCATCGCGAACATTGATTTGTGCCACTATTCCGCCATCACGATGCTGCACCCGCTTGGTATTGCCATCCACCACCATGGTACCCGGTGCAATGACGGCACCCTTGATCTCGGTCAGCGCGGCCCAGCCTACAACGCTGCCCATAATGACGAACATGCCGGCAAACCCCGCCAGCTGATAGCGTCGCATTGATTTGCGTGTCCGGTCGCTCATGACTGCTTGTCCGTATCTGAAACGATAGTGAGTGAACTGCTCGACTGCAGGCCCTTGGCACGGTCAGGTTCAGCCGTCCGCCTTCTCGGCGCTGGAGCAGCCGGTGCCGTACCGGCACGCGCGGGAACCCCAACCGGGCGCGGACCGGTGTCAGCCCTTGGCCGGTTATGCTGCAGAACCTTGGCCAACACTTCGTCCTTAGGACCGAATGCAACCTGCTGTCCGTCCTTCATCATCAACAACGTGTCGATAGCGGCCAATGCGCTTGGGCGATGGGCCACGACGATAACCGTCGCGCCCCGGCGTCGCGCGTTCAGGACAGCCTGCACAAGTGCGGCCTCGCCCTCGGCATCAAGGTTGGCATTCGGCTCATCCATGATCAACAGTGCCGGATCGCCATACATGGCGCGCGCGAGACCGATGCGCTGCAATTGCCCGGCAGACAACCGATGTCCGCCAGCGCCGACCCGCGTGTTGTACCCGTCCGGCAGTTTGAGCACCATGTCGTGAACGGCTGCCTGACGCGCTGCCGCCACGATTTTTTGCGGATCGGCTTCCGGCTCGAAGCGCGAGATGTTTTCCGCCACCGTGCCCTCGAACAACTCGACATCCTGTGGAAGGTAACCCAGATGCTTTCCAAGGCTCACGGCATCCCATTGGCGTATCTCCGCGCCATCAAGACGAACCTTGCCGCGCATCCTTGGCCAGGCACCGACAATAGCGCGGGCAAGCGTGGATTTGCCGGCGCCGGTCGGGCCTATCACCCCAAGCCCAGTACCGGCTTCAATGCGAAAGGAGACATTGTGCACAATCGGTTTGTCGCCGTTGGGCACGAAGGCGTTGAGGTTTTCAACCTCAAGCTGGCCTTTCGGTTCCGGCAACGGCATCGGTTCGGCCGGCGAAGGCGTTTGCTTCATAAGTTCAGACAACCGCGCCCAGGCTCTACGGAATCCGAGATAAGGCTGCCAGTGAGCGACTGCCTGCTCAACGGGCGCGAGTGCACGTGCCATGATGATGGAGGCAGCAATCATCGTACCCGGCGAAATTTCCTGCTGTACGGCCAGAAGCGCACCAAGTCCAAGAATCCCCGACTGGAACATCAAACGCAGTGTCCTCGACATCGAGGAAATCAAACCACCCCGATTGGAAGCGGATGTCTGGGCATCAAGGGCTGTTGCCTGCACGCTCTCCCAGCGCTTGCGCAACACGTCCGTCATGCCGAGCACGCTGGAAATTTCGGCATTGCGCAAACTTTCGTCCGACATCACTTGCGCCTGAGCGATGGCCTTTTGCGCTTCGGCAGAAGGTTCCTTCATAAGCATGTTGTTGACTACCGCCAGTGCCGCCAGAATGACGATGGCTACGGCTGCGGCCATACCCAGCCAGGGATGCATGAGATAGATTACAAACAGATAGACCGGTGCCCATGGCATATCAAAAAATGCAAACGGTCCCGGGCTCGAAACGAATTGCCGGACCGTCAGCAAATCGGAGATGGGCGAGTTTCTGACCTGCGGATTTCCCTTTGTGGCGTGGAAACTCATCATGTCGAAAGCACGAGCACGCAAACCCTCGTCGAGTTGACGCCCGATCTGCACCATGACGCGGCTGCGAATGAATTCCAGAAATCCGTACAGGATGTAAAGTGTGGCGGCGAGCAGGACCAGCGCCGTGAGGGTCGAAATACTGCCGCTGTTCAATACCCGGTCATATACCTGAAGCATGAATAGCGGGCCGGTGAGCATCAACAGATTGATGATGAAACTGAACAGGCCGGTGGACACCAGCGCCGCCCGCCCACTCTTCAGCGCAGAGTAAATATTCTGTGCATCGCTGTTGCCGCCGTTGGTCATGCTGTTAAGTATCCACCCCTGATCTTTCCGTCCGACGATGTGCGTCCACTGGGGTCGCCGTTAGCCGGTTTAACAATACAACGAAATCATGGTTAATATCCGGTAATAATTCTGTTGTGGGCTGTTCGCAGGTCACTTGCCGGTGGCCCAGAGCAGCACAAGACCGGCTGCGGCAGCCAACATAACCCAGGTCCACATGCGGGACATTGATTTTACCTGGGGCGGAATATTGTCGCTAGCACTGCTCTTAACCTCGTCTGCCTGCCGATTGGCCTCAGACGCAGCAGAATTTACCGCAGACGCTGCCTCGCTGGTTGCGGTTTTGGCGATATTTGCACTATCTGATGCAACCTTCGCGGCAGCGGTTTCGACCACGCCGGCTGCGGAAGCAGCTGACTTTCGCGCACCGGCAACCGGTTTTGCGGCTGTCCTGGTTTTTGCCGCACTGGTTTTGGCAGCCGTTTTCGATGAAGCCTTGGCCGCCGGCTTGGCCTTTACCGCCGGTTTGCTTTTTGTTGCGGCCTTTGCGGTGGCTTTGGCGGCTTTTGCTGCCGGCTTCGCAGCAGCTTTGGCGGTTGATTTCGCAGCTGTTGATTTTGCCGCAGTCTTCGCAGCTTTTGCTGCAGGCTTCTTTGCACTAGTCTTCTTTGCCGGTGTTTTTTCTGTCATTACAGTGCTTTCCGCGTTTTGGCTTACAATCTTGTTGAATTTTTTGAAAAAATCCGCCGCCATTTTTTTAGCAGTAGAATCTATCAGGCGGGAGCCGATTTGCGCCAGTTTTCCACCTACCTGAGCCTCTACATCATATGACAATTTGGTGGCCGCGTCGCCGGTGTCACTCAACCTTATCGTCGCACCACCCTTTGCAAACCCGGCGACACCGCCCTTGCCTTCGCCTGAGATTACGTAACTGCGTGGCGGGTTGAGTTTGGACAGCTTTACATCGCCGACAAATGATGCCTTGACTGGTCCGACTTTCGCCGTGACCTTTGCCTCAAACTCGGTGTCCGACTTCTTTTTGACTTCTTCACACCCGGTAATACTCTGTTTCAGGACTTCCGGGTCATTGAGTGCGTCCCACACTGCTTGACGGGGGGCCGCAATGACTTCTTCGCCGGTCATCTTCATGTGTCAGAACTCCTGCAAATAATGAGAATTGGTTTATGTCGCATGCCCATGGCACAAGCGTCAACAATACCTCCTATTTAGCAGGTGGATCGCCGGTTTTCCATTTCGCCCTGGTGCACTGTCTGAATGTTTCGAATCGATCATCGTCAATTGCGTCGCGAATCCCGGCCATCAGGTGCTGATAATAGGCGATATTGGCCCACGATACGATCATCATACCCAGTATTTCGCCGGCTCGGACCAAATGGTGAAGATAGGCACGTGAATAATCCCGCAATGCCGGATGATCGATCGTTTCATCAAGCGGGCGGAGGTCCTCGGCAAATTTGGCATTTCGCAAGTTCATCCTGCCGGTGCTTGTAAATGCCTGGCCGTGACGGCCGGACCGGGTGGGCATAACGCAATCAAACATGTCGATGCCGCGGGCAACACTTTCCAGAAGATCGAGCGGCGTCCCAACGCCCATCAGATAACGCGGACGGTCCTGAGGCAAATGAGGTTGAGTTGCCTCGATGGTCGACAGCATCAATTCCTGCCCCTCACCCACCGCCAGACCGCCAATGGCGTACCCGTGAAATCCAATCTCGATCAGACCTTTGGCGGACTGTTCGCGAAGTGCTGCGTCGGTCCCTCCCTGCACAATGCCGAAACACCCCCTGCCCGGCTGCTCACCAAAAGCCTCGCGGGACCGTTCGGCCCAGCGCAAGGACAATTTCATGGCGCGCTCTGCGTCCTGCGGACTATGCGGAAACGCCACACACTCGTCGAGCTGCATGTGAATTGTTGAACCAAGCAGGCGCTGGATTTCCATGGAACGTTCAGGGCTGAGGAAATGTTGCGAGCCGTCAATATGCGACTGGAAGGTCACGCCATCTTCGCCGAGTTTGCGCAACTGGGCCAGGGACATAACCTGAAAGCCACCTGAATCAGTCAGGATGGGGCCCTTCCATCCGGTCATATTGTGCAGGCCGCCCAGCCTGGCCACGCGCTCGGCGCCGGGCCGCAACATCAAATGATAGACGTTACCGAGTATAATATCAGCACCTGCGTCCCGCACCTGATCCATATAGAGAGCTTTTACCGTGCCGGCAGTGCCGACAGGCATGAACGCCGGTGTTCGAATGTCGCCATGCAATGTGCGGACCGTGCCCCGGCGCGCCAGTCCATCAGTCTTGTGAAGAGAAAAAGAAAATGTTTCTGTCATTGTGAGGCAGGCCATAGCAGGCTTGAGTCGCCATAGGAATAGAAACGGTAGCGTTGTGTTATTGCATGCCTGTATGCCGCCATCATCGTGTCCAGTCCACAAAACGCGCTGACCAGCATGAACAGGGTGGATCGCGGCAGATGAAAATTGGTCATCAGGCCATCTACTGCCCGAAATCTGTACCCGGGCGTAATGAAGATATCCGTTGTGCCTGACCAGCGGTGAAGATTACACTCATCGTCGGCAGCACTCTCCAGCAGACGCAGCGCA
Source organism: Alphaproteobacteria bacterium (assembly GCA_024640405.1). Lineage (GTDB taxonomy): Bacteria > Pseudomonadota > Alphaproteobacteria > Rhizobiales > Aestuariivirgaceae > Anderseniella. The sequence continues at coordinate 38,528 of JAHEFB010000036.1, read as the reverse complement.
GTTGTTCCGATGGCGATAATGCGGCCGCCGGCAGCACGCGCCGCGTTCAAACGCCGGGCGACATCCTTGTCCACTTCGCCCCACTCCGAGTGCATGGTGTGTTGCGAAGTATCGTCGGCTTTTACCGGCAGGAAGGTTCCGGCACCCACATGCAGGGTCACGACCTCATGACTTACGCCGCAATCGGCGATGCGGTGCATCAGGTCCGGCGTGAAATGCAACGCGGCGGTTGGAGCTGCGACCGCACCGTCGCGTGCCGCGAACATGGTCTGATAATCCAGTGCATCGCGGTCATCGGTTGGACGCTTTGAAGCAATGTAGGGTGGCAATGGCATGACGCCGTGCATCGCAACTGCCTCGTCCAGATCGGCACCTGACAGGCCAAATGCCAGTTCAATTTCCCCACCATCGTTCTTGGAATGCACTGTCGCTGCCAGATCCTCTGAAAAAATGACGGTGTCGCCGACGGCAAGCTTGCGGCCCGGTTTGGCAAAGGCCAGCCAGTTTGCCTCAGCTGTTCTTTGATGCAGGGTCACTTCAATTGCAGGCTCGCTCGCACCGCGCCCGCTTCGCCTGCCATTTAATCTTGCCGGGATGACACGGGTGTCATTGAAAACCAGGACGTCACCGGGTCTCAGGTGAGCAGTCAGGTTGGCCACTGCGTCGTCGCACAAGCGGCCGTCCGGATGAACGACCAACTGGCGGGCGGCATCGCGCGGGCTTACCGGCCGCAGGGCAATCAAGTCCGGCGGCAACTCGAAGTCAAATAGATCTACTCTCATCCAAGCAGCCGCCAGTTATGTATCGCAAAGGCCGGATATCAGCCGGCGTCGGCCATGACCTGCATCTTTTCAATGCGGTCCGGGCCCTGAACAGGCTCACCGCGCTTGAACTTGTCGACATTGTCCATGCCTTCTACAACTTCACCCCAAACAGTGTACTGGCCATCCAGGAACGAACAGTCTCCAAAGCACAGGAAAAACTGTGAGTTTGCGGAATCCGGCATGCTTGAACGCGCCATGGAAGCGGTCCCGCGCCTGTGTGGCTCGCTGGAAAACTCAGCCTTGAGATTTGGTTTGCTGGACCCGCCTGTGCCGGTACCAGTCGGGTCGCCACCTTGTGCCATGAAACCGTCTATCACGCGATGAAACGGTGTCCCGTCATAAAATCCTTCGCGGGCAAGTTCCTTGATATGGGTTACGTGACCTGGGGCCAGGTCGGGGCGTAGTTTGATAACGACGCGCCCTTGAGTTGAGTCCATGATGAGTGTGTTTTCTGGGTCTAGATCGGCCACAAGGCTCTCCTTCATAGTGTCGTTTAACAGGATAGATGAGGTTGGAAGTAACGCGCTATCTCACGCTCATTTTCAGGATCTTGTCCGGGTTTGCCGGCGGCTCACCCTTGTTGATCTGATCAATGCAGTTCATGCCGGAAGAGACTTCTCCAAAAACGGTGTATTTGCCATTCAGGAAATCACCTTGCGCGAACATGATGAAAAACTGCGAATTTGCGCTGTTCGGACTGCTTGAGCGTGCCATGCCGACCGTGCCGCGCTTGAATGGTTCTGAAGAAAACTCCGCCGGAATGTCCGGCAGATCAGAGCTACCGGTGCCGGTACCGGTCGGGTCACCCGTCTGGGCCATGAAGCCGTCAATCACCCGATGAAATACGATTCCGTTGTAAAACCCCTTGGCCGCAAGAGTTCTGACCTGTTTAACATGTTTGGGCGCCAGGTCGGGCCGAAGATTGATCACCACCGGCCCGCATTTGAGCTCCATGACAATCTTGTCCGCTGCACGGGCAGGTACATTTGTGAACGCTGCCAGAGCGCAAATTCCGGCCACAGCCGTAACGAGTTTCTTTCTCAACATAACTCTCCAGGGAATTGCAATTATTTGGATTTCAAGGCCTCAAGAACCGCAGAATTGACCGTCGCAGGAACGAAGGTAGATATGTCTCCGCCCATCTTGGCAATTTGCTTGACCAGGGATGACGCGATCATCCGGGTCGCCGGACTGGCCGCCAGAAAGACTGTCTCTATTTCCGGTGCAAGTCCGGCATTCATCTGACCCATCTGCACTTCGTAATCGAAGTCCGAGGCATCTCTAAGGCCTCTCAAGATAATGCCGGCGCCCGCGCCGCGCGCGGCGTCGACGGCAAGACCGTCAAAGGTCTCAATTGTTATCTCACACCCGGTTGCATTGCTGACAGGCTCACAAGCCTGTTGCAGCAGTTCCAGTCGAAGCGGCGTTTGCAGAAACGCCGCCTTGCCGTGATGAACCCCGACACCCAGGACCAGCTTGTCCAGAAAACGTGCAGCACGGGCAATCACGTCAAGATGTCCGAACGTGACAGGATCAAAACTACCAGGATAAAATCCGATACGTGTCATGCTGCAGACACTTATAGCAACATCGGGCCAGTTTGAAGCCATAAAGTTGCTTTACCGCTCTGAGGTCGAACAGGAGGACAAATCCATGGAGAACCCATCAATCATGTCGCACGTGTCTCTTGGCACAAACGATTTTGCAAAGGCAAAGGCATTTTACTCTGCGGTGCTTTCTACTATCGGGGCCACCATAATCATGGAACACCAGGACGCTGTATGTTTTGGCAAAAAATATCCTGAATTCTGGGTGCAGGCACCTATTGACGGAAAACCGGCCGCGATTGCCAACGGTGTCCATTTTGGATTCCAGGCGAACTCCAAACAGGAGGTGCATGAGTTTTACGACACCGCGCTGGAACATGGAGCTGCGGACGATGGAGAACCCGGTCCGCGCGAGGAGTATGGTGAACCCTATTACGGATGTTTTTTGCGGGATCTGGACGGACACAAGATCGAAGCGGCCTACTGGGACCTGGAACTGGAAGGCAAGTTGTCCGAATCCTGATCAGTGATCTGGATGAGCTAACCGATACAGGGCTGGTTCCTCCCGATTAACCTATCTGCGTGCCAGGGCAAGCCAGACTCCACCACAAACCAGGCATATTCCGCTACCCACCTCCAGCGCTCTGACACGCGTACGCGACAGCCATTTTCCAGCACCACCGGCCAGCAGTGCATAGCTGGAGTCCAGCGGCGTGGCCACGGCGATAAATGTGGCGCCCAGCAACAATGTCTGTGCCAGGGCATCGCCACCCGGCGTCAAAAACTGCGGAATCAGAGCACCAAAGAAAAACAGTGCCTTCGGGTTTGACAACACAACCAGAAAGCCCTGCCAGAAGAACGATCCGCCGGCGCGGGGCACATCAGACACTTCACCCAGGGTACCATTCGAGCGCAGCAGCCTGACCCCAAGCCAGATCAGATATGCAGCTCCAATCCACCTGATGATATCGAACACCTGGGCGAGACTTTGGACGATGAATTGCAGGCCTGTGGCCAGGATCAGCAGCATAACCGCGAGCCCGGCCTGTGTTCCCGCAACATTCTGTAGCCCTGCCCTGGCTCCGTGGCGCAATGAATTTGCAATAATCACGGTAACCGATGGTCCCGGGACAATCACTACTGCAGTGCACGCCAGCACATAGGCGGCGTAAAGTTCGATGGGAATTGACAATATGGAAATCGGATTCTCCACGAGTTGCAATACCAGACCAATCATCAGTTTGGGGTTCTGGTCAAGGTCAATATCCGTTCACTGGTTTACTGATGCATACCCGGTCAACACCCGGATGCGCAGGTTGCAGAAGATGCAAATTTCAAACAAGTTACCTGAAGACGTGAATGCTGCCTGGAGATGGAGTATATAATTCATCTGCAATATCCAAATGATACGTCACTCGAACCATCGGGCCGACGAAAACAATCCAATGAATTTGACACTTCTACCGCGACATATGACCAGCAAATTTGCGGTCTTCTCTGCCTGCCGGCAAAAGCGATACTGGCTCCGCCGCAATTTGGGCGATGGCGCCGCCCGACATGTGCTGTGGATCATGATGAACCCCAGCCGCGCGGACGAAAGCAACAACGACCCCACGACAACAATGACAACCAACATCAGTCGCCGGCACGGGTACTCCGTGCATGGCGTGGTCAACCTGAGCGCCGCAATTGAAGCTGACTCGACCCGGTTAACGACAAGTGACGGGGTTGCTGATCCGGTGAACGAACAGGCAATCCGCCGGGCGGTCAACTGGATCAGGCGGCATCGCGGCGATATCGTCATTGCCTGGGGCGCTTCACGCCATCTGCGGCAACGGGAAGCCGATGTCTTGCATATGTTAGGGAACAACAACCTGCTGTGCCTGGGCCGGAACGCCAACGGTTCCCCGCGTTTTCCACGCGCAATCAGACGTGACACGGTGCTGAGGGAATTTATTCGCTAGAAGGTCCGCTGTCAGGTGCATCATCAACTTCCGGTTCATCGCCGTCAGTGTCACCTTTGCCATCCCCGTCGTCGTCATCCCCGTTGACGTCTTCAGAAATGCGGCTGACGGATACCACGTTTTCGTCCTTGTCGGTACGGAACACTGTGACACCCTGGGTAGAGCGGCCCGCGATACGAATATCGTTGACCGGACAACGAATAAGTTGACCGCCGTCCGTCACCAACATGATCTGATCTGTTTCTTCTATCGGGAAGGAGGCTACCAGATCACCATTTCGATCATTGACAGCCATTGCCGTAATGCCTTTGCCGCCGCGGCCGGTGACGCGGTACTCATACGCCGAGGATCGCTTGCCATAGCCGTTTTCTGACAGCGTCAGTATGAATTGCTCGGCGGCGCCCATCTGGATGTAGCGTTCCTGATCGATGACTGCGTCTGCGGCTGCTTCTTCGTCCGTATCAGCCCCCTCGCCGTCTTCGCCTTCCATGGCACGCCGCATTTTTATGTACGCCACACGTTCATCGGAAGTTGCTTCAAATCCACGCAACACGGTCATGGAGATGACCGCGTCCCCGTCTGCCAGGTTGATGCCACGCACTCCGACCGAATTACGGCCCGCAAACACCCGAACGTCTGTAACCTTGAATCGGATGGCCTGGCCCTTGGCGGTGGTCAGCAATACATCATCCACATCCATGCAGGTTTCGACACCAACAATGCCGTCGCCCTCATCCAGTTTCATGGCGATCTTGCCGTTCTGACGAACTTCCACAAAATCAGACAGTTTGTTGCGTCGCACCGTGCCGCGCGTCGTCGCAAACATAACGTCGAGATCTCCCCACGTGGTCTCGTCGGCCGGCAACGGCATTATGGTTGTAATACGTTCACCCTGTTCCAGCGGCAGCAGGTTGACCAGCGCCTTGCCACGGGCCTGCGGAGCAGCCAGCGGCAGACGCCAGACTTTCATCTTATAGGCCATGCCGCGCGACGAGAAGAACAGCACCGGCGTGTGAGTGTCCGCCACGAACAATCTGGTGACGAAGTCCTCGTCCTTGGTCTGCATCCCGGCGCGGCCCTTGCCGCCTCGGCGCTGTGCACGATAGGTCGTCAGCGGCACACGCTTGATGTAGCCCGTGTGGGACACCGTCACGACCATGTCTTCCTGGGCGATCAGGTCCTCGTCGTCCACTTCTCCGAGATAGTCCGCAATTTCGGTACGCCTCGGTGTCGCAAATTCTTCTTTCACTGCAAGCAGTTCTTCACGAACGATTGACTGAACGCGTGCCCGGGATCTGAGGATGTCGAGATAGTCAGAGATTTCGGCACCCAGTTTCTCAAGCTCATCACCGATTTCATCACGTCCCAGTGCAGTCAGACGCTGCAGGCGCAGGTCCAGGATGGCGCGCGCCTGCTCCTCCGACAATCGATACATGCCGTCATCGGTTAACTGGTGACGTGGATCAGCGATCAGCCGAATAAGCGGTGCCATGTCTTTGGCCGGCCAGTCGCGGCCCATCAAACCCGCACGCGCAGATGCCGGGTCGGGTGCGGCGCGGATCAGTGCTATCACTTCATCGATATTGGCAACAGCGATAGCAAGGCCCACCAGCACGTGAGCCCTGTCGCGCGCCTTGTTCAGCAGAAACTTTGTGCGCCTGGTAACAACTTCCTCACGGAAGGCCACAAAGGCCAGCAACATGTCCTTCAGCGTCATCACTTCGGGACGCCCGCCAGTCAGCGCGACCGAGTTTACACCAAACGAGGTTTGCAGTTGCGAATACTTGAACAACTGGTTCAGCACCACATCGCCAACGGCATCCCGCTTGATTTCAATAACCACACGCATGCCGTGACGGTCGGATTCATCACGAATGTCCGAAATGCCCTCGACCCGTTTGTCGCGGACCAGTTCAGCAATCTTCTCAATCATCGAAGACTTGTTCACCTGATACGGGATTTCATGGATGATGATGGCTTCGCGATCCTTGCGTATCTCCTCGATAGTCGCGCGACCACGGGTGACAACTGAACCACGGCCAGTGGACTGCGCCAGGCGAATGCCGGCACGCCCCAGGATGATACCGCCAGTGGGATAATCGGGTCCTGGAACAATCTCGTTGAGCTGTTCCATGGAAATCGCCGGATCTTCCATGGTTGCAATGGTCGCGTCGACTACTTCACCCAGATTGTGCGGGGGAATATTGGTCGCCATGCCCACGGCAATACCGCCAGCGCCATTGACAAGCAGATTCGGGAATCGAGCCGGCAGGACCGTTGGCTCCCGTTCGGTAGTGTCGTAGTTGTCCTGAAAATTGACGGTGTCCTTGTCAATGTCTTCCAGAAGCGCATGGGCCGACTTGGCCATGCGGACTTCGGTGTACCGCATGGCGGCCGGCGGATCGCCATCCACAGATCCAAAATTACCCTGCCCGTCGATCAGGGGCAGCCGCAGGGAGAAATCCTGCGCCATGCGGACCAGCGCATCATAAATCGATTGATCGCCATGCGGGTGATACTTACCAATAACATCGCCTACCACGCGAGCCGACTTACGGTACGGCTTGTTCCAGTCATAGCCGTTTTCGTTCATTGAATGCAGGATGCGACGGTGCACCGGCTTGAGGCCGTCGCGAACATCGGGCAGCGCGCGGCTTACGATCACGCTCATGGCGTAATCAAGGTAGCTGCGACGCATTTCGTCTTCGATTGTGATGTTGCTCACGCCGGATTCATCCATTGGTGGCTGAGGCGGCGGAGTGTTTTCGTTGTCGTCGCTCAAACGGCGGCTCCTCGTGGCGCGTCACACTCGAGAAAAGGGGCATGACAACAGGGCGATTCTATTGCCTTGAACCTAGCAAATAAGGCACGGTTAGGCAACTTGGCCACAATCTTTGCAGGTATTAAATTCCCAAATGTAACTTACTGTTTCTAGTGCATAAAACTCAGTTACTTCGGCAAACTCACTGAGAACTCCCTGCCACCGGTTCCATGAACAGAATCATTGGCCCGAATCGTCACGGAAACCACGCCTTCAGGCACGGGTACACCACGCAGTGAGCGGGTGAAAGGTTGCTCCGTTTCATGAGGGTGATGCAATGTGCGGGTACCCAAAATTGTCCCGTCAGGTGCCAGTACATCCCATCTGTTGGCGTAGTGATCCCAGCCTTCATCTCCGTGCAACACGGTGACGTCAAATGACCAGGTGCCGTTGGCCGATGCGGTCGCCCTGACGTCTACAACGTCAGCTTCCCCGGCTGCCGATGCGCCGGACATTGAGATCAGCAGCGCTGCAGTGAGTGCCAAACATTGTTTCCTCATGAGCTTTCCCCTAGTTATTGTGACGCAATCAACATTCGAATCTTCAGGACTCCTGTCAGGTGTCTGCAAATCATAAAACCGGATCAGGAACATCATGGCTTCAGGCAGTTCGCAAACCGTAATCATTGCAGCCTTGCTGGGCAATGGTGCCATTGCCTGCACCAAGTTTGCAGCTTCGGTCTACACGGGCTCTTCCGCAATGCTGTCGGAGGCCATTCACTCGCTGGTCGATACCGGCAATCAGGGATTGTTGCTCTACGGCCTGAAGAAATCCGAACGCCCGGCCGACAGGACCCACCCGTTCGGCTATGGACGCGAATTGTATTTCTGGGCCTTTGTGGTTGCATTGCTGATTTTTTCAATCGGTGCTGGCGTATCTTTGTACGAAGGCATTCACAAGGTCCGGCACCCGGAGGCGGTAACGTCGCCCATGGTGAACTACATCGTGCTATTGCTTGCCATGGTATTTGAAGGTGTTGCCTTTTACATGGCCGCCAGGGAGTTCAACCGGCGGCGCGGCAGGACGCCGATCTGGAAAGCGGTACGGCAAAGCAAGGATCCAGGCCTTTTTACTGTTCTGTTCGAAGACGCTGCAGCCATGGCCGGCCTGGTGATCGCATTCCTGGGGCTGCTGGCGGCTGAGTATCTGGATTTGCCATGGATGGACGGCGCTGCGTCCATCGGCATCGGATTGCTGTTGGCCGGTGTTGCGGTTTTCCTGTGTTTTGAAACCAAGGGACTACTGATTGGCGAGGCCGTTTCCGAGGAATTCTCCAACAGCCTGAATACCGTCATCAACGCCTCGGATGCGGTCAATCAGATTAATGAACTTCGCACCATGCACATGGGACCGGAAGACGTCCTGCTGGCGGTTTCACTGGACGTCCGCAATGACATGGACACAGGTTCACTTGAAAATGCGATTTACGAACTAGAACGCGACATCAGGCAACAACACCCTGAAGTGAAGCGCCTGTTCATCGAAATCCAGTCCGGCGAACATCACACCGAACAGGTCTGGCTGTCGCAACTCAACCCAAAATGAGTTAGCTTGAAACAAAACCGGAGTGCATCAATACTTGGAGAACGTAATGCCGGCGACGCGGTAGGAATTGCCGCTTCTGCTGACGGAAGAACACCGGGTTGCACCATTCATCCATTTTTTGAACTTGATGCACAACTGGTTCTTTGTGACCCGCCATATGCCAGTATCGCGCTTACCATCCCATCTGGCCGACAAATAGCCGCCACGGCTCATGCGCATGGTGACTTTAGACCCCATGATCTTGGCTTTCGCCCGGCCTGGAATGAATCTCTTGATTTCCTTGGCCGACAGCATCTCGCCAGCGGACGAAGTGGCGGTATTGGCAGCAAGAATTAACGCGCCGCATGCTGCAGCGATGACAAACTTCTTCACGTTGGTAATCCCCAAACTTTTATTCGCCCGACCAGGCTCTCGCGACCGGTGGGGCTCGTTCAATTTTTCGAACCCGTTAAACCCTGCGCATAGCTCTGAGCATCAATTGCGCCAAACTTGTGGCATACCCTGGTCAAAAATGCCGCACTGCAGCATAATCCACAACCGGGCAGACCTGACAGGCCGCATAGTTACCCGAAAGTTAACAAAGTAGTTAAAATTGTACACTTTGCCGGCCACCTGGAAACTGCGGGATTCACCCGCAGTGTGCCGCCCTAAAACGGCACTTCGTCGTCCATATCATCGCGAGCGAAAGAAGGGGCGTCATCGCCTTTCTTCGCCCCGCCACCTCCTTGCGGTCGCTGCATCGGACTTGAGCGGCCAAAGTCTGCGCCTGTATCCTGGCTGAAACCGCCGGAATCACCAGCACCGCCCTGGCGGCCATCCAGCATGACCAGTGTTGAGTTGAAATTCTGCAACACAACTTCAGTGGAATAACGGTCGTTGCCATCCCGATCCTGCCATTTGCGAGTCTGAAGCTGACCTTCAAGATAGACCTTGGAACCTTTCTTCAGATACTGCTCGACCACCTTGCAAAGACCCTCGGAGAAAATGACCACGGTATGCCATTCGGTTTTCTCCCTGCGCTCACCCGAGTTTCGGTCCCGCCAGGTCTCCGAAGTCGCAATACGCAGATTGGCGATTGGCCGGCCATCCTGTGTGTGGCGAATTTCCGGGTCAGCGCCCAGATTGCCGATCAGGATTACCTTGTTAATCGAACCTGCCATGTTGTTCACTCCTCATAGCTGTTTGTCGCCAGACACTAGACTTTTCGCCCATGTCCTGCCAGCGTGCTGGGTACCTTGTCCACAGTCGTCAAAAGCCGATTGTTCTTTATTTGTTCTACAACATCTTGACGCAGCAATCAAGTAACTGGAGATCATGCCATGCCTGTCAAAATCGCCACCACTCAAGCCCCTGCCCCATTCTCCAGGTATTCGCAGGCCATGCGCGTAAGCGCCAGTAAAGACCTGGTATTCATTTCCGGCCAGGTCGGTGTCGACCTGGAGGGCAATCTTGCGGACAGCGAACGTGGCCAGCACGAGCAATGCTGGCGCAATGTGCTGGCCATCCTTGCCGATCAGGGCCTTGGTGCAAAAGACATCATAGAGATGACGGTCTACATCACTACCCAGGAAGGTGTGCCACTGTACCGGGAAGTGCGAGATGAAATGCTGGACGGCCACGAAGCCGCGTCCACCCTGCTGATCATATCCGGACTTGCCAACCCTGAATGGCAGGTGGAGATTGCCGTCATCGCGGAGGCGCCGGCGTTCGTTGTTGAAGCGGAACAAGTGCGGCCCGAAGACGTTGAAGGGGATGCAGAACAAGATTGATCCGTGCCTTGATGGCTTCGTTTTCAGGCAACACATAAACAAACGTTATGCGTTTATCCGAACAAAAATACAAAAGTAATTGAACCCAATTTACATCTGCAGGTTGAATATCCCTTCGTCAAGTCGGTGAGCGGCTCCATCCGTGTGATGCAGCTGACCCGACTTTCCGTTCATGCACAGCCAGGATTCTCCTGGCTATTGATTGGGACATACACATGAAAAAATCTTGCAAACCCATACTCGTTTTCGTGGCCATGCTGGTTGGCGGTACTGCCATGGCACAGGAAAAAACCTACAAGGTAGCGTTGGATGGCACTTTCGCGCCTCATGCCATGCCCAAGCTGGACGGTGGCGTTGAAGGCTTCAACGTTGACCTGGCCAATGCGCTGGCCGGTGAACTGGGCGCCAAGCTCGATCTCACTGCGGCGCAGTGGTCCGGTTTGTTGCCGGGCATGCAAGCAGGAACCTACGATTTCCTTGTGGCGCCCACGACAGTTACAGAAGAACGCACCAATAACATGCTGTTCAGCGAAGGATACCTGAACACTGATTTTCAGTTCGCAGTGAAGGCGGATGCTCCGGCGGTAGACAGCCTTGAAGGTTTCAAAGGCAAGACCATCGCGGTCAACAAGGGGTCAGCATACGACCGGTGGGCCCGTGATCTTGAAAGCAAGATCGGTTGGACCGTAGAATCGTACGGTACCAATGCAGATGCAGTTCAAGCGGTTGTATCGGGCAGAGCCTTTGCCAATGTCGCCGGCAACACCGTAACCGCATGGGCTGTCAAGAAGTCCACAGGATTGAAACTGTCTTACCTGCATTCGACCGGAAAGGTATTTGCCATTCCGTTCCGCAAAGGGGATGAAGCGCTACGTCAGACCATTGAAAACGCACTGGAGTGCCTGAAGAAAAACGGGACCATCGCCAGACTGCACGAAAAATGGTTTGGTTATGCACCTGCAGAAGGCTCTGCGGCAGTAACCGTGTACCCCGGCTACGGCGTGCCCGACCTTGCCGGGTATGATGCAACAGCACATGAACCGAAGTGCAAGTAAACCTGCCAACCGAAAACTGTCGGGTGCGCCGGAGAGGCGCGCCTGACTGTCACGAACCTCGTCCTTTAACCCGACGGCTAACCAGGTGACAGACACCATCTTAACTGTTCGCGACCTGCATATGTCATACGAAAAACTCAAAGTGCTTCGTGGCATAAACATCGACGTGCGTCCCAGCGAACTGGTCTTCATTATTGGCCCGTCGGGCTCAGGCAAGAGTACTCTGCTGCGCTGTTGTAACCGTCTGGAGGAACCGGACTCGGGTGAAATCATCGTGGATGGTGAGGCAATTACCGCGAAAGGCGCAAACCTGAATGCCATAAGGCGGCGTATTGGCATGGTTTTTCAGTCGTTCAACCTGTACCCGCATCTGACGGCAGGCGGCAACGTGATGCTGGCCCTGCGCAAGGTACTGGGAAAGCCCAAAGCAGAAGCGCGAGCGATAGCTGAAGCGGCACTGGTGCGGGTTGGCCTGGCAGACAAGATAGACAATTACCCGAACCAGCTATCGGGCGGGCAGCAACAAAGGGCCGCGATTGCCCGCGCCCTGGCGCTGGAACCCAAGATCATGTTGTTCGATGAACCGACCAGTGCGCTGGATCCGGAACTTGTCGGCGATGTTCTGAATGTCATGGCAGAGCTTAAAAGGTCCGGCATGACAATGGTTGTGGTCAGCCACGAAATGCGCTTCGCCAAGGCGGCAGCAGATCGGGTTGTTTTCATGGATGGCGGGGTAATAGTAGAGCAAGGCGCACCAGCAGATCTGTTTGCCAATCCAAAGCAGAAGCGCACCCGTGACTTCGTTGGACAGATCGAGCAATAGAGCGAAACCATGACCCAGTACGAGCGCTTTTTCGATACGTTCTTCAACCCTGCGGTCATGGCAAAGTATTTTCCGAAAATTATCGAGGGCCTGCTGGTAACTTGCCAGATTGCCGTTCTGGTTGTGGTGAGCGGGCTTCTGGCAGGATTGGCGCTGGCGTTGTTGCGTTCCTACCGCTGGGCCCCGGTAAATCTGCTGATCATATTCTTTGTCGACATGTTCCGGGCTCTGCCGCCGCTGGTGCTGATCCTTATCCTGTATTTCGGGCTGCCGAACGTCGGCATTACCTTATCCGGCTATGTCGTGCTCTGGCTGGTCCTGACCTGCATACTGGCTGCATTTTCCGAAGAGATATTCTGGGCTGGCATTCTGTCTGTCGACAACGGGCAGTGGATGGCGTCGCGCTCGACCGGGATGAGTTACACCCAGACTTTGCTGTACGTGGTATTGCCGCAGGCCATACGTCTGACCATTCCGCCGTTGACCAACAGAACCATCGCGATCACAAAAAATACAGCACTGGGCATGGTCATCGGCGTCGATGAATTGCTGAACGAGGCAACAACTGCGCAGGCTTTTGCAGGCAATGCGACCCCTTTGATGATGGGAGCCATCGCATATTTGGTGCTGTTCGTACCGGTGGTTTATCTTGGACGGTATATCGAACTCCGGTTTGCGTGGAGAAAAGCCTGATGGATGCACTCCTCCAGCAATTCTTCAACTTTGACATCATGATGCAGGCTTCCCCCATCATCCTGCGTGGCTTCGGCATGACCCTGCTGCTTTGTCTGGTGGTTATTCCGATGGGCTTGCTGGGTGGGCTTGCCGTGGCGCTGGCCAGCCTGTCGCCGATCCGGACCGTGCGGTGGATCACCATCATCTTTGTAGACCTTTTCCGGGCCATCCCTCCCCTGGCCCTGCTCATATTTGTTTCAGCCGGCCTGCCGTTCGCCGATATTCGAGTTAGCCCGTTTGCTGCGGTATGTATTTCGTTTTTGCTGAACAACTCAGCCTACTACGGGGAAATCTATCGCTCGGGCATCGAGAGCATCGGCGCGGGCCAGACCGACGCTTCGCGATCCACCGGCTTGAGCGCCAGCCAGACAATGGCCTACGTGATCCTGCCGCAGGCAGTTCGCAATGTGCTGCCCGATCTGATCAGCAACACTGTCGAAGTGGTCAAACTTACATCGCTTGCCAGTGTCGTGGCGTTCGCCGAGTTGCTTTATGCCGCCGATATGGCCCGCTCGGTCACCTACAACGCCTCGCCGATAACATTTGCCGCGGTGCTTTATCTCTTGGTTCTGTGGCCAGTGGTTCGCCTGTTGAGCCGTCTCGAAAACAAAATGCAGAACTAGAGCGAGATGAGGTTAAATTGAAGCATTTGATGGCAGAAAATCGGTTCACTCGGCTAGGCGCGGTGCGCAGCGCCATGTGGTGCATCGGGCAAGCGGCGCAACGACGCCGATGGGCCGATTTTCCCCACCCTGCTGGAAGCTATGATGTTGATACCTTTGCTGAAAGGGCCGGGCGATTTTGCCCTCTGGCTTCGTTGTCTTGCGCTTGTGGTGAAACAACACCACCGCGCGCAACCCGCCTGGCCAGCGACCAAAATCGCCACGGTCAAATGATCCAATCTAACCTCATCTCGCTCTAGGGCAACGACCCTGGCATAATCGGAGGAAAAAAATATGCGCGAAGTTGTTACAGCGTCGCTTCAACTGGGCGCCATCCAGAAGGCGGACAGCCGGGGTGAAGTAGTCGCCAGAATGATTGTGTTGCTCGACGAGGCCAAACGGGCCGGCGCGACGCTCGCGGTATTTCCCGAACTTGCTTTCACCACGTTTTTTCCGCGCTGGTACATGGAGGACAGCACCGAGATTGACGGCTGGTTCGAGAGGGAAGTGCCCGGGCCTGAAACATCCGAATTGTTTGAGCGCGCCCGCGAACACGGCATCGGTATGTATGTCGGCTACGCGGAGATTACACCGCAAGGGCAGCATTTCAATACTGCCATCCTGACAGCGCCAAACGGCGACATCATCGGGAAATACCGGAAGGTGCATCTGCCGGGGCACGATGAGTACGACAATGAGCGCGCATTCCAGCATCTAGAAAAACGCTACTTCGAGCCGGGTGATCTGGGTTTTCCGGTCTGGCATTCGCAAGGCGGCATCATGGGCATGTGTATCTGCAACGACCGGCGCTGGCCGGAAGTCTATAGAGTCATGGGCCTGCAAGGCGTTGAAATGGTCATGCTTGGATTCAACACTCCTTCAGTCAACTCGCAAAGACCTGACGAAGGCCTGGAAGACCGGCTGTTTCATCATCGGCTTTCTGTTCAATCCGGCGCCTATCAGAACTCCACCTGGGTTGTGGCAACTGCCAAGGCCGGTAATGAAGATGGCCATCCGCTTACCGGCGGCAGTCTTATTGTTGATCCGAATGGCAAGATCATTGCCGAAACGAAATCTGAAGACGACGAGATGATCGTGCACGCCTGCGACCTGGATGCCTGCAACTTCGGCAAGCAAACCATCTTTGATTTTGCACGTCACCGGCGCATTGAGCACTACGGTCTGATCACTTCGCAGACCGGCGTGAAAGTTCCTGCAAAGTGACTTCATGCTCGTAGATTTCGAAAAAATATCATCCCATGAGCGATACAAGCTTCTAACGGCAGCGGTAGTGCCGCGGCCGATCGCACTGGTATCAACACTGGCACCGGACGGTTCGGTAAACGCGGCACCGTTCAGTTTCTTTAATGTGTTTTCAGAAGACCCCGCCCTTGCGGTACTGGGACTTCAACACGCACCGGATGGGTCAATCAAGGACACCACGCGGCATATTCTCGACACCGGGGAGTTTGTTATCAATCTGGTGGATCACCCGCTCGCCGACGCCATGGTAGTCTGCGCCGCGAGATTGCCGGCAAATGCCAGCGAAATCGAAGCGGCTGGTCTTACGGTGGCCGCCTCGCATCATGTCCGCCCGCCGCGCATCGCGCAGGCACCGGTGAGCCTTGAGTGCAGGACATGGGAAATCCGTCAGATCACACCAACCAGACACCTGGCGATCGGAGAGATTGTCGCCCTGAATGCCCGAGACGGATTGATCGATCCGGACACCCTGTATTTTGACATGAATGTCTACGAACCGATTGGCCGCCTGGTCGCCAACAGTTATTGCCACACCGGCGATCGATTTGAACTCAAAGTACCATCCTATCCCGAAGATTTTCCCACGACGTCCCCGTCACCACATCCTGTATCGAACCAGACATCTACCAAGGCAAAACCATGACGACAAAGCTTACTGAAGGCGCACGCGGCGTTTACATCATATCGGCCACGCCCTTTACCGATCGGGGTGAACTGGATCTGGCCAGCGCCGATCGCCTGGTTGATTTCTACCTGGAAAAAGGTGTCAGCGGCATGACCGTGTTGGGCATGATGGGCGAGGCGCCTAAACTGGCACCCGATGAGTCAGTCACTTTTTTGCAACACATGCTGAAGCGAGTCGATGGTCAGATACCGGTAATCGTCGGCGTCTCCAGCCCTGGCCTCGATAATATGGCACGGCTGTGCAGCAGTTCCATGGAGGCAGGGGCAGCCGGCGTGATGATTGCACCTGCTGCAGGATTGACGACAGAAGACAAACTTTACTCCTACTTCAGCCAGGTCTTTGAAAGACTGGGTTCCGACATACCGGTTTGCTACCAGGACTTTCCCATGACGACCGGCGTTCACATATCGGCCAAACTGTTCAATCAGTTGGTCCGGGATTTTCCGCAGCTGGTGATGTTGAAGCATGAGGACTGGCCGGGCCTCAACAAACTGACCGCAGTACGCGAACTGGCGGGTGATACCGGCTCTCGACGGGTTTCAATTCTGACCGGAAACGGCGGGTTGTTTTTGCCGATGGAACTTGAACGCGGCGCAGACGGCGCCATGACCGGGTTTGCCTATCCCGAAATGCTCATCAAGGTTGTCGATCTGTATCGCGATGGCGATACACAAACCGCCAATGATGTTTTTGACGCCTACCTGCCACTGGTGCGTCATGAGCAACAATTGGGTGCCGGGCTTGCCATTCGCAAGGAAATCCTGCGGCGGCGCGGCGTGATCGCAAGTGCCGCAACCCGGGCCCCGGGTCCACGGTTATCCAAAACCGACCATGATGATATAAGTTTTCTGACATCGCGACTGGAGATGCGCTTGAGGGAGATCGGCCATGCAATTTGATCTGGTAATCCGCGGCGGCAAAATCGCCACGGCATCTGACGTGTTTGAGGCAGATGTCGGCATCAAGGACGGCATAATAACTGCTCTTGCCAGGGACCTTCAAAACGCTGCCGACGTCATTGATGCAACCGGAAAGCTGGTGCTTCCAGGCGGCATCGAGTCGCATTGCCATATTGCCCAGGAGTCGGCCACGGGAGCCATGACCTCGGACGACTATTACTCGGGAAGCGTTTCGGCTGCGTTTGGCGGCAACAGCACGATAATCCCGTTCGCGGCCCAGCACCGTGGCCAGTCGGTGCGCGACGTCATGCGTATTTATGATGACCGGGCTGCTCCCAATTCGGTGCTGGACTATTCGTATCATCTGATCATTTCCGATCCCACCGACAAGGTCATAAAGGAAGAGCTTCCAGAAGCCTTCGCTGCAGGTATCACATCGTTCAAGGTATTCATGACCTATGACAAGCTGATCGTTAGCGATGAGCAGATGCTCGACATACTGGTTACTGCTCGTGAGTACGGAGCGCTGACCATGGTGCATGCAGAAAACAATGCGATGATCAAATGGATGGTCGGCAGGCTTGTAGACAAGGGCCACACCCAGGCGCGCTATCACGCCGTCAGCCACCCTGAAGCCGCCGAGGTCGAGGCCATCAATCGCGGCATCAGCCTGGCCTCCTTTGTCGATGCACCCTTGTTAATTGTGCATGTCTCCACCGATGCAGGTGCAAGACGGGTTGCAGAGGCCCGCCTGAATGGCCAGAAGATATTTGGCGAAACCTGCCCGCAATACCTGTTCCTGGAAGCGTCTGACCTTGATCGGCCGGATCCCGAAGGCACCAAATTCTGTTGTTCGCCCCCGTTGCGCAACACAGAGACCCAAAAGGCACTGTGGCGGCACTTGCAGGCAGGCACTTTCCATCTCTATTCATCCGATCACGCGCCCTACAGGTTTGACGAAACCGGCAAGCTGTCTTCGGGCCCCAATCCACCCTTCAACAAGGTTGCCAACGGCATGCCCGGCATAGAAATGCGTGCGCCATTGCTGTTTTCCGAAGGTGTTTTGAAAGGGCGGATTTCCCTGAGCACTTTTGTTGCCCTGACATCAACCAATGCTGCACGCTTGTTTGGTATCCACCCGAAGAAGGGAACCATAGCCATTGGCAGCGATGCCGACATCGCGATTTGGGACCCCGACGAGACCCGTGTGGTAACTGCGCAGGGCATGCACGACAACATGGATTACACACCATTCGAGGGCTGGCAGGTTACCGGCTGGCCGGTCACGGTTCTCAGCCGAGGCAAGTATGTCGTTCATGATGGCGAACTGAAAGCGAAAGCCGGACAGGGACAGTTTCTGAAACGTGCACCATTTGACACCACGGGCTACACCACCGAGCTTGCCGGCGAATTAAACCCCGCCAGCAATTTTGGCGCACAGATACTATAGGAACCGCCATGACTTCGCACGGTCGCATCCTGGTCATCAATCCGAATTCCAATCATGAGGTCACCGACGGGTTTTCGCAGATGCTTGATCCTTTGCGGCTTCCCGATGGGCCGGACATCGAATGCATGACACTTTCCGAGGGGCCGTTCGGCATTGAAACACAGGAACACGTAGACAGCGTGACCCTTCCGCTGCGCCGAATTGTTGTGGAACGCCAGGATGTGGACGCATTCGTGATTGCCTGTTACTCCGATCCCGGCATTGCGGTATGCCGCGAAGCGACCGGCAAACCGGTATTCGGCATTCAGGAAAGCGGCATTCTGGCAGCCCTGTCACGCGGTGAACGGTTTGGGGTCATCGCACTAGGCCCAAAATCCATAAAGCGGCATCTGCGCTATATCAGGCAACTCGGCCTGGAAGGCCGTCTTGCCGGTGAGCGGCCACTCAATCTGAGCGTCGAAGCGGCAGAACAATCCGAAGCATACCCCAAAGTGCTTGAAGTGGCCCGCGAGTTGGTGGAGGCTGACGGTGCCGATGTCTTGTTGTTAGGATGCGCCGGTATGACCAAACACCGTGTTCCACTTGAAGATGCACTGGGTATCCCGGTAATAGACCCTGTTCAGATGGCGACAGCACAGGCACTGACAGCAGTGCTTTTCGACGTTGACGGCAAGTGAAAATACATCGCAAGAACGATCTGAATTTGCGGCTGCTCGAAATCTTCGAAGCTGTCATGCGCTGCCGGACCACGATTGATGCTGCCGAAGAGCTGGGGATATCGCAACCCGCCGTCTCCACCGCGATCAAGAAGTTCGAAAAGCAGGTTGGTTTCACGCTGTTTGACCGTGCCAACCGGGTGATGAAGCCCACCGAAGAAGCACGCCAGCTGCTGACCGAGGTCGAACCGGTCTTCGGCCTGTTGAGAAACATTGAAGGCGAGATCCGCGATCTCAGGTCGACCAAGTCAGGACGTTTGCGTTTGGCGGCGACTCCTCCGCTGGGCCACTCGGCCTTGCCGGAAGTCTTGCGGGATTTTCTGGAGGAGAGAACCGGCGTGACGGTGCGCTATGATATCAGGCGGCTGGAAACCGTTCTGGAGTCGGTTGAAACCGGCGCCGTCGAGATCGGTTTTGTGCTGGGCCTTGAATATCATCGCGACCTGAAGGTCATCCCTCTGGGTGAAAGCCAACTGGTCTGCGTGATGCCGTCTGGCCACCCGCTTGCCGCCAGGCAGCTTGTTACGCCGGCAGATATTGCCGAGCACAGTTTCATCGGCCTGGAATCGAATATCGGCGTCATCATTCGCAAGGCATTTCATGAAGCCGGTGTCATCCATGCGCCGCGCGCCGAGGTACGCTATTGCCACACGGCCTGTGTATTGGCGAACGCGGGAATCGGCGTTGGCATCGTTGACCCCTACTCAGCCCATTTTGCCTCGTCGCTCAACGTCGAATTACGACCTTTCCATCCCGAAACAGCCGTGCTGGCCGCCGCTGTGATCCGCCCCAACGCCAACTATTCCCGCGTGGCGCTGGAGTTCATCGAGGCGGTCAAGGACCGGTTGAAGGCAGCAGAAACGGAAAAGGCGCCCGGCTCCTGATTAACCAGGAACACAGACGCCTTGTCCGGATCTTGAAATATTAGCGCAAAGACGCCAGGTAAGACGCGGTGCGGCAGCCATCGGCACCTGCCTTCGCAGATGCAGCATTGCCGCGGGATACTTCACCACCGAACAAAGCGGCGCCATAAACGTTTGCGTATGCTTCAAAAATCCAGCTCATGACCTTGTCTCCTTGTTGGGTTGGCCGTGTTTGATGATCCATATATGCGCTCTTCAATGCTGCACCGCAAACGGCAAATTCTGACCTGACATGTAAGAAAAAGTCACGCATTATGTGTGATGATTCTTAACACAAATATGCAAACTAAACCCCATGAGACGCAGACTTCCACTTTTGAACCAGCTTCGCGCTTTTGAAGCAGCCGCACGTGCGCAAAGTTTCACGAAGGCGGCAGATGAGCTGTTTGTCACCCATGCCGCCATTTCGCGCCATGTGCGCGAGCTGGAAGAGTGGCTCGGCACGCCGCTTTTCGTGCGCACCGGTCGCGGCGTGGTGTTGACTGATGCCGGCAAGCGCTATTCCGCTCGCCTGACGCCCATATTCGACGCCATCGCCGAGGCAACCCGGGATGCCATGATCGAGGGCAACAGCTCTCATCTCACGGTGGCTCCCGAAGGTGCGTTTGCCTCGCGCTGGCTGATCCCCAGGCTTGGCAAGTTCAACGCCGCCCATCCCGACATTGAACTTGATGTCAGTCCCGGCGAATACATTTCCGACTTCTATTCGGGCGAAGACGATATTGCCGTTCGCTTCGGGGCCGGCCATTGGCCGGAAGTCGAGGCGGAACATTTGTGCAATGTCCGGACCTTTCCGGTGTGTGCACCTGAGTTGATCAGGGACAACCCGCCTGAAAAACCGGATGATCTGAAAAATTTTACGCTGCTGCATGAAAACTCCCGGCAATGGTGGGCGGACTGGCTGCGCGCAGCAGGCAGCAAGAATGGCGATCTTGCGTGGTCGGGACCGCTGTTTCAGAACTATCTGGCGATACAGGCGGCAGAAGCCGGACAGGGGTTTGCCCTGGCCGACCAGATCATCGCTACAGATGCCTTGTTGTCCGGCCGCCTGGTCCGGCCATTTGACATTGAAACCCGGGAGGATGAAGGCTATTGGCTGGTGTGGGGCAAGGGTCTCAAGCTCAACGCAAACGGCCTTGCGTTCCGGCAATGGCTGGTTGCGGAGTTGCGCAAGACCAACGCCGCCTATGACAAGTTGAAAGCGGCGGGATAGGCCGGGGCCTGAACACGATGAGCAAACCGAAGTACGATTGCAACAAATGCCCGGGATATTGTTGCTCCTATCCGGTAATCAACGTAACCAAGCGCGACGCCCAGCGCATTGCCAAACATTTTGGCATCACCCTGGAACAGGCAGAGGAGAGATATCTGCATTCCGATCACGGCTACAAGCGCCTGTTGAACCGCAAGGACGATGAACACTTCGCCCGGATATGCGGGTTCTTTGATGCCGATCAGCGCAATTGTTCCATCTACAAAGCCAGGCCATCGACCTGTCGCGAATTTCCCGGCGTCAGTTGCGGATACTGGGACTTTCTGAAGTTCGAACGTGCCGGGCAAAAGGATGAAGACTACGTATCGACGACCTGGCACCATGAAGACTGACTTTTCAATTCCGGCCTACAGGCAGTCGGGGAACAGCCGCATATGATACTCACCCTGGCCATTTCCGGTTACCGCTCGATCCGCGAACTGGTGCTGCCTCTTGAACAGCTCACGCTGATCACCGGTGCCAATGGCAGCGGCAAATCCAGCCTGTACCGCGCCATCCGGCTTCTGGCGGATGTTGCCCAGGGGCAGGTCGTCAGCGCGCTGGCACGCGAAGGCGGACTGCAGTCAACCTTGTGGGCAGGGCCTGAACTTGTTTCACGCGCCATGAAATCAGGGCAGGTGCCGGTCCAGGGCACGGTGCGGCGCAACAAGGTGAGCCTGAAACTGGGTTTCGCCGACATGGATTATGGCTACGCCATCGATCTGGGATTGCCGCAGCAGGATGCAACTTCCAGGTTCAATGCAGATCCTGAAATCAAGGCTGAAGCATTGTGGGCGGGCGAAACCTTACGCCGGTCGAATGAAATTGCCGGCCGCAGAGGCCCCGGCGTGCAGGTGCTGTCAGAACGCGGCGCGCGAAATTCGGTCATCAGCAACCTTGCCAGCTTCGACAGCATGATGACCCATGCAGCAGATCCGAAAGCTGCGCCTGAACTTCTGGCGATCAGGGAACGCATGCGGCAGTGGCGGTTTTACGATCACCTGAGAACCGATCAGGACGCTCCGTCACGCTCTCCTCAGATTGGCACCAGAACACCGACACTGTCTTCCAACGGAGCGGATATTGCCGCGGCGTTTCAGACCATTCGTGAAATCGGCAACCCGGATGCCCTGTCGGAGGCAATTGATGATGCCTTTCCGGGCAGCAAAGTTGAATTGTCGGTCACCGACGGCATGTTCGAACTGCTGATGCATCAAAAAGGATTGCTGCGGCCATTGCGGACCGCTGAACTGTCCGACGGCACGCTGCGCTACCTGTTGCTGACGGTTGCCCTGCTGACCCCTCGCCCTGCACCGCTTCTGGTCTTGAACGAGCCGGAAACCAGCCTGCATCCCAGCCTGCTCGGTCCGCTGGCCAGACTGATTTCGAAGGCGGCGGAGAAATCGCAGGTGATCGTGGTTTCCCACGCCGGTGTGCTGGTCGACGCCCTCAACAAGCAATCAGGCATCGCCAGCTACGAACTGAAGAAGGAACTCGGCGAAACCGTGGTTGACGGGATTGAGAAGCCTGCGTGGAACTGGCCGGGTAGATAGACTCGTCTTCCAACTCGTCTTTTACCCCATAGCGGCCAAACGGGCGATCGCTTCCTTGACCTGGCCTGCTTTCACATCCAGTTCTTCGCGGCGTTCCCTGGTTTCCTCGATCACGGCCGGTGGCGCCTTGGCGACGAAGCCGGAATTGTTCAACCGGCCATCAATTGAAGCGATGTCCTTGGCGGTCTTTTCAAGTTCTTTTTCAAGCCGGGCCCTTTCAGCAGAAAAGTCGATGACACCGGCCAGCGGCAATGCCACCACAGCTTCATCCAGCACGATCTGGGCCGAGTTTTCCGGAACATCATCGGCAAATGTCAGGCTGTCCAGGCGCGCCAGCCGGGAAATTTCAGCCATCCAGGCCTGGGCACGGGTTTTAGACTGTTCGGATGGATGCGCCAGAACGCACGGTACCTTGGCACCTGCGGGCACATTCATTTCAGAGCGAACCGAACGTATTTCGGTAATCAGGCGCACGACCCAGTCGATCTCATCTGATGCATCTGCGGCTTCGAGGCCTTCGTATTGCGGCCAGCTTGCCTGAACCAGCATCGAGCCACGAGTTGCTTCACCGGCGGTCTGCTGCCACAGCTCTTCGGTGATGAACGGCATGAACGGGTGAAGCAACAACAGGATCTGGTCCAGTGCCCATGCGGTTGCAGCGCGGGTTTCAGCCTTTGCCGCCTCGTCCTCGCCGTTCAGGACGGATTTGGACAGTTCCACATACCAGTCACAGAATGTGTGCCAGACAAAACTGTATAGCGCGCCGGCCGCCTCATTGTAGCGGTGCTCGGCAATACCGGCCGTTACAGCATCCTTTGTCCGCGCTGCTTCGCCGGCAATCCAGCGGTTCAGCGTCACCTTGCTTTGTGCCGGATCAAAACCGTCGATCCGGGCACATTCATTCATTTCGGCAAACCGGGCTGCGTTCCACAGCTTGGTGCCAAAATTGCGGTAGCCTTCAACGCGTTGCGCAGACAATTTGATGTCGCGTCCCTGCGCCGCCATGGCAGCCAGCGTGAAACGCAGTGCATCCGCGCCGTACTCGTCTATCAGCTCCAGCGGGTCGATGACATTGCCTTTCGACTTTGACATCTTCTGGCCATTCTCGTCGCGAACCAGAGCGTGAATGTAGACTGTGTCAAACGGCACCTGCGGCGTGCCGTCGGGCTTTTTCATGAAATGCAGACCCATCATCATCATGCGGGCCACCCAGAAGAAGATGATGTCGAAACCTGTGACCAGAGTGTTGGTGGGATAGTAGCGCTGCAACTCATGGGTGTTTTCCGGCCAGCCCAGCGTGGAAAACGGCCACAGGGCCGAAGAAAACCAGGTATCAAGCACGTCTTCATCGCGGTCCAGCTTGACGCGATGGCCGTAATGGGACTCAGCCTGTTCTTCAGCCAGCGCCTCGTTTTCGGCGACAAACACCGTTCCGTCCTCGCCGTACCAGGCCGGTATCTGGTGGCCCCACCACAACTGGCGCGAGATGCACCAGGGCTGGATGTTGCGCATCCATTCAAAATAGGTCTTGTCCCACTGTTTTGGCACGAATACCGTATCGCCCCGCTCCACCGCCTCGATGGCCGGCTTTGCCAGGGTCCCGGCGTCCACATACCACTGATCTGTCAGGAACGGTTCAATCGGCACCCCACCCCGGTCGCCATGCGGAACCATGTGGGTGTGCGGCTCGATCTTGTCCAGGAGGCCGCGCGCCTCGATCATTTCGACCACCAGCTTGCGGGCGGCAAACCGGTCCCTGCCATGCAACGCGGCAATAGTGGTCTTCAGCTCTTGCGTTTCGGGAACGCCGGCCAGGAAGTCGTCATTGCCTTCCAGGACGATATTCGCAGCAACGTCCATGACGTTGATCCTGGCGAGGTCATTGCGTTTTCCAACCTCGAAGTCGTTGAAATCGTGAGCCGGAGTTATCTTCACGGCGCCTGAGCCTGCTTCCGGGTCTGCGTATTCATCGGCCACGATGGGTATCAACCGGCCCACCAGTGGCAGGACAACGTTCTTGCCGATCAGATCCCTGTAACGTTCATCATCGGGATGAACCGCAACTCCGCTGTCACCGAGCATGGTTTCAGGACGCGTGGTCGCAACAGTGATAAACCGGCCTGTCTCACCCTCAACAGGGTATTTGAAATGCCACAGATTGCCGTTCATCTCGACCTGCTGCACTTCCAGGTCGGAAATGGCTGTCAACAATGCCGGATCCCAGTTCACAAGACGCTTGTCCTTGTAGATCAGGCCTTCCCGATAAAGCTGTACAAACACCTTGAGCACGGCCTTTGACAGGCCATCGTCCATGGTGAAGCGTTCTCGCGACCAGTCGCACGATGCACCCAGGCGGCGTAACTGTCCGATAATTGTTCCACCGGACTCCGCCTTCCAGGTCCAGATTTTTTCCACAAACGCTTCCCGTCCGATGTCACGACGCCCCGGTTCCTGGCGTTCCATCATCTGCCGCTCAACAACCATCTGGGTTGCGATGCCTGCATGATCCAGCCCGGGCTGCCACAGGACATCCCTGCCCCGCATTCTCTCAAAACGGCACAGGATATCCTGCACCGTATTGTTCAGGGCATGGCCCATGTGCAGCGAGCCGGTGACGTTTGGCGGCGGGATGACGATGCAGAATGGATCACCGTCAGGCGTCTGATTGGCGCGGAACACGCCCGAGGCCTCCCAGGCTTCATAGAGGCGGGGTTCAATATCAGCGGGGGTAAAGTGCTTGTCGAGCATGGAGCTATCGGAATCTGCTGTGGAAATTCTTGTGATTTGTAGCGCGGTTAAACACTACACGCCGATGATGTGCAACAGGTCTGCGACAGCCATGAAATCAATCAGCGTTTGAGGCCGGTTATCCGGGCGATTTCCTCGCGCACGGCAACTTCCACAATGGGACTTAGATTGTCGGCCAGCCATGCTTCAATCATCGGTTTGATCATGGCGGTAAATGCTTCCTCGTCCGGCATGGCAGATGCCACCTGGTCCGGCAAATGCTTGTCAATCCAGATTACCAGTTCCGGTTCAATTACCTGGCGGATCATTTCTTCGAGCTTCAACCTTGCAGGCGGCTCGTCCTCATCCGGGGAGGCGGTGGCTGCCTGCCTGATTTCGTCCTCGCCCGCCTCGGCCCTGTCATCGGCACCCGACACACCCTCTGCGGCTGTTTCCACTGAAACGCTGGTCGTTGTTACCAGAGGTTCTGTGTTGTTTTCAATTTCATCTGAAGCCGGCGCGACAACGTCAGCCAGAGAGTTTTCCAGCGACCAGTCACTGTAGTTGGGCGTGTAGGAGACAACTCCCGATGAAATGTCTCCGGCAATTAGATCATCGACATCGGCCGGTTCACTATCGATACTGGCCTTCAACCCGGCCAGAGGCTCCATCTCGACAGGTGTGCTGGTAATCTGCTGCGGCAGCAATTGTTGTTGCTGATCACGCGCACGGGCTTCTTCCTGGCGAACGTCGCCGCCAAGCAGGCTTGCCATTGACCGGTTGGTGCCGGACCTGGTTCTGGATTTCAGTGATGCCAAACGGTTGCGCAAGGACATGTAGCTGGGCGAAGTCTCCAATGAGTGACGATATCGATACGGTTTGGCTGAATCATAACCCGGTCCGCGCTGTTCGTCACCCTTTGTCGGAACCGGTTGCGGCAACCGGCTGGCAGGCGGAGCAACATCCTGCTGACGATTGCGGTCCGGCACCTTGCCGACACGTGGTGCCCGAGGCGCCCGGAGCGGCCTCAGGGAACCGTTCAGCGGAGCTGAGTCATAATCAGCCGTATCGGCCTCAATTGCCTGCCGAATGGAAGACAACAGGTCATCTACAGAATTTTCATCCGGCGGTGTGCGGTCCTGCTTGCCCATGATTTGCATGCAATTTCTGAGTTTGATCGGTAAAAATGACGGCAATTATCCCCTAGTGAGAAACAGCCTACAACATCGCGCCCGGCGAATCATCACCCTGTCGGCGGATTTGACCTCGAATCAGGAAAAAAATTGCTGCGAGATAAAGATGCGATGCGTCAACCGGCAAGCTGAATGGTGAAATGACCGAGGAACACAGGGTCAATCATAAGTAGTGACCCTGGCACCAAACGCCTTGTCACGAACCTCTTCAAGGTTTTGTTTCGATTCATATATATTTACCGACAGGCGCAAGTCGGCGGCGGTCATGCGCCCGATAGCTGCCACAAGCTGGTAGCCGGCTACTATCCGGTCTCGCAGTGAAGTCGCCAGTGCTACCTGTGTTTCCACCAGTTCATTCTCTGCATTAAGCACGTCGAGCGTTGTTCTGGTGCCAACCTGAGCTTCCTGTTTGACACCGTCAAGCGCCACCTGATTGGCAGCCACCGCTTCCTTGGCGGCTGCGATAGTCGCAGTGGCGGCCTTCAACAAATGCCATGCACTCACCACCTGTTCGCGAACCTGGCGTTGGGCATCAAGAACTTCCAGTTTGCGTTGGCTGGAAATTTGCTTTGCTTCGCGTATTCTTGAATAGACCCTGCCGGATTGGTAAATCGGGACGGACAGTGTGCCTCCAATATAGCCAGATCTGGATCTCCCAACCGCAATCTGTGAATTATTGTCAATAAGGTAACCAGCTTCAAAATTCACCTTCGGAAGCAAGTCGGATTTTTGAACACCAATGTTGGCCTCTGCGGCTGCTTGTACATAGGCTGCCGCCAGGATTTGCGGATTTGTTTCGCCAGCTATTGCAATTGCCTGACGCAAGGTTTTGGGCACTCTGGGAGAAAGTGGCGGAAATATCAGTCGACCTGGTTTGACGCCAATTACCCGAATATAGTTTGCAACAGATGTTTGAAGGTTACCAATAGCAACTGCGTACCGACCTTGTGCCTCAGAATACCGGGCTTCCGACTGTGCAACGTCGGTGCGAGTAACCTCGCCGACATCGAAACGCGCTGTTGCAGCGCGGACCTGTTCTGCAAAATTGCCCTGCGACTGGCGGCGATAATCAACAATTTCGCGATCACGAATTACATTCATGAATGCAATTGCACCATCCAACAACACTTGTTGCTCTACCGACAATAGGTTCTGATTGCCGGCTTCCACGGTCGCTTCAGCTTCGAACAATTCACTCTGAGCCCGAAACCCGTCAAACACCGGTTGGGATAAATCGATCCGAAAACCGCCGTCCAGAAAATCGGACTTTCTGTACGCGACGACTCCAGCTGAGTTCGCAGATCGGGTCCCCTGATAGGATTTTCGTATGTTTGAATTTGTCGTGACGGTCGGACGCCACCCCGACTTTGCCTGGGGCACCCGTTCATCAGTCGCACGCTGACGTGCCTGTTCTGCTTTCAGCTGCGGATTGCCGACATAGGCTTTGGACAACGCCGATGCAATCGTCTCAGCGGATGCTGAGACCGGCTGTTGCATCATTGCTGTAACGGCCAGACACACCGCGGCAAGCCAATTGGCAGGCAGCCTGTATGATGGTCGTTTCAAGTACTTCACAATCTGGCCCCTGGCGATTCTGCCCCATTTCTTATGGGTCTTTTATGGTTAACGAAACACTAACCATACACATCTGCGCCCCATAGAGAACCTCAAACATTCCAAATCCTGGAGAATCGCTTCCCTGACATCAGCTTAACTCAAAATCAGTCCAAAATGGGTATCAAAAAAAGTTCACACGGCGACAATCGTGGAGCCGGCTAGAATACAAAGCCGGGTTCGGACTTCTCGAATCCCGGCAACATCGAAACAGTAGCGTCAAATGCGTAACGGGAGGCGATAATCCCTTTGGTGTTGGTATAAACCAACGCCTGCGCCGTATCGGTGTCACCGACAACTGCAACCAGGCGCCCACCATCAGCAAGTTGCGACAACAGTTTCTCCGGGACCTGCCCCGCACGGCCATTGATAACTATGACGTCATAAGGCGCTTCTGCGCGATGACCTTCATTCATTGCCGAATTGAAGACCGCAACATTGTTGATTTGCAGCCGGAGCAAATTTTCGTTGGCAGCTTCTGCAAGGTCAGAAGCATCCTCAACGGCGACGACCAATTGTGCCAGCCTGGCAAGCACGGCAGATGAATAACCGGTGGCACAACCAATATCGAGCACACATTCATGCGGCAAGATCGCAGCAGCCTGCAGCATCCGGGCGAAAGCCATAGGCTCCATGAGATGGCGTTTGCGCCCGTCACTGCCGGTGGCCAGCGGCACATCTTCGTCCATATAGGCCAAAGTACTGACGGCTTCCGGCACAAACACTTCACGCGGAATCTCCGACATTGCGTCAATAACCCGGGCGTCTGTTATACCGTTCGGACGAACCTGAGATTCAATCATGTTTTCGCGCGCTACTGCGTAATCGATCATGCTAGCTCCTGATGCTCAACTGGTGGACCCCGTCAATTCTCCAGCGCGTTGCAA
Organism: Alphaproteobacteria bacterium; assembly: GCA_024640405.1. Lineage (GTDB taxonomy): Bacteria > Pseudomonadota > Alphaproteobacteria > Rhizobiales > Aestuariivirgaceae > Anderseniella. The sequence continues at coordinate 9,621 of JAHEFB010000036.1, read as the reverse complement.
TTGCAAAACGCGACAACCATCGTTGAATACCCAACTCAGACCGTCTCGCCAAGCCCGTTTGTTGTACGAATTGGCCCAATACAATCTATGAGGAGACTGTCGTTGCCTGAAAGCAGGCGTTGTAACACAGTGCAGTGTCGTCTATAAGACGCCGCCCGGACCAAAAACCGGTCCACCGCGAAGGCCTCGTGGGAGAGTGGTTATCCATCGGATTGCAAATCCGCGTACACCAGTTCGATTCTGGTCGAGGCCTCCAAATATCAGGTTCCTGCCGACAATTTGCGTAATTGATGGCTGACCGAAGGTGAAACCAGTGCCAGGCGAGGTGCTGTCCGGTCCAAAAAGTGTGTCTATTTTGCAACACTTTTGAAAAAAACGCACCTGCGGGCCAATCCGTAATTGAGGCTATGCGTAAACAGCCACATATTCGCCCTGTTACTGAAGCCATTTGGCTGGTCAGACCCCGAACAAAATTGTATTTGTTGGATTCGGGATGATTTGAATCTCTAATTGGAGTCATTTGTGCGGAGAATCGACTGCATATTAGCCGTTCTGCTATTGTTGACAGGTTGTGTCGGGGGCAAAACGGACCAGGCATTGCTGGAACCACGGACAATTGAGGTGGATGCGGCAGCTGAACCTGCGGGCGGCGTCATTTCCAGCCACATTCGGCAGCTGCAGGCCCAGACCGGCCCGAGCTACGTCACGCTTGTCGTACATGAAGAAGAAAAACGAGCCGGGGCAAAAGCTTCAAACTCGCCTGATGCTCTAACCTCGGGCAGCGGGTTTGTTGTGTCGAGCGGCATAATCATGACCGCCGGGCATGTCGCGGTGAAACGTGGGAATTCAGTAGACGCACGGGCCTCAGACGGGCGAATTTATTCAGGCACGGTTATTGCCGTCAAACCCGAAAACGACATGGCGTTGATCAAATTGCGCGGCTTCAATGCTGCTGCGGTTACACCGTCGGCAAATCACTGTATGCGTCAGGGCGCGCCAGTGTTTTCACTCGGTAAACCGCATGCCCGCAATGACACCGCGCGCATCGGCTCTGTAAATTCCATGAGCTTTGGCCGCGCCGTCAAATACAGCGGTTTCGGCTATCCCGATGCAATCGAATTGCGGCTCGCCACAAAGAAGGGCGAGTCCGGCGGTCCCCTTTTCGACGACAAGGGCCAGTTGACCGGCATGTTGGTCAGTACTCTGTCGGATGCCAATGGCAGGCCGCTAAACCTGGCTCATGCCATTGCAACGCCTGCACTTGCCCAGTTCCTGTGCTCAACCACTTCCTGTTCCGCAAATTGGCAACAACTTGCAGCAAAACAGGCGAACAGTTGCCCGTCGACCTGAACTCAAGGTAACAGGACTGTTGATCCTGTCGTCTTGCGACCTTCCAGATCGTGATGAGCCTTGACGGCATCGGCCAGGGCATAGGTCTGGTTGACCTCTATCTTGACAGCACCTGAGCCCACGACATCAAACAAATCTGCTGCGTTGGCCTGCAGACTCTCATCAGAAGCAACATACGTCATCAATGTGGGACGGGTCAGGTACAACGACCCCTTGGCAGCCAAGGCGCCGGTATCGAAATCCTTGACCGGACCGGAAGCGGAGCCAAAGCTGGCCAGAAGGCCGCGTGGCCTGAGACTGTCCAGTGAGGCATCCAGTGTGGCTTGCCCTACACCGTCGTAGACCACCGGCACGCCCTCTCCACCGGTCAACTCCCGAACCCGTTCGGCGACATTCTCTTCAGTGTAGTTGATCACCTCATCGCATCCAAATGACTTCGCCAGAGCGGCCTTTTCCGCTGAACTGGTTGTGCCGATTACACGGACACCGAGGTGCTTTGCCCACTGAACCGCGATGAGCCCAACACCGCCGGCGACAGCATGCCACAATATCGTGTCACCTGCCTTGACCTGGTAAGTCTCGCGAAGCAGGTACCTTACGGTCATGCCTTTCAACATCATGGCTGCGGCGGTTTCGTCGGATATGGCATCCGGCAATACACACAACCTGTTGGCGGGCATATTGCGCGCCTGCGAATAAGCGCCTATCGGGCCTGCTCCGTAGGCAACCCGGTCGCCCTCTTTAAGATGAGCGACATCCTTGCCAACCTCCTCAACCACACCTGCAGCTTCAAGCCCGATGCCACTGGGCAGCGGCAGTGGGTAGGCGCCGGACCGATGATATGTATCGATGAAATTCAAGCCAATGGCGGTATGGCGCAACCTGACCTCGCCGGCTTCAGGCGGTTGCAGGTTGAACTCTTCGTACTGCATGACCTCTGGTCCGCCTGCCTGATGAATCTTTATTGCTTTCATGACTGTGTCCACTTCTGTCTGGCTGGAATTGAATTTCGTCCCGATATGTCAATTGTCCGGTGTCATCACCTGGCTGGACCTAGTGATCCATCAAATACTGCATGGCATTCACCAGCCTGTCCCAGCGAATATCCTCAAGCGGGATAACCCGTACATCCAGTATCGCAGCCTTGCCCAGCAAAGTCTGATAGCGTGCCTCACCTCGCTGTTCGTCAAACAGATCGGTGGTAACCAACACACCAACCCGTTCACCAGGCTGGCCAAAGTGATCGGCCAGGTTGTCCGCCTCGTGTACGGCATCCATCATTCTTGCACGATGTTTGCGATCACCGGACTGCAAACTGGACCGCAATGCCTTGCAGGATACAAAGCCCAGCTTGTCATTGCGGCGGAATATCAGATCTATCTCGTTTTCACCGCTGTAACCGTCAACGTCCCAGCCAACCAGTTGAGAAAAACTGGCTTCGTCGGCACCGGCCTCCATGGCCGCCAGCCAGGCCAGTTCCTCCAGCCATCCACCGGTCATGAAACGGCGTGCCTCAGAGCCGTTGAACTGGATACAGCCTTTATCGAGTTTGACGAGTTCATGCTGCTGCATGCACTCAAGGAGAACATTCGCTTCCGTTACCGGTGCAACATCCAGGCTTTTGCCTGATCCGTCTGGTGCGCCGGAGCCGCCCATACCGTGCACACTGTCGCGAAAGACTTCGAACGCCGGATAGTCCTGCTGAATGGCCATAATCAGGTCGCGGCGCTGCTCGGCCGCCTGCCTGTCGCCACCAGCACCCTTCAGGAATGCCGAACGGCCATTGAGGATGTTTTCTATCGTTTGCATATCAAGCCGTAATATCTATTGTTCAACGGTTCCACGCTCAAAACCATAAACACTTCACGCAACCTTCGCCACAGAGCCTAACCGCAAATGTCCTATGTTCTTAACCAATTCGTCGGAAATGTTGCAGCCCCTCCCATAGCAGAATCTGCGTTGTGGCTGGAAGGCAATTCTTCCAACCTGCCTGCCATCAACCTGTCGCAGGCCGTTCCCAGTTATCTTCCGGCACCGGAGCTGGCTGAACATGTTGCCCAGTGCATGAAGGACGGCAGCGCAAACCTCTACACCGACATATTGGGAATACCACCATTGCGCGATGCGCTGGCTGCACACATGAGCTCCGCGTACCGGGGCTCGGTGCATCATGACGATGTGGCGATTACTGCCGGTTGCAATCAGGCATATTGCGCCGCCGTCACGGCACTGGCCAAACCAGGCGACAACATCATTTTACCCGCTCCATGGTATTTCAACAATCAGATGTGGCTGGAAATGCAGGGCATTGAAGTACGCACAATCGCGGCAATCAACGACAATGACGCCCTGCCCCGCGCGGAACATCTTGCTGCCGTGTGTGACGACCGTACCCGTGCCGTGGTGCTTATCAGCCCGAACAATCCGACTGGCGCTGTCTATCCGCCAGCTCTGCTGGATGAGTTTTTTGACGCCTGTCAGAACCTGAAAATAGCCCTGATTGTTGATGAGACATACAAGGATTTTCTTGACCCTGCCCGTGCGCCGCACAATCTGTTTGCGCGAGACAACTGGCGTGAAACCCTGGTGCAGCTCTACTCGTTCTCCAAGGTCTATGCACTGACTGGTGCCCGGGTCGGCTCGTTGATTGCCGGTCCACAAATGATTGAAGCTGTTGAAAAGGTAATCGACTGCGTGGCCATATGTGCGCCGCACACCGGACAAAAAGCAGCCCTGTTCGGATTGCAGAATCTGGACGACTGGAAACAACAAAAACGATTGATGATGAAAGATCGCCTCGACGCGATGAGCATGGCGTTTGCAAAGTATGCATCCGACTATCGGATCGTCAGCAGCGGCGCGTTCTTTGCCTACCTCGCACACCCTCACGTTAATCACGGCGCACGGGAAATAGCGATGGGACTTGCACAACAATCCGGGGTGCTTACACTACCTGGATCAATGTTTGGGCCGGGACAGGATGGCTATTTAAGGCTCGCTTTTGCAAATGTAGATGCCAGTTTGATGGAAGACGCTGCTCAGCGTCTCGGCCGGTATCGACCGCAAGCGTAGATATGCTGCTAATCCAACACGAGTGGGTTGTGGATGAGTTTTGAAATCAAGATCTGGGGCTGTCGAGGTTCCATTCCTGTATCCAGTCCGGATCATGTCAGGTTCGGTGGTTCCACGGCATGCGTTGAGATCAACATAAATGGCGATATTGTTATTGTTGATGCCGGTTCCGGCATTCGTGAACTGGGGACCGACCTGCTGAAAAGAGGCACTCGCGCCGCCAATCTTCTGTTGTCGCACGGTCATTATGATCACATCATGGGCCTGCCGTTTTTCTACCCTGTCTACAAAGCCGATATGCAATTGCATATCTGGTCGGGGCATACCAACCGCAACCCGTGCACGCATGACATTATTTCCGAATTCATGCGCGAGCCATATCTGCCGGTGTCACTGGACATCATGCACGCCAGCATGAACTTCCATGATGTCAAGGAGGGTGCGGAGGTCGACCTGGGTAACGGCAATACGGCAGTGTCATGTGCCACCAACCATCCCGGCGGCTGTTTCGCCTGGCGGGTGACCGACGGCAAACAAACCTTCGTCTACTGGTCAGATCACGAACATGGCGATGACGAAACCGATGCCCGCCTGACGAAGTTTGCTGAAGGTGCCGATGTGCTGGTCTACGATGCCATGTACACCGACGAAGAATATCCGTCCCTGAAGAAAGGCTTCGGGCACTCAACCTGGCGGAAGGGATGTGAATTTGCCCAGAAGGCCGGCGTCCGGCAACTGCTGCTGTTCCATCATGCGCCGGAGCGCACCGATAGCCAGCTGGAGGCGATTGAAGCCCGGGCACACAAGGTGTTTTCAGGTGCAAGTGCTGCCCGCGACGGCCAGATCATCAAGCTGGATTAAAAACATTGCGCCCGGATAAGGTTTTCCAATCCGAAAGACTTGAAACCCGCGGGATTCGCAGGCATACAGCAAATCGTTGGTGGTTAGGAGACGTGGCCGAGTGGCTGAAGGCGCTCCCCTGCTAAGGGAGTATACGTCAAAAGCGTATCGAGGGTTCGAATCCCTCCGTCTCCGCCATCAAAATCCATGCATCATATTGATATTGTTTATTATTGTGTAGTGAACAGATTTTCCCACCTTCCATTTCCCTGTCCCGCAACCATCAGGCCGGCACGGTTTGCCAATTTGACGGCCCATTTTGACCGGCATCACACTGACAGGAGATGCCCCGAAAACCCTTGCTAGATCACCTAATCAGTCGACGCATCCCCGTCTGGCGAGTTTTTTTCAATTTCCTTCACCAGCAGATCAGCGACACGTGAAAATCCATTGTCTGTAAGATGTACCCGATCAGTGAAAATTGCCTTGTTTGGTTGCTCAGGCACCTCGCCGATTTCAAGTGGTGAAACGCCTGCAAAAATCCGCGAAAAGTCAACGCAGGTCGCTTTTCGGCATAGTGGACTTTGCATCACTGTTTCATAGAACATCATGCGCAGTTTGTGCTCCTGGGTTTGCCGGTTTTGCAAAAAATGCAGGTGAGGCTGCAGGACAAGCAGGAACCTGGCCCCACGTGCAACTGCAAGATCCCTTACAACACTTTGGTTGGAAAGGAATGCCCTAACGGCTTCCTGAATGCGCGAAGTGCAGTCGCTCAGGAGTCTTTCCGACTTCGCCTTGACAGCCAACCTCCTGAGTTTCTTTGTCGTTTGGGGAAACAAGTAACTGGACAGGTCCAGGTTTTTGGTAGCCCGGATATCGTCGGTCATATCTGCCAGATACGCGAAAGAATCCGGCGTACCCGCAGGAAAGTCCTTGCCCTGCGAACAATGACGCAACGCGATGGTAAAGTCGTTTGAGCCGGTAAAGGCGACGACATAGTCTGGATCAAAGGGAAGTTTTGTAAATACCACCATTTCCTGGTGGGAATTCCAACTGGGCACCCCAAAATTGTGAAACTCGTAGCTGTCCTGTAATTTGTTGAGCGCCGAAGCCAAAGTGAAGTTATCTGTTGTGGCATGTGCACCAAAAGCGGCTGACCCACCCAATATGACTGCTTTTTGCTGAGCGCCATTCATATGTGATTGTCTGAAGCCCAGATCATTCAGCGTAAAAACCGCACTACTGGCATGTTCAATGGCACGCGGCTTCCAGGGCAGACTGAACATGTAGAATGGGTGGAGATACTGTATACTGGCTTGCCTGTAAGGATTAATTGCAAGTGGCTTGCCGAAGTAAGAACTGTGATGAATCAGGAGAACGGGCGGCTTGTTCCTTAACAGCCGCTTGGCAACATCGTACCCACCCAGATACTCAAGCCATACCACTATTACCAGGGCAAAGCAGGCAAACCAGAGTACTGCCGATACAATGTAGAAAATGAGTTTTCGCATCAGTCCAGTTCATACTTTGCTGTGTAGTCTTCCCGCAGCGACAGATCCTGATGTTCCTTGCGCAAGATACAATTGCCGATAGCCAACCATTCAATATCTGTCCCCATAAAGCAATTGAAGGCATCTTCGGGAGTGCAGACAATTGGCTCGCCACGAACATTGAATGACGTGTTCACTACCATGGGGCAACCGGAGAGAGCATGAAACGCACTTATCAACTCGTGGTAGAGAGGATTGGTGTCCTGATGCACGGTTTGCAGCCGGGCAGAAAAATCCACATGCGTTACCGCGGGAACAGCAGAACGTGGCACGTTCAGTTTTTCGATCCCGAACAGCTGCTCCTGGTCAGGCGTCATTTCTTTGCGATGTTCATCACAGACGTCAGCGACGAGCAGCATGTACGGACTGTCAATGCCACACTCGAACCAGTCAGATACGTGTTCACGAAGCACTGACGGGGCGAACGGGCGGAAGCTCTCCCGATACTTGACTTTCAGGTTCAGGGTTCGTTGCATATCAGGCGACCGGGGGTCACCCAGTATGGAGCGGCCACCAAGGGCTCTGGGCCCGAACTCCATACGACCCTGAAACCATCCGACCGCCTTACCGTCAGCAAGAGCCCTGGCTGTCTGAGATATCATGTCCTGCGGCTTCAGCACCTCAAAGACTGCTCCGCAGCCGGACAGCCGGCTTTCAATTTCCGGCTGAGAGAATGACGGCCCCAGATAGGATCCCTTCATACTATCCTGAGTGCCCGAAACCGACCGGCCATTTTTCAACTCATCGTGCCATACCGCCAACGCTACTCCAACGGCGCCACCGGCGTCGCCGGCTGCCGGTTGTACCCAGACGTTTTCGAAACACCCGTCGCGGACCAGCTTGCCATTGGCGACACAATTGAGGGCGACGCCGCCTGCGAGGCATAGGTTGGACATTGAGTACTCTGAGGCCAGCGACCTGCACATCTTCAACACGATCTCTTCCGTCACGGCCTGTATGGAGGCGGCGATGTCCATGTGAAATTGCGTCAAACGGGCCGACTCAGGGTTGCGAACGGGTTCGCCGAACAAGGCCGCGAAGCGGCTGTTCGTCATCGTCAGCCCGGTGCAGTAGTTGAAATACGACTGGTCCAGCCTAAACGAACCGTCCGGTTTCACATCGACCAGTTTATCCAGAATAAGGTCCTTGAACCTTGGCTCGCCATAGGGCGCCAGGCCCATCACCTTGTATTCGCCGCTGTTGACCTTGAAGCCGATGTAGTAGGTGAAGGCCGAATACAGCAGACCTATGGAATGCGGAAACCGCAGTTCTTTGATGATTTTCAGGTCATTTCCGCGTCCGATCGCCACCGTACCGGTCGCCCACTCCCCTACCCCGTCCAAAGTCAACACAAGCGCTTCATCGAAACCGGACGGATAAAAAGCGCTCGCAGCGTGACTGAAATGGTGCTCGGCAAACAGCAATCTGTCCTTGTCCTCGAACCCGCCGTCGTGTTTCGACAGGTTCCTGATGAGCATGCTTTTCTGGAAGAGTTTCTCCTTCAACCACACCGGCATGGCCACCCGAAAGGAGTTAAACCCTCTTGGCGCAAATGCCACATAGGTTTCAAGCAACCGTTCAAATTTAAGGAACGGCTTGTCATAGAATGCAACATGGTCGACGTCTGAAAAGCGCAAGCCCGCTTCTTCAAGTACATATTCAACTGCATGATAGGGATAGCCTGCATCATGCTTTTTGCGGGTGAAGCGTTCTTCCTGCGCCGCTGCGACAATCTCGCCGTCGCGAACCAGTGCTGCGGCGCTATCGTGATAGAACGCGGAAATCCCCAGAATTGAAGTCATTAAAACAGCGTGTAAATGAACGGTGCAACTGCTGAACCCTGCGAAAGCACCAATAAGCCTCCAAGTAACACCATCATCAGCAGTATGGGCAACAGCCAGAATTTCTTGCGCACGCCAAGGAATTTCCAAAGCTCAGCAATGAACGACATAAGTGAAATTTCCTCGCTAAAACTGGTCTCGCATCGATCCGGTTACTGTGTCATCCCGTGAAACCCAGTACGAAGATTTCCCGGCGTCCTTCTTGAGATGTAAAAGATCCACCCGGCGCAACCTGAAAACGAAGCCAGTGGGTACGACGGTTAGAAAATAAATCAACCCCATAACAACTGGGCTGACGATGCGACCGAGCAGCGCACCTAATTTGAACCACAACTTGTTAAGTGGTTGAAGCAGACCGGGCCAAACAAGCGCGATGATCAGAAAAGCCGCCGCGATCCCAATGGACCACATTCTCAGGGCTTCACCTTGTATCAACGGCCACAGCCCGATCACCGCAAACACAATACAGAAGACAATCCCGAAGCTTCGGGCAGAACCAACCGCCACGGATTCGTGTTCCTGAATATCTAACACCGCTTGCTCATCCTGTTCATTGCTGTGTTTGTTAAACAGGTGCTGCTTTACCAGCTTCTCCACCTAGCCTGTCTTACGTGAAGCACAGGCCAGGTCAAACAATAATGTTCCAGCGAAATAAGTCTAATGAAGGCAGTGATAAAAGCGGTATCCCATCTTCTTCATCTTGGCCACTAATACCAACGGAAGTAATTATTGACCCATTTGATGGAGTCAAATCCGGCCATTCTGGCAGGCGCCGTGCGCAGCGCGATGCGGTGCTTCGGGTAAGCGCGGCAACGCACCAGATGGGCGGATTTGGCCCACCGAAGGCGATAACGTAAACAATCTTTCGCACTTTTGGATTTGACGGTTTCTTTCGGTTATTCTGGAAGGAGCGATATGATGAGTGAAGACAAGAAGGGCGAAGGCATGGGTCAGGTGATCCAGATTGA
>JAHEFB010000035.1 GCA_024640405.1 Alphaproteobacteria bacterium | reverse complement strand
TGGCCAGCGGCCATGCAAAGTGCCGCACCAACAGGCCGAACACATGGCAGCTCCGACCAGCAGTGCGTCAGTGATCAAAACTCCCTTGACAACATGGGGCCGTCCACACATGGCACATTTTGGACTCTATGCCCTTCCGAGTAAAATGACCGTTGTTGGGGGTGAAACGGACATTCTACAAAGGCATGCCAAACGGCGGCAAAGGTCCGGAAGTGACGGGGCGATGAGTCAAGCCAAAGGTCTCGGCAGGGCTCTTTTCTGAACCTTTTAAATCTAGGCCCCCAATGCGCTCCGACCTAAAGCTTGCGCAGATAGACAGAGTTGATCAGATGATCCGGCCCTTTGCGCAATATCAGGTCGGCCCGCTGGCGGGTCGGCAGAACATTTTCACGCAGGTTTGCCAGGTTGACAGTTTCCCAGATCCGGGTCGCGGTTTCCTGGGCTTCCACATCCGTCAGTTTCGAGTATCTATGAAAGTATGACCTGGGATCTGCAAAGGCGGTTTCGCGAAACGAGAAGAACCGGTTGACATACCAGGTGCGCAAATCGTTTTCGTCGGCATCGATATAGATCGAGAAATCAAAATAGTCAGACACATAGGGTATGGCCTTGCCGTCGCGCGGCGGCCTGCCGGTCTGCAGGACGTTGAGGCCCTCGACGATCAGTATGTCCGGCTGGTCGATGGTGATGTGTTTTCCCGGCTCAATGTCGTAGCTGATATGTGAATAGACCGGCGCACTGACATTGCGGCTGCCGGCCTTGATGTCCGACAGGAACCGCAACAGCACCGGCAGATCGTAGCTTTCCGGAAACCCCTTTCGGTTCATCAGGCCTTCACGCTCCAGCACCGCATTCGGCAGCAGAAATCCGTCCGTCGGCAACAAAGCGACTTTCGGATGATTGGGCCAGCGTGCCAGAAGGCCACGCAAAATCCTGGCAGTTGTGCTTTTGCCGCCTGCCACACTACCGGCAATGCCGATGATATAGGGCACCTTGTGATTGTTGCCGCCGAGAAAATTCTGGGTAACCGAAAACAGGTCCTGGCTGGCGGCCACATACAGGTTCAGCAATCGCGACAGCGGCAGATAGATCGCCACCACTTCATCCAGGTTCACGCGATCGTTTACGCCACGCAGGTCTTCGACCTCGTCAGCCGTCAGGGTGAGCGGCGTATCGGCACGAAGTTTTGCCCATTCGGTTCGCGTGAAGATGCGATAGGGCGAAAGCTGTGATGTGTTCTGATCCATGGAATTTACATCAGCCCGGGGTGCGGGATGCCTTTTCTTCCAATCCGCTCTGCCTGAACCGGCCGTTCAATTCGTCCATCACCTGAGCAAGCGAAACGTCTGTCGCCTGCAACAGTACGAGCAGATGATACACCACATCTGCAGCTTCCGCAGTTGTGTGTCGTGCATCGCTGCCCTGCGATGCGAGTATCAGTTCAATGGCTTCCTCGCCAAATTTGCGGGCGCACTTTTCCGGTCCGTCCGCCAGTAGTCCGGCTGTGTAGGATGTGTTCCCGTCAGCAGCATCGGCGCGTGATGCAATTGTCGCCTCCAGGCGAGCCAGCGTCTGCAATTTGTCCAGCGTCTGCATATTCAACTCCAATTCTCGCACCATTGATCAGGTTACCACCTAATCCAACCGCACAGGCACCCCTTGTTGTGCCATGAATTGCTTGGCTTCGGAAATCGTATAGGTTCCGAAATGAAATATCGATGCGGCAAGTACTGCGCTGGCCTCCGCCAGATTGATCCCGTCCACAAGGTGCTGCAGCGAACCCACGCCGCCGGATGCGATAACCGGCACATTCACGGCCCGCGAGATAGCCCGCGTCAGTTCGATATCAAATCCATCGCCGGTTCCGTCCCTGTCCATGGACGTGAGCAGTATTTCCCCTGCCCCCAGCGCCACCACCTTGCGGGCAAATTCCACTGCCTCGATGCCGGTTGGCTCGCGGCCGCCGTGGGTAAAGATTTCCCAGCGCAACGGCTCATTATCGCCACTGGTTTTCTTGGCATCCACGGCAACCACAATGCACTGCGACCCGAATTTCCGGGCTGCTTCGGCAACAAATTCCGGATTCTTGACCGCTGCAGTGTTGATCGACACCTTGTCCGCGCCTGCCAGCAACAGTTTTCGAATGTCGTCGGTGGCGCGAACACCGCCACCTACGGTCAGCGGCATGAAACACTGCTCGGCGGTCTGGCGCACGACATCAAAAATGATACCCCGGTTCTCATGGGTTGCGGTTATGTCCAGAAAGCACAGTTCGTCAGCGCCTGCGGCATCATAAGCCCTGGCGATCTGCACTGGATCACCGGCATCGCGCAAATCGACAAAATTGACCCCCTTGACGACCCGGCCGTCCTTGACGTCCAGACAGGGTATGATGCGAGCCTTAAGCATGAGCAGCGCCTTTCAGGGTTTGCAATGCCAGTGCCGGGTCAATGCGGCCATCATACAGTGCCCGTCCGGTGATGGCACCTTCGAGCACGGCACAGTCTTTCTGGGTCAGCCGATTGATATCGTCCATGGATGCCAAACCGCCGCTGGCAATGACCGGAATACCTGTTGCTGCCGCCAACTCCAGTGTGGAGGCGATATTCAGGCCGGCCAGAATGCCATCGCGATCGATGTCAGTGTAGATGATGGCGGCAACCCCTGCATCTTCGAACTTCGCCGCCAGGTCCAGCACACTCAAGGTGGAACTTTCAGCCCAGCCCTCAACCGCGACATGGCCGGCTTTTGCGTCAATTCCCACGGCAATGCGCCCCGGAAACTCTTTGCACGCGAGACGCACCAGTTCAGGATCGCGAACCGCCAGCGTACCAAGAATGACACGGGCAATACCCTTGTCCAGCCAGGCGGCGATGGCATCCAGGTCCCTTATGCCGCCACCAAGCTGTACAGGCAGGGAAACCGCTTTCAGTATGGCTTCAACCGCCTCGCCATTGACCGACTTGCCGGCAAAGGCGCCGTTCAGGTCCACCAGGTGCAGGTATTCAAAACCCTGGTCCTGAAAGGTCCTTGCCTGCGCGGCCGGATCGTCGGCAAACACCGTTGCCTGCTCCATGTCGCCAAGCTTGAGGCGGACACACTGGCCATCCTTGAGATCGATTGCGGGAAAGAGAATCATGGGATCAGCTGTTCCTCAAGGTGCCCAGGTCAAAAAATTTGCGATGAAGGCCAGGCCCAGCGTCTGGCTTTTTTCAGGATGGAACTGGGTTCCCGCCATATTGTCCCTGGCAACCATGGCAGTGATCGGCTCGCCATAGCTGGCCGTTGCCACGACATCAGCCGGATCTGACGCGCGCAGGTGATAGGAGTGCACGAAATAGGCATGCTGGCCGTCGGGGCCTGTCTTGATGCCATCCAGCAACGGGTGGTCGTGTACGACATCCAGCGTATTCCAGCCCATGTGTGGAATCTTGAGATCACCATCGCCGACATCAATTCGGTCTACATCGCCTTTTATCCAGCCAAAACCGGGGGTTACAGTGTGCTCAAGACCTTGTGTCGCCATCAATTGCATGCCAACACAAATGCCGAGAAACGGACGGGCTTTCGTGGTGCAGTGTTCCTCGATCGCCTGCCACATGCCGTCAATCGCATGGATGCCGTCATGACAGTCGCGATATGCGCCAACACCGGGTAGCACCACCCTGTCGGCGCTGGCCACTTGCTCCGGGGTGTCGACAAGGTCAACGCCGGTAGTGCTGTTCAACCCGGAGGCTGCGCGTTCAAACGATTTCTGGGCCGAGCGCAGGTTACCTGAGCCGTAATCAATGATAGCAACCCGCATGACGGTCTATCCGTTCTGATTTGAAATTTGAGCGGCAAAATACCGGTATGACGCTTCTTCGCCATTGTCAGCGACTATATCGGCAATTTCTTCATAGCCGCGCTTGCGCAGAGCCCGGCGCCGGAAGTTGTTTCCCTCCAGGCCAACAAACAGGTTTGCGAGCAGGCCGATGGTTCCGGTCAGGCCGTCCGGCAGGGATAACAAATAGCCTGCCACCGCAATCAGCGTCACGGCAGCCAGGTATCCCGCCAGCGGCAACCACAGGCGATGCCACAGCATCCAGAAAAATGGCAGAATGAGCGCCAGCCAGGCAAAACCATCCTTGATGAACACAATACCCTGGTGGTCGATTGTGTGATCCGGTATCAGCGGATCTGCCTTGCGGTGCGCCGTGTAAGTCAGCATGACATTATCCTTCTCCGCCCAGCGTTCCCTTGGTGGAAGGAACAACGTCCGGCATGCGGGCGTCGATTTCGATGCAATCGCGCAATGCGCGCGCAACGGCCTTGAAGCAGCTTTCCGCAATATGATGGTTGTTGACACCATAGAGCGTTTCAATATGCACGGTCATACCGGCATTGTGGGAGAATGCCTGGAAGAATTCGCGAAACAACTCGGTGTCCATTGCTCCGATCTTGTCGGCGCTGAACTGTGTACGCCATACCAGAAACGGTCTGCCTGACACATCGATGCTGGCACGCGACAACGCCTCGTCCATGGCCAGGTAACAATGGCCATACCGGCGAATGCCGCGGCGGTCGCCCAGTGCGTCCGAAATCGCCTGGCCCAGCGCAATACCGGTATCTTCGGTTGTATGATGCATGTCGATATGAAGATCACCAACCGTGTTGATCGTCATATCGATCAACGAGTGGCGAGACAGCTGGTCCAGCATGTGATCCAGAAATCCTATGCCGGTTGCAATCGAGCGTTTACCTGTTCCGTCAAGGTTAACCTCAACGCTCACGTCGGTCTCGTTGGTCTTGCGTGCTATACTGGCTTTTCGCATGGTGGGCGTCCGTTCAGATCAGGATGGTTTTTGGTCAAATCTACCAAAATTCATGAACCTGATCGCTCTCAAAGTGTTAGAGCAACTTTCCGGGTTCAAGTGAACCCATGTTACTCTAGGATCCGTTTGAGCCGACTTTTAGCAGGCTGCGCCTGTGAAGCAAGGCCCCAGCCACGGCTTGATTAACCGGTCAGGGTCTTTTATTGGCCATAGGCAATTCCCAAGTAACACCAAAGAGTGAAATTGAAAGCTAATTAATGACACACAACACTGACGCCAGTCTTTGGCATGGAACAACCATTGTTACGGTCCGGAAGGAAAATTCCGTGGTGGTGGCAGGTGACGGCCAGGTCAGTCTGTCCAACACGATTATCAAGTCCAATGCGCGCAAGGTGCGGCCGCTGGGCAAGGGCGACGTCATTGCCGGGTTTGCCGGTGCGACCGCTGACGCCATGACACTGTTTGAACGCCTGGAAGCCAAACTGGAACAATACCCCAATCAGTTGACCCGGGCTTGTGTGGAACTGGCCAAGGACTGGCGCACCGACAGATATCTGCGCAGGCTTGAAGCCATGATGATTGTTGCTGATCGCGAGACAAGCCTTGTACTCACCGGGACCGGCGATGTCCTAGAGCCTGAAAACGGGATTATAGCAATCGGTTCGGGTGGCAATTATGCGCTTGCGGCGGCACGCGCGCTGGCCGACAGCGACCTGGATGCCGAGCAAATAGCCAGGCGGGCAATGAAAATTGCAGCCGAGATCTGTGTGTTCACCAACGAGAACGTGACTGTCGAGAAACTCGACAAGCCCAACTAGGACAATTCGAAATTATGACTGATTTCTCTCCACGCGAGATCGTATCGGAGCTTGACCGGCATATCGTTGGTCAAAAGGACGCCAAACGCATGGTCGCCATTGCACTGCGCAACCGGTGGCGCCGCAAACAACTTGCAGCCGACCTTCGCGACGAGGTGATGCCGAAGAACATTCTGATGATCGGGCCCACCGGCGTAGGCAAAACCGAAATTGCCCGGCGGCTGGCCAAACTTGCCAATGCACCATTCATCAAGGTTGAAGCAACCAAATTTACCGAAGTGGGCTATGTCGGCAGGGATGTCGAACAGATTGTGCGCGACCTGGTCGAGGTCGGCATCGGCCTTGCGCGCGAAGCCCGCCGCAAGGATGTGGAAGCCAATGCCCAGGCAAATGCTGAAAACCGGGTGCTGGATGCGCTGGTCGGGCCGAATGCCTCGAAAGGGACGCGTGACAGTTTCCGGGCGAAACTGCGCAGCGGCGAGCTGGACGACAAGGAAATCGAGATCGAGGTCGCCGACAACAGTTCCGGCATGCCGACGATGGACATACCCGGCATGCCAGGATCATCGGTCGGCATGGTGAACCTGTCCGACATGCTTGGCAAAGCCCTGGGCGGGCGGACAAAGACCCGGCGGACAACGGTGGTCGAAAGCCATGACATTCTGATGCCGGAAGAATCCGACAAGCTCATCGATCAGGAGCAAATCGTCAGCGAGGCAATCGAAGCTGTCGAAAACAACGGTATCGTGTTTCTCGATGAAATAGACAAGGTCACCGCGAGAGCGGAACGGCAAGGCGCCGACGTGAGCCGCGAAGGTGTTCAGCGGGACCTCTTGCCGCTCATTGAAGGCACCACGGTCAGCACAAAACACGGGCCGGTGAAAACTGACCATATCCTGTTCATAGCGTCAGGGGCTTTTCATGTTGCCAAGCCGTCCGACCTGCTGCCGGAACTTCAGGGCCGGCTACCCATCCGGGTGGAACTGAAGGCGCTGAACCGGGATGATTTTGTTCGCATTCTGGTGGAGCCGGAGGCAAGCCTAGTAAAACAGTATGTTGCGTTGATGGCGACCGAAAGCCTGACCCTTGAGGTTACCGACGACGGGGTGGAGGCATTGGCCGATATTGCTGCGGAGGTGAATTCCTCGGTGGAGAATATCGGCGCCCGCCGGCTCCAGACCATCATGGAACGGGTGCTTGAAGACGTTAGCTATACCGCCACCGACAGAAGCGGCGAGACCGTCGTTCTGGATCGCGCATTTGTTGAAAAGAACATTGGCGATCTGGCACGCGACACCGATCTGTCGAAGTTCATCCTCTAGGTTTATACCAGATCTCGGTAACAGCGACCCATTTCACTGGAGCGACATGGGTTTGGTATAACCCATAAAGTTGCTCTACCAGTTTGAATGCGATCAGGTTCATGGCTTTTGGTTGATTCAACCAAAAGCCATCCTGATCTGCCCGAGTGAACCGCTATGATCCCATGAAATGAGCCGCTGTTATTGAGATCTGGTATTGCCCGGTGCCGGTGAGGCTTCTGCGAGCAATTGCAGCAACTGTTGCAGATCGTCTTCGCTCAGCTCAGAAATATTATCCGCCAACCGGTTGGCGAGCTCGGTTGCCCGGGGCGACAATTCGGATGTATCGATGACCACTCTGGGGTGTGACAGCCGGGCCAGCTCGGTGATATTTTCTGCTTCATCCCAGATAATGTTGAAATAGGCGATAATGCGCTGCACGAGATACCAGCTTGGCTGGCCGCGGTTGCCATTTTCCAACGCCGAGAGATAAGGTGCACTGACCCCAATGGCCTGCGCCATTTGCTTCATGGTTACACCGCGTTCCTTGCGCAAGGCGCGTATCTTTTCGCCGAACGGTGTCATTGGCGGCCGGCTTTTCTTTTCAGGCGTACATAAAATGCGCCGCCGCCGCCATGGCGTGGATGGGCAGGTTGATATCCGACGATGTGCGATGAAAATTCCCGTTGCGACATCCAGCGTGGAAACTCGGCGCGCAACCGTCCCTGCCGTTCAGGAGCGTGAAAGATGTCTGCCGAGTGCAGTGTATGACTGGTGAACGGAGATGAACCCTTTCCGGTAATAACCAGGACATTACGATGACCGGCCTCACGGGCCGATTGCAAAAACCCGAAAAGTGACAGGCGGGCGCGTTCTACGGAATGACCATGCAGGTCAAGCCTTGCGTCAATGTCGACATTGCCACGGGAAAGTTTCTGTTTTTCGCGTCTGTCCAGGTTATTGTGCGGTTGCAACCGTATTGCCTGCCTGGCGATAGCGCGCGCCGCCTTGCGCACCGGATCTGCCGGTTTGGGCTTGGCAGTCCCGGCTGGACCGGAAACCTTTACCGGCAGTGTCGGTGTGCACTCGGAAGCAGGTCTCACATACGGAAGCCTGTTCAGCGGCTTGACAGTCCGGGTGACTTTTTCCCAGGCCTCATGATCTTCTTTCCGCAATTGCCTGGCCCGAGGGTTGACTGCAACTCTGCCGGTTTTCTTCATTTGCCGTACTTCCTGAGCAGCCGGGTTGCCAGGCCGCGCGGCAGAAGTGCTGTCAAGGTTCCCGACTGATCCATCGCGCCGGCATCCTGACCTGCCTGATGCCCGGTGCCCATGAACACATCGCCGCGTGCAGCGCCCTTTATTGCCGATCCGGTATCCTGAGCGACCATCAAACGATCGAACGGGCGAATCTGCCCTTTGTCATATACCGTTGTAGACAGCCACAACGGCACACCCAGCGCCCAGAATTGTCTGTCCACTGCCAACGACCTCAGTGCCGTCAACGGCAGTTTCTGGGCTCCAATCGGCCCGGAATCAGCAGCGTGACCCTTCAACTCCCGGAAAAACACATAAGATTTGTTTCGCCACATGACCTCGCGGGCCTTGCCAGGGTGTTGTTTCAACCACGCCCGCAATGCCTGCATGGACATTTCTTCCCGTGTCAGTTCGTTGCGGTCTATCAGCACTTTTCCGATTGAGGTGTATGGCAGGCCGGTCTTCGCCGCATAGGCCAGGCGAAGGTGACCACCCTCGCGCAGCCGGACGCGGCCGGAACCTTGTACCTGCATGAAAAACAGGTCTGGCCATGAGCGCAGGTATACAAGGTCAAGGTTCTGCGCTGAAAGACCGCCCTCCTCGATCTGGCGGCGCGTAAGGTAGGTTTGCGCCTTGCCGTTGACCACCCGGCCATACACAACGCCCAGCTTTGCCCGGTCTGTTTTTGACAGCCTGACCAGATCATCCGGCCTGGCGAGGACCGGAACATCAAATCCCTTGCTTCTGGTCCTGCTGCCCTCCAGTTCAGGTTCGAAATAGCCGGTAAACTGACCGGCTACATCTGTAATCCTGACGGGAGCAAGATGTTGTTCGAAAAACCTGCGGGCAGATTCAGGTGAGGCACTGGTCTGTTCTGCCAGCCGGCAGATCTCCAGCCAGTCCTCGCGGTTTCCAGACAATTTTGCTTTGCGGGTAAACCCGACTCCGCTGGTTGTCAGCTCTCTGCAGGCGTGGGCAAATACTTTCAGTGCCTGGCCATGATCATCCTGCAGCCATCCGGGCAGATTCCGGTAGGAGGTTTTTTCAAGCTGCAGCGCCACTGCCGATTGCGCCGCTACAACACAAGCCATGACAACCGACAAAGCAATGAACAATTGTTTGCATCGAGTTGCAGCATGCATTCCAGTTCTCAGTCAGCTTCAGTGGCGACAAGTCGCCAATTGGGGTCGCGTGAACTGATCGGACGCTCAAATGTCCACACATCGGTAATTTCTTGGATTTCCGACGGATCACCGTCGATTACCCTGCCCTCTTCATCAAGGGTCGCAGTTATCAAGTCGCTGACAAACTTGATGCTGATCTGCGCATCACCACCGGCGATACTAATCTTGCTGATGTCCGCCTTGTTAATACCGACAAACTTCGACTCCAGTATGTGTTTCTGCTTTTTGCGCTCGTCGATTGCCGCCACAAAGCCATCATAAACTTCTTTCGACAGCAATGGTTTCAAAGCCTGCTTGTCGCCTTCGGCAAATGCATTGACGATCATCTCATACGCCATTCGGGCACCGCCGAGAAATTCTCCCGGTGAAAAGTCGCCATCGGCTTCGGCAAGGTTTTCAATACCTTTTGCAACAGCAGACCCCTTTCTGGCAAAGCCTTGCCAGATCGGTTTGCGCTCGTCGTCGTCATCATCATCGAGATCGGCATCCGGCGGGTTGATGGTTGCCGGCTTGTTTCGACCCGGCAGCGGCACCACATTGTCCTGAGACGAGGTTTCTGCATCATCGTTTCCGGCGGCGAACGGGTCGAAGGGTTTTTCATTGCCTGTCCGGGTGCCGAGCACAGAGCGCAGGCGGAAGAAGATGATCACCGCCACTGCGAGAATGATAATGTTGAAAGGGTCAAAGACCTGATTCATGACGTTTGCCAGTTCCTGTCGTTGGTTGGTCTGCCTGCTATATAGGTGCCGACGATCAAGTTACATAGTGTTATATAAGTCCTGATTGCAAAAAGGGGCAATGCTGCGGCATTGTGATCGTGCTCGACAGGTTACCAAACACCAAATTTTGCTAATTTTCCATCAAGTGTGATTATCAATGCGATTTTTTCTTTTTCTGGCTTTTGTCGTCGTCCCGATCGTTGAAATCGGCCTGTTCCTGCAGGTCGGCTCCTACATTGGTGTTGCAGCGACGCTGGCCCTCATCATTTTGACAGCCATTGCGGGAACCATGCTTGTGCGCAGCCAGGGTATGGATGTAATTCGCAAGCTGCAGGGTTCCGCCGAGCGAGGCGAAATGCCCGTGGCTGCATTGATACAGGGCCTGTTTGTGCTGATTGCCGGCGTTTTGCTGCTTACGCCCGGTTTCGCGACCGACACGTTGGGATTTGCCCTTTTGATTCCCCCCGTGCGGGAGTTGATCGCCGCCAGGGTCTGGAAATTCATTGAGCCCAACGTTGTCACCTCAACCCAATGGTCTTCAACACGACCAGGCCAGTCGGGCAGAACCACAAACCCGTCTGGTGCCACCATTATTGATATCGAAGCAGTAGAAATCGAAGACACAGACAAGAACAATGCCGGAAAACCAGACGGCAGGCTGCCTAATCAGTAATCGGGGCGCCAGGCCATCCGACAGACAGTATGATAACTTGCACGAATGGAATTGCCGTGTTAGCCACGCGGACTGAAAATAACACGGCTTTAAGACTCAAAGGGCAGACGAGATATGGCAAAAGCGGCAAAGAAGGCAAGCAAGGCAGCAGGGGCAGCTCCGGGAGCATCGGAAGGTGCCGGTGGTAATGGCGCTACCCAGGGCGCTGCTCCATCGATGAAAATTCTTGGCCAGTACGTCAAGGATCTTTCATTTGAAAATCCAGATGCACCTCGGTCGCTGGCCGGTCAGGAAGGTCAGCCTGAAATCAATATTTCAGTAAATGTAAATGCCAAGCCACTGGCCGAGACAGATTTTGAAGTTGAATTGCACCTCGACGCAAAGGCCATGAACAAAGACAAGGTGGTTTTTGCAACTGAATTGCTTTATGCGGGTATCTTCCGTCTGGAAAACATCCCGCAAGACGCGCTGCACCCGATCGTACTGGTTGAATGTCCGCGGATGATTTTCCCGTTTGCCAGGCAAATAGTGGCGGATGTGACACGTAATGGCGGCTTTCCGCCCCTGATGCTGGATCCGATCGACTTTGCAGCAATGTATCAGCAGCGGATTGCAGCCGAAGGCGCCAGCGCGTAGAGCAAATTGGTTGATCGTCTGAAGCGCCCTGACCGGCAACCGTGAGTCAGCCGTTGCCGGTATTGCGCCACAATGCCTTGTCTCCAAGGCCAGCTATCATTTCATTGTGGGCCTCAATCTCAAGCTGGCTCAACCGGCTCGGAAGGGGTGTCGGCCGGAGGTTTGCCCTGGCCTTCTGCCCAACTTCCACTGTTCTAGCTGCCTGCTGAGGTTCACTGGTAAGGCCAAGCACGGTCTGACGACCGCCGATCAGCTCCATGTAAACGTCTGCCAGCAGTTCAGAATCCAGCAGCGCGCCATGCTTGTCGCGTTTTGAATTGTCGATGCCATAGCGTCGGCACAATGCATCCAGACTGTTCGGCCCCATCGGATAGCGTTTGCGGGCAAGCATCAGCGTATCGATAACCCTTTCCATCGGGAGTTGCTCAACCTCGATCCATGAAAATTCCGCATTCAGAAACTTCATGTCGAAGGGCGCATTGTGAATGATCAAAATCCCGTCATCGATGAATTTCAGAAAGTCCTGTGCGATATCTGCGAACACCGGTTTTGAAGCCAGAAATTCTTCCGACAAACCATGTACGTTGAACGCCTCTTCCGGCATATCGCGCTGCGGATTGATGTACTGATGGTAAACATTACCCGTGGGGATATGATTCAACAGTTCGATCGCTCCAATTTCCACGATGCGATGACCTGTAAACGGGTCCAGACCGGTGGTCTCGGTGTCCATCACAACTTCACGCATGCTGTTGATCCCCGGCAAGTGTTTGAAGTTCGCACACAATAGCAAGAACCTGGGCACGTGTATCATCGATCGGCACACCGGTCGAAATAATGTGCGTTGCAGCCGAGCGTTTCTGCTCGTCGGAAACCTGCCTGGCCAGTATCGCTTCAAATTTTTCTTCCGTCATGTCTTCCCGCGCCAATGCGCGCGCGCGCTGTACTTCATAGGGCGCCGAAACCACCAGGACAGCATCGAACTCCTCTGCCCGACCCGTTTCGAACAACAGGGGAATGTCAAATACTGCAATGTTATTGTCCGATGTCTTTACGGATTTCATGAACTCTTCCTGTTCCTGGCGGACCAGAGGATGAACGATAGATTCCAGTCTTGCCATAGCGTCCGCATTGTTGAGCACACGTTTTGACAGTTCACCGCGATCAATCGCGCCCTGCCTGACAACCCCGGGAAACAACCGTCCGACCGGTTTGACAGCCTTGCCGTTTCTTGCATAAAGCCGATGCACCACAGCGTCAGCGTCAAACACCGGAATACCAGCGTCGCGCAACATCCCGGCGACGGTCGACTTCCCCATGGCAATGGATCCGGTGAGTGCCGCCTTGAATACAGGGTTATCAGCCATGAGACTGCAGATCCTGTTCTATCAGCGCTCGCAATTCCCCGGTTACCTGCGGCTCGATGCCGAACCATAGCCGGAACCCCGGCACTGCCTGATGCAACAGCATGCCCAAACCGTCCAGAACCGGGCGGCCAAGCTTGCGGGCCTGTGCCAGCAACCGGGTTTCCAGCGGTGCATAGACAATATCACTTATGACACAGTCTGGTTTGGTGTTTTCAAGTGGAAACACAAGCGGTTGCTTGCCGACCATGCCAAGTGAAGTGGTGTTGATAATCAGATCGGCCACGCCAGCTTTTGCCGACAGATTGCTCCATTCCAAGGGTTCAATGATATCTGGCTGAAATCCGGCTATCTCCTGGGCCTTCGCAAATGTCCGGTTGGCGATGTATACTCCCGAACATCCGCTTTTGACCATCACATCCGCTATGCTTCGGGCCGCTCCCCCGGCGCCGAGGATAAGCACACTGGCGTCTTTCAGTTTGAACGCCGGATGGCTATCCATGAGATGGCCGATATATCCGGCGCCATCAGTCGATGTGCCCGTCAGTACGCCATCACGACAATAAATGGTATTGACACTGCCGGTGGTCGAGGCCGTGTCGTCAACCGCATCGAGATAGGGAACAACAGTCTGTTTGTAAGGTATGGTGACGTTGCAGCCGGCCAATGATCCCTCGCGGATGGAGGTCAGAAGCTCAGGCAGCTTCTGTTCCGGCAGATCACAGATACTGTACTCAGCATCGAGTCCATACTTTTTAATCCAGTAATTATGGATCAGCGGTGACCGGGAGTATGTAATGCCGTGGCCCAGTATGCAGGCGCGTCTGGTTGGTCTTGCGATCATTGCAAATCGTTCTGTTGTCTAAGAAATTTGAGAAGCGGGATGAGCGGCATCCCCATAATGGCAAAATGCGATCCGTCTATGTTTTCAAACAACCGGATACCTTTTCCTTCTATCTGATAACAGCCGACCGATCCCAGGATTGTGGATCCGGTATCCGCCAAATAGGCTTCAATGTCTTCAGCAGTGAGCCGATACATCGACATGTCAGCTTGTTGTTTCGCCTGAAAAAGCGGCTGGTTGCCTGACCAGCATGCGACAGCCGAGATCAGTTGATGGGTTTTTCCCTGCAGGGTGGAAAGTTGTTTTGCCGCTTCTTTCAGATCTTTTACTTTGGTGAACACATTCCCCTGACAAAGCAATACCTGATCTGATCCGATAACCAGATCGGCGGGATATCTTGCGCTGACCGCCTTCGCTTTGGCGTTGGCCAAAACCGGCGCCAGGTCGAATGCGGGCTGGCCAGATGTCAGATGATTTGTTTCGATCTCCCGCTCATCAATGTTCGCAGATACGGCCTGGTATTGGTATCCGGCATTGGTCAACATGTGCCGGCGGGCTGCACTATTTGATGCCAGGATCAGTTTCATCGCATCGACTTCAGGCAGTCTTGGCAGCTGGATCTGCCAACAGGTTCATGACAGCAGCGGCGGTTTCTTCGATTGAACGGCGTGTGACATCAATAATCGGCCAACTGTTTGCAGCGCATAATTTTCGCATTGTCAGAAGTTCTTCGGTGATGGCTTTTCGATCGACGTATGAGGTGTCGCGGCCTTCGTTCAGGGTGAGCAGCCTGTGCCGGCGGATCTGTGAAATACGGTCGGCACTGGCAATCAGACCAACAATCAGAGGATGCTGCAATTTACTTAATCCAGGGGGTGTCGGTATTCCAGGTACAAGCGGAATGTTTGCTGTCTTGATGCCGCGGTTGGCCAGATAGATGCTGGTTGGCGTCTTGGATGATCTGCTTACCCCCAACAGGACAACATCTGCCGATTCCAGATCCTGGGTAATTTGACCATCATCATGGGCCATCGTGTAATTCAATGCATCAATTCTCTGGAAATACTCGGCGTTGAGCACATGCTGGCCGCCTATGTGCGGTTTGGATTTTGCGTTGAGATAAGTTGCCAGACTGGCAATAACCGGATCCAGAATTGAGATGCAGGGAATTGACAGTGCCTCGCAGCGTTGCTCAATTTCGGCCTTCAACTTGGCGTCGGCGATTGTGTACAACACAATGCCCGGTTGTTTTTCGACCTCACTGATCATCCGGTCAAGTTGCTTGGATGTTCTGACCAGAGTGTAGATATGTTCAATTGGCTGATAGCCCGCATAGTAGGCTGTGGCAGCCCTGGCCACGGTATTCAAGGTTTCC
Organism: Alphaproteobacteria bacterium; assembly: GCA_024640405.1. Classification (GTDB taxonomy): domain Bacteria; phylum Pseudomonadota; class Alphaproteobacteria; order Rhizobiales; family Aestuariivirgaceae; genus Anderseniella. The sequence goes on along the minus strand of JAHEFB010000035.1, from coordinate 30,609 downwards.
CCGGTGGCATCGGAAACCATATGCATGTGAAAATATTGTTTTGCAGTTGTTTTCATAAGCCGGGCATAGCGTGTTTATGAATTGTGGAAAAGGGGAAGCTGAAATCTGGCGCTTTTTGTTTGGTCCACATCCTTGAGGTTTTGTTCATTTTCCAGCCGTCGCCGGGGAAAGTTTTCAGCTGTTGATAATTGGGGATATGAAAAATGTAGCATCAGGATTGAGTTGGTTTGGTTGTGCATAGAATTTAACGGGATTTGGTTTATTGTTTTATATCAATGGTTTATATATACACTATAAGTGATGAAAGTTTATGTGACTTGCGTGGATAACTAACTGTGGCTACGTCACGGGTGTGGATTAGGACTCGTTTTTGCTATCCACAGCACAACAACATCAACACCTAAAGATATAGATTGTCTGAAAGAAGGATAAAGAGATTGAGCAAACCCTTGTTGGATACACTTACCGGTTTGCCTCCTTCACGCAGACCCGTCTGGCTTATGAGACAGGCAGGCCGTTATCTGCCGGAATATCGCGAGATCCGGCAACAGGCAGGTGGATTTCTGAATCTTTGTTACAGTCCTCACCTTGCCTGCGAAGTAACCCTGCAGCCGCTGCGGCGGTTCGATCTGGATGCGGCAATTCTATTTGCGGATATTTTGTTGATTCCCCAGGCGATGGGCTGTGATCTGGATTTCAGGGAAAATGAGGGACCTGTTCTCAGGAAGATTGGATCTGCAACTGATGTTGATCAACTGGCAAGCGGTATTGCACAACTCAACAAGACACTGTCACCTGTCTATGATGCTGTTTCGCTGATCAAGTCGAATCTGGATTCCGACAAGACACTGATCGGATTTTGCGGAGCGCCGTGGACGGTTGCAACCTATATGATTGAAGGCGGTACATCAGTTGAACGAGCATCGTCACGATTGGCAGCCTTTGCAAATGAAGGCTGGCTGAACCAGCTGATGGACAAGCTTGTCAGTTCCTCGGTGGAGTATCTGTCATGCCAGGTGGAAGCCGGTGCGGAAGTCTTGCAGATATTTGATACATGGTCTGGTGATTTGAGTGGCGAGTTGCTGGAGCGATACTGCTTTGCGCCGATAGCGGCAATTCGTTCCGAGCTCAAAAAGCGGTATCCGCATGTGCCGGTAATCGGGTTTGCCCGCGGCATTGGCGTTTCTCAAACGGATTTTGTAGATGCTTGTGACGTCGACGGAGTGAGCATTGAGTGGCCGGTAAACACCAGATGGGCCGCAACAAACCTGATTGACCGGTGTGTCGTTCAGGGGAATCTGGATCCGCTTTCCCTTATCGGTGGTGGTGAGGGTATGCTCAATGCAACCAGGTTGATACTGAATGATCTGCCAATGGAGCGGCATGTTTTCAATCTTGGGCACGGCATACGCAAGGAGACACCGCCGGAGCATGTTGCCGAGTTGGTTTCATTTATCCGCGCGTATGATGGAGAGGCCAAATCGTGACCTACGAATGGGTTAAGGTGGTGCATTTGCTGGCTGTGATTTCGTGGATGGCAGGACTGCTCTACCTGCCGCGGCTGATGGTTTACCATGTGGATGCCGACAAGGGCGGTGAGTTGTCTGAAACCCTCAAGACAATGGAGCGGCGATTGCTGAAAGCAATCATGACGCCGGCGATGATTGTAAGCTGGGTATTCGGCATATGGCTTGGAGTGTTGCAGGGGTTGTGGAGCGAACTTCCATTCTGGTTTGTCTGCAAGCTGGCCATGGTTGCAGTGATGTCGGCAATGCACGTTTGGCTTGCCGGTCAGGTCAGAGTCTTCGCAGCAGATGCCAACATCAGGTCCGGGAAATTTTTCCGGGTGATGAATGAGGTTCCGACGCTGTTGCTGATTGGAATTGTGTGTTTTGTGGTCGTGAAACCGTTTGTTTGACAATCTGTGATGTATTTTGCTGTTTTCTAATAGCGTCGAAGCTGTTATAGACGGTGCAGTACGGCACCGCTTTTGTAGACTGCCGACGCCTCCCCTTTTTGGTAATCACTCAAAAATTACAAACGAGCTGACTACCAATTTTCCTGATCACACATATGGGTCGATAATCGATGACCAACCTTGACGAACTCGAGCAGATCAAACTTTTTGATCTTAAGCAGAAATCTCCCGCCGAGCTCCTGAGTGCTGCTGAAGAGCTTGAAGTTGAAAATGCCAGTGTCCTGCGCAAGCAGGAATTGATGTTTGCGATCTTGAAGAGTCTGGCTGGCCGGGATGTGAACATCATCGGGGAAGGTGTGGTTGAAGTAATGCCGGACGGGTTCGGGTTCCTGCGGTCACCGGACGCCAATTACCTGGCCGGGCCGGATGATATCTATGTAAGCCCGAGCCAGATTCGCAAGTTTGCACTCAAGACCGGTGATACTGTTGAAGGCGATATTCGCAGTCCCAAGGATGGTGAGCGGTATTTCGCACTTCTCAAGGTCAATTCGGTAAACTTCCAGGAGCCGGAAAAAGTCCGCCACAAAATCCACTTTGACAACCTGACACCGTTGTATCCGGATGAACGGTTGTTCATGGAAGTGAACGATCCGACCAAGAAAGATTATTCCAGCCGTGTGATTGATCTGGTGGCGCCTCTGGGCAAGGGCCAGCGCGCGCTGATCGTAGCGCCACCCAGAACCGGCAAAACCGTGCTGCTGCAGAACATTGCCCAGTCGGTGGCAACCAACCATCCGGAATGTTATCTGATCGTGCTGTTGATAGATGAGCGGCCGGAAGAAGTGACCGACATGCGCCGGTCGGTACGCGGTGAGGTTGTCAGTTCAACTTTTGATGAGCCGGCCAGCCGGCACGTTCAGGTCGCCGAGATGGTGATCGAAAAAGCCAAACGCCTGGTCGAACATGGACGTGACGTTGTTATCCTGCTGGATTCGATTACCCGCCTTGGACGTGCCTACAACACGGTGGTGCCGTCGTCCGGCAAAGTGCTAACCGGTGGTGTTGATGCCAACGCGCTGCAACGTCCGAAACGGTTTTTCGGTGCGGCTCGAAATATTGAGGAAGGCGGTTCGCTTACCATTATTGCCACCGCACTGATTGATACCGGCAGCCGGATGGATGAGGTCATCTTTGAGGAGTTCAAGGGTACCGGCAACTCCGAAGTTGTGCTTGATCGCAAGGTTGCCGACAAGCGGGTATTCCCGGCCATGGATATCCTGCGCTCAGGTACCCGCAAGGAAGAACTGCTGGTTGATCCGGGCAATCTGAAGAAGACATATGTGTTGCGCAGGATTCTCAATCCGATGGGGACCGTCGATGCGGTTGAGTTCCTGCTGGACAAGCTGCGGCAGACCAAATCCAATGACGACTTCTTCGATTCAATGAACGCTTGATTGCGACAGATCTTCGGGATCCGTTACAGGCAGATTGCAAGTCATATTGCGACACAGGAACACGGCCGGTTCCGCAAGACCGGTTTTTCCGGATGCCGGATGACTGTCCGGTAAGCTGGCGTCCGCGTCGACCTGCATGATCAATTGATTCGGAGACGAAACTTTCAGGCAGGCCTTGTGGAGCTCCGCGAAGTTCTTCTGGTTGTGATTTCCCACAAGAATGAACTGTGTTTGCTCCGCCAGCGTGGTGAACGCCAGCCAGGCGGTCGGGCACGCAAATGGATTTCTGGTCATGTTGGACTTGAGCCATTCGAAAACGGCTTCGGCGGTTGCGTGGTAATCTGGGTTGTTCAGGTAAACCGACAGCTTCCAGAGATTGATCACCATGGTTGCGTTTGCATTCGGCGTCACGTCATCGTTGGCATACTTGTCTCGAACAATAAGATCGGTTGCATCACGCGGGGCCATTGCAAAAGCATTGTCGTTGCGGTCGAGGTAATAGTCCAAGGCTTCGCCCATCAGGCTGTCCGCCTGCTCTATCCACTTCCAATCCAGGGTTACCTCATATGCTGTCAGTGCAGCTGATATCACAAGCGCGTAGTCATCTGCCGTTGCGTGGCTTCTGACCTGGCCGTTTCGAAAACTGTGATAGAGCCGCCCGTCCTTGCGCAGGTGGGTTTGCAGCTTCTCCATGGTTGTCAGGGCCACTTCCTGCAATACCCTGTCGTCGAGGACGATCGACGCATTGAGCAGAGCGATTACGGTCAGGGCATTCCAGTCGGTCAATGCCTTGTCATCCCATCCCGGGGCAACTCGCTTTTTCCGGTGAGCCAGCAATATATCGCGCGACTGGGCAAGCACATCCTCTTCGTCGGGAGGTAACGGGTCGGCGTGATCGGTTCGATTCAGGATGTTTGTGTGCTCCCAGTTACCCTGCTCAGACACATCATAGATCTTGTTAAACAAGTGTCGGGTCGATTCGGTTAGTAAACGATCAATCTCGGCCTTTTCCCAGCAGTAGAACTTTCCTTCAACGCCTTCGGAATCGGCATCATAGCTGGAGGCAAACAACCCGTCTTCAGTTTTCATATCGGACAATAGCCAGCGAACGGTCTGATCGATTCGCTGGCGAAACAGATCGTTGGGTACGCTGTTATGCATCTTGCAGAGCAGGGTTACGTACTGGGCGTTGTCGTACAGCATCTTTTCGAAATGCGGCACCAGCCATTTTGCATCCACGGCGTATCTGGCAATGCCGCCGCCGAGATGGTCATAGATGCCGCCCTGGCTGATCTTGTTCATGGTTAACCATACCGGTGCATCATAGCCTTGTTCCGGGGTGGCCAGATGTGCTGACCAGAGCAACTGGAATACAGGTCCCTGCGGAAATTTGGGCGCCTGGCCAATTCCGCCGTTGTGTTCATCAACGGCACCAATGAGCTGCTTTATCATTCTATCGAGAAGCTGGTGGTCGGGGTCCGGATTGGTACTGGCAGGCGCCGGCGCACGCAGACGATCAAGCAGGGCTTCGGTGTTGCTGGTGATCTTGTCCGGTTCGGTTTGCCAGATACGGGACAACTCGTTCAATACGTGTGAAAATGACGGCCGGCCGAACTTGGATTCGGGTGGAAAATATGTACCGCCCCAAAAGGGTTTCAGATCAGGCGTCAGAAACATTGTCAGTGGCCATCCGCCCTGCTCTCCCATCACGTGAAGCGCGTCCATATAGATGCGGTCGATGTCCGGGCGTTCCTCCCTGTCGACCTTGATATTGACGAAGTTCGCATTCATCAGACCCGCGACCTTGTCATCTTCAAAGCTCTCGTGGGCCATCACGTGGCACCAGTGACAGGCGGCATATCCGATTGACAACAGGATTGGCTTGTTCTTAGTGCGTGCTTCGTCAAAGGCTTCATCGCCCCATGGGAACCAGTCAACTGGATTGGTGTCATGCTGAAGCAGGTACGGGCTGGTTTCTTCGGCCAGTCTGTTCTTGTTGGCAGTCGAATTCGACATGGGCTGAGGCTACCTTGTTGCTGGGTGAACGGTTTATGTCAGATTTCACGGATACGATCTATGCATTGTCATCGGGCTCAGGCAAGGCGGGGGTTGCAGTTGTGCGGGTGTCCGGCCGGCTGGCCGGCCATGCGCTGCAGGTTTCATGCGGACGTCTGCCGGAACCGCGCAAGGCAGAGCGTGTTTCAGTGCATGTGTCTGAAGGCACCCTGAAGCTTGATGAAGCCCTGGCATTATGGTTTCCAGGTCCTGGCAGCTTTACCGGAGAAGATGTTGCCGAGTTTCACCTGCATGGCAGCCTGGGGGTGGTCCGGCTGTTTCTGGCTGAACTCGGTTCGCTGGAAAACTTTCGGCCGGCAGAACCGGGTGAGTTTACAAGGCGGGCACTGGCGAATGGCAAGATCGATCTGGTCGGTGTGGAAGGGCTGAATGACATGCTGGCAGCCGAGACAGCCTCGCAGGTTCAACAGGCCCTGTTTCACGTGGATGGCCGGGCGTCTGAAATCTTCCAGGGCTGGCGTGAACAATTGATTGAAGCCGGTGCCTTGGCCGAGGCCTGTATTGATTTCACGGATGAGGAGGGTGTGGCTGATGCGGCTCTGCCGCAGGTTCGGATCAGTATCGGCCGTCTGATCAAGATGATGACGGAGAACCTGCGTGACAGCGAACGCGGACATCTCAACCGGGAAGGGGTTCGTGTGGTTCTCGCGGGATCACCAAACGTTGGAAAGTCGAGCCTGCTGAATGCCATTGCCGCGCGCGATGTCGCTATTGTCAGCAGCGAAGCCGGAACGACCCGTGACGTTGTGGAAGTCGCGCTTGACATGGGCGGTGTGCCAATCATCATCAGTGATACGGCCGGTCTCAGGGATTCAGTCGATTCACATGTGGAACAATTGGGCATCGAACGCACCCATGATCGCCTGCGTCATGCCGATATCATAGTCAGCCTGGCATCGCCCGAAGCAGAATGGCGGAATCCCGGCGTCGATTCACCTACGTTACGAATCTGGAACAAAACCGATATTGCTGCTTCCGGGTTGAAATCCGGATGCGACCTGGAGATATCGGCGCTGACCGGTGAAGGTGTAGAGCAACTGATGCAACACCTTGCGGAGATGGCAGGCAAGCTTGCAGGCAATGGGGAACCTGCACTTCTGGTGCGCGAAAGACAGGTCCAGGCGGTGAAATCTGCGGTTTCACATCTGGAGAATGCCCTGCGGCCAGGCCTGCCGATTGAGTTGCTTGCCGAGGAGCTGAGAAGAGCGGGTCGAAATATCGGCAAGTTGACTGGAGAAGTTGGAACTGAAGATCTGCTGGACAGTATTTTCTCGAAGTTCTGCATTGGCAAGTGACTTGGGCGATCTGGCTTGTTTCACGTGAAACGAAGTCTCTTTTGATGTTTTGCCGCAGTTCGTGTATTGAGCGGACGTTATGAACGAGATTCCGAAACCAGATTATGATGTCGTCGTGGTCGGCGGTGGTCATGCCGGCTGTGAAGCGGCAAGTGCGGCGGCGCGGCGCGGCGCCCGAACGGCATTGGTGACGCACCGGAAATCGACCATTGGCGAAATGTCCTGCAATCCCGCCATGGGCGGTTTGGGAAAGGGTCATCTGATCCGCGAGGTCGATGCGCTGGACGGCCTGATCGGCCGGGTGAGTGACAGGGCAGCCATACAGTACCGGTTGCTCAACCGATCCAAAGGTCCTGCGGTGCGTGGTCCCAGGGCACAGATCGACCGGAAGCTTTATCGCGCGGCCATGCAGGCTGAAATTCTGCGGCATCATAATCTCACCGTAGTTGAAATGGCCGTTGGCGGCTTCCTCATGCGGGATGAAACAATCTGCGGCGTGGTGGGCGAGGGGGGTGAAGACATCTCGGCCGGTTGTGTGGTTCTCACGACAGGTACCTTTCTGGGCGGTCTGATACATATCGGGGAAAAGAAGATACCGGCCGGAAGGGTTGGCGAAGAGCCCAGCAATGGACTATCGCGGGTGCTGAGACGTTCAGGCCTGAAGACGGGACGGCTAAAAACCGGCACTCCGCCAAGGCTTGATGCGTCCACCATTGATTATTCCGGCCTGGAAGAACAGGCAGCTGATGCGCAGCCGTTCTATTTTTCCACGCTGACAACAAATACCCATGCTTCACAGATCAGCTGCCATATTACCCATACCAATGAGACTACTCACAGGATCATTTCTGAAAACCTGGAGAAGTCTGCCATGTATGCCGGCTTCATCGAGGGAACCGGACCCCGTTACTGCCCGTCCATCGAGGACAAGGTTGTCAAGTTCGCCGACCGAGCATCACACCAGATATTTCTGGAGCCTGAGGGGTTGGATGACATTACGGTTTATCCAAACGGGATATCCACATCGCTGCCGGAAGATGTGCAGGAGGCTTACGTCCACTCGATTGCCGGGCTGGAAAATGTCAAGATCCTGCAACCGGGATATGCCATCGAATATGATTACATTGATCCGCGTGAATTGACGGCCTCACTGGAACTGAAGAATATGCCGGGCCTTTATCTGGCAGGGCAGATCAATGGCACAACCGGTTACGAGGAGGCCGCAGCCCAGGGTCTTGTCGCCGGCGCCAATGCGGCAGCTCGAGCGCTCAATCTTGATGAACTCCAGATAGACCGGTCGCAAGGCTATATCGGCGTGATGATTGATGACCTGGTTACCAGAGGGGTCAGTGAACCATACCGGATGTTCACATCGCGCGCGGAATACCGGCTGCTGTTGCGCGCCGATAACGCCGATCAGAGGTTAACACCTCTGGCCATATACCTGGGACTGTGCTCGCATCACAGGCAGCAGAGGTTCGAAGCCAAAGCCAGTCAGCTCAATGCGCTGCGATACAAGCTGCAAAACTTTGCACTCAGCCCGCACGCTGCCGGAGATGCCGGTTTGCCAGCCAACAAGGACGGCAAGATCAGAACCGCCTATGAGTATCTTTCATACCCGGATGTTGATTTTACCCGGCTGTGTTCAGTGTGGCCTGACCTGCGGGATACCGGAACTGAGCTGCGCGGCCTTATTGAAGCGGAGGCCCTCTATGCGACCTATGTGGACCGGCAGAAGGCGGAGATTGATGCATTCAACCGGGATGCCATGATCTCGATACCGGATGGCATAGACTACGGGCTGATTTCAGGCCTTTCCAATGAGGTGTGCCAGAAACTCAGTGAGCATCGCCCGAAGACCATAGGTCATGCAGCCCGCATAGACGGAGTTACCCCGGGTGCTTTGGTGCTGGTGATTGCACATCTGCGGAAGTTCTCGTCCGACCGGCTGGCAAGCTGAGCAGACATGACGCCAAATCGTTTGATCCGCGAAAATATCACGCCCGGCGAGCTGCCTGAAATCTTCAATGTTTCACGTGAATCACTGGAAAAACTCCAGACATATGTCACCGAGCTGCTGCACTGGCAGGCATCGATCAATCTGATTTCACCCGGCACCGTAGACCAGGTGTGGCATCGCCATGTATGTGACGGGTTGCAGCTGGCAGACTATCTCAGCGGTGACGAAAACCTGATCATCGATATCGGATCGGGTGCCGGCATTCCAGGGATTCCTCTGGCAATTTGGTTGCAGGAAGCAATTCCGAACGCAGAAATGGTGATGATTGAAAGTAATTCCAAGAAAGCTGCATTCCTCAGACATGCCAGCCGGGTATGCAAATTAACCACCCGAATCATCAACACACGCGTAGAATTGCTCGGCAAATCAGATTTGCATCAGGCTGCCGATGTGTGTGTGGCCAGGGCATTGGCTCCGTTACCGGCACTGTTGGACCTGACAGCAAAACTGCCATTTCGTCCACAGAGAATGTTGTTCCTGAAGGGACAAGATGTAGATGTCGAATTGACCAAAGCTACTAAATGTTGGAATATTTCGTTCAGCAAACACTCAAGTCGCACCCAGCAAAATGGCTGCATTCTTGAAATAAATGAGGCCGAACGTGTCAGCAAAGATAATACAGCACCCGACTAACCCATCGCCGCGCATCTTGGCTGTCGCCAACCAGAAAGGTGGCGTTGGCAAAACCACCACGGCGATCAACCTTGGAACGGCACTGGCAGCTGTCGGCGAGAAAGTGCTGGTTATTGATCTTGACCCGCAGGGCAATGCCAGTACCGGACTGGGCATTGGCAGGGCACCCGATCAACTGTCGACATATGAAGTGCTGGTCGGGGAGGCGGACCTGAAGGAAGCGGTTCGCGCATCGGAAATACCCGGTCTTGATTGTGTGCCGTCATCGATGGACCTGCTTGGAGCGGAGCTGGAGCTGGCCGAGTACAACCGCAAGACATACCGGCTGAAGGATGCCATAGAAAAACTGATCGTTTTCAGCGAGACAAATCCCTACACCTACATCCTTGTGGATTGTCCGCCGTCACTGAATTTGCTGACCATAAATTCGCTGTCTGCCGCAGACGCCATACTTGTTCCGTTGCAGTGTGAGTTTTTTGCACTGGAAGGGTTGAGTCAGCTTCTCAACACTGTTGAGCGGGTAAAGGCCAATCTTAATCCGCGACTGGAAATCCAGGGCATCGTCCTGACGATGTTTGACCGAAGGAATTCACTGTCGGAGCAAGTAGCGCAGGATGTCCGCGGTGTGTTGGGCGCCAAGGTCTATGACACGGTTATTCCACGGAATGTGCGGGTTTCAGAGGCGCCGTCATACGGAAAGCCGGTGCTACTTTACGACAACACCTGTGCCGGGTCGCAGGCATACATCCGGCTCGCATCCGAGATAATTCGCCGGGAACGTTCTTTGCGCGCGGCATAAAAGACAACAATGAAACCTGAGAAAAAAACATGACGGCACTACCAAAGAAAAGACTGGGCCGGGGACTGGCCGCATTGATCGGCGATGGCGCGCCGGCGGAAACAACGACAGAGCGGGCGTCTGCTCCAACGAAAGGCCTGCGGGAAATTCCCATAGAACTGGTGCAAAGTAATACCCTTAACCCGCGCAAGGTATTCAATGAAGAAGACCTAAATGATCTGGTCAAGTCGGTGGCTGAAAAGGGCATCCTGCAACCGGTCGTGGTAAGACCGGTCGATGGCGGAAAAAACTTCCAGATTGTTGCAGGTGAACGGCGATGGCGTGCGGCGCAAAAAGCGGGCCTGCACCAGATTCCGGCACTGGTCCGGGAGCTGAAAGACAAGGAAGTTCTTGAGATTGCGCTTATTGAAAATGTTCAACGCGCCGATCTCAATCCTGTTGAAGAGGCCCAAGGCTATCAGCAACTGATAGATCAGTTTGACTACACGCAGCAGCAGTTGGCCGAATCGATCGGCAAGAGCCGCAGTCATATTGCCAATACACTGCGCCTGATGGCACTGCCGGCGTCGGTGCTGGAAGCCCTGCAGACCGGCAAACTGACTGCCGGTCATGCACGGGCGCTGATAGCGACCGAAAATCCGCAGTCGCTTGCCCAGAAAATTATTGCTTTGGGATTGTCGGTGCGCCAGGCAGAGGCGCTCGCCCGTGATCCCGGGGGAGAGGTTGCAGGCAAGCCTGCCAAAAAAACAACGGACAGCAATATCGCGGCAGTCGAAAAACTGTTGGCGGAAGCGCTGGGATTGAAGATTTCAATCGCCATAAAAAGCCGCGAAAAAGGTAAATTAACTATATATTACAATAACTTAGATCAATTGGACGCGGTTTGTTCCAAGCTTGGAATAAAATCATAAGACAAGCGCGATGCGGCGTTGAATGAAACCTATCTGCGGCGACGAAACGAACTTGCTGCTGAAATGACGAATCGCTCCGCCAGTTGCCAGTTGACGAGTGGTTTCCTCCGGGTTTCCGAATTTGCAATGCGCAAGTGTTCTGCCACAGTCAACAGTTGTGCCAGGCTGCACAATCTGAGTTGCCCGGTAAATGCATTGTGGCGTTTGAAGAATATTGGCGGCCTCCATTCCTTCACGACCGCTTCCGGCCGGCGGCCGAAGTCCACTGCGACAGCCATTTCAATCAGCAATGCACAATGATTGGTAAGCGCAATCAGAGCAGTTGCCGGTTGTTGACCTTGCTGCTGCAAGGTCGTGATGGCCTGGATCGCGGCTTCCGGCCTGCCGGAGAAAACGGCATCGATCAAACCATCCATGGAGGCAGCTTCATTGCCTGCTATGATTTCCGTTACGTCTGCAGATGTCAAAGAGCCACCCTCACCGGCATAACTGGCAAGCTTGGCGAGTTCGGACTGCAACAGGGCAGCGTTGCCACCAACTGCACTGACCACCAGTTCAGCGGCGTCGCGTTCGATGGTGATGCCGAGTCCGGACATGAAGGAAGCTGAAAATTCAAGCAGGTCGGCTATGCTCTGTTCATAGCAAACGGTAATTGCGAGTTCCGGAGAGGCCTCGAACTCTTTCCTCAGCGGCGAGGATTTTTTCAAGTCACCAGCCGTGACAAGCAGGAAACAATCCGACCATCCAACACTGATTGCGCCGATGCATGCCTTGTGTATTGCGGCTGACGCAGCATCGACCACGACAAGTTTGTCGGGACCAAACATGGATATTGACTGAAGTTCCTCCAACAGCCGGCCGGGGTCTGCAGCAAGATCTGAATCTGAAAACCGGACGATTTCACCCTCCGGGTGATTCGCAGCAAAATGTCTTATCGCCTGGGTTTTCAACCGGTTCAGCAAATCCCAGTTGGGCCCGTATAATAGCGCGCCGGAATACCTGCCGGAAGGGGAGCTGAATACCGCTTCAAATCCCTGAGGTCTCAGTACGGCCATCGCGCTCTAGCTAGTTGGTGGCAAGAAATGCCGCCAGCCGGGTTCGCACTTCCTGGCCTACCTGCCTGGCGGCTTGCTCTTCTGCATTAACCCGGGCCTGGACGTTCGCAAACGACGCATCCAGTCTGTCGTATGGAACCCTGCTGAAGGCACGGCCCTTGAACACCACCCTGCTGGTTGCCGCGTCTACCAGCTGAAATCTGGTGGTCAGATTGTAAGCCAGCCTGCGATGTACCGTATCGGCTGTATCAATAAGGGTTTGTGCGCTACCTTTTGCCTCCAAGTTGAGGAGAAAGCGATCTGGGGCATGTGTACCGGCCGGCCTGGTGGACTTGACAATTTCATTGCGGACCAACTGGCCGACGCGGGTCGTCTGCGGAACCACATTAACTTCAGCCAGCTTCTGAGAAACCGAAGACCCGTCCTCTTGGGTGGCGTAAAGCGGTTGAAACCCGCAGGCAGACAGTGCCAGCAAGCCAACCAGGGCAAACGATCTAAATGCATGCTTCGTGAACATCATCATCCTGCAACTATATTCACCAATCTGTCCGGCACAACAATAACCTTGCGCACTGATAAACCGTCGAGACTTCGTACCACATTCTCATGCCGAAGGCATGCCTCTTCTACAGCGTCACGCTCGGCACCCTTGGCAAACTCCATCTCCGCACGCTTTTTGCCATTAATCTGGACCACCAGGGTAATTTTGTCACTGATCAAAAGCCTTTCATCGTGAACCGGCCAGTCGGCATCGCATGCAAGGCCGGAACACCTCAGGACTTGCCAGCACTCCTCAGCCAGGTGTGGCATCATCGGGGCGAACAGCCCGACAAGGGAAACCGCAGCTTCGCGCTGCGCCATTTTCAACTCGTCCGGCGAATTATCCAAAGAAAGCGACGTCGCCAGGGCATTGACCAGCTCGTAAACCCGGGCAATGGCGCGGTTGAATCGCAGGTTGGATATGTCGTCACCAACTGCGGCAATCGCCATATGAGTACTTCTTCTGAGCTCTACAACATGTGCTTCGTTGCTACTGCTCAATAAGACCGGATCAATCGAGATGTTGTTGCCTGCGACCTGGCCGACCAAACGCCAGATACGCTGCACAAACCGCCAGGCACCGACCACGCCGGCTTCCGTCCACTCGATATCCCGTTCAGGCGGCGTGTCGGACAGCATGAACCATCGTGCTGTATCGGCACCGTATTGTTCGATGATATCGTCGGGATCAATGACGTTTCGCTTGGACTTCGACATTTTCTCGGCAGGCCCGAGCGTCACTTTCTCGCCTGTTACCGTGTCAATAAGCTTGTCTGTGTCCCTTGTCACCTGAGCAGGCACAATCCACTCCCCCGTCGTGGATCGATAGGTCTCGTGTATCACCATGCCTTGCGTGAACAGCGACTTGAAAGGTTCGTCAAACTTCAGGTGTCCGACCTGTTTCATGGCGCGCACGAAAAACCGTGAGTACAGCAAATGCAGAATGGCGTGCTCAATGCCGCCGATATACTGATCTACCGGCATCCAGTAACTCGCCGCATCCGTATCCACCGGCTGGGCGGAATGTGGCGAGCAGAAACGGGCAAAGTACCATGATGAATCGATGAAGGTATCGAACGTGTCAGTTTCCCGCCGGGCGGGCTTTTTGCATTTCGGGCACGAAACAGACTTCCACTGCTCGTGACGTTCCAGCGGGTTCCCGGGTTTGTCGAAACTGATGTCTTCGGGCAGCACGACGGGAAGGTCGTTGAAGGGGACGTCAACCACGCCACAGTCATCGCAATGAATAAACGGGATAGGACAACCCCAGTAGCGTTGCCGGGAAACGCCCCAGTCGCGAAGACGATAATTGGTTTTCCGCTCGCCGATACCTGCATCGGTCATGCGGTTTGCAACCACTTCCTTTGCGTCGGCAACCGACATGCCATCGAGAAACTGTGAGTTGACCATCTGGACTGCAGTCGTGTCCTTATCGAGCAACGCTTCGTTCCCAACCTTAAATGACGATACATCGGTCCCCTTCGGTGCGACCACCGGGATGACGTCGAGTTGGTACTTGCGGGCGAAATCCAGATCCCGCTGGTCATGGGCAGGACAGCCGAATACGGCACCTTCGCCATAGCCGATCAGCACAAAATTGGCCGCATAAACCGGCAGGCGCTTGGTTTCATCGAACGGATGGCGGGCATAGATGCCAAGCGGCACACCCTTCTTCTCTGCCCGTTCGATCGCCTCCTCGCTGGTTCCAAGGGCTGCGCATTCCTTCTGGAAGTCCCGGATGACCTCCGACTGGGCGGTTGCTTTCCTGGTCAGTGCGTGATCGGCAGATATGGCGCAGAAAGTGGCGCCAAAAATGGTATCGTGGCGGGTCGTGTAAACGGTCAGTTTATCATCGAGCTGGTTGCCGGCCTCGTCTTCAAGCACAAAGGAAAACCGCAAGCCTTCCGACTTGCCGATCCAGTTTCGCTGCATGAGGCGGACTTTTTCCGGCCATTCGGTCAGTGTGTCGAGGGCAGACAGCAACTCCTCGGACATATCTGAAATTTTCAGAAACCATTGTGCGAGTTCGCGCTTTTCAACAGGCGCGCCCGAGCGCCAGCCACAGCCGTCGATGACCTGTTCGTTGGCCAGCACGGTCTGGTCAACCGGATCCCAGTTGACCATCGAAACTTTGCGCTCGACCAGGCCTGCCTTGTAGAACTCGATGAACATGCGTTGTTCATGGCCGTAATACTCAGGGTCGCAAGTTGCAAATTCACGGCTCCAGTCGATGGCCAGCCCCATGGACTTCAACTGATCACGCATTGCGGCGATATTTTCATAGGTCCAGACTTTCGGGTGAACCTTGCGTTCGATCGCCGCGTTTTCGGCCGGCATGCCAAATGCGTCCCAGCCCATCGGATGTAGTACGTTGTATCCACAGGCCTTGCGAAAACGAGCGATTACATCACCCATTGTGTAGTTCCGGACGTGACCCATGTGAATGCGGCCGGACGGATAGGGGAACATCTCAAGCACGTAGTATTTCGGCTTGTCGGAGGAGTTGCTGGCCAGAAAGCTGCCAGCCTCCGTCCAGGTTTTCTGCCATTTGGTTTCTACGCTGCGGGGATTGTATCGTTCAGTCGACATTTCTTGTGGTATGCCTGTTCATTAATCTTGATTAGTATTTTCAGTGCAGTATCAGGAAGCAACCTGACGGGCAAGCAACACGGCCATATAAAGATGGATACAACAACCCAGCGCTATAATGATGTTATGGCCAGAATTGAAGCTGCCGCCCGCAAATCCGATCGATCTGCAGCAGATGTTACACTGGTTGCAGTTTCCAAAACGTTTTCGGCGGAGGCAATTGCGCCTGTGTTGCAACTCGGTCACCGGGTGTTTGGTGAAAACAGGGTGCAGGAATCACAAGGCAAATGGCCATCACTCAAACAGGATTTTGCAGATACAAGTCTGCACCTGATCGGCCCGTTGCAAACCAACAAGACGCGTGAGGCGGTAGCCCTGTTTGACTGCATTGAAACCCTGGACCGGGAAAAGCTGGCCAGGACACTGGCAAGTGAAACCCAGTCTGCCGGCAAGAGTCCCGAACTGTTCGTTCAGGTGAATACCGGCAATGAAGCGCAAAAGGCCGGTGTTCAGCCGGACGAGGCTGACAGTTTCCTGAAAACCTGCAGACTGACCTACAACCTGAATATTGCCGGCCTGATGTGTATCCCTCCGTTTGATGAAGAGCCAACGCCGCATTTTTCCCTGCTTGCAGAAATTGCAGAACGCAACGGCCTGGCCAAGCTCAGCATGGGAATGAGCGGTGATTATGAAAAGGCCATAGAACTGGGTGCTACCCATGTTCGGGTCGGCAGTGCAATTTTCGGTAGCAGGGGGTAGGGCCTGTTGAGGGCTTCTACCGGATGTGCAAGATCGTTCCGGGCCTGCAATGAAAAAGCACCTGACGAAGATGATTTAACCTGAGTGCGATGCAGCCCTGGGTGGCCGATCCGTCAGGGCGGCTGAGATGCATGAAAACAGCACTGCCTTTGCCGCGCACGGCCGGGTTGTCGTTGTGTCCCAGTACGACAATCAGGTCATATACATGATCGGAACGCCAGAGCTTCTCATGACTGTGGGCATATGGCAGGTGTACGGGCTTGTTGTAATCGCGTGAGGCTGGATCATCACACCAGCCCGAATCGGGCAGGATTTTCCTGACCGGCAGACCGGTTATCGGCCTGACAACGCGATCAGCGCGATACATTGCATAACGCATAGGCCAACGCCCGGCCGGGGTGGCGCCATCACCTTCCGACTTGTTGTAGGTGATGCCGGCCGGCCCGATACTGCAGCTGTATGCCATTGTACCAATGGATAAAGTCGCTATATGACCATTGGAGGCCACGTGCCTGATCGCAATTTCCTGATCAAAAGTTCCCATGCGTGATCTCCGTTGCCCTTTGCAAAGCAGACCGCATCAAACTAAAGTCAATTGCAATTGATATTGCCATCAGGACTACATGACTTATGAGTACAAAAAAGAAAATTCTTGTCGTTGATGACGACGACGCGTTGCGCGAGACGATTGTCGAGCAGTTTTCCCTGCACGACGATTTCTCTGTTACCGATGTAAATGGCGGATTGCCGGCAGTCAACCATTTGAAAACCGAACTGGTCGATCTGGTTATTCTGGATGTCAACATGCCGGATCTTGACGGGCGGGAAGCCTGCAAGATCATGCGCAAGAACGGGTATCGCGGCCCGGTGATCATGCTGACAGCGGAAAGCTCCGACGCAGATACGATATTAGGCCTGGACGCCGGCGCCAACGATTATGTGATCAAGCCATTCAAATTTGCAGTCTTGCTGGCCCGCATCAGGTCACAATTGCGTCAGCATGAACAAAGTGAAGATGCGGTTTTCAAAATTGGACCATACACGTTCAAACCAAGCGCCAAACTGTTGATGCAGGACGACAACCGGAAAATACGGCTTACGGAAAAGGAAACCTCTATCCTCAAGTTTCTGTATCGGGCAGGTGATCAGGTTATTGGCCGGGATGTGTTGCTGCATGAGGTTTGGGGGTATAATGCCGGGGTTACAACGCACACGCTGGAAACCCATATCTATCGCTTGCGTCAGAAGATCGAGGCCGATCCATCGCACGCTCAACTGCTGGTGACGGAAGCAGGTGGATACAAACTGGTTCCGTAGTACACTGTTTGCGGGATCCATTATTGACGGGCTGAAAAATGGGCGTGCGCTCCGCAGTTGATCTGTTGAAACAGTTACCACTGTTTGCAGGCGTGAACGACGCGCACCTGCAAACGCTGGTGTTTTCGTCAGACGAGCTGATCGTGCCGGCCGGGCGCACGGTGTTTGAGGCGGGCGACCCGTCAACAAACGCTCTCATTATCAGACAAGGTGAAGGTGTTGTCATAGACCCGCAGTCCGGTGGCGTTCTGGCGCTGGCGGGACCGGGGTCGATGTTTGGCGAACAATCGTTGATTGCAGGGCTGCCTCGCCAGGTGACGTTGAATGCAAAGACCGAAATAGAAGCAATAGTTATCGAGCAGTCGGTGTTTCTGAGGCTGTGTTCGGAATTTCCCGAAATTGGCATTCAGGTTCTTGATGTGCTCAATCGCCAGCTTGAGACATGTTCGAATGAATTGAGCCAGGTGCAATCAAGATTCGAGGTTACGCCGCTGGAGGAGCTGCTTCAAGATGAAGATTGACGTGCCCAAAGCGTGTGCGATCAACCGGGTCACGCTTTGGAATTATGCGGCGATATCAACCAGAACCGGCACGTGATCGGATGGCCGCTCCCAACCGCGGACTTCTTTCAGAATTGCCGCGTTGCTGCATTTGTCAACAAGGCCTTTCGATACCCAAATATGATCAAGCCGTCGTCCGCGGTTCGACGCCTGCCAGTCCCGCGACCGGTAGCTCCACCAGGAGTAGATTTTTTCCGGTTCCGGCATCCGGGCCCGGATCGGATCATGCAGACCGGAAGCGGTTTGTATGTCGATAAGCCGTTGTGTTTCCTGCGGCGTATGAGAAACGATCTTCAGCAATTGCCTGTGTGACCAGACATCATTTTCAAGCGGCGCAACATTGAAATCGCCGGTGAATACATGGTCACCATTGCCGTTTGAGATCTGTGTGGAAGTCCAGCTTTTCATTTCGTCGAGGAATGCCAGCTTGTGGTCAAATTTTGGATTGACCTCAGGATCAGGGACGTCGCCGCCGGCCGGAATGTACAGACTGTGAACCGTCAGATTGGTATTTTTCAGCCGAATACTGACATGCCGGCCATCATTGTTTCCACAGAACGAATGAATGTCCATTTCCTCAAACGGCACGCGGGAGATGATCGCAACTCCGTGATGACCTGAAAAACCGTTCTCGGCGATATGCTCATATCCCAGCGGGGCAAATGCAGAAGCCGGAAACTGGCCCGGGGGACATTTGGTTTCCTGCAGGCAAACGACGTCAGGCTGATGTTGTTCAAGCAGCTGGTTGACAAGCCCTGCCCGCAGCCGGACCGAATTGATATTCCAGGTGGCGATTCTCAAGGCAGGTGCGATCCATAGCGTTTTCCGACCATGCGGAGCCATTTGAGCGGGTCTTGGCGTCTGCTGGCAAGGCGCGGGCTGCGTACTGATCCGATTGACCACAAGTGGGCCGTACCGTTGTCCAGCGGGCGGCAAAATCCGGCCTTCGGCGGGCTAAATCCGTTCATCGGTGTTGTTCCGGCGCTTGCCCGATACCTGCATCGCGCCGCGTACCGTGCCTAGCCGAGTGAACCGATCTGGTTCCATCAAATGCCTCCGTGTGGTCGGAAAACGCTCTAGCGGTCAGATCCGGTCTTGCGTTCCCTGGAGCGTTTGACCACAAAAAGTTTCGGGTCCGGCTCGGCTTCCTTGTCGACATTGGACAACTGAACACTTGTGCGCTGGCCTTTGCCGTCAAGAATGATCCACTGGACGAGGTTGTTGGCTTCCCGGTCAAATACCATTGTGAGTTCGCCTGCGACCAGCTGATCCTTTTCCTGCATGGTAATCGCGACAAGGTTGTCCTGGGATTCGACTTTCAGGATTATGGCCTGCTCGAACAGATTGACCTCATCTGCAAGGACCAGCTTGAGCGGTGTTGCCGACAGTGGATACTGGTCATCGCGTTTGCGTTTGATGTTCTTGACCGTGACCCAGCGGCCATCGGACACCACCAGAAGGGGGCTTGGCGGGGCGTATTCAAAACGCATCTTGCCGGGCTTTGAAATATAGAACACACCGTTGGCAATCTGACCACGTGGGCTGGTCTGGGTAAACTCGCCCTTCATGTTGACGATTTCATTCAGATAGGTGTTGAGCAGGGTGATTGCCGCGTTATCGTCTTCGGACCTTTGTGTCTCATCCTGTGCAATGGCTGGATGACCAGGCAGAACGGTTGCTGCCGGGACCAACAGGCAAAGGCTCAGGAACCAGGCCAGACGAGCAGATTTCTTTGTCAACGGATATCCTCCAGATAATTCAGCAATTGTTTGCCGAAACAAGCGTTTATTCATCGGCGCGCAACGCGGCGACAATGGGGCAAATGATCACCCCATGTCCTCACCGACCAGTATTTCACGCTTACCGGCGTGATTCGCAGCTGAAATCAATCCTTCGTCCTCCATTCGCTCGATAAGGCTGGCAGCCTTGTTGTAACCGATGGACAACCTGCGCTGTATGTAACTGGTTGAAACCTTGCGATCACGCAGGACAACGGCAACCGCCTTGTCGTACTGCTCATCGCCGGAATTACCGCCCGAAGCGCCGCTGTCAAATCCGCCACTGCCACCATCATCGCCGGTGTCCTCCGTGACGGCATCGACATAATCTGGCGCTCCCTGGGTTTTCAGGTATGCAACAATCTGTTCAACCTCGTCATCGGAAACGAACGGCGCATGCAGTCTTGAAATTCGACCGCCACCTGCCATGAACAGATTGTCACCCTGACCAAGCAGTTGTTCGGCTCCCTGTTCACCCAAAATGGTACGGCTGTCGATTTTTGAAGTAACCTGGAAACTGATGCGGGTCGGGAAGTTGGCCTTGATCGTGCCGGTAATCACATCCACAGACGGGCGTTGTGTTGCCATGATCACATGGATTCCCGCTGCGCGTGCCATTTGAGCCAGACGCTGGACAGCGCCTTCAATGTCCTTGCCGGCAACCATCATCAGGTCAGCCATTTCATCGATGATCACAACGATGAAAGGCATCGGCGACAAATCCATCTGCTCTTCCTCGTAGATGGGAGCCCCGGATTCAGGGTCAAAACCGGTCTGTATCTGACGGGTGAACACTTCACCCTTTTTCTGGGCCTGTACGGCGCGAGCGTTGTAACCGTCAATATTGCGCACGCCCAGTTTGGACATTTTGCGATAGCGCTCTTCCATTTCGCGGACCGCCCACTTGAGCGATACCACCGCCTTGTGCGGATCGGTTACAACAGGAGCAAGCAGATGAGGGATGCCCTCATAGACGGAAAGCTCGAGCATTTTGGGGTCGATCATGATCAATTTGCACTGGTCCGGCCTGAGCCTGAACAGCAGCGACAAGATCATGGTGTTGATGCCAACGGATTTACCTGATCCGGTTGTGCCGGCAATCAGCAGATGGGGCATGCGGGCGAGATCGGCGAGGGTCGGTTGACCTCCAATGTCCTTGCCCAGCGCCATGGCCAGCTTCTGCTTGGTCTTTTCGAAGTCCCGTGACGCCAGTAGTTCGCGCAAGTAAACCGTTTCACGGTTGGAGTTTGGCATTTCGATGCCGATCGCATTGCGACCGGGGACCACTGCCACACGAACCGAAATTGCACACATCGACCGGGCAATGTCGTCCGCCAGACCGATGACGCGGGAAGACTTGATGCCCGGTGCCGGTTCAAGTTCATACAGGGTTACGACAGGACCGGGGCGCACATTGATGATTTCACCGCGAATGCCGAAATCGTCCAGCACTCCTTCCAGCATGCGGGCGTTCTGTTCCAGTGCGTCGGCGGAGAGTTGGCTGGTTTTACCGGAATCATCAGGCTCCATCAGCAAGCTGAGAGGGGGTAGTTGAAATTCGCCATTGTTCGGCAACATATCCGGCTGCAGGTCCTTGGCAATCCGCGAACCCTGTTTGACCGGCTTTGCGGCTGGTTGAACCCGGCCACTGGCTGTGGCGGGCGAGGAGCCGGCCTTGTTTGCAGGTGTTTCGAGAACAGGTTCGGTGCGTTGCGATGTTTGAGCGGTGTTATCGCTTTCTGCGCGGGAAAGCCGGGGCTCGATACGATTATCGCTTAGCGGTGCGCGCCTGGCCAGGAATGACGGAATGGGTGCGGCATCCGGATCGAGATCTGCACCGGTGTTCTGGTCAGGCCTGGAGCGGTTCTTCAGACGGTTCAACAAGCCCCCGTCCTCGGCAGTCTCCGGGCGTAAATTCGCTGCCAGCCGCCGCCCCGGCTCAACCGGTTCATCCTCGCTTGCCTGATAGCGGTCCCGGAGGCTGCCCACCGTATGAGCCAGACGAGTAGAAGCATTCAGCGCTTTCGAACCGATTATGACTGTTGGTTTCTTGAACGCCTTCAAAGCCCGCAGGGCCTGCATCGGTGAAGACCCAAGCGCAAGAAGGCCTGTCCATACAAAAATTACGAGCGCAACAAAGCCACCGGCAGCGATGGCCAGAGGTCCGGGAAGAAAAGCTCGCGGCAATGCGGTCAGCAACATGGCCGCACTATCGCCGATTGTACCGCCAAAGCCCGGGCCGATCGGCCAGTTCTGCGAAATTGGCATGAAGGCCAGCAAAATTGCTGCAGACAGAATGGACGCGAGCCAGGCCGGCGCCCGCGTCGACCAGTTACCCAGCCGGTTGTGAGATATCAGGGTGATGGCCCAAAAAGCCGGAATGCCTATGATCACTGAGTTGGCGAGCGCCAGCCAGCTGACCAGTTTGTCGGCGATGATCGCGCCGGGATATCCGAGCGCGTTGACGGCTTTTATTTCAACCGCGTTGCTCCAGGAGGGATCGCTGGAAGACCAGGTCGCCAGGGAAATTGTCAGCAACACCAGACACCCGAGCAGAACCAGTCCCTGAAACTCCATCAATCGCCTGCGGGCGAACATCTTCAAACCCTTGGGTATGGTGGCTTGTGCGGGTTTTGCAGTACGGCTTCGGGGCATTTTGGAACTTCCGGTCATGCGCAGGTGAACAGGCTGAAGTCAGCCTTCAGCCGCGACAAAGGTATCTTGCCGCGATTGTTGTCCGGGCATGGTTAAGGTGTCGTTAAGTTTTGCCCGGACCGAGATGGGTTCCTGTGAAGCCATTTAGCAAGCGATCAGTTTCATGGACCATGATCGGTGCAAGGAAAAACCCCGGAATGCATCTTGCCTTCCGGGGTTCGATTGGTTGCGTCAGCCTACAGGCTGAACAGTTCTGCGGAGTATCAGATTGCCGACCCTCCGCGGGCGAACTCAGGGTAGGCTTCCACGCCGACTTCTCCCTTGTCGAGACCTTCCAGCTCTTCTTCAGGGCTGACCCTGATGCCTATCGTTGTTTTCAGGATCATCCACACAACGGCGCTTGAAACCGACACGAATACACCCACTGCGATGACACCTACAGCCTGAGCATAAAAAGTTGCATCGGAGTTGGTCAGGGGTACGGCCATCGTGCCCCAGATGCCGGCCAGCAAGTGAACCGGAATGGCACCGACGACATCGTCGATTTTGAGCTTGTCGAGCATCGGCACGGCGAATATCACAATGACGCCGCCTATGCCGCCAATGATGATGGCCATGATCGGAGAGGGGGTCAGCGGCTCGGCAGTAATGGCAACCAGACCGGCCAGCGCACCATTGAGAGCCATGGTAACATCCATCTTCTTGTACACGATCTGGGTCAGAATGATTGCTGCAACCACACCGGATGCCGCTGCCAGGTTGGTGTTTACAAAAATGCGAGAAACCGAGGAAGCGTCGGAGATCGTGCCCATCGCAAGCTGAGATCCGCCGTTGAAGCCAAACCATCCGAACCACAAGATAAATGTGCCCAATGTTGCCAGCGGAATACTTGAACCCGGAATTGGATTGACACGGCCGTTCTCGCCGTACTTTCCGGCGCGTGCACCGAGAATGATGGCACCCGTCAGCGCGGCCCATCCACCTGTTGAATGTACCAGAGTCGAGCCGGCAAAATCGGAAAACCCAATGCCGTTGAGCCATCCGGCACCCCACTCCCAGCTGCCCTGGATCGGATAGATCACGCCAGTCAGAATGGCTGTGAAAATTATGAACGGCCAGAATTTGATGCGCTCGGCGATGGTGCCGGACACGATTGACGCAGTTGCGGCGCAGAACACCATCTGGAAGAACCAGTCGGATCCTGCTGCATAACTGCCGGCGTCAGCGTCGGTTGCCGGAATGACTTTTGGGGTCGGTGTTCCCATCCAGCCGGTGTCTGCGACAACGCCTTCATACATCAGGTTGTAACCGACAACCCAGAACATCAGGCCTGCGACGGAATACAGCGCGATGTTCTTGAGGCACTGCATCGATACGTTCTTGGACCGCACCAGGCCTGCCTCCAGCATGGCAAAACCCGCTGCCATGAACATCACCAGGAAACCACCGATAAGAAACAGAAGTGATGAAAGGATGTATTTGACGTCCGCCGTGGCCTCTGTAGCGGCTTGTGCAAACGCTGCATCACTTCCGATAACAGCACCGGTTGCCAGCACTCCAGCCAGCGCGAATTTTTGATAAAGCTTCATGTCAGTTGC
Organism: Alphaproteobacteria bacterium; assembly: GCA_024640405.1. Taxonomy (GTDB): domain Bacteria; phylum Pseudomonadota; class Alphaproteobacteria; order Rhizobiales; family Aestuariivirgaceae; genus Anderseniella. The sequence goes on along the minus strand of JAHEFB010000035.1, from coordinate 6,652 downwards.
CCTCACAATGCGTCTTCACCGGACTCGCCGGTGCGAACCCGCACGGCACTGTCGAGGTTCAGAACAAATATTTTGCCATCGCCGATCTGGCCTGTGCGGCCGGCTTCGGTAATGACGTCCACGGCCTTGGCCGCAAGCTTGTCTTCAAGTGCAAGTTCGATCTTGATCTTGGGCAGGTAGGACACTTCATACTCTGCTCCCCGATAAATTTCGGTGTGGCCTTTCTGGCGTCCGTGTCCCTTGACTTCGCTCACGGTCATACCCTCAACGCCAATGGCGGACAGTGCAGTACGCACTTCCTCCAGACGATGAGGTTTAATGATCGAGATGATGTATTTCATTTGCATCTCCCTTGTTGCCCATCGCTGTCTCAGTCAAAACGACAGCGTCGGTGGGGATGTATTTCAAGAGATGTGCCAAACTGGAGTTTTATCGTAACATATTGATTTATATATGAAATATTTATACAGTTGAAAACAGGCATTCTCAAAAATGACTAAAATATTAGCAAATAAAATTTGCTGCCTATTTTTTAATCAGAAATGGATTTGATAAAGCCCTGCTGCACAACGCTGGCAACCAGAGTGCCCGTGCGATTGAACAGATTAACCCGGCCGACCCCCATTCCAGCTTCATTTCCCATTGCTTCGTGGCTCATCAACAACCAGTCTGACCAGTCCGGGCGATTATGTATCCAAAGGGCATGATCAAGGCTGGCCATCTGGATATCTGCGTCAAAGAAATTTCGGCCATGCGGGTGCAGACTGCCGTTGAGCGCCGTCATGTCGGATAGATACGCGAGCAGTGCCCACGACAACTCAGCGGCGGGCTGGCGCTTGGCGCGAAGTCTGGCCCAGATCAAACCTGATTCACGACGCTGGGGATCAGGATGAATGAACAACCTGTGGTCGACCGGGCGCAGTTCAAAAACCTTTCCCCGTTTCAGATAAGTCTGGGCACCGTGTGAAAGAACAGATGCATACAGGCCCGCCAGATGTTTTTCGTCGGGCAGGTCTTCCGGCGGCACCACATCCGGCATTGGCTGCTGGTATACAAGTCCGGCAGCGGATTTGCGGAATGACGCCTGCAGGCAAAACACCGGCCTGGTGCCTTGCGTAATGGTCACCCGGCGATTGCTGATGGTGCGCCCATCCAGCAGGCGTTCTACCTGAAGTTCCAGCGGTTCGGCGACCTCACCGGGTCTCAGGAAATAGCCGTGCAGTGAATGCGGTTCCCTGTGGTCGGTGTTCACGGTCAATTGCGCAGCGCGCAACGCGTGTGATAACAGCAGCCCGCCGTAAATCCGCCGCCAGCCGAACCGGGGGCTGCGGCTACGGAACCGGTTGTCATCCATCTTTTCAAGATTGAAACTGGCTACTACTTCATCGTATTCCGACATAATGGATCCTGAACCAAAAACAATTCCACCAGCCAGACAGGATTGAAAAGGCCTCCCGTGAAAACACAACAGCCTTACGATGCCATCATAATAGGCGGAGGTCTTGCCGGACTGACGTGTGGTCTTGCCCTGTCGGGGGAGCATTTGTCCATACCCCTCAAGACGCTGATCGTTGATGCCGGTCCGGCCCTGGAAGACCGGCAGCCGGGTTCCGACCCGCGGGGTTCGGCCATCACCAGAAGTTCACGCACAATGTTGCAGACGCTTGGTGTGTGGGATGCGGTTGCAGATCAGGCGCAGCCGTTTGAAAAGATCATTGTAACCGACGGCAGGGCTGTCACGGGAGAACGTCCCGCATTGCTGAGTTTTCTTGAAGCCGGCGATACTGGTACAGCTTCAGCCTGGATGGTGGAAAATTCAACTCTGATCACAGCCCTTGTTGGCCGGGTCCAGCAATCACCTGGCATCACCTTCATTGGCAATACCGCAGTTGAAAATTTTGATTTCGATTCATCTCCGGCTGTTGTTACCACGACTGGCGGGCACCAGTTTTCCGCACCGCTCATTGTTGCGGCAGACGGCAGGAATTCCAATGCGCGCAAAGCTGCAGGCATCGATACTGTGCGATGGGACTATGACCAGTCCGGCATAGCCATGACAGTTGCACATGAAAGACCTCACAATGGCCGTGCCGAGGAACATTTTCGCGAAGCAGGTCCGTTTGCCATATTGCCGCTGACCGGCAACCGGTCTTCGATAGTCTGGACGGAACAAACCACGGCAGCAGCAAAACTCATGAAGTTGTCCGAGGAGGAGTTTCTGGATGAATTCAAGACAAGGTTCGGCAACCACCTGGGCAAGGTAACACTGGCCAGCGATCATGCGTCCTGGCCACTTTCGGTTCAGATCGCCACAACCTTCGTCGGCAAACGGCTGGCCCTGATCGGGGATGCAGCACATGTCATCCACCCGATAGCGGGCCTGGGATTCAATCTGGGATTGCGCGACATTGCCGCGCTGAGCGACTGCCTGACAGACAATGTCAGGCGCGGGCTGGATCATGGCGGTCAAAACTGCCTGAAGGCTTATGAAGCATGGCGGCGGGCAGACACCATCATGGTTGCAGCAGCGTGTGACGGACTGAACCGGTTGTTCTCCAACTCTGTGCAACCGCTTGCGACTGTCAGGCAGGCGGGACTGAAAATTGTCGACCGCTTGCCTCCGCTGAAGGCGTTTTTCATGGATCATGCCGCCGGTACGGCCGGCAGACAGCCGCGCCTGATGCGCGGCGAACCAGAATAGGTTCAGGTTATTCCCGGGTTTTTCCTTCGGATTCCAGGCGGGACAGATAGGCAGGCCAGATCGTGTGGTGGTCACGGCCCAACTTCAGCAGATAACTCCAGCTGTAGATGCCGGTTGAATGCATGTCGTCAAATGTCAGGCGCACAGCGTAATTGCCAACCGGGTCTATCTTGATGATGGCCACACCGGATTTACCCGCCACACAGATTTTCTGATCGGCACTGTGTCCCTGTACCTCGGCGCTGGGGCTTTCAACGCGCAGATACTCGGCCGTGAGCTGGTGCTTCTCGCCATCACCGAATGTCACATTCAACGAGCGTCCAGCATCGGTCAGGCGGATTTCCTCTACCCAGACATCTGAATTATCGGCGGCCATGTCAGTCATCCAGAATCCGGGCCTCCTCGACCAGCATGATCGGAATGCCATCACGTATCGGATAGGCGAGACGTGCGCGCCTGGAAATCAGTTCCTGGGTTTCGATGTCATATTCCAGTGTGGTGTGAGTGACCGGACATACCAGCATTTCAAGCAATTGTGCACTGGCGCGCCGGTATGTCTGACGCGTGGTATCTGCTTCCGCGCGTTCCGTATTGTCGGCGGCACCGGTCATTGGACTACCCGCTCGCCGTCTTCCGAACCGGTTGACATGTCTGCCAGGGCTATGAGTGTCCTGGTGCGTTGCTTCAGGTCCGGCGCCTCAAGCAATGCCTGTTTTTCACCTGATGTGAAAGAACCAATCATGGACAGGGTGTTGATCAAGGTGGTGGTGGAGACTTCGCGAATTTCGTCCCAGTCGGCCTGCATGGATCGTGCATCGAGAAATCTGCGCAGGCTTTCAAGCAGACGTTCGCGGTCATCTCCGATGGTATCGTTTTCATCGGTAAGATCGACGAGAAAATCATCATAGTCGGCGCGCACCACCCGAAACGGCGACTTCGACTTCACTTCACTACGGATCTTGAACCGGCAGATACCCGACAGGATTATCTGGACCTGATTGTGTTCAACTTCCATAAATGAGGTGATTCTACCGGCGCATCCCACCTCGTACAAATCGGATTCGGACAATTCTTCGTGGGCATCCAGATCACCCTCGGTTTCCATGTTGCGCGGTTGAATCATGCCAATGACCCGCTCACCGGACAATGCGGAGGCCACCATTTCAAGGTACCTGGGCTCGAAAATGTTCAAAGGCAGATCGCCACCGGGCAACAACAATGCGCCTGGCAGAGGAAACACCGGCAGCGTTTTCGGCAGGTCTGCCAATGTCTGGTAGCGTTCATGGTTGGTATTCACAGCCGTCACCTAATGCCGTTGAAAATCAGGCAAACAATATAGAAGACAACCGCCTACGGCCCGAAAGTGTCAATTCGTGGGTCGGACCCCAGGCTTCAAAAAACAGCAGCAATTGTTTTCGTGCAGCGTCATCATTCCATGCCCGGTCTTTTTCAATCAGCCACATCAGGTGATCAAGGGCGGCTTCTTCCTGACCCGCCGCATTCAGCGCGACCGACAAATCGAGGCGCGACTGATAGTCTGCCTCGTCGGCATCTACCGCGGCGCTCAATCGGGTGATCTCGCCGTCGTCGGCCGGTGTTTCCGCTACGGTCAATGCCGCAAGTGCGCCGGAGATGTGACTGTCGTCTACCAGCGAGGGTGGAATGACTGCCAGCAGTTCGCGGGCGCCTTCAAGATCGTCAATCGCAATATGCGCCTTGGCCAAGCCTGCGATGGCACGACCGTTTTCCGGCTCAAGCTGCAGAACCTGTCCAAACATCTGAATGGCCTGTTCCGCGGCATCCGATGCCAGTGCGGCCTCTGCAGCCTCCAGCATCTCTGCAACCTGTTCTGCCTGGCCGCCATGGCCGGAGATGATCTTGTCGACGAAAGTCCTGATTTCAGATTCAGGCAATGCGCCCATGAAGCCGTCAACCGGCTGGCCGTCCGCAAAGGCAAAAACCGCCGGAATGGACTGGATGCGCATCTGTTGTGCCAGTTGCTGGTTGCTGTCGATATCGACCTTGACCAGCAAAATCTTGCCGCCGGCCTCGGTGACGATTTTCTCCAGCAGCGGGCCAAGCTGTTTGCACGGACCGCACCACGGCGCCCAGAAATCCACCAGTACCGGTACGGATTTTGATGCCTCGATGACATCGGTCATGAAATTCCGTGTATCGGAGTCCTTGATCAACTGGGATGCCGGCGCTTTGGCTTGCGTTGTAGCAGTGTCACTGCCGGCATTGAACGATGTTCCCATCGAGAAAGTCTGATTTGTCATTTTGGCCTTCCTGAGCGCAGCCTGTAGAGTGTTGCCGATAACATGGTCCCAACCGGTCCAATTTGCAAATCCAACCGGCGTTTATCGCGCAAAATTGCTAGTCATAAAGCGTGATGATCTGTGGTTCATGACCACAATCGGCTATGAACTTCAACAGATCGTCAGGTGTCAACGTCACTGTAGCCGTATTGACCAGCGGATGGTAGCTGACCACGTCGCAGGCCATCATCTTGTCGTCCAGTACAACATTGACCCTGTGTGTTGCGTCATTGATCAGCGCGAAGGGGGTTACCGAGCCAGGCTCCACACCCAGCACTTCGCGCAAGAGGTCTGCGTTGCCAAACGAAATTCTTGCCGATCCAATGCGGGCCGGCAGGCCTTTCAGGTCAATCAGGGCGTCTTCCAGGCAAACCACCAGCCAGAGCACCCCCTTCTTGTCTTTCAGAAACAGGTTCTTGCAATGGCCGCCTGGAATCTCACCGCGCAGCGCACGGGCCTGTTCCACGGTGAACACCGCATCATGCTTCGTCGTTGTGGTTTTGATACCGAGGCTGGTGAGGAGTTCCAGCAGTTGATCGGACGTGGCTGACATCAGGGCTCCGCAAGGCGACAATTGAGAAGAATTTAATTTGTGGCTGGTGTGCTATTGCATTTAGTTCCGGCTTGCGCAATATAGCGGCGCTTGAGGCGGCATTGTTTGTCGTCCATCCCCACGGATGCGGGCGTAGCTCAGGGGTAGAGCACAACCTTGCCAAGGTTGGGGTCGTGAGTTCGAATCTCATCGCCCGCTCCAAAATTCTCTAGTTAATACAATACCTTACGGCGGTGTAGGCGTTAGTCTGCATTGGCCGTTTTTCGCCTGGGGTAGCCCCTGGGGTAGCTCGTTCCTAAAAATGGGTTGAGGTCGGGGCAAAATAGGTCGTGTTTGCCTTGCAAGATGGGTGTTTGGCGTCCGGGACCACGATCCATCTGAATCTGGGTTTATTTGCCGTTTATAGCATATTGTGGATGTCTGTTTTGCATCGGAGAGCGGACTCTTAGAGCGGCGGAGCGAAGGGTCTGTTTTGTGCCACTTCCAGACGCTTCAGCCATCGCAGACCCAATGTCGGCTACCCCCCAAGGCATGGGGCCATGCCTTAGTCATGCAGAGGAAAAGCGCGACTTCCCCTATTTTTGAATCCCGCCCTTCACTCCCTTAGAAATCATCGGGTGTTTCGCTTGGCCAGGACGTCCGCTTCCCACCCGCTGGACACCGCCAGGGTGACCCATCAGGCATAAGCGCAATTTCGCCATTGCCCGGCGAATACACATCGCTGCCGGAAACTGGGCAACACACAATTGCATGGATATGAAACCGCTGTGTTAAGCCCATATTCCGTCAGCCGCGCGTCAGCGCGATGGGTTTTCCGGCGTGCCACATATCTCGCCGTTGGTGCCACCACCGCCGCAATAGGTGACGTCCTGCACCTGGATGACGAGCCCGTCGGGATCGGTGAAGTAAATCTCGAAAGAGCCTGCCGGAGCACCGCCGCGATCGGGACGACGTGACGTGTGGTAGTGCTGCAACGGACCCGAGGCGCGGAATATGTCGCCCTGATCCTCAAGCCCGTACTCTGACAGTGCCTGACGGACCCGGTTGAAGTCGTAGTTTGCGACTGCGTAGCAGGTGTGG
>JAHEFB010000099.1 GCA_024640405.1 Alphaproteobacteria bacterium | reverse complement strand
TGATTTCAGCAAGTTTCCCTGCAAGGACAAGCACTTCAAGGCGGCATCCCTGGATTTATCCGATCTCGACAGCCTGCCCGCCCGGCTGGACGGGATTATCAGGGAAGAGCCCGTCATCGATGGGGTCGTTTGCTGCGCTGGCAGCGGGCGCTTCGGCTCCCTGGAGGAGTTCTCCTGCGCTCAGATTCGCAGCCTGCTTGATCTCAACCTGACCAGCCAGATCTGCCTGGTGCGCACCCTGTTGCCCGGCATGAAACAACACGGCTGCGGCAACATCATCTTCATGGGATCGGAAGCCGCACTGGCGGGCGGCAAGCGTGGCGCCATTTACTCGGCCGCCAAGTTCGGTCTGCGCGGACTGGCACAGGCACTGCGACAGGAATGTGCCGCCAGCGGCTTGCGGATAAGCATCATCAACCCCGGCATGGTAAAAACAGAATTTTTCAACGGGCTCGATTTCAAACCCGGCGAGGCCGCAGACAATTACATCCTGCCGGAAGATGTTGCCAGGGCAGTACTGTTGGTACTGGAGGCCAGAGAGGGAACCGTATTCGACGAGATCAACCTGTCCCCGCAGAAGAAAGTCATCCGTTTCCCGAAACCGGACAACTGAGAACACGGCAAACAGCTACTGCGAAATAGTAAAAATTCCTCACAGTTCAAGTGAAAATACCCGGTGCAATTCTTGTATAATGCCACGCCACAACACAGGGACATGAAACCGTCACCATGGCAAGAGTAAAGATATACAGCACGGCAAGCTGCCCGTTTTGCGTGAAGGCAAAACAGCTGCTGGAAAAATGGAACATTCCCTACGAGGAGGCCATGATCGATACGGACCACGCGGCACGGCGCGAGTTCTCCACCGCAACCAACGGCGCACGCACCGTGCCCCAGATCATTATCGACGGCGTCTGCATCGGTGGCTTTACAGAACTCACCGAACTGCACATGGACGACAAACTGGACCACCTGTTCGAAAAATAATCCACGCCGAGGTCAGGCAAGATGAGCGAAGCAAAGATCTACCGTATCTCGTTTTACAACCAGGGAAATATCTACGAATTACATGCGCGTGATATTCACCAGGGCAATATGTATGCCTTTCTTGAAATCGAGGACATTATTTTCGGTGAGCGCTCGGCAATCGTGGTAGATCCTGCCGAAGAAAAGCTGAAGCTGGAATTCGAGGGAGTCAAGCGAACCTATATTCCGCTGCAGGCAGTGATCCGCATCGACGAGGTCGAGCGCGAGGGTGCCAACAAGATAATCGCAGCGGATGGCCACAGCAGCAAAGTCACTCCCTTTCCGGGGCCGCAGTCCCACAGCCTCCACCACCAGGACTGAATCCGGCTTGATACCAGCAAACATGCCCCACCACTTGCCTTATTGAACCAAGTATCGTCCAATAACTGCATACAAAGCTTACCCTACCTTCTGTTCGGTCAGAAAAACCAAAAAATACATGGAGAATCAGTATGGACTATTCCAACATTATCCAGCCAAACCGGCTGACCAATATGCAGGAGATGGAAATCAATGTGGACGGCCCCGGCGGGGCAAACCGGCTGTTCATGTACAGCGGCATGGCGGAGGTTGAACTCTGCGGCGGCCTGCCACATCCCCGCTGGTCACTGGAAATCGTCTGTTTTGATATCGGCAGAAAATATGACTGCGATAATGGCGAAGAGGTCATCAAGGTCCTCGCCAATGCCTCGGTGGCGGGGGCACGCACAGACGGCGTGGCGAGTTTTGCCGGCTGGCAGGTATTCGGCGCCGCCGGGGAACTGGATACTGAAGACTGCCGAGTCCGCATGAACATTGCCGCCGGCGCCCGTGACACCCAGGCCTTTCTGGAGCAGCTTTCTTTCCAGGTGAATGTACTTGCGAAAATCAACGAATAGCTGGCAGCACCTCGCCGCTGCCTGGCAGGACGCCCCATAACAGCGGCAGCAGCAGGTAAACAAACCCGGTAATGACTGCCACGCCGATCAGGTTCAGCAGCAAACCGGCCTTGGCCATCTGCATGATACTCACATAGCGGCTGCTGAAAACAATGGCATTCGGCGGTGTTGCAACCGGCAACATGAAGGCAAACGAGGCCGCAATCACCGCCGCCACCATCAGTCCGAAGGGACTCACATCTATGGCTGCCGCCAACGCACCCATTACCGGGAGCAACAGTGATGCAGTTGCCGTATTGGATGTCACTTCTGTCAGAAAGATAACCAGCAGCACCACGGCAGCAATCACCAGCACTGTATCCACACCCTGCAACACCGTTAACTGTTCGGCCAGCCAGCGCGTCAACCCGGATTCATCAAACCCCTGCGCCAGCGCAAAGCCACCGCCGAACAGGATAATAATGTCCCACGGAATGGTAACCGCCGTCTGCCAGTCAAGCAGGAATTCTTTTTTCTGCAGGTTCACGGGGATCAGAAACAGCAGCAACGCCCCGGCAATGGCGATGGTTGAATCCTTAATCATTGACAGCCCGGCAGGCTGATACAAGCCACGCAATATCCACAGCAAGGCAACCGCTGCAAACACCGCCGCCACCTGTTTTTCCTGCCTCGTCATCGGTCCCAGACTGTCAAGCTGGCGATGAATCAGTTCCCGGCCACCCGGTAACTGCCCTTCCGTCCCCCGGTACAGAATGCGCGTCAGGTACAGCCAGGTGATCATCAGCATGAACAGCGAAAGCGGCAGGGCGAAGCCCATCCACTCAGTAAAGCTGATACTGATGCCATAGGTTTTTTCCATCACCCCGGCAAAGATGACATTTGGCGGCGTACCTATCAGCGTCGCCACGCCGCCAATCGATGCGGCATAACAGATCCCGAGCATCAGCACCGTGCCGAACCATAATTGCCCGGGCTGGTGCTCCATTTCATGCTCAACTTCCTTGAGTACCGCTATCGCTATCGTCACCATCATCATGGTCGCGGCCGTATTGCTGATCCACATGGACAAAAAGGCGGTCGCCAGCATAAACCCGAGCACCACGCGCTGCGGTGTCTGTCCGACGATACGAATGGTGTGCAAGGCAATACGATGATGCAGATTCCAGCGCTCCATCGTGACGGCAATCAGGAAGCCGCCCAGGAATAAATAGATTAAATGGTTGCCGTAGGCACGGGTGACATCAGCGCCGCTCAACACACCCAGTAACGGGAACAGCAGTATGGGCAGCAGTGCCGTGGCAGGAACGGGAATTGCCTCGGTGACCCACCAGATCGCCATCAGCAAGGTAACTGCGGCCACCCTCAGACCAGCGGGCTCCATCCCGGCCGGGAGCGGTAAAAACAACACCAGCAGGAACACGAGTGGCCCGAGAAACAGGCCGATGACTCCGCGCTGCCTAAGCAAACATCTGCCCCGTACAGCGGGCCGGCCCGGCAGCACACGACAAGCGCTTTGCGAGGAAGGCACAAATGGCAATGGTCATAGGTTGATTATCAATTCCGGTTTCGCGAATAACAACCTTTATATGCATTTGATTTTAACGATGTTTACAGAGTCTTGCTGCACCCGGACAACTGCACCCGCAACAGTCACGGCCCGCCGCGTTCAGGCAATCTGCGGTGATTCACCGGCAGGATTCGCCTGACGATGAAACAAACATGGATGCCTGCTGTCCATTGGTCAGATAAATCCCCGAACCAGGAACAGGACGCTGACATGAATACACTTCGACTGCCCCGCTGCTACCTGCTGCTCTTGCTGATGTGCACCGCCTTCACGGCCAGCGC
>JAHEFB010000006.1:85859-118914 GCA_024640405.1 Alphaproteobacteria bacterium | reverse complement strand
ACACCGGTCAGGATGACCGCGCGATAACGCAGCCAGGTTACGGATACGCCCGCACTGTCGACGGCCTCCGGCACCTCTCCAACTGCGCGAAGGCGCAGTCCGAATCGGGTGCGGTACAACAGCAGGGCACTTGCCGGCACCATGACCAGCGCCAGGTAGACCAGAATGTTGTGGTTGCTCAGCAACTCCCGGTAAATCGCCCCGAAAACGGGAATGCTGTCGAAAGCATCGACAAACCACCACTCAACCGGGCGAAAGCGTTCGGTATTGCCCAGCGGCGGTGTCTGGCCGCCCTGCCTGAACAGGGCAATGCCGACGATGACGGTCAGGCCTGACGACAGCATGTTGATTGCCAGCCCGCTGACCACCTGGTTGCCCTTGTGGGTAATGCAGGCAAACCCGTGGATGAGTGCCAGCGTTATACAACTCATCATCGCGCAGGCCGCGCCCAGCCAGACCGAGCCGGTCAGCGATGCAACGGTCGCCGCCACAAACGCGCCCATCAGCAGCTTGCCCTCAAGCGAAATGTCGATGATGCCGGAGCGCTCGGAAAAAATCCCTGCCATGGCGCACAGAATCAGCGGTGTCGCGACCCGCAGCGTAGCGTCCAGCGTCAGCAGAAACTGAAAGGCAAAGTCGGACATCACGCTTCACCGCCGATCAGTTTCAGCCGCAGCAGCAACCGGGCCAGAGGGTTGGCGAACATGTAGGCAAGCGCGCCTGAAAACAGCACGATCAGACCCTGTATCAGCAGGACGATTTCCCGGGTGATAGACTGGAACTCGAAATCAAGCTCCGCGCCCCCCTGATACAGGGCGCCGAACAGCAGGCTGGCGAAGAAAATGCCGATCGGGTGATTGCGGCCCATCAGCGCAATGGCAATGCCTGCAAAGCCGTATCCGGAGGTGAAATTCAAGACCACGCGATGCTGCACGCCCAGGACTTCGTTGGTGGCCATCAGTCCGGCACAGGCGCCCGAGACGGCAAGCGCAAAGACGATGACCATCGGCACATTGATGCCGGCATAGTGCGCTGCCTTCGGGTTCTGCCCGACCGCGCGAATTTCATAGCCGATGCGGGTTTTCCAGATGAGAAACCAGAATCCCGCCAGAGCCGCCAGTGCCAGCAGGAAAGACAAATTCAGTGGCGATGAGGCGACATTCAGCGACAGCCCGTTCAACAGGTCATGCACTTTCGGCATCTGCCCGGATACGGCAAGTTGCGGTGTTTGCGGCGACTGCTGGCCTGGCTGCATCAGCGCACCAGCCAGCAGCCAGACCATGATGGCGCTGGCTATGAAGTTGAACATGATGGTGGTGATGACGATCTGACTGCCGCGATAGGCCTGCAGGTATCCCGGTATCAGCCCCCAGACAGCCCCGAACAGGGCCGCCGCCAGAATTGCAATCGGGATGACCAGAACCAATGGCAACATGGGCGCCAGCCACAATGCCGCAAGACCGGCCCCCAGTCCGCCGATATAGGCCTGGCCCTCGCCGCCGATATTGAACATCATGGCGTGCGAGGCAACCGCAACGGCAAGACCGGTGAAGATGAAATTGGTGGTGTAGTACAGCGTGTAACCCAGGCTGCCGGGATAGACGAAGGCACCCTTCAACATCACCACAATGGCAACGAAAGGGTTTTCGCCAAGCGCCAGCACGATCAGCCCGCACACCATTAGCGCCACGACGATGTTGATCATCGGCAGCACGAAGACATCAGCCCATCGGGGCAAGGCGTGCGGCGGCGTCATGCTGATCCGGCCTCTTCTATGCCGGCCATCATGGCGCCGAGTTTGTCCCTGCCGGCATTTGCGCTATCCAGAATGCCCATCTGCCGGCCGTCGTTCATGACCATGATCCGGTCAGACAGGCCGAGGATTTCATCAAGTTCGGCGGACACCAGCAATATGGCACAGCCTGCGTCACGCAGGGCCAGCAACTCCTTGTGGATGAACTCGATGGCACCCACGTCGACACCGCGGGTCGGCTGACCGACGATCAGGATTTTCGGTTTCGTGTCGGTCTCGCGCGCAATGATCAGTTTCTGCTGATTGCCGCCGGAGAAATTGCGCGCGGGCAGAGCCGGATTGCCGGGCCGCACGTCATGTTCAGACATCAGCCTGCCGCAATGGACTTGTATCGCGGCTTCATCCAGAAACCACCCTTCCCCGTATAGCGGCGAACGGTGATAACCCAGTATGGCATTGCCTTTGGCGTCGAATGACAGGATCAGGCCGAACTGATGACGGTCCTCGGGTATGTGGGCGATTTTCATATCGCGTATTTCAGCCGGGGTCCTTAGATTATCCGGCGTGACCGTTTCGCCCAGCAGGCCGAGGGTCCCGCTATCAAACCTGCGCATGCCGGCAATAACCTCCAGCAACTCGGTCTGACCGTTTCCCGACACGCCTGCGACACCGAATATCTCTCCCGACCGGATGTTGAAGCTGATGTCATTCAGCAGCTTCCGGCCCCGTGACGACGTGCAGTGAAGCCCGGATACCTCCAGCAATACCTCTCCGGGCTGGGCACGTCCCCGATCGACACTCAGCAATACATCGCGTCCCACCATCAGCCTGGCAAGTTCGGCCGGGCTGGTGTCTGCGGTGCGTCTGTGCCCGACCACCTCGCCGTTTCGCATCACCGACACGGCGTCGGTTATCGCCATGATTTCATCCAGCTTGTGGGTGATCAGCAGCACCGTGGCCCCGTTGGCCTGCAAGGCCCTTAAGACCTCAAACAGGCTGTCCGCTTCGCCCGGCGTCAACACACCGGTGGGCTCATCGAGAATGAGAATGCGGGCGCCCCCCTTTATCGCCTTGATGATTTCAACCCTTTGGCGAATGCCGACCGGCAGATCGGCAATCAGGGCGTCCGGGTCCACCTGCATGCCGTAGTCGTCAGCCAGCTGCTTAAGGGTTTTCAGCGTTTCCTGCTTGCCTGTTCGCAATAGTGGCCCGCCCTCAGAGCCGAGCATGACGTTTTCAAGCACCGTCATGTTCGAGATCAGCATGAAATGCTGATGCACCATGCCGATACCGAGGCTTAGCGCGTCGGCACTGGAGCGCAAGGAAACCGGCTCGCCCGCAACCTGCATTTCACCGCTGTCGGCGCGGTACAAACCATACAGGATATTCATCAGCGTCGACTTGCCGGCGCCGTTTTCGCCGACAATGCCGTGGATGGTTCCGGCTTCTACCCGAAGCGAAACATCCCTGTTGGCCCTGACCGGCCCGAACGACTTGCAGATATCCACCAGCTCGATCGCCGGAACCGGACTGGTGTTTTCATGTTGCACTGGCGCTGACTGCCTGTGGCGTCAGTTCGGGCAGGAACTGTCGCTGCGATAGTCGTGCACAGTGATTTTTCCGGCGACGATGTCGGCACTGGCGGCTTCGATCTGCGCCTTCATATCATCGGAAATCAGCTTGGCATTGTGTTCATCCAGCGCCCAGCCAACACCTGCCTCGGCAAGCCCGAGAGACCGCACACCGGTATCGAATTTTCCGGACATGGCGTCTTTCATGGTTTCATAGGCGGCAACGTCAACACGCTTGAGCATCGAGGTGAGAACCGATCCCGGTGCCAGATGGTTCTGGTTGGAATCAACCCCGATGGAGAATTTCCCGGCATCGGCTGCGGCGCGAATGACACCAATGCCGGTGCCACCTGCTGCCTGATAAATCACATCCGCGCCGCGATCGATCTGGCTCTGGGCAAGTTCTGCTCCCTTGCCCGGATTGTTCCAGGCGGCAGGCGTGGTGCCGGTCATGTTTTGCAACACTTCCATGTCGGCGTTAACCTTCTTGACACCCTGCACGTACCCGCAGGCAAAGGCACGGATCAGCGCAATGTCCATGCCGCCGACAAATCCGACCTTGCCGGTCTTCGACGCCAGTGCTGCCGCCATGCCGACCAGATAACTGCCCTCGTGTTCCTTGAAGGCATACTGGCGAAGGTTGGGCTGGTCGAGCCAGTTTACGTCAATAATCGCAAACTGCTTGTCCGGGTGTTCGGACGCCACCTTGTTGATGGCATCGGCCTGGGCAAAGCCTACGCCCAGGATCACGGTTGCGCCGCGCTTGGCCATGCGCTGCATGGCCTGCTCGCGCTGGGTTTCGTTGGTCACCTCAAAGTCCATGACCTTGACGCCGGTTTCCTCCTCAAAGCGCTTGATGCCGTTGTACACGCCCTCATTGAAGGATTTGTCGAACTTGCCGCCCATGTCGTAGATGACGGCAGGCTTGAAACCTTCAGCCCAGGCAACGCTGGACAGCATGGCGAAGATACCGACGATGACAATTTTCAGAATGTTTTGCATTTTCCCTCTACCTGTTGTTGGCCGTGCAGTTGGCTATTTTGTACTGTCCGAGAATTATGTAAGCCCGATTTCCTTCAACCTCTGCGCCAGATACTCGCCTGCTGTCAGGTCTTTATCCAGTTTTACATCAGGACGCGGATGCACAAACAGCGGCATCGAATACCGCGACCGGTTGGCACTGTCAGGTGGATTGATCACCTGATGCGTGGTTGAAGGATAGTATCCGTGCGAAGCCCTGGCCAGCATATCGCCAGCGTTGACTGTTATATAACCGGTCTGGCACGGCACGTCGTGCCAGTTGCCCTGCTTGTCGCGCGCCTGAAGCCCGGGTTCACTGCCGGTTACCAGCAACGTGATCAGGTTTATGTCCTCGTGCGCTGCGGCGCGCATTTCACCCGGCCCGGCATCGTCGCCAACCGGCGGATAATGCAGCACCCGCAGCAGGTTCTGGGTGCTGTCCTCCACCATGCCGGTAAGCGGTTGCGAGAAGTTCTGCTTCACATCTTCCGGCGTGTTGTCGTCCAGCCAGCCGAGCAGCAACCTGCCAATCTGCATCATCTTGGCGTGGAAAATGCGCGTGTGTACTTCGACTTCGGAAGGAACCGGCGTGTCCTGGTAGACATGATAGAATTCCTTCAGGTCCTTGTGCTGGCTGTCCTTGGCGTTTTCCGACTTGAAGCCGTAATAGCCATGCATGTCTCCACGCCGGGCGGCGAAGTCGTGCTTTGCGTCGGTTGCGAAAAACTGCTGCCATGCGTCGTACATGCGGGAAATCTCATCCGGATCGACGGGATGGTTCTTCAGGATGGCGAAACCGGTGTCATGAAGGGATGTGACAAACCGGGCGCCGGCGTCCGGGTCGCTGCAGTCGATGGCGAGTACGTTAAAGTCAGACATTTTTCCCGGCTTTTCTCAAAATCCGTTGCTGATGGTCTCCAAAAATACCTTGCGAACTGCATCCACATCAATCTGCTTGCAAACCGACGTGGCCGGCCGGTCCGATCCGGCGGCGCGAACGGTGCGCCCGATTTCTTCTCCCTCGACGATAACACGTAAGGGCTCGTGTTCAACCGCAAACAGGTCAGGCTGCACTATGGATATAACCGCACTGGGATCGTGCATGTAGCAACCGTTGAAACCGTCAACCCTGCGGTGAAACTCGAAATAATATTGCACGGCCTCATTCAGAAAACCGCCAAGAACCGGCGCCTTTGCGGCCAGTCCGGCGAAATCCTCAGGCGTGCACTTTATCTGATGGGTCACGTCCAGCCCGACCAGGGTGACATCCCAGCCTGCCGCGAAAACCATGTCGGCGGCATGCGGATCCTGCCAGATATTGGCCTCCGACGATGGCGTGATGTTGCCGCCTGCATCGAGACTGCCGCCCATGACGGTAACCGATTTGACCTTTCCGGCAATCGACGGATCCATTTCCAGCGCCCTGGCGAGATTGGTCAGCGGACCGACGGTACACAGAGCAACTTCACCGGGGTTGTCCGAAACGGTCCGGCAAATGAATTCGGCAGCGGTTTCATCGACCGGCTCGCCGGCGGGTGTGATGGCAGCCACATCACCGAAACCTTCCCTGCCATGAACATCCCACGCGACCGGCTTCGCCTCCTGCTGGACGGGCGCGTCGGCACCGCGTGCAACCGGCACATCGCATTTTGCCATTTCCACCAGCACCTTAGCATTGCGGGTGGCGATATCGGTGGTGACATTGCCGAATATACTGGTCAGCCCGACCAGCTCGATGCCTGGGGAAAGACAGGCGAACAGCACTGCCATTGCATCGTCTATACCGGGGTCCGTGTCGATGATGATTTTCTGCAAGGTCAGGCTTTCCGTTCGTACAAAAACCGCTCAACTTCATCGCGGGCCGGAATGGCAACTGCGGCACCGGGCCGGGTGACCTGCAGGGCACTGGCTGCCGATGCATAACGCAGTGATTGTGCAATCGGCAAGCCGTTACAGTAGTGCGCCAGAAAGCTGCCCAGAAAAGTATCTCCCGCGCCGGTGGTGTCAACCGCGTCGACCAAAAAAGCATCCTGTCGAAACACCTCACCATCGCTGTGGAACTCTGCACCTTTGCTGCCTCGGGTAATCAGCATTTCCGGAACGGCAATTTCGGAAACAGCCACTCCCAGAAGGCCGGCGGCTTCGCGTGCCTCGATTTCATTGACGGCCAGCAAATCAATTCTGCCGATCAGATGCGCGACAGTATCAGCGACGAAGGGAGCAGCACTGTAGGCAACCCTGAAACCTGCCGCCTTTGCCTGATCAACGATTTCAGCGAGCAGGTTGGTTTCGTTCTGCAGCAGCACCCAATGATCGCCGCCGACAGTTTGTTCGAAGGCCTTGTCAATCTGTGCCTGCTGCAGGTCCTGATTGGCGCCGCCGAAGATGACGATCTGGTTCTCACCCGCATCATTTACATAAATCACCGCGTGGCCGGTTGGCTGCGCTGAACGCGCGACGTGGGCCGTATCGATACCGAAACCCTTCACCTGCGCCAACGTCCACTCGTCATCGGCTCCCACCGCACCAATGTGAACCGGCACCTGCCCGGCCCGGGCAATGGCAATCGACTGGTTGATACCCTTGCCGCCGAGCAGTTTCCGATACGAAGCGGCAACAATGGTCTCACCGGGTGACGGCATCTGCGCCACCCGGTAGACATGGTCGATATTGATGGAACCGAAATTGAAAATCATGGCCGTATAAGAGACGGCGCGGTCTGCCTGGTCAACCGGGTTGAGATGGGAGAGGCCAGCCTGTGCCGGGAACAGTTGTCGGGGGATCAAATGATCACCTGAACCCTACTTTTCCTTCACGCCTATGAACTGGGTCATCAGCAGCAGGATTGTGGATACAAGAACCATTATTGTCGAAATCGCTGCAATTGTGGGGTCTATGAAATCCCGCAATGCGGCGAACATGTGCTTGGTAAGCGTCGCATTGACGCCGCCTGAAACGAAAATCGCGATGATCACTTCGTCAAATGAGGTCAGGAACGACAGCAACGCGGTGGTGACAACCGAGAACTTTATCTGCGGCAGCGTGATCAGGAAAAACGCTTTCAGCCTGGTAGCGCCCAAACTGCGGGCGACCCGTTCCTGGTTGAGATCGTAAGAGCGCAGTGCCGCCGTGATGACAATCATGACCAGCGGTATGGCCATTGCCGTGTGCGCGAGAACCAGGCCGGTTATGGTGTTGTTCAGGCCCATGCGGCCATAGGCATAAAAGGTTCCTATGGCAATCAGGATCACCGGGACGATCATTGGTGTAATCAGGAACATGAACAACGCCTTGGCTGCCCTGTGTCCGGACACGAAGAGCGCATATGCGGCCATCGTGCCAAGCGGCGTCGCAACCAGCATGGTGATTATGCCGACCTGCACGGATGTCGCAGTAGCGCGCATCCACTTGGTCGATCCCAGGTAAACTTCGTACCAGCGCGTGGACCAGTTACTCGGTGGAAACTCAAGATACTGGGAATCGGAGAACGACATCGGAATAACGATGAAGGTCGGCAGCACCAGCAGCAGCATGATGACTGAAGCCACGACATACAGCCAGAACCGGTCACCATGAGTGACCTGGGTATCCGATGCGGGTCTGGTCCACCAACTCATGTCAGCCCTTCCCGAACAATGCGGCATCGAACTTGAAAAGGCGGGCCGCCATATACAGGAACAAGACGGTAGCAACCAGCAGCACAACACCCAGAGCACTGGCCGCACCCCAGTCGAACTGGTTTTCAAGTATCGCGGTGATTTGCGTGGCAACCATGATCACCCGCCCGCCGCCCAGAACAGCGGGCGTAACGTAAAACCCGAGGCAGAGGACAAAGACGATCAATGACCCGGCAACCATGCCGGGCAACGACAGCGGAAAATACACCTTCCAGAATGCGCCTGCCGGAGACGCGCCCAGGTTTGCAGCCGCATACATCAAATCCCGGTCGATCTTCTTCATTGCATTGTACAGCGGCAGCACCAGGAACGGCAGCATGATGTGAGCCATGCCGATCAATGTGCCGGTCATGTTGTGAACAAGCTTGACCGGCGAATCCCACAACCCGATCTGCATTGCAAAGTCGTTGAGCAATCCCTTCTTTTGAAGCAGGACCAGCCAGGCATAGGTGCGTACCAGAAGCGATGTCCAGAATGGCAACAACACCGCCAGCATGAAAATTCCAACCAGCCGGGCCGGCAGCAGCGCCAGAAAATATGACAGCGGATAGCCGATGAAAATGCAGATCAGGGTTGTCAGCACGCTAACCTGGAATGTCGTCAGGAACACCCGTGCATAGGACTTGTACTCCACCATCTTGCGATAGTGCTCCATGGAAAACTCGCCGCTGCTGCCGACAAAGGAGAGATAAAACAGCCATCCCACGGGGATCAGTATTATCAGCACGACAACGATCATGGCAGGGGCTGCGAGGCTCAGCAATGTCCACTGTTCCCTGGTGTGCTGCCGGCGCAATGCCTCGCCATGCAGAGGCTTTCCCGATTGCGCGGTTTTCTCCACGTCAGCGGCAGTCATTGGCGTTGGTCTCCCGGGATTACAATGACATCATCCCTGCCAAGACCAACCGATACATCGGCACCAGACTGAGGGTAGCCAGACTTTGCTTTCGAACCGGTTCCAAAGCGAATCTGAAGTTCCGTCTGATCATCAATGGCTATGATGGAAAATGCCGTTTCGCCCTGGAAAACCGTTTCAACGACTTTTCCCCTGAAGACAATGGTCTTGTCGTTGTCGGTCTTTGGGTCAGCCATGATGGACAGGTGCTCGGGCCGAACTACCAGTGACCAGCCATCTGCGTCATCGCCGGGTGGTTTCCTGGCAATCGTGCTGCCTTTGTAGTGCAGGTTGCCGGCCTGATCCTGATCCAGTGGAAGCATGGTGGATTCGCCGATGAAGTCCGCAACAAAGGCGTTCGCAGGATGGTTGTATATGACTTCCGGGGTGTCTACCTGGGCAAGCCTTCCATGATTGATCACGGCAATACGATCAGACATGGTGAGAGCCTCGCGCTGGTCATGGGTCACGTATACGGTCGTCACCCCCAGTTTCCTGTGCAGGATCTTGAGCTCAATCTGCATTCGTTCCCTGAGCTTCTTGTCGAGAGCGGAAAGCGGTTCGTCCATGAGCAGGATGCGGGGACCAAAAACGAAGGCACGCGCCAGCGCGACCCGCTGGCGCTGGCCGCCGGACAACTGATCGATCCCCCGCTCCCCAAGTCCCGACAATTGAACCGTCTCAAGGGCTTCGGCAACGCGCTGTTCGCACTCTTGCGCACCGATCCCGCGCAGTTTCAGCGGAAATGCAACATTGCCGGCGACGGTCATGTGTGGAAACAGCGCATAGCTTTGAAACACCATGCCGACATTCCGCTGGTGAGGCGGCGTCAGGATTACTTCCTGGTCTCCAAATCGAATACTACCGCTATCCGGCCTGTTGAAGCCGGCAATCGCCATCAGCAAGGTGGTCTTTCCGGAGCCGGAAGGTCCCAGAAGTGTCAGGAATTCACCGCTCTTTATCTCCAGATCGACAGAATCCAGAGCATACAGATCGCCGTACTTTTTGGTCAGGCTACTGATATGGATGGGCAGGGCCGTCGAGTTATCAAGAGACCCATTGTCGTTGTCGCTAGCCAAAACTGAACCCTCAATGATGATTGCCGGGCAGCCACGCCGCCCGGCAATCGATCCGCTCTATTTCTTACTCGCTGAGAAGCTCCATGTACATTTCAAGTGCTTCTGCACGGTGTTTTGCATAAAACTCCAGGCTCACCGGCAACATCAAGGGTACGTTTTTGGGATGCGACGGCAGTGCCTCGATCAACTCCTTCGGCGCCGTCGTCACCTCATAGGCCTTTTTGTTTGTAGGTCCATACGTAATGTGGAACGGCAGGTTCGCCTGATACTGGGGCTTGGAAATCTCTGCCAGGAACTTCATCGCCGTATCCTTGTTTGGCGCGCCTTTTGGCATGGCGAAACAGTCATAGTCCAGCAATGCCTGATTGAAGGTGTAACCGACCTTGGCCCCGTCCTTCTTGGCATTGTCAAAGCGGCCATTCCAGCCTGTGGTCATGTCCACTTCTGCATCCTTCATCAACTGGGCCTGCTGCGCGCCGGACCCCCAGAATACTGCAATGTGCGGCTTCAGTTCACGGATCTTGTTGATCGCGCGTTCCTTACCTTCACGGGTGGACAACACTTCGTAGACCTTGTCTGCAGGCACACCGTCAGCCATCAGCGCCGGTTCAAGCGCACCGTCCACATTGTTGGCCCGATAGGCGCGTGTGCCGGGAAATTTCTTTACATCAAAAAAATCTGCCCAGGACTTGGGAGCGCCTTCGCTCCCGGGTTCACCGTACTTGTCTGTATTCCACGACATCACGGTGGCGAAAACATCGGAACCGACACAGTAATCGGTGTAAAGGTTGTCGTAAAAATCGCTGACATCAACCACGTTGTAGTCAATCTTTTCCAGGCATCCCTTGGCAGCAGCGGCCGCTGCACCCCCGGACCCTGTTACAACCAGATCCCAGGTCACCGCACCCGATTCAACCTGCAGGCAGGCTTTCGACATGCTGGCACCGGATTCCCGGACGATTTCGATACCGCTGTTCTTGGATGCATCGTTGAACAATGCATTGTCCTGGGCAGCGCCATAGCTGCCGCCCCAGGAAACAACGGTAACCGGGTCGGCGGCATGTGCGGTGCCCGCCATCAACAGTACCAAGGCCGTTCCCATGGCCAGTTTCTTCATATTCATCATAGTTCTCCTCTCCTGTGTTTTGGTGCAGTCTTATTAAATTACGCAAACCATTTGTTCTGTTTTCAGGCCATCGCAGCTGCCTTTTTGTGCTGTCGGCGATCCTGCCAGCGATACCAGGCAACCGCGGCAGGCAGGAACCACGGCTTTCCGGAGTATAGGGGACGGGTGGGAAACCGTAAGCCGTCAAATGCGGTGTGGCCTTCCTTCAGTCCCAGCACTTTTTGCCCGAGACGCATCCCAAGATACCCCGCCATGGATACCCCCGAACCGCAGTACCCCATCGCGTAGTGGACGCCATCATGTATTCCGATGTGCGCCAGTTCATCAAAACTGTAGGCCACCGTACCCTGCCATGCGTGAGAAATCTGATAGTCCCGTAATTCGGGGAATATCCTGCACATGTCGTCAAACAGTTTTGGGGCGCATCTGGCAGGATTGGTTTCAGCGGCAGTGACCCGCCCACCGAACATGATCCGTTTCCGGTCCGGTGTTGAACGATAGTAATAGACAACCTTGCAGGTGTCGCTGGCGATGCGATTGGTGGGAAACAGTCTGTCGACCAGTTCTTCTGGAAGCTGTTGCGTTGTGATGACGTAGCTTCCAATCGGGATGACGCGGCGCTGCATCCACGGCGTCAGCCGGGAGGTGTAGCCATTTGTTGCCACGACCACGTCGCGCGCTGTAACTGCGCCGCGTTCGGTCTTGATGGCAAAACCGTTTGAGTTCCTTGAAATTTCAGTCACAGCGCAGTTTGGAGTGACGTGTACGCCGGCAGCGAGCGCAGCCTGCAGGAAACCACGATGCAGCCTGGCGGGATTTACACTTGCATGCCTGGGGAATACCACCCCGCCGAAATAGGCGTCTGTGCCCAGTTCGCTGTGCTGTTCGTCGCGGGTAACGACTTCTGCCTCGATGCCTTCATTTTTCACTTCTTTCGTCTGCTGAACCAGCTTGGCAAATTGCTGCGGCGTGTGCGCTGCATGAAACCTGCCGCAGCGGCTGAAATCACAGTCAATCTGTTCGCGGGTGACAAAATCCTCAATCCAGTCCAGAGCGTTTTGACCTTCGGATCGAATTGCCCTGGCGCTTTGCAATCCATACTTCTGCGCAAGAGCGTTCAGGGAAGGCTTTACACTCGTGCTGATCTGGCCGCCGTTTCGGGTACTGCAGCCATTGCCGACCTCGCCGGACTCAAGCACCAACACGGACCGGCCGCCGCGGGCGATTTCGATTGCTGAACTCAGTCCGGTATAGCCGGATCCAACAACGACACAGTCCACATTCCTCAGGGGATCTGCAGGCAGACCGGGCGCTGGTCTTTCCATCTCCAGCCAATAGGATGCCGTCGAAAATCCGGGAGCAAAACAACCATCGCTCCCGGCCACGGGCTTCTGTCGAAGTGCGTGACTTTCAGTCTGGCGATGATTGTCCGCTTTACCGGTGGGCTGCAACATTGGTTATCCCTTTGCCGATATTGACGCTAGGCAGGGAACCAGATTAAATCAATTTAATTTCTGTTATGCGTTTATTCATTTTATTTATATGCATCAAGGATAGGCAGACGGTTGAAAACACGACACCTCGAAGTATTCGACGCCCTGATCGAAGCCGGGTCGGTGTCTCGCGCTGCCGAGCGGCTGAATTTGACTCAACCTGCCGTAAGCATTGCACTCGGCAAACTTGAATCCGATCTCGGGTTTAAACTGTTTCACCGCGAAAAGGGGTTCTTTGCCCCGACCAAGGAAGCGCTTCAGTTAAGCGGAGAGGTCTCGCAGGGACTGCTGGCGTTTTCAAGGATTGAACAGCGGGCCGATGAAATACGAACGGGTTCCACCGGCAGCATCAGCATTGCCACCAACGGCACACTGGCGATCAACTTTCTGCCAGAAATCATTGTCGAATTTCAACGCCAGAACCCCGGGATAAAATTCGATGTCATCATGCACAGTTCACGCAGGATCGCGTCGTGGATCAGCGGCCGTCAGATCGATATCGGATTTATAGACACACCGGTACCCGTTGCCGGTCTTCACGCCAAACTGTTCAAACTGGAATGCGTCTGCATCATGCACGAAGATGATCCGCTTTGCAGAAAGAAGATCATTACCGCGACGGATCTTGAAGGCAGGTCCGTGGTCCATATTACCGGTGATCACATGGTCGACCGGCAACTCGACGCCCTGGTCTCGAAAGCCAATGTTGATATCAGGCGGAACGTTTCAGCCTACTATTTTGCGATTGTCCGGAACATCGTTTCACAGGGCAAGGACATTGCCATTGTTGATCCGATCAATGGAACGGCAAACCTGTCTGACGGCGTGACCTGGCGAGCCTTCAAGCCAACCGTTTTCCACGAGACTGCAATGATCACGTCGGGCGCACAAACACTGAGTTTGCCGGGCAGGAAATTCATCGAGCATTTGTCGGAACGGCTGGAGGAATTTTAAGGCAGTTTGCTCCTATTCTGGATCATTTGAACGCGGTCATTGCCTGCCCCGCATGGCCCTTTCTATTCGCGCGCCGGCGTTACCGTATGATCATCGGGGTTTACGAACTCAGGAGCGCCCGGCACCCGTGTCAGCGCCGCCACAGCGTCAATCTGGGCGATCAGCGCTTCGGTTTCGCGGTAGGCCGGATTGCGCAGGCCGCTGGCGATTGTGAGTTGCCTGGCCATCAGGCGGCATTCCTTCAGCGCTTTCAGCAACCGGTCATAGTCGTATTCCTCAGGTGTCGGGTGATGGAACAGGTTGCGCACCCGCGCGTCAGGCTTGTTTCTGGCCATGCTGGTTTACCGCCCCCTGCCCTTTGCCGTCCTGTAGTCCCACATTGCGCTGACAAGCTGCCTGCCGCCGCAGCCGGAACAGATGAAATGCGCGGCAGCCAGCTGGACCGGCAGATCGCGTGGAATCTTTCTGGGTATCAAGGACGGCGGGATATCAACCGATCGGGTGCACGGCACACAGCGCACCTCAAGGTGCACATTGCGGTCACAGATATCCTGAACGGTCTCCATATACATACAAATGTTCTTATTATGTTCTAATGCCTCATTTCAACAAAAAACTGAACTGACCAGGAACTTCGGCCGGCATCCACCAGACAAGACAGATGCCTGACGCGGAAAATCAACCCAGGCCATAAAGCCCGGCGAAAGGGTCTCGCGCGGCATCATCGTGCCATTCGTATTCAGCGATCTGAGCCACCTTGTCGGCAGCGGCACGGTCCAGAAGGCGAGAAATCACCGCCAGGCTCATGTCCATGCCGGCAGACACCCCGGACGACGTAAACAACCGGCCATCCTCAACCCAGCGGGCTTCGGCAACCCAATTGACATCCGGGCCCTGCTCCCGGACCCACGCAAAGCTCATCTTGTTGGAGGTTGCCCTGCGGCCGTCCAGCAGGCCGGCGCGGGCCAGCAGAACCGACCCGGTGCACACAGACATGGTGACCTCGGCATTTGCCGACGCTGTCTTCAGCCAATCCAGAACCGCAGGATTTGCAAGTTCCGTTCGTGTTCCAGGCCCACCGGGGATCAGAAGCATGTCAAAGTTTCCGGCGTTGCCGAGTGCGCGGTCGACACACACACGCTGGCCCTGGGCACTGACAACCTCACCCGAATGCTCGGCCACTATGGAGATACTGAACTCGTCCTGCAGCAATCCGAACATTTCGATCGGACCAAACAGGTCAAGGGTTTCAAAGCCCGGAAACACCAGGCCTGCAATCGTTCGCATGAGAAATGTCCTTTATTGCAAGTTAGTTCAGGTCAGCACATTCGGGGTGCTCTTTGGTGAAACGCCTGGTCGAGGCGGGGTTTTTCACCAGGTGTCTTTCTGGCCGGATGGGCCGGGCCACAAGGTTGCCGCCGCAGTTCGGACAGGTATTGTCAAACCGCTGTTCGGCACAATCGGCGCAAAAGGTGCACTCAAAGGTGCACATGCGGGCATCGGTGGCATCAGGCGGCAGGTCCCTGTCACAGCATTCACAATTCGGTTTGAGCAACAACATCGTAGAATTCCTTCCAGGTCAGACAATTATCGATGCAAGTAGACTAGCAGATCGGTTTCTGGCATAAATGACAATATGTCCTCTTTTTCTGCCAAATCCATTCGCCGTGTTGTTTTCATCGTGTTTCCAGGCGTGAAGCTGCTGGATCTGTCCGGCGCCCTGCAGGTTTTCGAGGATGCAAACAGTGTCTGCAGCGCCAATTATGAAACAGCCGTTCTGGCGCTGCAGCAAGTCCCGGTCAAAACCGATACGGCGGTATCAATTTCAGCTGATGCCATTTCGCAGTGGTCCGGTCGCGACATAGACACGCTGATCGTGGCCGGCGGGCCAGGCACACGCGCTGCATCTGCCGACAGCAGCCTGCTTGCTGAAGTCCGGCGTCTGGCTGCAGTCAGTACCCGCGTGGCGTCCATCTGTACCGGTGCATATGTGCTGGCGGCAGCAGGCCTACTGGATCACCGGCGCTGCGTAACCCACTGGGAATCCTGCGCTCACTTGCAGGGCAAATACCCTCTGCTCCGTGTTGATCCAGACCCGATCTATGTGCGCGATGCCAATGTCTGGACTTCGGCGGGCGTCACTGCCGGTATCGATATGGCGCTGGCAATGGTAGCCGCAGACCATGGACGGCCTGCCGCCCTGTCACTGGCCAGATCGCTGGTTGCCTACATGATGCGCCCGGGCGGGCAGTCACAGTTCAGCCCCGTCCTCGAGCAACAGACAAACGACAGCACCGGACGTTTCGGGGCCCTGCACGACTGGATCATGGACCACCTCGGAAAAGATCTCCGCGTTGAGACACTGGCCGGACAGGCAAACATGAGCACGCGCAATTTCGCCCGCGTCTATGCGGCAGAAACCGGATCTTCCCCTGCCAGGGCAGTGGAGAGGTTTCGCGTCGAGGCAGCCCGCAGATTGCTGGAAGACACCAGCCTGCCTGTCACCGCCATAGCCGACCGGTGCGGCTTCAACGACGACGAACGCCTGCGCCGGGCGATGACCAGGGCACTCAGCCTGTCACCCAATGACTATCGCAAGCATTTCGGAAGTACAGGTCCGCTGAATCAGGGAAATGATCAGACCAGATGATCAGCCGTACTGCCGGTTTGCGAAGCAAGAGTTCGGATAATTGACTGGAACTTAAGCGTAACCGGCGGCAACCGGGTGTGAGCCCTGCGCAAAATGGCTATGTGTCTTCTTGCCGACGGATCGGCAATCGCGCGGAATTTCATGTCGCTGCCGGCCTTTTCAACCACCAGGCGCGGCAGCACCGTGATGCCGACGCCGGAACGCACCAGAGCCAGCAATGAGGTGGTATTGCGAACCATCAGCCGGGAATCTCCCATGATGCGTTGCAGGGTCTCATCAGCGATTTGCGCACAAAGCCCATTGGCGATAAACGGCCATGAAACGAGGTCCCGCCATGATACCGGATGATCGTGTTTTGCCAGGGGGTGATCCGAGCGGCATACAATGCCGAAAGCATCCGAGAACAGTTGTTCGCTTTCAATTTCACTGTTTGTACCGGGGCCGGTCGCAATGCCCAGATCTACCCGTTCGCGTTCCAGTTCGCGCAACACCGCAGCTGAATCCATGTCCTGAATGTCAATGTGAACATCGGGATGGTCCCTGAAAAACTCCTGGACGATGTCCGGCAGAATTGTTTCAGCAACTGATGGCACAACCGCAATGCGCACGAAGCCGGACTTGGCATGTGCGA
The DNA here is from genome assembly GCA_024640405.1 of Alphaproteobacteria bacterium. Classification (GTDB taxonomy): domain Bacteria; phylum Pseudomonadota; class Alphaproteobacteria; order Rhizobiales; family Aestuariivirgaceae; genus Anderseniella. The sequence goes on along the minus strand of JAHEFB010000006.1, from coordinate 102,065 downwards.
AGTTTTCTATGGCCACAACGGTGCGTTCGAAATGGTCGAGTTCGCGCGACGCCTCATCAAGTACAAAGCCGCCCAATGCCGTGAGCTTGCTTTTGCGTTCTGATTCAAACAGCGGCGCTCCAAGATGACCCTCCAGTTGTTTCAAAATCATTGAAACCGCAGACGGCGTTCGCCCCAGCTTGTCTGCAGCATCAGCCAGATTACCGCTGTGAGCGACCGTAACAAAGCAACGAAGCATTTCTGTTTTGATCGCCAATTTCAATTTTCCTGAAATTTTCTTAAGAAATTTGATTTTGACTGAAATTATTCGACATGTCCATATGTCCTGTAGTTGCGCATTCATCTGCGAACAGCGGCGCTATGGGGAGACATGAAGATGCAAAACAGCAGTTTTATCGCTGGCGACTGGGTATCCGGTGGCAGCGAAGTCGAGAATCGCAACCCGTCCGATGTCTCTGATCTCGTCGGCTCGTATTCGCAAGCAGGCGCGAACCAGGTTGAAACCGCTCTGGAAGCCGCGTGCGCAGCTCAGGCCATATGGCAGAACAGTGGTCTGGAACAGCGATATAACGCTCTGATGGCCATTGGGCAGGAGATGATGACGCGCTCTGCCGAGCTTGGCGAACTGCTGTCTCGAGAAGAAGGAAAACCGCGCGCAGAAGGCGTTGGCGAGGTTTATCGCGCAGGTCAGTTCTTCACTTACTATGCCGCTGAAACCTTGCGCCAGATAGGCGACACCGCTGATTCCGTCCGCGACAACATAGAGATCGATATCAGACGCGAACCGGTCGGCGTTGTCGCGATCATCTCGCCGTGGAACTTCCCGATAGCAACCGCCAGCTGGAAGATCGCACCGGCTCTTGCGTTCGGAAATGCCGTCATCTGGAAGCCGGCAAACATAACACCGGCTTCCGCCGTCGCATTTGCCGAGATCATCGAAAGACAAAATCTTCCCAAGGGGCTTTTCAATCTGGTTTTGGGATCTGGCAGTGCCATTGGCCGCCAGCTGGTGGAGAGCACGAAAGTAGATGCAATTTCCTTTACCGGGTCTGTTCCGGTCGGAAAAACCATCGCCGCTGCAGCTCAGAACTTCACCAAGGTTCAACTCGAAATGGGTTCGAAGAATGCGCTCGCCGTCATGGATGACTGCGATCTTGATCTGGCGGTTTCCTGCGCATTGAACGGCGCATTCGGCAGCACCGGCCAGAAGTGCACGGCATCTTCCCGATTAATCGTTCATGAGGCCGTTCATGACGCGTTCGTGGAAAAACTGGTGGCAGGCGCCAAGGCCTTCAAGGTCGGGCATGCGCTGGAAGAAGGGACCCAGATTGGTCCGGTTGTCAGCGCGCAGCAACTCAAGGGCAACCTGGAGTATGTCGATCTCGGCAAATCCGAAGGAGCCGAATTACTGTGCGGCGGAGATCGCCTGGATCGACCGACGGAAGGTTATTTCATGGCCCCGGCAGTGTTTTCAAACACCAGCAACGCCATGCGAATAAATCGCGAAGAAATGTTTGCGCCGATCGCCTGTGTCATCAAGGTCGGCTCTTACGAAGAAGCGTTGCATTGCGTAAATGACACCGCCTTCGGTTTGACATCCGGCATTGTCACCCGCTCACTTTCGAGAGCCACGCATTTCCGTCGCAATGCCAGAACCGGATGCGTGATGGTCAATTTACCGACGGCCGGAACAGATTATCATGTTCCGTTTGGAGGTCGTGGAGACAGTTCCTACGGACCGCGCGAACAGGGCGGCTATGCCAGGGAATTCTACACCACCGTCAAGACAGCCTACATCGCATCAGGTGATCCGGCATGACCCGGTCCCCGCGCATCGATTGCCTGCAATATGCCAACTGGTCGGAAAAGATTTTCCGGCAAATGCGCAGTGGTGGGGTGGACGCGGTGCATGTGACGATCGCCTATCATGAGAATTTCCGCGAAACGGTCCACAACATCGAACGCTGGAACCGCTGGTTCGAACAGTTTCCCGAGCTGATATTTCAGGGCCGCACCGGCGATGATGTCAGGCTGGCGCAGGCAACCGGCAGAACCGCAATCTTCTTCGGATTTCAAAATCCATCACCTATCGAGGACGATATTGGACTTGTGGAAATTGTCCACACACTCGGTGGCCGTTTCATGCAACTCACCTACAACAATCAATCACTGCTGGCGACCGGTTGTTATGAGGCTGAAGACACCGGCATCACGCGAATGGGCCGGCAGGTGATCAAGGAAATGAACCGTGTCGGCCTTGTTGTCGACATGAGCCATTCTGCCGAGCGCTCCACGCTTGAGGCCATTGATATTTCGGAACGGCCGATCGCCATTACCCACGCAAATCCTGCCTCCTGGCATCCGGCCTTGCGCAACAAGTCCGACGACGTCCTGCGGGCGCTTGGCCAGTCGGGCGGCATGCTGGGATTCTCGGTTTACCCGCATCATCTGAAAGGCGGATCGAACTGTTCGCTTGAGAGTTTCTGCGAGATGATTGCCCGCACCGCAGACCTCATGGGGCCGGATCATATCGGGATCGGCACCGACCTTTGTCAGGACCAGCCGGACACGATTGTCGAGTGGATGCGGGTCGGTCGCTGGACCAAGGAAATCGACTATGGTGAGGGTTCCAGCGGAAATCCCGGCTTCCCGGAGATGCCATCGTGGTTCCACGACAATAGGGATTTTGAGAATATTGAAGCGCGGCTGAGAGTTGCCGGTTTTGATGCAGCAGGTGTCGCAGCCATTATGGGCGGCAACTGGCTGCAGTTCTATGATCGCAGCTTCGGTTCACAAAACGCTGGCAAATCCAGCGATCAAACGGAGGCCGCGCAATAGGCCATTGGATACCGGCTCTTCGAGAAAAGCCGGAGACTGGACTGAAAACAACCAACGGAGGGAATTAATTATGGCAATCAAGCCACCGTTTACCGATCTGGAGATCAATAAGGCTCCATCGGGATTTTATGAAGGTTACAGCCTTCCCATTGCACTGATCAGCAAGATTTCCATGGCGTTGTTGGTGATATGGGCACTGGTGTGGCCTGCCAATGCGAATGGCGTGCTGGGTAGTTTCAACTCGACACTGCTGCAAGGGTTTAATGGATTTTACATAATCATTGTCGGTTTTTTCGCTGTTTTTCTGGCGGTGCTGGCGATTTTGCCGCAAACCGGAGGGCGCCTGATGGGCACTCCCGGCGAAGCGCCGGAATTTTCGAATTTTTCCTGGTTTTCGATGATGTTCGGGGCAGGTCTTGGTGTTGGCCTGATGGTATTTGCCACAGCCGAACCACTTGGATTGTGGGGGTCCAACCCCGAAACCGTTTCAGGTGCCGTGAAAGGTAACAGCCCCGAAGCACTCACCAGTGCCTACAGGTATACATTCCTGCACTACGGTTTCCATGCCTGGTCAATCTATGTCGTCACCGGTCTGTCGCTTGCCTATTACGCCTATACGCGAAAAATGCCTTTGACCATTCGCTCGGCGCTTACACCCTTGTTCGGCAAATTCATGAACGGTTTTATCGGACATATCGTGGATGTTCTGGGGGTTGTAGCCACCATTCTGGGCGTCTCGGTGACCATCGGCTTTGGCGTCAGCCAGTTCATTGACGGCATGTATGCCATTACCGGCATGGAATGGATGATGGATATGACGGGCGATGCGCCAAAACCGGGCACTGTCGGTCTCATCGCAGGCCTTGTCAGCATCATGGGCATGTCGATCATTTCTGCCGTATCGGGTGTTGGACGCGGAGTGAAATACCTGTCGAACCTCAACCTGGTGTTGTCGGTGATCCTGCTGCTGACATTCGTTGTCTTTGGATCATTCCTGTTTGCCATGACGACCTATGCCACCGCACTGGTGGATTACATCTGGCACTTCCTGTCGCTGTCGTTCGGCGCATACGGACCACAATCTGCCGACGCATTTGCGACCGCCCTGCCGGCGGAGGCGAAGGCTGCTGCGGGTGAGTTGTACGGTGGTGCAACCAACGCCTGGGGATCGCTGGACGGTTTCCAGAAGGGTCTCAAGGGGACTGCTGCTGCACTGACACCTGAAGTTCAGGCTGCCGCATACGACGCAGGCACCCAGGGCCGTCAGTTCGGCTGGCAGTCGGGCTGGACGACTTTCTACTGGGCATGGTGGATTGCATTCTCGCCATTCGTCGGCCTGTTCCTTGCCCGCATCTCGAAAGGCCGTACGGTTCGCGAGTTCATCCTGGGCTGCGTCATTGCACCTGCCCTGGTGTGCTTTGCCTGGATGACCATTCTGGGCGGCACGGCAATTGACCTGGAACTGACCGGTGATGCCAATGGCGCAATTATTGCCGCGTCCAACACAGCCAAGCTGTTCGTTACGCTTGGCCAGATGATATCGGGCGGGTTCCTGTCTGCCATTACCATCATGTGTGTCGTGCTGATCATGACATTCCTTGTCACCTCGGCTGACTCCGGCATTCTGGTGATGAATACCATCATGTCGGGCGGCGAACAGGAAACCGGCGTCAAGCACCGCATCGTCTGGGGTGTTATCCTGACGCTGGTGATCGGCACGCTGCTCATTGCAGGCAAGACCAATGGTGGAGCTGATCCGATGGAAGCGCTGAAAAGTGCCATGATCATTGGTGCACTGCCGTTCACCATGGTGATGGGCCTGATGTGTGTATCGCTGGCCAAAGCGCTGTACCGCGATGGTTTGCGGGACAAGCACGCTGCGGCCACGGAGGCAGCACCAGCGGAATAGAACAGCAACCCGTCTCATCCCGGTGTCGGTTACGCCGGGATGAGGCAACCTTCTACAAACCAGGGAGTTGAACCCAGTGTCGACATCTCCCCAAACAATGACACAGATTCCAAGGCGCGCCCCGAACACCGTCATGCAGCTTGCACGGATGGGGTCATTTCATCAATGCCGCCTTTCATTCATGCGAACCCTTCTGCGCAGACTGGACCGTGAAAGCTGGGTGTTTACACGACCGGTTTTCGACATCGATGACAAAGGTGTCGGAGTTGCTGTTTACTCGGCAAAGGGACCGGCCCGCACCTACAGTCTGATTTGCTTTTCGCATGATTTGCCGCCTGAACTTCGCTCCGACCGGGTAATCGCCCATGCATGGGATGCAACATTCACACTGTTTGACGGTGTACCCACACAGCAAGATATTGACCGTCTGTCGCAAAACGTTCCAAAACAGGAAGCTGGCAGGATAACCAGCAGCGAGATCTCGCTGTCTCGGGCCAACAGGTCGGCACGGTTGTTCGATTATGTCATCGAGTGCCTTGCCGCCGGACAACAACCTGACAGGGACAGGGTCGACGCAGTCGGTTACCTGATGCGCACCACGGCGGTTTATGGCTCAGGTAAATTTGGCGCGGCCGATCGCGAAACAATTGGCGACAGACGAGAGTTTCGCGGACCCTTTCAACCAGAAATGCTGTCCGTATTCCTGACCCGGGGGTTTGTTCTGGATCTGGTTGAACATCTGGCCCATGCGCGCGCTCCTGAAACTGCCGTCGTCATCGAACCCGCATTACGCCGCCGGTTTGGTGTTGGCAACTCGACGGGACTGGGGCTTGCCCCGTTCATCGTCAACCACCCGGTCCTGCTGAACAACTGGATCGCTGCGCGCGAGGATGCGCTGGCGCGCGTCCGCTCGTTGCCGCACGTCAGCGCTGAGGAAGCAGACTGTTTTCGTACAATGATGAAGCGGGCTCGCAGGAACCTGTCGGAATGGCATTCCCAGCATCCGCGTCAGATTGAGAAACTTGCCATGCTGGATGCTGACTTCACCAGACTGGAAGCCCACGCCGGCACAGATGCCGACCCGCTCGCTGGTGATTTCCCTTGGGACGAGCTGTACATCTGGGCGGAGAAAAACCTGTCTACCGAGGGCCAGGAGTACCTGGTTTCCCTGATGCTGGAGCCTTACGGCGAACTGGTTGACGATCTTGCCGATACCATGGGGGCTGATGAAAGCGAAGCCTTTCCAATCGAGGGATCAATGCCGCTTGAACGCTTCCGCCAGATTGTCGAAGACATTTACGGATGGGCCCTGAAGGTTGACTGGACTGCCAACGACAGTATTGCCCGTGTCTGGTATGTCTCGGAGGAGAAACTCGAACCACGGCTGGGCGAGCGTTTCGAGGAGCCGATAGAGCCTTACGAGCAGCCACTGGCTCCGGGGCGCGATGCGGCTGCGATGCACCTGGACATTGCAAACTGGACCGGCGAGCCAAACGTGGCCGCATTTCTGCTTCGCCATCCCGAACATCGCCATATCGCAAGGCGGGCGCAGATCGCCGCGCGTTATCCCTACGCCGAGATCAGGGACAACACGATATCGTCTGATCTGCTGCCGATTGACCTTTTACGCTGCAAGCTTTCCTTTTTTGGGGCGACCCACTTCGACCCCCGCTCCGACCGCTGGGTGCGCATCAACATGTTCCGAGATGCACCGTTTCCGCACGAAATCGGGAAAATGGATGCAGACGACTGGTCATATCCTGCTGCAGACGGATCACGTCCATGAACGTTTCATTCAACGAGGTTGAAGTTTTATCGAAACGTGCCGCACGCGGAGCCGGTTTGTCGTGGGGCATGGCGGAAGAGGCCGGCAAGGCGACGCGCTGGCTGATGGCGCATGGCCTTCCCGGCCTGAAAATCCTGTTGGACATCCTGGAGCACAACGACGGGTTGGCCGGAGAAAACACGATACCGGTTTCAACAGACGGTGCCTGGCGGGCGCCGGCGGGCAACCTTTGCCCCCTGACGGCAGGGACCATTCTGTGCGACCGCGCAAGGGAAATCACCGACAAACACGACATCAATCTCGGATCAGTCCTGCAGCCCCTTGCACTGGCACCCTTCCTGGCTACGGCCGCCAGGATATCGGGCGGTGTTTTCGAGTTGACCTGGGGTGATGTCGTTATGGTGATCGAAGGACGTGAATTCTCGACAACAGCTGCCAACACCTATCTGACAAGTCACCATGCCGAGAGCGTCCGGTGCCGGCGTGTAGAGCAAGTTGTTGCAGACCCGGTGAAACGCGTGACAAATTGCAAAGTGGATAAAGACGCCTGGGCTCGCCTCAATGACTATTCTCACCGAACATTCGCCCCGGCCAGTGAAGCTTCCAGACTTGCAGGCGCCGGCGCCGGATTGACTGACAACGACTAACCAATTTGCCGGCAGCTATACTCGGCATCGGGTTTCTGCTGATCATGGCAGTCGCCGTATGGATGATCATTCGCTGTGTCAAAGGCCTGCAGGCATCGTCAGCCGGAAAACCCATCAATAACGTCGAGACCTGGCTGCTATAGCGGTTGCTGTCTGATTCACCACCCGGCCAATTGTCCCCAGGTTGATCAAAATCAAGGCGGTATCCGGATCTGGTGTTAGCAATTCCAGGCGAGGTATCGGGCAGTATGTCCAGATGGGCGCTTCCTGACATGGCTGGAAATACTGGCACGACGAGAAAACCCGGTGGACCTGAACTGGCTCATAGCAAATTTCGGTGATGCCGGCAGTGCAACTATCGGCGGCGGCACGGTGGGTCTGCTGTTCGGCATTGCAGCACAGCGCAGCCAGTTTTGCCTCAGATCAGCAACAATCGAGTTCTGGGGCGGCTCGCTGGGCCCCAGGACAGCCGTCTGGCTGCTGGCCTTCGGGGCGGCGCTGCTGGGTGTCCAGCTGCTGTTTCCATTCAACATTCTGGACGCATCATCGGTCCGACAACTGTCCACGACCGGTTCATTGTCCGGTGCGGTGATCGGCGGGCTGATGTTTGGAGCCGGGATGATCCTGGCACGCGGATGCGCCAGCCGGTTGCTGGTATTGTCGGCAACCGGCAATCTCAGGGCGCTGGTAACCGGGCTTATACTGACCGTCGTGGCCCAGGCGTCCCTGCGGGGAATTCTGTCGCCGGCGCGCCTCGAGCTGGCATCATTGTGGCTGGTCGGGCCAGAGAGCCGAAACCTGATTGACCACATTCCACATAATGGCGGGATTGCTGCCGGCCTCGCCATTCTGGTGGTAGCTGTTGGACTGGCCGTGAACAGGAAGCTTTCAATCTCGACGGTCGTGACCAGTACGCTGGTGGGAACAGCAGTGGCTGCGGGATGGTGGTTTACGGCAACGCTGGCCAATCAGTCATTCGAAATTGTGCCTGTTCAGAGCGTCAGTTTCACCGGCCCCTCGGTCGATACCCTCATGGCCCTGGTGAACCAGCCAAGCCTGCCGCTGAGTTTTGGCCTGGGGCTTGTGCCGGGCGTGTTTGCCGGGTCATTCATTGCGTCGTGGCTGTCAGGTGATTTTCGCATCCAGACCTTCAATGACCAGTCGCCGATGCCGCGCTACATGCTTGGCGCCGGCCTGATGGGTTTTGGCAGCATGCTGGCAGGCGGTTGCGCCGTAGGTGCGGGCATGACCGGCGGCGCGGTGCTGGCAATGACCGCGTGGGTCGCACTTGTGTGCATGTGGATTGGGGCGGGGATCACCGACCTGCTTGTTGACCGCAATTTGCGCCAACCGGCCGTGAGCCGATAGTACCGGACGGGCCTTGTTCCACCGGTATCGACCATTCATGATACGCAACCGGCTACCTTGTCGTTAAGGGAAAAGTCCTGTGAGTACTATCAACCGTGTGGCGGTTCATGCCTTTGGTTATGAACTGGAAAACTTTGGTCACAACATCATGACCTATAAGAGGGGCGGCCGATTGCCGGCCAGCAAATTCGTCACGGTGATCGAGACCGACGATGGCTTGCGCGGCGAGTTCGCGCCGCACTACATGGCAAATGCGATGACATGTGCACAGGTCAGCCAGATGGCACCGATGCTGATCGGGCGGGACGCCGAACACCGCGGCAGAATATTTGAAGATCTGAAAAATGCATTCCGGCATTTCGACCGGGCCGGCATTGCAGCCATCGACGGCGCCCTGTGGGACCTGGCCGGGAAAAAATACAACTGTCCGGTTGCGCGTTTGCTGGGCGGATATCGTGAGAAGATTCCCGCCTATGCCAGCACGTTTCCGGGCCAGACTTCAGGTGGTGGACTGGACAGTATCGAAGCCTATGCGGACTTTGCCCAACAATGTCTCGAGCTTGGCTATCCGGCATTCAAGATCCACGGTTTCTGGGACGGCGAGCCGAAAAGCGAAATCGCGATCATGACAGCGGTGCGCGAAAGGGTCGGAGACGGCATGCGATTGATGACCGATCCGGCATCGTCGCTGCCGACGTTCCTGGATGCCGTCGAGGTTGGGCGGGCCTGCGACGAGCTCGACTTCTTCTGGTACGAAGACCCTTACCGCGATGCGTCTTCAAGCGCCTTCGGACAGAAGAAACTGCGTGACTTCATCAAGACACCACTTCTGGTGTCGGAGCACATAAGGGGCTTTGAGCAAAAGGCTGATTTCCTGCTGGCAGGCGGCACCGACATCGTTCACATCGACCCGGAACTGGATGGCGGCATAACCGGGACGATGAAAATCGCCGGCTTCGCCGAGGCGCTGGGCGTCGATGTGCAGATCCATACCGCAGGTCCGATGCACCGGCACTGTCTCGCAGCGATCGTCAATACCTACTATTACGAAATGGGACTTGTCGGGCCGGGCATGTTCAACTCGATGCAACCGCCTGTTTATGCATGTGGCTACGGTGATCAGCTGGAAGACATCGACAGTGATGGTTGTGTCACCATTCCCACCGGCCCGGGGCTCGGGGTCACTTATGACTGGGACTTCATCACCAGCAGGCAAACCAACCTGGATGAATTCACTGGTTGAAGACAGGCTGCCCATGACGCCCACCGTGGTCAATATCGTATCGCCCCGCCGAAGGAGGGTAGAATGAAAGATGTTCGTATTGCCTCGCCGATGTTTCTGGACCGCAGCGCCAAGGCGGTGACGTTGCTGGAGCAAGCCGATGACATTGTCATCACGGCACAACCGGGCAAGGGCGATCAGACGGAAAGCCTGGCGCCCATCCATCAGCAACTGGCCAGCATCGTTGCTGACGTTGTAGCCAGAGGTGACAGACCGTTCGCAATTCTGGGCGATTGCTGTCAGACAATTCCGATGATGGCGGGGCTGCAGCGCAGCGGTCGGCGCCCTGCCCTGATCTGGCTTGATTCACATGGCGATTTCAACACCTGGGAAACCTCGCCATCCGGATTTCTCGGCGGCATGCCACTTGCCATGCTCACAGGGCGCGGTGATCAACGCATGATGCAGGCGGTGGATCTTGCACCGATTGCCGATGACCGGGTGGTCCTGAGTGACGGACGGGACCTCGACCCCGGCGAGCGGGACCTGGTGGAGGCATCGGGGATCGGTTTCATCAAGAACCTGGTTGATCTCGACGCGAACACCCTGCCCGGGGGCCCGCTTTACGTACACTTCGACAGCGACATCATTGATGCAACCGAGGCGCCTGCATTTCTCTATGCAGCAGCAGGCGGACCGTCAGCAGAGGACATGCGGCAAGTGCTGGCAATGCTGATGGCGACGGGCCACGTGGTGGCAGTTTCCACCACAGCGGCATGGGACGCCGGCAAGGATGAGGATGGCCGGACCCTCAAGGCGGTCAACCATGCCATGCAAGGGTTACAGGGTGAAACCTGACCCGCGCATGGGCGCAAATCCACTCATTTGCACGTCGAAGAACTCTGATCTGATTTGCCGATTGCCGTCATGTTATAAGTTCTGGCATAGGTGTCTAACTCGGCTAGATCTTTGCCCTTACACCACGGTGGCATCAGTATCAGACACGCACTGCCATGAAGTGAATTCTGCAATTTCGCGGTAGCACACTCAAATCCGGGAATAACAATACCTGATTGCGATCCATGGGTTCTGCCAATGAAGCGAAAGGCTCCACCTCTTAAGTCCGCAACCGCATGGCTGACAGCTTCTGCCGGGTTAAAAATTTCACGAAGCACCGGTTGGGTAAATTTGCAATTTGGTGCAAGCATCGGATAGGAAATTCCGGTTTTTTGACCGGGCCTTATACATCCCGGATTTTTACTCCTTGATAAACCCTTTTGAAATGCCATCTCAAGGCCATCGAATTGAGGCGGTGACGCATAAGAGAACCAAAGTGAAACAGACATCAGAACCGCTGCCATCGCAACCAGCACGTAAAAAAATCGGCTTCTGATTTTGGTCATGCGCAGGAAAGGCTTTCGATTACAATCTCTACCCTTGTAGATAGAAATGGAACGACCCGCGATCAAACGAAAGACCATTTTCAGATGAACCGACCCGTTGCACCCGCCCCTGGACAGCTTGCGCACCTGACCTCCGGCATGAAAAGGCATCGCGGACGGATGGCCGCCAATTCGGCGGTGCATGGTTTCAAATTGTTTGTGAAAGCAATGCTGGCGGCAGTTGCGGCAACTCCGGCCTCAGCCGACAGTTCATCCCCCCTGCTCGCTGCCTACTACGACCGGCAAATGGCGATTGTCAACGGTGTGGGGTATGCATGGCAGGGAGACGACAAGCCGAAGCAGGTGACAACAGACGCGATTCAGGTTGGCGTTGGCCGCAACGCCTATTATGTGCTCACCGGGTCCGGAGAGTTGTTGACCATTCGAAATCCTTCGGCCCAACCAGAGACTGTGATGACAGGCGTGTCACGGTTTGCGGCCGGGCGCAGGGGCGTGCTGGCGATCAAACCGGACGACACGTTATGGTGGATCGACAAATCCTCGAAGGAGTCTGTGAAAATCGCGCACGATGTGGTCTCGGCAGCAGTTGGTGACGGCGCCAACTACTACATAACCAGGGCCGGCGGACTGTACGTCAAGGGCAAGGCGCATCGTGGCCAGTACGGCGATGGCAAGCTCAAGTCGAGCAGAACATTCATTCAAACCGCCACGCGCGCCGTAAAAATCACCGCACATACCGGGCACGCGATCATGTTGACGCAAGACGGTGATGTCATGGGCACCGGGGGTAATATCTATGGCCCGGTCGGCAGGCACGGCCTGGGTGACAAGGCAATACGATGGAGCAGGATAACGTCGCAAGCATCGGCCATTGCGACAGGGTCATCACATAGTCTCGCCATCCGGCAGGACGGCACCCTCCTCGCCTGGGGCAGTGAATACGGCCCCGAACCGGCTGCGGTCATGACCGGAGTAACTGCCGTGGCCGCCGGATCATCGACGTCCGTCGCACTGACGCAGGACGGCAGGCTCTGGCAATGGGATCGGGGTGAAAAGCCCCGCTTGCTTTCGCTGAACTGACAACCTGTTGAGGCTCCACACCTAGCCCGGATAGAATCTGACCGGTTTTCTGTGTTCGCTGGCGAGGCGCGTTTTCCCCGTGGTCTGGTTGACCACAAGGAAGCCGCAACGCCGTCCAGCGGGCCCAGAAAACCGGCCTGTAGAGCGACAAGGGTTCAAGGAACCCATTAAGTTGCTCTACCACTTTGCATGCGATCAGGTTTATTGTTTTTTGGTTATTTTAACCAAAAAACATCCTGATCTTGTGGATCAAATCGGTCTATCGGCGTTGTTGCAAAGTCTGCCCGATGCCCCACATCGCGCTTCACTTTGCGCCTGGAGCGAAACAGGTTTTTGATTATATCAAAAACCGCGCTCCGGACATTATTGCCGCATGCCCTCGTCCGCAAAACCGCTCACACTTTTGCAAGACATGCTGGAGCCGGGTAAACCGATTTGATGCCGCGCCGCGTTGTCGGATGAATTCGCAACCGCTTCCGGCAGGTATTTCGACAATGATTCAGCACACTTTGCCGATCCTCATGCTGATGCGCTTGATGCGGACAAGTGCGCTAAGGTCATGAGTGTGATCGCAGATGTTTTGGCCGGTGTTTCGCAGTAGTGACCGCCTGTTGTGCATGGCCATGACACTGGTTCGCGACCATAGTGATTCAGGTAAAATACAGATATTGCGACATCAGCCAACTGTCATACTTGCGATAGAATTGAGGTATTTGGTCGCCTCAAGCCAATAGGTTACCGGATCGATATCATGCGCCAGGCCCCTCATATTCTCTTCTGTTTTGTGGCATGTGTTTTGTTCTTCATGTCCCCTGGAATAGCAAAGGACAGCCTGATGGAAGAAAGCCTCGACAAGGCATTCGCGGCTGGCAAGCTGGCCGGCCTGCACAGCGTGCTCATTATTCACAAAGGCACTATTCTCGCCGAACGTTATTACCCCGGTGACGATCAGCGCTGGGGCACCCCGCTGGGGGAAATCGAACACAGCAAGGATCGCCTGCATGATCTCAGATCGGTGACAAAGTGTGTCACCAGCCTGTTGTATGGCATCGCATTGGCTGAAGGCATCGTGCCCGGCCTGGTTGAAAACCTGATACAACAGTTTCCCGAATATGCCGATCTCGCCAGCGATCCGCAGCGCGCCAGTATAACCATACGCCATACCCTGTCGATGAAAATGGGAACCGAGTGGAACGAAGACCTGCCTTATTCTGATCCGCGCAACAGCGAAATCGCCATGGAAAGGGCAAACGACCGCTATCGCTTTGCGCTCGACCGCCCCATGGTCGATGAACCAGGTGACCGGTGGACCTACAATGGCGGTGCAACCGCCCTGATCGGTAAATTGATCTCCAGAGGCGCCGGGGTTCCGATTGATGTTTATGCCAAAAAGAAACTGTTCACGCCTCTGGGAATCAAACAGTTTGAGTGGGTGGCAGGCACCGACGGTGTTCCCTCAACTGCGTCAGGGTTGCGACTGAACATTCATGATCTGGCAAAAATTGGTCAACTGGTTCTCGATGGAGGTGTCTGGCAGGGCAGGCAAATCGTACCCGCTGACTGGTTAAAGATGTCGTTCACCCCGCATGCAAAATTGCCCGATGGTATCCGTTATGGACTGTTCTGGTGGCTCGGTCCGCAAGGATTGCCCCCCTATTGGGTAGCCGGTTTTGGCAATGGTGGGCAGCGCCTGATGATCAGCCCCGTCAATAGCCTCACTGTCGTGGTGTTTGCCGGCAACTACAATCTGCCAGACGCGTGGAAGTTGCCGGTCAGGATCATCACCGATTTCGCGCTTCCAGCCGTTTTGCCGCGCTGAACCGGGTTGATCGCCAATCGTTTTTACGATGGCAATCACCTCAGTTCCTGAAGTCCAATTCAACCTTCGCCTGGCATTTTCAGAAGATAGGCCCGCAGCAGCTTCAGGATGCGCTCGCGTTCTTGATCGGGAAGTTCACGCGACAGCGGCGGCATGGTTGTATTGGGTTGAACCAGCTGCGGTTCAAGCACCCGGGATCGAAAGGTTTCATCGTTCAGGGCCTGGGCAAGTGCGGCAAGGTCACCTGGAGCCTTGTTGCCACCGAAACCGTTCAGCTTGTGGCAATTGAGGCAATGTTTCTTGGCAAGATCGACAGCAGGCTCCAGCGCCGGGTCAAGCCCTGCCGGCCGAAGCGGCGCGTCTGACGTATTGACCCGCAGTATTTCCGCCACCTGGTAGGGCCAGATGGATGGTCCGCGGCTGAAGATTTCCGCATCGTCGATATTCTCCCAAATGAGATAGTATGGCCCCAGTGCGACGTCGGTCTCGTTTTGCCGGAGGTTGTCAACCGTAAATGGGCCGTCATCAGTCAAACCGACTGCCAGATACGCTTTGTGGGCCAAAAAATCAGCAATGGGGATGCGGGAAACGTAACCGTCCAGAGCCCGAAACTCCACGGTGTCTGCTCCATCCCGCCACATCGGACCAAATACCAAGTCGGCGATGACCTCGAACCGGTAAGCCAGGTAACTGCGTTTGACCGGCCCCTGCTGTGTCGATAAATGCGGTTCATAGACTTCAACCGGCACTGGCGCCAACCCGATGCGCGCCTTGAGTTGGGCAGGTTCCGGCAGAGTTGCCGCCAGTGCCGGCCCGAGCCAAAGACCCGACATGACGATCAAGGCAATAGCAGCCCGGAGAATGTGGTGAGGCATGGTTTTTCCTATCGAACGCAATTCACATATTGATTGCTGGCATCAAATCAGAATCGACGAGAAGTTCAACCAGCGGTCCAATCTTCACATCTCAGTATACTCCGACTTGCCGGAACCTGGTTGAACAACAGCAGGCACCCCCGGCCAAATTCGACCGGAAGTGCCATATTGTGAGTTTCCGGTGTTAACCGGAATGTCGGTTACAGCCTGCGGCGGCGAACGATAACACCATCAACAGAGTCCACACTCAAACGATAAACCCGCGACCCGCGCTTACCTTTGTAGGTGTAGGTTCCGCCCTGGCATTCAATGGTGCGAACCCGGTGGTAACCTGATCTGCGAACAATGCGTTTGCCCGTGCGGCAGGAGATACGATCGTCATCGTAATAGCGATGCGGGCGCGGGTTGATAACGATGCCGAAACCGCCGCCGCCCCAGCCGCCCCAGCCGCCGCCCCAGTTTCCACCGCCACCGCCGCCGCCGCCACCGCCGCCGCCACCGCCACCACCGGGTGCGAATCCGCCGGGTCCGGGTGGAATTCCACCACCGCCGCCGCCACCGCCGCCACCGCCGGGTGCAAGGTTGCCTGCGCCGTTAAACGGGCCGGCTTGAGATGCAGGTGCCAGGGCCGTGAGAAGGGCCAGAGACAATGCTGCCGTAACAAGTTTGTTGCTCATCTTTTCGTTTCCTTTTTTTCAGGGCCGCTGTGGGGCCTGTTGAGTCACGCGGTATGAACATCAAATCGTGAGCTGGAGGCTCTTTAGGTATAGGCGTGCGTCACACCGCTGTTGTTGAAGGTGACTTAGGCGAAGCAAAAAGCGGGCGATGTGTGATTCATCACAACTCGGTGATCGGAACGTGAGAAGTTGTGATGATGTTTGAAATATTTCAGATACTTACGCGCCTGCGGCGGGTCGTTTTTTGCTGATCGAACAGCTTATCCGCCTGCGGCGGGCCGTTCTTTTTGCTGGTCGAACAGCTTTACTCAGCACTTCGTGCTTCGCGCCGTTCTCTGACCCCCAACAACAGTAGTGATAATTTCCTCTACCGAAGCGCGCAGCGCTGAGGCAAGGCCGACTGGCCGCCGCACGAAGTGCGCCCCAGCGGAGCGCAGCCGTAAGGCTGCTGGCGTGAGCGGAATAAAACCAATCCCGGCGCGCAGCGCTGAGGCAAGGCCGACTGGCCGCCGCACGAAGTGCGCCCCAGCGGAGCGCAGCCGTAAGGCTGCTGGCGTGAGCGGAATAAAACCAATCCCGGCG
>JAHEFB010000006.1:13470-85759 GCA_024640405.1 Alphaproteobacteria bacterium | reverse complement strand
AATAAAACCAATCCCGGCGCGCAGCGCTGAGGCAAGGCCGACTGGCCGCCGCACGAAGTGCGCCCCAGCGGAGCGCAGCCGTAAGGCTGCTGGCGTGAGCGGAATAAAACCAATCCCGGCGCGCAGCGCTGAGGCAAGGCCGACTGGCCGCCGCACGAAGTGCGCCCCCGCGGAGCACAGCCGCAAGGCTGCCGGTGTGGGCGCATCATCTTGAGCGTTACGCGTCCACTACAGTTTCAAACTGGCCGTAAATCATGCGTTTACCGTCAAAAGGCATGGGATTTTTGTCGGTTTGCATAATTGGATCAGCCATCACTTTTTCCCAGCCGGATTCATGGGTTTTTCTGTCCGGCCAGACTATCCAGGAGAACACCACGGTTTCGCCGGGCTGGCATTTCACCGCCATGGGCATCGAGGTCAATGTACCCTCAGGTACATTCACTCCCCAGTTTTCCACAACCGCGAGTGCTCCATGCTTCTTGAAAACTTCTGCCGCCGCTGCGGCGTATTCGATGAATTTTGCCTTGTCGTCGTCAGGCACCGCGGCAAGCATTCCGTCTATAAAGGGCATTGTGACTTGATCCTTCCACTAAGTGTCAAAGTTGATCCATTGTGCAGTTATGCCAGCCGCTTGCATCCGCATGATGACGGGTGTGCAGAGTTTCAGGCAGGACACCTGAAACCGGTGTCCAGTTCATGGCCTGTTCAACGGATTTCGTTGATCTGAAGTCCAAGCTCATTGAGTATGTCAGCGGCAATGGCAAATGCATGGGTCATACCTTGTCCGTTGGTGACGGTAACCGCCGTAACACCCTTGGCGGGTTTCAGTTTGAGCACCCGTGTGCCGGGAAGATGGGCATAGTGGCCAAGCCAGCGTTGGGCAATGCGGGTATCAGGAAGCGAAATCATTCCGGCCAGATCGGCCAGTATGAGCCGGTCGATTATGTCCGATCTTTCCTCGTCAAGAGCGTCGCCATAAACATGAGAGTCACCGATGGTGACGCTGCCATCGGCCTCCTGACAGGCAATGACATGAATGCCGTGAGCAAGATGGGCGGCATGGCTTTCTGTTTGCCGTTCGATGAGATCCGGCAAACTCGAACAAGACGCGAACGCGGCATACCGGGTCATGCTCAGGCCTCCGAGAATGAACGGTTTCAGTTGCCAGCCGCCCGGCTGGGGATTGGTTCTGAGCATCTGCAACCGGCACCGCACAACCTGTGTTTCACGAAATGCCTGCGGAAACAAAGTGGCGAACTCGTCTCCGCCGCACACCACTACCTGTTCGGCCCCGAACGAGCCGGCGGACGTTTCGACCCGCGATGCACCGACGGCGAGAACCTCGGTAGAAAAATGAAACGAAACGCCATGCTCGCGCGCCAGCCACTCTACCATCTTTGCCGCGGCCTGGCGTTGATCGACCTTCCAGACCTCGGGAGACCAAAGACCGCCGACAATATTGTCGGACCGCAGATTCGCGGCATAGCCGTCACATTCAACGCCGGTCAAAACACGAACACCTTGATCCGCAACATCTTCACGTGCGGCATATTCTTCCAGAACGTTCATCTCTTCGGGTTGGCGTGCAAGGAACAGGCAGCCCGACCGCTGCATCTCTATTTCGGCCTGCTGCGCTACATAGGCCCAGCAGCGCAGCGCCCGCCGTGCGTCATCCAACTGTCGGCCAGGCGGCTGGGCTGCAACCGCCAGCATCCCGAAATTTCTCACTGACGCACCGTCGGCTGCCGGATCGCGCTCAAATACAGCAACTGACAATCCGGCAAGTGCTGCATGCACGGCATGGGCAAGACCCACGATGCCTGCCCCCACTATCGCCAGATCCACCTGCTGCATATGCTCATCCCCTATCGGCACCCGGCTCACTGGCTGCGGGTTCTTGTGTTCAACAAAACGACACCGGCCAAAAGTCGGCACGGCTTTGAGATATTCCACGGGATCGCTCTTCTCTCCGACCAGATAAACCCCGATGACAATCGCCACAACGGGCGGGATACAGGCCACGGAGCAGGCGCAAACCGCACCCAGTTTATCCAGGTTGTAATAACAGATGATATAGGCCAAACCTGTTGCCATAACCCCCCAATCCCAGGGTCAGACAAGCGTCCCACGTAGGGATCGTTGGAGGTATTACCAATCCCGGTCATATCGACAGACAACGTCAATATGACAAGGTTCAATCCCTATTGGTAGGTGATTATTGGCAGGCAGCCTGACGGCCACGGCGGAGTATCGCTGCGCAGCAGCGGTAATCGGACCGGGCAATCGGGACCAAGCAGGCTATAACGTCAAAGCCAGCTTGCGGGCTTCGAAAAAAGCCATATGCGCAGTGCGGGAAGCAACCGTGTCGCCGATGGTGTGCAAATTTATACCCTTGTCCTGCAGCGCCTCGAACAATGCGTTGTCGGACGTATTGGTCGTCGCCAGCACCAGCGAGTCGAACTCCCGCTCTTCGGTGTCCCCGGTGTAGAGGTTGCGAAGCGTTGCGGTATTGCCGTCCCAGGCTTCAAGTGCGGTTGCCAGCAGCACCTCGACGCCGTGCTGCACCATTCGTGTGCGGGCAGTGTCACCCATCAAGCTGAGATCAAGCTTGGCGGCGGCTTTTTCAGATGCGGTAACAATTGTGACCATATGGCGCTGCTGGGCAAGGTGCAGCGCGGTGCCGGTAGCCGGCCACCAGCCGTCGATATCATCCAGCAGAAGCACATTGGTCGCCGGAAGAACGCTGCCGTCCAGCACGTCATGAACAGTACAGACATTATCCTGATCGACGCCGGGAAGCTTCCGAATGTGCGGGAACACCCGCTGGAAGCCGGTTCGCGACGGTTTTGAACCGGTGCAGACCACCACGGAATCGGCGCCTGCCTTGACAACGTCATCGGCCGTCATCTCGTGACGCAGGTCGATCTGCACCTGAAGCTTCTCGAGCTGGGTCTGGTACCAGTTCAGCAATCCGCCTATTTCACCGCGTTCGGGCTGTCCGGCCGCCAGGCGGAACTGCCCGCCAAGCTCACCACTGCGCTCAACAAGGCGCACCTTGTGGCCACGCTCTGCAGCAACGCGCGCTGTTTCGAGACCGGCAGGCCCGGCCCCCACGACAAGGATGGTTCTGGGGGATGACGCGGCAACACCCGTGTCGCCGTTCCACTCGGTCTCACGGGCCACTGACGGGTTGACCAGGCAGCTTGCCCAGTAATCGCGGAAACGGCGGCCGATGCAGACCTGATTGCAGGAGATGCAGGGGCGGATGTCCTCCGCCCTGCCCTCGCGCGCCTTGTTGACAAGATGCGGGTCGGCGATCTGTCCGCGCACGATGCTGACAAGGTCGCAATGGCCTTGTGCCAGAACCTCCTCTGCATTGTCCGGTGTCTTGATACGCGATTCGGCTGTGACCAGTGCATGCTTGAGCACCTGCTTGTAGGCGGCAGCATCAGGAACGCCCAGCTTCATACCGAAATGGAAACTCGGTACGATCTTGGAGAAGTCATGCAGATAACTGCCGGTGCCGCAGGACACATAGTCAATCAGTCCGCGTTCATCGAGCCAGGCCAGGATTTCCTGCTTGTCCTCGATGCTCAGGCCGCCGGGAACCGGTTCGGCACCTGATACGGTCAGGCCAATAATGAAATCGTCGCCGGCCATCTTGCGGATGCGGCTCAACACCTCCACCGAAAATCGCAACCGGTTTTCCAGGCTGCCGCCCCACTTGTCGGTGCGCTGGTTGGTGATCGGCGACCAGAACTGGTCGGTCAGGCAGTTGTAGGCGGCATAGACTTCCACACCGTCGAAACCGGCATCCCTGTCGCGCCGCGCCGCTTCCACGAACGACACTATCAGTTCTTCGATTTCCGCCTCGCTGACAGCATGACTGCCCCACGGATCGTGCATCGACGGCATGCCGGACGGTGACCAGTACGGTTCCCAGGAATTGTCCTGATCACCATGCCCGCCAACATGATAGATCTGGTGGATCATGGTGGTGCCGTGGCTGTGGCATTCATCGGTGATGCGGCGGAAATGGGGGATGACGTCGTCGCTCTCGGCAAGAAAATTGCCGCGGATCAGGACACCGGTGCGATGCGCCGGTGAAGGTTCAACGACAATCATGCCGGCACCGCCGCGGGCGCGTTCGCGATAGTAACCGAAGTGCCGGTCTCCAGGCAGACCCTCATTGCTCATGTTCACGGTATGCGGACCGAACACCACACGGTTCGACAATTCGCGATGACGCAGTTTGACGGGCGAAAAGAGGTTGGGGAACGGGGACATGACTGGAGGTTCTCCGCGCTGACGTAGCTTGTTCTCAGTTGCCGCAACGAGGCAATTTTCAAGAAACTGTAGATCGGTTCAAACTTGAATCCAACTCGGAAAAATCACCGGCGCCCCAGACGATTTGCAGCATGCAGGTCTGACAACCGTTTATGATGAATTGCGGGGCCAAGCTTGTCGTAGCTTGCAGATTGTCTTTCGGAAGTGATGATAGCCGGGTCGGAAAGTGCGGCTGCAAGGCCAGTTTCAAGCAACTGAAAGAGTTCAGTTCTTATCTACATTGGCTGCCACACCAATCAATACAGGCGCTTCGCCCTGGCCGGTGGCCAGTGTAAAGGCCTCGCCTGCATGAACACAATTCAGCCCGGCCTTGCCAATTGCGTCGACAACCCGGTTAACCGACAGACCATCCCCCTCACCGGTGGCCTGCAGCCAGTCCCACTGCACAAAGTGGCCGCCTGCGTTCAGGGATTTGGCAAGCAGCACCAGTGTGGCTTCGTAATCGGGTAAAAAACTGCATACCGAGGAAGCGACAATCAGGTCAAATCCGGTCAGCCCGCTTGCCAGTTCCCGATCATGATCATCGTCGAAGTTCACGCATACCGGCACTACATTTGCCAACTGCTTTTCCACCAGGCGATCGATCATTTTCTGCGACGTGTCGACGGCTATTACCTGTTCGACCAGCGGACCGAGTTTTTCCGTCAGCAGCCCGGTACCACACCCAAAGTCAAGGATGCGTCTTTGCTGCCATTCAGGTCCCTGAATGCCCAGATGCATTATCAAAGACGCAAAGGCGCAATCAGCATAGGTGCGGGCATTCTCGTTGGCATCCCAGTCGTCGGCATAATCGTCCCAGCTATCACTCATGCGCCATTCTAACTGTGAAGCCATTGCATTGCGAAGCCAATTCGGGCGAAAAAGAACTTGCTCGATCAATCTTCACATGGTCTGCCAGACAAACGCCGCAGGCCGCGTTCGCTGCACGATTGCCACTGCGCAGGCTGGAAAATAACCGGCCCGCATGCTATCTTCAGACACCAGTCAGGAGATTGTTCACCCTTGGCAGGATGGGGAGGCAAACGCACTTCCGATGCCCATTCGAAACAGAAAGCACCGCTTATCGATGCCCGGCAAACGCACTGTTGGATTGCGATCTCAGACATACCGCCACCTGCGTGCAGGGTTTGCCGGCTGTCGCAACATGCATGTCTGCAGCGGATGACACGGGATTACTCGCAATTCCTGCCACCCACTGCCAAAGATGGCAGCGCCAGACGCAAACCTTCAACTCTTGAAACCCTAGGATGGCAACCGTTCTTTGCCCAGCAGATCAGCGTTGGGGAACTGGAGGACACGCCACCTGTGCGTGTCACCGAAGTGCACCGCAGCGGGTTGCATGCCCTGGGTGAAGGTATCGAGATAACAATACCTCCCGGACCAGACGCAACCGTCGGCGACTGGCTGTTGCTGGATCGTACCCTGCCCACTTCAAGCCGGGTGCTGAAACGCAAGAGCCTCGTCAAACGCCGTGCAGCCGGGTCTGACCGGCAAGTCCAGTTGATTGCGGCCAACATCGATACGGCTTTCATTGTCACCTCCTGCAATCTGGACTTTAATGTCGCCCGGCTGGAACGCTTTATCGCACTGGCCTTCGAAGCTGAAGTTGCGCCGGTGATTGTTTTGACCAAGAGCGATCTGAGCGACACCCCGGAACAGTATGTGGACGAAGCAAAGGCGATCTCGGACCGGGTACCGGTTGTGGTCCTCGATGCACGAGGCGAAGAACCGAAATCCAAACTGTCCGAATGGTGCCGCCCTGGCCAGACGGTCGCTTTTCTGGGGTCGTCCGGGGTGGGCAAGTCAACGCTGGTCAACGCGCTGTCCGGGACGCAAGCAATCGAGACCCGGGCAATACGCGAAGATGACGCCAAGGGCCGTCACACCACTACCCACCGTCAACTGTATATCCTGCCCGACGGTTGCGCGGTGCTGGACACGCCGGGCATGCGGGAACTGCAACTGACCGACGCTGAAACCGGCGTGGCCGATGTTTTTGCTGATCTGCATAAGCTTTCCTCGCTATGCCGGTTCAATGACTGCAGGCATGAAACGGAACCGGGATGCGCCGTTCTTGCAGCGCTGGGCGACGGCACAATCGATGTTGAACGGCTTGACCGCTGGAAAAAACTTGCCGCCGAAGAGCGTCATAACACAGCAAGCCTTGCCCAGCGAAAATCAAAGGACAAGGCACTCGGCAGAACTATTCGCCAAATTCAGAAAACAAACAGAAAGTGATCTGGATTTGCCACAATCAATTGAGTGCGGTTGACCTCAACATGGCTCAAAAGCCATCGGCAAGGTAATGGGTCCGGTATTGCCACTGTCCGGCATCCATTGCGGCTCTCCATCATAGGCCGGGTTTTTCAGTCTCTGCGCCAACAGTCTGAGTGCTTCGGTCATGTCGCCCCGGGCAATCTGTGACCCGATGCAATGGTGTTTGCCGCCACCGAAGCCGAAATGCGGTTTGCGTTTGATTGTGATATCGAAACCCGGCGTGAAGTGGTCAGGATCGGCTGCAGCAGCGCTTGAGAACAGGTGGATTGTGGTGCCTGAGGCAATCGGCACGCCGTTGAACTCGAAATCCTCGGTAGCCTCGCGCGTGACCCAGGTGGTGGTCGGGCGAAGACGCATGACTTCCTCCACCGCCGCGCGCGCCAAATCCGGATTGTCACCCAGCAGCGCCCACTGGTCCGGGTGTTCAATGAACATAGACATGGCCAGGCCGATTTGACTGCGTGTCGTATCGATGCCGCCAAATATCGACAGCACGATCATGTCGTACAGTTCCTGATCGCTCAGCGCGTCCTTGTCTTCATTGGCGTTGATCAACGCGCTGATAAAATCATCGCGCGGTTCGCGGCGCCGGTCAGCAACTATCTGTTCTGCGATGGCGAAGAACCTGTCGGTTGCAGCATTGATGCGGGCTTCGTCGCAGGCATAAGTGACCCCGAGCGCCAACCCCATCGTCACAGCGAGGTCGGCAAACTCATACCACCGCTCCTGCGACACTCCCACCAACGAGCAAACCACACGGGTGGCATAGGGCTCGGCAAACTGGCGCATGAACTCACACCTGCCATCTGCCTCGAAGTCGCTGATCAGCTCATCGGCAAGACGTTGAAACCTGGGGATCATGCCGGCCACCAGCCTGGGCGCGAAGGCAGGAGCACCAAGTTTACGCAGTCGCGCATGATCGGCACCTTCCCGGTTCAACATCATGCGCTTCCACCATTGCGCCCACACGCCGCTTGCCCGGTTGTGATCCGGCCAGCGGTATGACCCCTGCCGCAGCAGCGGATGGTTGATCATCTGCTTCATTTCCTCATAGCGAAGCACAGCCAGACCGTAAGGCGTGCGCGCCCACCAACTCGCCTCCCGTGCGCGCAGCACGGCGTCAGAGCGGATGGAGAAACCCGGATCGGACGGATCGAGGAACGGAATTTCACTGTCAGCATGTCGTGTTTTAGACATCACGTTGGCCTGATCTGCAGGTTTGGCATGTTTGCATATGTATCACAGGTCAGCATTTCGATTTGAAGACACCAGAATGCAGTACAGCAGCCTACCCACCAACGGCAGCCTCGGCAATGATCCAGTCCCGGAACACCCTGACCTCCGGTTGCTGCAGGGCCCGCCCTGTTGTGACGACATCATAGCCGATGTCGGTAATCACCCGGTCGGGAAATGGACACACAAGCAATTCGGCCTCAAGCAGGTCGCGCAAAACAGGAAGACTGCCGAGGACTACTCCCTGCCCCGCAATGGCGGCCTGTACGGCGAGATTGTAGTCGCTGAACCTTGTGCCGCGGTCCGATGCAATGTGGTCCGCCCCAACCTCGGCAAGCCAGGGTTGCCAGCCCATCCATCTTCTGGTGGCGTCCGCCCACTCCAGGTGTGACAGGTCCCAGTGCAAAAGGGTTGCCTGATTGAGATCCTCCAGATCGTTCAATGCCCGCGGGCCGGATGTCAGCGAGGGGCTGCAAAAGGCGCACAGCTGTTCATCGAACAGCCGGTGAGACTCCAGGGATTTGTCCGGATGCGGGCCAAACCGGACCGCAAGGTCCGCCGCGCCGCGCTCAAGGTCGACAATCTTCAAGGACGAGTCGATCAGCACATCAACATCGCCATTGCTTTGCCTGAAACGCTCCAGCCTTGGCACCAGCCATGCCGTTGCGAACGAGGGCTCGACCGAGACAATCAGGCGTTTGCGCGTGTCCCGTACGCGCATTTTTTCCACTGCGTCGCGTATCTGGGCAAACCCGCCGGCCAGCGCCTCGCGGCCTGAATGACCGGATGAGGTCAGCGCCAGCCCCCGCCCGTCCCGTTTTACCAGAGGTGTTCCAAGCGCTGCTTCCAGCTTGCCGACAAGCTGCTTGACCGCTGCCGGCGTGACACCCAGTTCTTCGGCGGCATGGGCGTAATTCAGGTGCCGGGATACGGCCTCGAAGGCTTTCAGGGCATTCAGTGATGGTAGCCAGTTGCTCATATGAAACGATAGATAAACTAACCTTTGGCTGTAAATCAAATGACTTTGACCGAAAGCGATCAAGGCGTAGCTTTCTCTGGGATTTCCCCCGAAGACATGAGGCGCGATAATGACCAACTCCATCCATTCAGATGCCAGGCAAACCGTCCGGGTAAGTGCGCGGCGTTTCGAAACTTCTCCCTTCCAGAACTGCTGGGAAAACGAGCGTACGGTTATGGGGGTTTATGCGGGGCGCTATTACAGCGTGTTCAATGGCGAAGACACCATCGAGGCCTATTGGGCCTTGCGCCGCAAGGCGGCACTTTACGATGTGCCGGAACGGCCAGTGGAGATTTCCGGTCCGGATGCCGTAGATTTAATGGAGCGTGTGTTTGCACGGCCGATTTCCAGCCTCAAAGAAGGCCGCGGGCGCTATGCGATTGCCTGCACACCAGCAGGCGGCGTTTTCATGGATGGCATATTGTTCAAGCTGACGGCCGACAGGTTCTGGTACGTTCAGCCGGACGGCGCTTTGGAGAGCTGGCTGCTGGCGCATAGTGAAGGTTTCGATGTCACGATCTCTGACCCGCATTCGAGGGTCCTGCAGATTCAGGGGCCAACCTCGTTTGACATCATGTGCGCGGCCTCCGGCGGGGCCATCGATGAAACCATGGGATATTTCCACTCCGGTTTCTTCGATATCGGCGGTCAGCAAGTCTATGTTTCGCGCACCGGGTGGACCGCAGAACTGGGTTATGAAATCTATACGCTTGGCGATAAAACCGACTGCCCGCGCCTGTGGGATCATCTTGTGGAATCCGGCGAGCCGCACGGCATGATGTTCAGCAGTATTTCATCCATGGAAATTCGCCGGCTGGAAGCTGGCATTCTGGACAACGGCACTGATTTCGACACTACCATGACACCATTTGAGGCTGGACTGGGCGCATTTGTCGATCTCGAGAAGCAAGATTTTGTCGGGCGTAAAGCGCTTCTGGACGCCAGGCCCGGTACGCGGATTTTCGGCGTGAAATGTGCAAACGCCGTGCCACTTTATCACGGTGAAATCATTGACGGCGACGGCACTGTTGCGCGCATCACCGCTGGCGCATGGTCGCCTTTTCTTGATGCAGGCGTCGGCTATGCGCGCTTCAATGATGCGGGTGACTGGGCAGGCAAAAAACTGTCCATGAAAAATGCAGACGGCAAACTTGTCCCCTGCGAGATTGTTGATCTGCCGTTCTATGACCCGGACAAACGCATCCCGCGCGGGCTGGACAAACAAATCCCCTGAATTGACTGTAGCGTTTTCGTCGTACTTTCGATCCCAATTGCGAGTTCATGAAGTGGCCCGCACGACCGGAAACAAGCGGTCATACCCCAGCGTGAATACGTAGGTGTAGACGACGACGGATGATGTCACCACCACATCCGTCATGAATGCCTGCAACAGGGTGACGTTGAGCCACCACATGTAAATCGGCAGCGAAGTGATCATCAACGTGGTCTCGAAACCTGCGGCATGCACGATGCGGCCGATGTTAGAGCGGTCAGACGATATCCGGTTTGCCCGTGCGTCAACATGATCAAACACCCGGTTATAGACCAGGTTCACCAGCATTGCCTTGAGCGATAGAATGATGCCCAGAAGCCCGATATCGGCCAGCCCCTTGTCAAAAAACGCTGCCCCTGCCGGGATCAGGACCATCATCAATGAGGCCTCAAAGGTAACTGTGTAGCGCAGACGGTCCCTGCCGGTCCGCATGACTGCTGTTTGTGACATTTGTGTGCTCCGGAATATTTTGCATCCATATCACAAATCAGGTTATTTAATAGTCAGTTTATATCTGATTTTCAGATAGGTGAAACGATGCCGAGCATCGAGAATTACAGGGCTTTCGTTCTGGCCGCGGAATTGGGATCGTTTTCCGCAGCAGCACGGCAGATGGGCAAGGCACAGTCTGCGGTCTCAACCGCGATAGCAAATTTGGAAATCGACTGTGACGTCCTGCTGTTCGACCGCAGCAGCCGAAATCCGGTCCTGACCAAAGCGGGCGCAGCGCTGCTGGCCAATGCAAAAGGCATCCTGCTGGGCAGTCAGGAATTCCTGGCCCGGGCCAAATCCATGTCTGAAGGTGTTGAGGGCCACCTTTGCATCGCGATCGAACAGGGCATCAGCATCCGCCCCCTGCTCGACCTGCTCGGCGACTTCAGCACCACATTCGCCCATGTGTCGCTTGAAATCGTCACCCCGGATCCAGCCGATATGGCCGGCATATTGAAACGGGGCCGCGCCGAACTGGGCCTGATGATTGAACAGGAAGGTTACCCGGTGGGGTTTCAGTTTCGCGGTGTCGGCTATTCCAGAACAGTGCCGGTGGCAGGACGCGATCATCCACTCGCCCGATTGTCGCAAGTCAGGCACGCAGACCTCAGACAGCACCGCGAACTGGTGCCGCAAATCAGGCCAACGGCCCAAACCGGCAGCCCAGGCAACCGCAAGAGCCCATCCATCTGGTATGCGGAAAACCCCATGCTGGTGCTGGATCTGGTGCTTCAGGGGTTTGGCTGGGCAGAACTTCCGCATTCCATTGTCGCAGACGGCATAAAGACGGGTGATCTGGTTCAACTGAACTACGGATTTCAACAAAGCGACATCCTGCATGGTGTGGATGCCGTGTGGACCGAACAGCGCGCCCTGGGCGTGGCTGGCCAGTGGATGCTGAACAGGCTGTTGGAACTGCCGCAGGACGTGTGGCGGGAAACCGGCAATCTGCCGGCCTCTTGAATCAGGCCGTCACTGGCCAGCCAACCCCATATCTCAGGCGACTTTCTTCTGTGTAGAGGCAAACGGGCTCAATCCCAGCCAGGATTGCATGGTGCGGGCGATTTTCCTGTCACCGGTCAGTTGCAGCTTGTCCTGCTCACCTTCGACCTTTACCAGTCCCATCCAGATTGCCGTCATTGTGCGCAGGTCTGTGGAGACATAAAGGTCCACCTCGAAACCGGGATCGGCCCAGCACAGATCAACAATGCCGTTTGCTTCGACCACCAGCCACCAGAAGCGTTTTGACGCAGGAAGCTCGGGATACAGAAACTGGATCACCACCTTGCGGGCAGGTAACGGATCGGCATTGAGATTGCGCCGCATGTCCCACATCAGCAACGAGGGGTCCAGATTCTTCAGCGAAAGCTGAGATTCAACCCAGCTTTGCCCCCACACACCGATGGCTTCGACGATGCCGCCCAGGTCCTGGCCGGCGGGCGTGAGGCAGTATTCGTAGATCCCCTTCTCGGCAGCCACCTCTCTGCGCTCCAGAATACCGGCTGTCTCCAGTTCCCTGAGCCTTTGCGACAACAAGGTGGGTGACATTTTGGGCACGCCACGGCGAAGATCATTGAACCTTGTGGAGCCCGCAATCAGTTCGCGCAGCAGCACCATTGTCCATCGCGTGCACAGCACTTCGGCCGCCATCGCGACCGGGCAAAACTGCTTGTATCCTGCTTGAGACATTGGCCTAATCCCGACTGTTGACACGTTGGGACCAGATTGCCGAACCATCCGGCAGCTGTCGAGTACAGTTTCTGTACTTGTGAAGGCATGAGTTACAGGCAAAGCTAGCGGTCAGATGCAACCAGCATCAATTCTGGCTCAAACAGGAGAACAAGATGGCACTGAACAAGTACATTATCGAGCGGGACATTCCGGAAGTCGGCAGCCTGGAACGCGAGCAACTGGCAGGTGCTGCGGCCAAGTCAAACGAGGCGCTCAATCAGCTTGCACCCGACATTCAATGGCTGGAGAGTTTCGTGACCGCAGACAAGACATTCTGTGTCTATCTCGCCAAAGACGAAGCAACCATCAACAAGCACGCAGAGATCAGCGGATTTCCGGCCACGAAAATAACCGAAGTACGCAAGATGATCGATCCCACAACCGAAAAGGGGTCCTGACCCTGTCGGCAGGCGGCGATGAAGCCAAAGCCGCCTGCCCTGTTGCCTGCAATACTGCATTGCGCTTGAAAAATTTCTTGAATTGCCCTTGGAGTGCCTGTCAGATGATCATTGCCCAACGACATCGCTGATCAGACAGAAGGCAATTGGACATGTTTGAATCCGGCAACATGGTGAAATCCAAGACCCGCACACCCGAACTGGATCAGGGCAAACACCATCGCGCCAAACTGGGGTTCATCCTGATGTCGACCGATCTGGCGGCTGAGGCCGACTTTTTCGCCATGGCCCCGGACGGCGTGGCGGTGCATATCACCCGCCTTAAAACCGATGACTACACCACAAAACAAACCCTTGCCCGGCACATCGAACACATGGCGGATGCCGCATCGCGCATTCAGCCTGACACGCGGCCTGACGTCATCAGCTACAGTTGCACCAGCGGTTCCATCGTCATTGGCGAACAGCGGATCTTCGATGAGATCTCCAAGGGCGCGCCGTGGGCAAAACCTATGTGCCTGGTAACGGGTGTGGTAGATGCCCTGCGTGAACTCGGAGCCAGGAAACTGGTTGTCGGCACGCCTTATCTGGATGAAATCAACACAGCAGAAGCAGAATTCCTGGTCGGCAAGGGTTTTGAGGTTCTCGACATTCAGGGGTTGAACCTGACCACCGGTATCGAGTTCGGCTGCGTAACGCCTGCCTACTGGAAAGCCTTCGCACGCGAAATCGACCGGCCCGATGCAGATGCGATATTCCTATCATGCGGCGGCATCCGCTCGCTGGAAGTGGTGGACGAGATAGAACAAGCGACCGGTAAACCGGTCATCACCAGCAATCAGGCACAGTTCTGGAGCTGCCTGCGGCGTGCAGGTATCGCTGACAGGATACACGGCTTTGGAGAGATTTTTTCAAGGCCCGGCAAACGTCTTCGCGCTTGAACAGACAGCGTCAGCCGGCAGTCGTGAGCATGCTCCAATTGCCTGCTTGCCGCATCGGGTTCGCTGACGGGCTGTCCGGATCAGTTTTTCCGCTTGACCGGTTCCTTGCGAACAATACTGTCCGCGGGCAACAGGGACCTGAAGTTGGAAGGTGAGGAAAATGGCAAACGACGCCCAGGCGGAATACTGGAATTCCAAACAGGGCCAGAACTGGGTCACCTTTCAAAGCGATCTTGACACACTGCTTGGCTCGGTCACGAGCCAGCTGATCGCGGCTGTCAAACCGCAAGCGGGCCAGAAAATTGTCGATCTGGGGTGCGGCGCCGGCGCGTCGACGTTCGAGTTTGCCGAATTGATCGCTCCTGGCGGCAAGATTCACGGCATTGATGTTTCCGAACCACTCATCACGCGCGCCAGGCAGCGGCAGCAGGAACTGAGCGCCGACAATGTGTCGTTTGCCATTGCAGATGCGCAGGAACAGCAACTCGGCTCCGGCGACTACGATGTCGCGGTTTCCCGCTTCGGCGTGATGTTTTTTTCCGATACGGAAAAGGCATTCAGGAATATAGCGGGATGCATTCGTCCCGGCGGGCGCCTGGTGTTTGCCGCCTGGGCCGGCCCGGAACACAATCCGTGGTTTTCCCTGCCGCAAGAGGCGGCGGCTGAACACCTCGGGCCCGCTGAACCGGCGGACCCTCACGCGCCAGGGCCTTTGGCCTTCCGTGATGCAGACCGGGTTATCGGCATCTTGCAGGACACAGGATTGACTGACTGTCAGTCAGTGCAGGTGGAAATCGACCTGCACCACCCCGGCGGGCTCAAGCCAGTCCTGCAGATCGCCCCGCACGTCGGCCCGGTCGCGCGAATGCTCAAAGCCAAGAACGGCACAGCGGAGGATCTGAGTGCCATCATGAACACCATCGCAAAGCGGTTTGAACCGTTCCTGTGTAACGATGGAATCCGAATACCCGCCGCAGTGCATGTTTTCTCGGCAACTGTCAAATGATGGCGGCAGTGTTCGCCATCAGGATGTCTGCGACAAGCGGCGGCGGCGCTGTTTGAATTCTGCATGCGATGCATCGGTGCCGTCGTGGAAGGAGCCGAACCACTTGTCCCATGGCACTTCCAGGTTCCCGTAATTGCATTCGAAATACCGGTGGTGCATCTGGTGATGGAACGTACCGAGCGCCAGCCTGGCCTTGTCCCTGACCAGCAGGTTTTCAAATCCGGTATGCGACGTGGCTGCCGTCAGGGCCTGGTGCTGCATGTGGAAAAGAATATGGATCGGGTGAGCTGCCAGCACAAAGTGGATCAGCACCGAAGACAGGAAAATCAGATGTTCAACCGGATGCATCGAGAAACCCGACCAGGGGCCGACATTGGTATTTCGGTGATGCAGCGCGTGGACGAGACGATACAGCGGCGGCCAGTGCAGCCAGCGATGAACCCAATAGAAGTGAAAAGAAATCCACACCGGCGTGAGAAGAAACAGCGCCACAAACCACACAGGGTTATCCGTCCACAACAGGACCGGCGCATAACCGTTGGCCATGGCCCAGAATATCGCGACCTCATAAGCGGTCCAGAAGGTAACGCCCGATGCGAGCGACCAGAACATGTTGTCGTACACCTGATTTTTAAAAGTGAAACTGCTGGTGCCCCTTGACATCTCGCGCTTGTCAAACTTCAGGCGCTTGTCCTGCTTCTTCCAGGTATGGAAGTACAGATGCAGACCGCCTGCCACGACGACAAGCAGGACGAGATTGCGGACATATATCTGCGCAATCCAACCCGGCGCCAGGGTCGCCGCCTGTTCCAGGTCTGGCTGGAACCAGCGCCACGTGATGCAGGCGACCACGACAAGAATCGAGTTTTCCGCAATCGAAAACCAGCGATCGGAAATCCAGCGCAGCATCCTGGCCGGTTCAGGTGGCCAGGAAAAGAACGGCGATACCCGGATGGGCACCGGCGGACGGTGATGCCATTGCCGGGCAAAGTTGCTGTTGTTTGAAGCTGCTGTATTCTCAATCGTTTGCGTCATTGCAGCATGCATCCAGCTGGTGAGTTTTCGCGACGGCACAACTATTCCACAATCCATAATGTTTGAAAAATAGAACATTATGCGCCATAACCGCATTTTAATTGATGTTTTGCTTATCGAAGGACGTTGCTTTGCGAACTTCAATCAAGGCGTTGAACTACTTTCTGCGCGCAGCAGAGCTTGGTTCGATTTCCAAAGCCGGCGAAGAACTGAATGTTGTGCCTTCCGCCATATCCAATGCGATTGACCTGGTTGAAAGCGACTTCCAGTTGCAACTGGTGCAGCGATATCCGGCCAAAGGGATCAGGCCGACCGCCGCTGGTCTTGCAATCATGCGCAAGGTCCGCCGCCTGATCGAGGAGTATGACACGGTTTTCCTCGAGGGCACTGAGCTGCGCACGGCTTTGTCCGGCAGCATCACCATCGGATACTATGCGCCGGTTGCACCGGCATTCCTGCCAGCAATCGTGGCACCACTGGTTCGAGAACATCCCGGCATTAAAGTAAACCTGTTGGAAAGCGATAATGAATCTGTGCAGGCCGGTCTATTGAATGGCGAATACGATGTGATCCTGTTCGTTGCTGAAAATGTGCATTCCGGCATCAAGTGTCACCCCTTGATCGATGCTCCGCCCTACGTCCTGGTTTCACATGACAATGCCCTTTGCGGCCGTGAATTCGTGACACGGGTAGATCTGAAGGGCGAACCTATGGTGCTGCTCGATCTGCCAATGACAAACCAGTACTACCGGGAACTGGCAGGTGATGCGGATCGGCTCGCAAATGTTGTAGCAACGGTTTCTACCCATGAAATGGTTCGCAGCCTGGTTGGCGCCGGTGTCGGATACTCAATTCTCAACATGCGCCCGGCGGCCGCGACCACATATGCAGGTGACCGGGTAATGGCCATCCCGTTTCGCCCCGAGACAAGACCGTTAAAACTTGTGCTTGGCCATGCAGGCGGCAATCCCCGCAGATTGGTGCAGGCCTTTACTGATGCCACCCGGCAATACTTTTCGACACGTTCTGCCAACGCTCTCGTTGTGCAATAGTGAAAATCGAGGATGGCAGATTAAACCAAATCCGCCCTACTTGACCCGGTATTCATCCGGAATGAAGAACAGGTGATCCTGTTTTTCGACGGCCAGATGACAGGAAATGCAGAATTTCACCCGCTCCGAGCCTACTCCATTTGTGATCCCGAAAATGCTGCCATCCGGCATGACCATGGTGTAACGCCAATCACCGCTGACATAGTTGAAGCCCGCCGGCATCTTTTCCATCAGGAACAGCGCGCCCGGTATGGCCACACCGTCCTTGCCGACCGTAATACTGTCCTTCGCAAGAATGGAACCTACGGGCAGCCGCCCGGTCTGTTCGTATCGCCCATAAGCACCGGCCTCGGAATTTGCATAATTACTGACAAATCTGTTGCCATGCGACACGCTCGGATACGGGGCATTGTTGTAGCGTTTCCAGTTCAGGTAATCGCCGGTGGCCGGCAGCTTCGAGATGCCATAGCATTTTGCCATTTCCTGCTTGATTTGGCCGTACAGACGCTCGGCCTCTTCGCCGCTCAGGCGGGCTGGATTTCTCAAGCGAAAATGCCGGCGCGGTCCGCTGGGGTCTTCGGCCTGTTTTATCGGACCGGTGCGAACTGGTTCCCTTTCATCGTCCACATCCGCCCGATTGACCTGCGCAGCAGCTGACAACACCGACCCCGCCGAGATTGCAATGACCAGAGTCAATGCCGCCAGGTTCCTCGCACCAACCATACTTTTCCAGAAACAATCACCGGAGTACTGAGTTCGCGATGTGCAGGCCCGATCCACTTGATTTAACTCCTGAATCCTGTGGATCATTGTGACCAGCAACGTGTTGCAATGGGAAATCAATCCGCGTCACTTCCATGTGAAGGTGATGTGCCGGTCCAGCCACTGCCACTGCACGCCATAAATGAAGTGGCGTGCAGTGGATTATTCGTCGCACAGTAGCTGCAAGTGTCATAATACAAGCGTGTCGCGGTTAACCGCACACGCCTTAGATCGACGGAATGATAAAGTCGGGCACGATGCCGGTAGAGCTGATCAATTCATCAACGTTCCGTCCCTTTGCAAGTCCATGGTCCGTTACCAGGACAGTTCGCCATCCTGCCGCCGCACCACCCAGAATATCGGTGTGTAGACTGTCGCCAATCATGGCGATCCGCTTTGGATCGACTACAGGTTCAAGTCGGCTTTCAACCTCGTCAAACGCGTTGCCGAACGGTTTACCGTAGAATATCGGCGCCACACCCAGAGCATCGGCCATGTCGTGGGCGAATGCGCCGGGTTCCAGCGTCAGGCCGTCCTCACGCGGCGCAACCACGTCCGGATTGCCGACAAGCAAGGGGCGCGGGCGCTCCCGCATGGCAGTGACCAGCATGGATTGCAGCTGATCAGTCCAGCCGCTGCTGCTGAGCAGCACAAATCCATGACTGTTGTCAAAACTGCCTTGGCAAACAGCCAGGTTGTGGCAGTGGCCGGGCAACTCATGAACTTTCGATTGGGGCGGTGCTGCAATACCCCATTTCCAATTATCACCGTAAGACGGCATCCCCTTGGCCAGCACTTCGCGACTGCTGACAATTTCCCGACTAGTGAACCGAAAACCCAGACCTGCGTATTTCTGCACCAGACCGCCAAGCGGTATGGTCGCAGCATTGGTCAGTACAACCAGTTGCTTTCCATCACCACGCAATTCCGCGACGCGCTCACATGCGCCAGAAATTGCAGTTTCCCCGACATTCAGAACGCCAAACGAGTCGAACACAAACGCGTCGAACAGGTCTTTCAACTCATCGAGACTTGCTGCAACCATGCTGTGTTTCGGAAACACTGCGCCGGGAAGCCTGAAACGCGCCGCCTCATAACGGTTTATCGCCCAGGAACTGGAGATGACGCTGTCGACGGCTAAAATAATCGCACCTGTCTCCGCTCAAACCGCATCGCTGATCGTCAGCATCAGCGGCTGGTGATCCGAGGCATTGGTCGCGGTGTCGACCCCAACGTCTTGCAGGCATTGTGACACAGCCCCGGCGACAAAGAAGAAATCGCGGCAGTGCGGACCCTGCGGCCACTGCACATTGTCATGCACCCCGCAGGTCGGATCATGGGCGCGACCGGCATTACAAATGCCCCAGGCATCGCGAAAACCCGCTGGATGATCCGCCAGTGGAGCCAGCATGGCATGATACTCCTGCGAGTCCACCTCAATATTGAAGTCACCACACACGACGCAGTTCTCGGGCCGGTTGAGCAACTGGTAACTGCCGGCCGCATCATGATCTGGCGGGTCAATCACATTTGCAGCTGCCTGTTGCTGAAGTTCCCGCAGTCTTTCGATCTGCGCCAGCCGTTGTCGCCGGGAGTGAAATTCCAGGTGTGTGTTCATTACCCGCAATGATCCGGAGCCGGCAGAAACGGTTGTTTCGGTTACCTGGCGCGGCATCTGGCGCACACCGGCGTGGGCGGGCTGGGGCAACGGATGATGAAACACAGAAAGAACCGGCAACCGGGTCAGCGTGGCATTGCCGTATTGCCACCGTTGTGGGGAACCTGAACTCGCTGCCTCGATCGCAACGCCGAAGATAACTTCATAGCCGGGAAACAGACCGGACAGTTCCGCGATCTGGTCGACAGCATTGTCAGCCCCAAATAGAGGTAAATGCCGCGACACTTCCTGCAGACAGATAATGTCCGGATCGCCCATATTGAAGATGACGTCAGCGATGCGTGACAGTGAGACGATCTCGTCTGTGCCCTTGCCATTCTGGATGTTCCACGACGCAATAACGGTCATTTAATGCCCGCATACATGAAGGATTGCACGAATTGCCTCTGGAACAGCAGGAAGGCAATCAGCAGTGGAGCCACCGACAACAGAGTGGCAGCAGAGACAATCGACCAGTCGACACCGGATTCGGGAGCACCGAAAATCCCCAGCCCGACGGTCAACGGCCGGGTCTCTACCGAATTGGTGATGACCAGCGGCCAGAGGAAATTGTTCCAGTGGTGGCTGATGGAAACCAGGCCGAAGGCCAGATAAGTCGGACGTGCAAGTGGAACATATACCCGCATGAGGATGCCGAACATGCCGCAGCCTTCCAACCGGGCCGCGTCCTCCAGTTCCTTCGGTGTCGATTTGAATGCCTGGCGCAAAAGGAAGATGCCGAAAGCGCTGGCCATGTAAGGCAGACCAATGCCAGTGATGGTGTCGACGAAGCCCAGTTTTGCAAGCGTGGAGTAGTTCTCGACGATCAGTATTTCCGGAGTGATCATCAATTGCACGAGAACCAGCCCAAAGGCGACATTGCTGCCAAAGAACTGAAAACGGGCAAAGGCATAGGCTGCAAGCGTGCCGACCACCATCTGGGCCGCAAGAAGCATGGTGACGAGCAGGAAGGTGTTTATCCCGTAGCGCAGGAACGGTGCCTGCGACAGCGCTTCGCGGAAATTGTCCAGCGTCAGTGGTGCCAACAGGTCGAAGTTTGTTGAGTATTCACTGGGATGAAAAGCCGCCCAGAATGCATACAGCAGCGGCGCGATCCACAGCAAGGCGAGCACCCAGGCCCCGATGTACTCGAGAATCTCGGTATAACTTCGAGTGGTGTGGGCTGGCCTGGTCATCGGTAGTGTATCCGCCGGTCAAGAACGAAAAACTGTGCCAGCGCCATGATCGCCAGCAGGCCCAGCAGTACTACTGTCAGCGTCGCGGCATAGTTGGTGTCAAAATAGGAAAACGCGTTTTCAAATATGTAGTAGAGCAGCAGGTTGCTGGCATTGTCAGGCCCGCCCTTGGTCAACACAAACAGATGATCAACCAGCTTGAATGAGTTGAGCACCGCATTGATCAGCACGAACAGCGAGGTCGGCATCAAAAGCGGGAACAACACCCGGCGAAAATAGTACCAGCGCGATGCGCCTTCCAGCTTGGCCGCTTCGCCCAGTTCAGGGGGAATATGTTGCAGGGCGGCCAGGTAAAAAATCATGAAAAACCCTGCCTCTTTCCAAACCGTCATGACGATTATCGCCGACAGGACCGTGTCGGGATCCCCCAGCCAGTTATGTCCGGAAATGCCGAACCAGCTGGTAATCTGGTCGATCAGGCCAATATCCGGCGAATAGAAGAACAGCCAGATGTTGGCAACGGCGATCATCGGCAGAATGGTCGGCGTAAAATATGCCATACGCACGAATGAACGGCCCGGCATGGCGCGGTTGACCAGAAGTGCCATGATGATGGCCAGTGCGATGGAGGTCGGAATGGTGCCCACGGCAAACCACATATTGTTGACAAGCACTTTCCAGAAAATCGGATCCTGGGTCATCGCCTGATAATTGTCTATGCCGATGAAGCGCGACGGGCGTACTGAATTCCCCTTTGAAAAGAAGCTGTTGATGACTGTCGCAATGGTTGGATAGTGGGTAAAGGACACCAGCAGGACGGCAGCTGGTGTCAGCAGCAACCAGCCGTGTACGTGTCTCATGGTGTCTCGCGACAGATGCATTTACCAACTCCGGTCGAAGTTCAGTGCAATAGACATGGGGCGACAACAACGTGTGTGCCCCATGCCAGGCTTGTCCGGTATCAGCGGTAAGGCTTGAGCAGGCGATCTGCTGTTGCCTGAGCTTCCTTCAGCGCCTCTTCCGGCGTCTTGCTGCCTGTGAGTGCCGCCTGAATGGCATCATCCAGTGACTTGCGCACCCGGCCTGTCTCGTAAGTCGAAAGTTCGGCAGTGGCGAATTCCAACTGGTCACGAGCCACGGCTGCGTAAGGAAAACCCTTTACGTATTCCTGCAGCTCGCTGGTGTCATATGCAGCCTGGCTGATACCCATGTAACCGGTCTGCATTGACCAGTTGGCAGATTGTGCCGGGCTGGTCATGAACTTGATCAGCTTCATGGACGCCGAACGCTCCTCCGGTGTGGTCTTCTTGAAGATATAGAAGTTGCCACCGCCGGTCGGTGTGCCGCGGCGCTTGTTGGCCGGCAGCATGGCCACACCGAAATCGAATGCAGCTTTCTTCTTTACAGTGGTCAGATTGCCGGTCGAATGCCACATGATGGCGGTCTTGCCTTCAAGAAAATTCTTGCGGAGCGTGCCCCATTCAATGGTGCCATCCGGCATTACCTTGTGTTTTGACCCCAGGTCCTTCCAGAACTGCAGGGCCTCAATGGTTGCCGGTTCAGCAAAGTTGGTCTGGTTGCCGGCGCTGTTCATCAGCACCTGGTCGTTCTGCATCGACAGGGCACCGAACATCCAGTACGGATAGCCGGTCGACGGGATCATCATACCCCACTGCGAACCGTCGCTCTTGGTCAGTTTTTTGCCTGCCGCGACCAGTTCGTCCCAGGATGCAGGTGCCTTCTCAGGATCCAGTCCTGCAGCCTTGAAGGCATCCTTGTTGTAGTACATCACGATGGTCGAGCGCTGGAACGGAATTCCCCAGGTCTTGCCGCCGGTGGTACCGTTTTGCATCAGCGTCGGATAGAACGATTTCAGCCAGTCCTTTTCTTCATCGGTCTTGACCACATCATCAAAGGCGACAATGGCATCCTGTTCAATGAGCTCGTACAGATCGATTGAGAACATTACCGAAAGCTGGGCAGGTTGACCACTATTCAAGGCGGCAAGCGCCTTGATACGGGCATCGTTGTAGTTTCCGGCATAGATGGCATTTACCTCGATGTCCGGATTCTGCTTCATAAAGTCCGCGACCATACCATCAACGATTTTGGTCAATGGCCCGCCAACCGCGACGGGATAATACATAGTCAGTTTGGTTTTGGCATAGGCCGCTGTCGACAGGCTCGCTGCCATGATTGACAGACAGACAGCAGCGACGATGCCGGCCATTGTCTTTGTGATAAGTTTAAACATTTGATACGACTCCTCTCCTTTACAATTTCAGGTTCCGGGATCCACTTTGCCCATCCCGTTAGCGTTGCCGGCACAACATCACTACAAAGCCGGTTGTGACACCGCTGTGTCCGGGCCTCCCCGTCTTGCCCCGTTTTCGTCAAACAGATGTATGTCGTCAGCCGCCCAGGCGATCCGCAGTTTGTCCCCAACGTCTGCAGGTGGGCGGCCATGAACCCGCGCCATGACAACCTGCTTCCCGTGTTGCAGGCGCAATACCGTTTCAGCCCCCATGTAATCGGCAGCGGTAACCTCGACCGGTATTCCATTCTCCGCAATCCGGATCTGTTCCGGGCGAATGCCCAGCAACCAGTCCGGCCTGGCTTGCGGCAAACCACCCTGCAGTGCCTCACCGCCAGAAATCTGGTCCAAGGGAATGACATTCATGGGCGGCATTCCCAGGAAGCTGGCGGCAAACGTTGTCTGAGGAGCTTCATACAGGTCCGTCGGCGTACCGACCTGCTCCACCTGTCCGCCCTTCAACAGCACTACCTGGTCGGCCATCGACATGGCCTCAATCTGGTCGTGGGTAACGTATACCATGGTCAGCGAAAGCTTGCGCTGCAGCGCACAGATCTCGTCGCGCATTTCGGCTCTTAGCTTGGCATCCAGGTTCGACAACGGTTCGTCCATCAGACACACCGGCTGGTTGGACACAATGGTCCGGGACAAGGCGACACGCTGGCGCTGCCCACCGGACAGGTTGGCCGGCTTGCGGTCAAGCAGATGTGCCAGGCCAACAAGTTCAGCAGCTTCCAGCAGCCGCTTTTCCTGCTCGGCAACCGGCACGCGGCGGACTTTCAGGCCAAACAGAATATTCTCGCGCACACTCAGATGAGGAAACAGCGCATAGGATTGAAACACCATCGAGACGCCTCGCCTGGACGGGTCTTCGCGGGTGACATCGTTTCCATCAATGAGTATCTCACCGTCACTGGCGTCTTCGAGCCCGGCAATCATCCGCAGTATGGTTGACTTGCCGCACCCTGACGGGCCAAGCAAAACCGTCAGGCTGCCCTGAGGGACCTCAAACGACACGTCATCAACGGCACGCACTTCATCCCATTGCTTGACCAGGTTGTGTATCTGGATGCCACTCATGTTGCCGCTTCCTCGCCGCACACAACAAGTTCGGTCCCGGAACCGGCCAGTATCTCCAGAATGTTCTCCGGCGGATAAGCATTGCAGAACACCTTTGTCGCTTCGCCGACATTGCCGCCGCGGACATGGGCAGCGCGTTCGAACTTGGTGTGATCAAGCACCAGAAATGTCTCACGGCTGTTTTCCCGAATGAGCTTTCGGGCCCGTACCTCTTCTTCGTAGAAGTCCAGCAGTGTGCCATCTTCGGCAACTCCGGCCACGCCATAAATGCCGATATCAACCATATAGGACGACAGGAATTCATCCAGACCGGTGCCCAGTATATCGCGGTCGGAATTGCGCAACCTGCCGCCTGCAATGTTCACCTCAAATGTGAGGTTGCCGCAGCACAGCATGGCGATGTTCAGGTTGTTGGTGAACACTCGCAAACTGTCGTGGTTAAGCAGCGCCTCTGCCACAACCTGCGGTGTGGTTCCAACGCTGAAGGCCAGGGAAGACCCGTTTGCAATGTGACGAGCGACCTCGCGTCCAATTGCCTGTTTGGCACTGCGTGCCAGTATCTGGCGGCTTTCATAGGTAATGTTTTCGGATCTGGACGAACTCTCGATGCCGCCATGACGCCGCCGGGCCAGGTCGTGATCACATACTACGTTCAAATCACGCCTGATTGTCTGGGTGGTCAGACCAAAATGTCCGGCCAATTTCTCGACCGTCAGGAACCCGTGCTCGCGCACCAGTTCCGCAATTTCGACCTGGCGTTCGGACAGCTGCATGTCATGCATGTAGGCCTCTCCTTCCCACCAGATCGTGACACATAATTTTCAAGTGCGCATCAATTATTTTCAAATGAATATTTTTTACGCGATAAAAGCTTCATTTGAACGTTCCGCTTTTCACACACGCCAACTCATGTACCAATGTTGCAAGTCGCAACGTTTTTGAAAAACTCTGTCTGCCCGATGCGATAATATCTGCACCGGGTTTGTTACAGTGTGGTGACGGGACTAAAGCCCGTCTTGCAAATTGTGGTCGGTTGGCGAAAATGACCGGCTTTCTTTATTCTGGTAGCCGTTTGGAAAAGAACCGGAGACAGTTTGCTACCACCGGTTTCACACTCCCGTTCCGGGTCGCAATTGCATAAGGCCTGGCGCCGCTGGCATACCAGCTTGCATGCACGGGCAGCAACTGGCCGGATTCCAGGTACGCGTCTGCAAATCCGCGCCAGGCGAGCACCATTCCCTCAGCCCCTGTAGCGGCCTCAAGCGCGTAGACATAGTTGTCAAACAACGCCACCGGTGCGTGAGGTGTGTTTCAACCCTGGGCATTGAACCAGTGCTCCCAGGTTGCCCGGCCGGAATTGTCCTAGGATAACGCAAGTCCTGGAATGCCGGTCCAGTGTTCAGGCGACAAGACACCCGGGCGCGTCCGAGAGGTCCATGAGCGGGCTCTGCCGCACTATCAGCACATGTATTCATACCGGCTCGGCCGGAAATACAAACCGCGCGCAGAATCGGGTAGCAAAAACTAGCGGTTTTCATTTCATATCCGGCCCGGCGCATTATCCTGTATCATCAGAATCAGTTACTGACGGTCAAACATCGAGGCGGGATTTGAATTTTGACTGAGGTCCACATTGCGGCGGGGGCGGGGTTTGCAAATGACCGGCGAGAACTGGGTGAAATCGCAGCCCAGTCGCTGACACTGTTTCAGGGTAGAAGGTACCTGATTTTCGAATGCCTGGCCGAACGAACACTTGCGCTTGCCCAGAGCGCCGATGGCAGACGCCGGCAGATCGAGCGGGCGATCAGCTACCTGGAAGCCTGCATCAACACCTGCGTGCGCAATGACATCAGGATCATCAGCAATTTCGGCGGCAGCGCGCCCAGGGAAGTGGCAGAAGCCATCACCGGTTTTCTCCAGCAGAACAATCTTTGGCGGAAAGTGGGCTATGTGCTTGGCGATGAATTGCCGGTCAAGGTTGATGATCATGGTGCCGGTGCAATTGCCCGCAATGCCTATATCGGGGCCCGCGGCATCGTCGAGGCGCTGGCCGCCGGCGCTGACATTGTGGTTACCGGAAGAGTGGCGGATCCGTCGCTTGTCGTCGGGCCGGTGGTTCACGAGCTCAGGCTGAAATGGAGCCAGTGGGACCGACTTGCGCAAGCCACACTTGCGGGTCACCTGATCGAATGTGGAACCCAGGTCTGTGGCGGATATTTTGCCGACAGTGGCAACAAAACAGTACCGGGCCTCGCCCGGCCCGGCGCTCCTATCGCCAGTATCTCCGGTGACCACGAGCGGCTTATTTTGAGTAAGCCCCTTGGCGGCGGCATCCTGACGACAGCCACCGTGAAAGAACAATTGCTGTACGAAATACATGATCCGGCATGTTATCTGACGCCCGACGTGGTGATGGATATTTCCGATGTTTCAATGCATCAGAGCCGCGCGAACCAGGTCACCCTTACCGGCTGCCGGGGCCTGCCCAGACCCGACACATTGAAAACACTTACCTGCGTTGACAATGGCTGGATGGGAGAAGCCGAGATATCCTACATGGGCGACACCAGCCTTGAGCGTGCGGTGATGGCGAAATCCATACTGCAGGAACGCCTTGACCTCATCGCGCCTGAAGCATCTCCGCACTTCGATATAATCGGCGCAATGTATGATGATGTTACAAACAGCCAATACCGCCCACGTGACGTGCGTCTCAGGATGGCTGCCGCCAGTACCGACCGACAGGATATACAGCTTCTGTTCGATGAATTTGAAGCACTCTATCTGAACGGCCCTGCCGGTGGCGGTGGCATCCGCATGACTATCTCTGCCCGGACAGCAACGGTGGAAGGCCGTGTGCGTCAGCACGAAGCTGTTTCACGCGGCTATCTGCTGGAGGAAACGCTGTGACAGCAGAAAATCTGCCTGCAGAGATGATACCGATTCGATATCTGGCCCACGGGCGAGCCGGTGACAAGGGCGACCGGTTGAACATCTCGGTGATCGCGTTCGACGACAAACACTTCGGCCATCTGAAGGCTCATGTCACGGAGGAACTGTGTCTGCAGGCGTTTGCGCTTGATCCGCCGGGCAGTGTCACCCGCTATGTCCTGCCAAAAATCGGTGCGATGAATTTTGTGCTGGAAGGCGCACTGGGTGGCGGGGTCAACGTCAACCTGAAACTGGACCGGCATGGCAAGACGCTTGGCTATGTGCTGCTTGACATGAAAATCCCCGCGCCAGATGGCTGGATTGACCGGCATGATTTTCCGCCTGCCCTGCCCGGCGTCTAAAGCTCGTCGAGGATTTGCCGTAACTTCACCAGCGGAGCGTGATCACGCATCATGCCGACCGGCACGCTGAAGTGGCCACGCCGATATACAAACTGGTTTTCCTCGGGAACACTCCACTCATCGATCAGTGTCCGTGCACTGTTGAACGGTGTTACATTGTCGTGGTCGCCGAGCACGGTGACAATATTCTCGGGCGGGATGATCGGCAGGCCCTCCGCCTCGAACAATGGCATGTAGCGCCTGATCAAGTCGGTGCGCCAGCCCTGGTCTATCGTCGCCTTTGCAATGCCCCAGACTTCGGCCAGTTTTCCATGGACCACGGCATCTTCTATATGGCCGCAATGAGTAACCAGGAATGCAGCGTCAGGTTGCAGGCGTTCAGGCCAGTAGCGTGCTTTGTCACAGATAATCTGGGATGTCATCGCGCCTAGGCTGCTGCCGCCAATGGCGATCGGCGTATCGGTGGTGCGTCTCAGCCAGTCGATGATGACAGACCACTCCTGTGCCGCCGATGTGAACAGGTCCAGCGCACCCATCGGGGCGGTCGCGATGAATTTTTCGCCGCCATACATGCCATCTGGAACACGCCGACCGTGCCAGGGTGCTTCCGGACGAACAACGCGGATACCCATCTTCACCATGGCCTCAACTTCGTCCACCAGACCTTTCCAGTGATCGAACTCGACGCAGATGCCGTGTCCGAAAATCAAGGTAGGCGCATTCTCCGCGCAGGCAGGCTCATACACGCGCGCAATCACCTGATCGTTCATGCGAGGCGAAGGAGAATTGAACCGAAGCCAGTAACTCTGCCCCTCTTCAACTGTCCCCAGGCGGTGCGAAACCGTTACCTGCGGCATCGGATCAGGAGGCCTGAATGCCTTTGCCGGATCGGCAAGCAGCATATCGTAGACCGCACCTACGTCGGCAGGTGACGGAATTTGCCAGCGTACCGGCTGCACACTCCTTGCCAGTCGCAAGGGAATGAACATGCGGCGCAGGTTGTTGTACTGGTTGCGATTGCCGAGGCGTTCATGCTCGGCATCCAACGCGGCATCAGGTGCAGGTTCTTCGACCCCGAAAATGACGCTTTCCCATTTCCGTTCAGTGCCCAGCACACGGTGACGAACGGTTTCGAATTCAGCCAGGTTACGCTTGGCCCTTTCGGTGAGTTTCGGTGATGGTGTAATGCGCGCGTTCTCGAAAAAACGC
Organism: Alphaproteobacteria bacterium; assembly: GCA_024640405.1. Classification (GTDB taxonomy): domain Bacteria; phylum Pseudomonadota; class Alphaproteobacteria; order Rhizobiales; family Aestuariivirgaceae; genus Anderseniella. The sequence continues at coordinate 57,445 of JAHEFB010000006.1, read as the reverse complement.
TCCGCTGAGCCCTCTGCGGCGCGCGCTGATGCCCACAATCGAGATAATGGGAAAAACCAGTATGCAACTGTGTTGAGCGCAACATGATCAAACCATGGTCGCGCCACCAGACTTCCCAGCGGTGTCCTCAATGCTGCTACCAGAAGTTCCTGGAAAGTTGGGCGCTGCAGTTTTTTCATGACGCAGATGCCATCATTTCGCCTCGAGCGAAGCGCTCAGTTGAATAATCGAATTTGCATGGTACTGGAGCATGTCCCGCTCATCCACGTGCGGTTCGACCTTTTCATCTCCATCGATGGTTATCAATCCCAATCGGTACATCAGGTCAAAGCCGTCCGTGATGGCGACTTTTTCAGCGCCCTTCCTGATACCGGGATGCGCACCCAGATTGCGAAGATGATTCAGTCTCTTTAATGCCTTGTCCGTCAGTTGATCCCGGGTCATCGGCTCATCTGTTTCGAGCACCAGCATGGACAACAGAGGAACAGCAAGCACCGGAATAGTGTCGATGACCCTGTTGCGCAGCTCGTTGCCCAGGCTTTCGATTGCCTCGAACAACGGCTTTTGTTGGAGCGAAGTCAAGGATAAGCCATTGCGTTTCGACCAGTCACGAAGAGACAGTGGTTCGCCAAAGTTTGCCGCCGCCATTCCAAAGCCCTGCCACCGTAAGGTGAGCTTCAACCAAACCTGGCGCAGGAGAACAAGCAGCGTTGAGCCAAGAACGAAAACCGTGCCTCTGCCGCGAAAATCAGTGTCCACATTTGCAATCAGCGTGCGCTGCTCCATCACGCGATCAAAGTTCGTGCCTACCGGAACAAACACGATATCGTTTTCACCTGCGGGGTCGAAATTTCGGCAGATATAACTGAGCAGGCCCAGTTTCGGCTCATTGACCATACCGTTCCTTGACAGTGCCCCCTCGCTGAAAATCGCATGCGGGACACCAGCGGCAGTTGCCATCTGCACATAGCGCCTCAGCACCACACGATACACCGGATCGTCCAGATTGCGGCGCAGGATGTACGCGCCGGCCAGCCGCAAAATGATCTTGAATGGCCAGACTCGCGCCCATTCACCGGCGCCGTAGGACAAAGCGGCTCTTCGGGATGCAAGATAGGTCACCAGCAGATAGTCCAGATTGCTCCTGTGATTGATGAAGAAAACCATCGACGTGTTTGGCGGAATTTCCCTGCCCGCCCCATCATGCACCCAACCAACCCTGACTTGATAAAAGTAGCGCAGGAAACGGCGGGCCATCCTGTAACCCAGGTTGAAATAAATGTAGGGGTTGAACGACGGCACCATCTCGCGGGCGAACGCCACGACTTCCATCATCACACCATCGCGAGGCACGCCGCGATCATTGGCGATCCGGGCAACAGTAGCCAAAACCTCAGGATCGTAGACGAGACGGTCAATGAGCACCTGGCGCTTGGTCAGTTGAAACAACGGCAGCTTGAGATCGAAGCGCCTGTTGACATCGGCGATTGCCCTGTTGACCGAGCGGCGCGCCATCCAGCGGGCTGCAGGCAGCAGAAAGTGATTGAACACCGCCAACGTTGCCAGAACAACGGCAAGTACGGCAAACCAGGTAGGCAAAGTTATCGTTCCTGACATCTGTAGTCCCGCCTGATTTAAACTCCGTCAATACTGTCATCTTGCCCTGACAAGACAGCGATGCCGGGCCGGGATACCGATTACCGGCAGTCTAGGTCATGTAGGTTAAACGGCAACGTCCATTCTTGCCGGGCCCTGACCGTAGACCCATTGCGCCAGGTTGCCCGCAAAATTAGTATCCATCATTTCGCGATGCCATTAAACAAGAACAGGACCGGGAATATGAAAATTGCGACTATGGCTACCGGGGGTATCGGTGGGTACCTGGCGGTGCGCCTGGCAAATTCAGGGCATCAGGTGGTTACCATCGCCCGCGGCGCGCACCTTGAAGCCATCCAGCAAGACGGACTGAAGCTTGATGGGTATGACGGTACCCACTGCGTGCGGCCGTGGATCGCCACGAGCGATCCTGCAGAGGTCGGGAAGGTTGATGCGATAATTTTCGGCGTCAAGGGCGATGGTCTGGAAGCTGCCGCAAGGGCCTGTATTCCGATGGTAGGTGACGACACTGTCGTCATACCGTTTCTCAACGGCGTTGAAGCGTCGGACAGGCTGGCGCAAATCCTGCCGGAAAAGAATGTAGCCAACGGTGTTGCGCAGATTTCGACAACAATTTCCGCACCCGGCCATATCAAGCAGACCGGCGAGTTCAACCGTTTCATATTTGCCGAACGCGACAGCCGGCCATCTGAGAGAATTGACGCGCTCAGGGATGCGATTAACAAGGCCGGATCATCTGCACCGGCGACAGATGACATCGAGCGCGACCTGTGGTCGAAGTTTGTACTGTTCTCGGCAGTGTCCGGTGTCACCGCGGCTGTTCGCTGCACAATAGGCGATATTATTGCAAATGATCATCTGACCGGATTGTTTCAGGCGATCATTGCGGAAACCGCCAGCCTCGCCAGGGCGCGCGGCGTCTCTCTGCCGGACACAATTGAAACCGACATCTGGTCTGCCGCAATGGCCCTGCCCGCAAACATGCGGGCCTCAACGGCCATTGACCTGGAAAACGGCCGTCCGCTGGAGATCGAGTGGATTTCCGGTGCTGTAGCACGGCTGTCGGAAAAAAGCGGGTTACAGGCCCCGGTGAACAAGACCGTATATGCACTGTTGAGCCCCTATCGGCACGGCGCCCGGTAATCCATCCAGACCGGATACCGGTCCAATAAGCCTGTTAGTTGAAGGAAACGGAAATTGTCATTACCCGCTGCCATGAAGGGAGTTCAACTGACCGGTCACGGCGGCCCGGAGAAACTTGTGTGGAACGACGCAATTCCGGTACCGGAACCAGGGCCAGGCGAAGTGCTGGTCAAGGTGCTGGCGGCCGGTGTCAACAATACCGACATCAACACCCGGATCGGCTGGTACTCAAAGGACATCTCCGGCAGCACCGGTGATGTTGATACAAATGCTGATGTCGATGACGGCGGTTGGGCCGGTGCGCTGAAGTTCCCGCTGATTCAGGGAGGCGACGTTTGTGGCGAAGTTGTCAGCCTCGGTGACGGTGTTATGAACGTCACTCGGGGAATGCGGGTGACCTGCCCTACCAACCAGCCCAACCCGACACCGGATGCACCTACTCGTTTCGTCGCAATCGGCTCGGAGTACGATGGCGCATTTGCCCAGTATTGCAAGATACCCGCAGCGCAATTGCACGATGTCAGCGCCGCACCGCTGAGTGATATCGAGATCGCCGCACTACCGTGTGCCTACGGCACCGCGTATAACCTGTTAAGCCGGTCGAGGGTGGGGCCGGGCGATCAGGTTCTGATTACCGGTGCGTCAGGCGGGGTGGGAATGGCGGCAGTGCAACTTGCCAAACTCAAAGGCGCCCATGTCACCGGCATCGCAAGCGCCGGCAAGCAGGAAGCGGTCGGCGCGGCCGGCGCCGATTTACTGCTGGACCGCAACGAGGTGCCGAAGGAAGGCTCTGCCACCGTGGTGATCGATGTAGTGGGAGGCTCCGGTTGGTCCGGGGTGATCAACGCATTGAAGCCCGCCGGACGCTATGCAACTTCAGGTGCCATTGCCGGACCCATCATTGAGGCCGATCTGCGCACGATCTACCTCAACGACCTGACGATTTTCGGGTGTACCTACACACCGCACGAAGTGTTCGGCGAACTGATCGACCTGATCAATGCCGGGCGCCTCAAGCCGCTGATCTCGAACACCTATCCGCTGGCCGACATAGCGACGGCACAGGCAGATTTCGAGGCGAAAAAACACCCCGGCAAACTGGTGCTGATCCCGCCGCAAGACTGAAGCTGATCTTTTGTGTGTCATGTGGCCGAATGAACATTTCGGTTTAGAGCAATTTTTGCCCAGATAGAAGCGTTTGACCGGTTTTCTGGGTCCGCTGGACAGCGTTGCGGCTTTCTTGTGGTCAACCAGATCACGGCGGAAACCGCGCCTTGCCAGCGAAAACAGAAAACCGGTCAAACGCTTCTATCTGGGCGAAATTTGTTCTAGTGGTCAGTTTCGGTGATTTGTCGCGGTTAGCTGCACACCTTCCGGGCAACTTCCAACCGGACTTGTTGGGCTATCACCTAATCATCTATACTCACGAAACGTAAGATGGTCACCCGAGCCGAGGTCGGGATGCATATTATGATCCTTGCGAGCGAGACAGCGACAGGAGCGACAGGATGAAAATCTTTCGATCTAGGCATCACACAGCCGCCTTATGGGCCGTACTTGGTGTCCTTGTTGCCAGTAATCTTGCAAATCCGGCCGCAGCAGGTCAGGACGAAAATCTTGGAGCCAAGGGGCCGCTTGACGGTATGTCCTTTGCTGGCGCTGTAGGTCCGGACGGCAAGCCGAAAGATGTGGCGGATCGTTTTGTTTTCTCCAACGGCACGTTCGTTTCCAAGGAGTGTGAACTGCGCTGCAAATATCCGGCACGACCCTACTCCGTAGAGAAATCTGATGGAAATATTGCATTTTCAAGTAAAACAAAATGCCCCAAGAAGGACGCGACCATTGTTTGGCGGGGAACTGTATCGGGTGACACGATACAGGGAGTTGCGACCTGGACAGTCAGGCGATGGTACTGGACGTTTGAAAAAAAATTTGAATTCTCAGGCAAACTCGAACAATCGACTCCGCCACTAGCAAGCGCCCAGTAGTATGGGCAAAGGCCCGCCCCCAAGCATGTTTCGTTGGCAGACGATTGCGAAATTTGCACTGCTGGTTTGCCTGATAGTCATTGGAAACTATCTGACCCATGCCGTTGCAACGGCGCTCGATTTTGATATACGGCCAACCAATGAGGAAGTAGTTCACCGCAGCATTCTCGTCGCAGCAACAGTCTATACCCTGTTGCTGGCCATTCCATTCGTACCGGGCGCGGAGATTGGAATTGCCCTGTTCGCAATGTTGGGTCCTCCAATCGCCTTTCTGGTTTACGTGTGCACCGTTGCCGGGCTCACAATAAGTTTTCTGGTGGGCAGGCTCATTCCTCTGAACCTGCTTATTGAATTTGTAGAAGGGCTGGGGCTGGCGAAAACATCCGCATTGCTCAAATCCATTGAACCGCTGGACGGTCAACAACGTCTGCAGGCACTGGCCAAAAATGCACCTGTTCGGTTTTTGCCATTGATGTTGAAATACCGGTATTTTGCGCTGGCTGTAATTCTCAACATTCCTGGAAACTTTATGATTGGCGGCGGAGGTGGAATCGCACTACTCGCCGGCGTCAGCCGTCTGTTCTCACTGCCTCTGTTTCTCATAACCGTAGCAGTCGCGGTATCACCGGTTCCGCTGGCCGTTTTTTTCCTGGGCAAAGAAATACTGGCCCGTTAAGTGCCGTTCTAGAAAGAGTTTGCGAAATCCGATTCAGAGGTTGATTGCCGCGTAGGCCGACATGTGTCGGTCGATAATCGCCGCGCAGGCTTCGGCATGGGTGGAAATCAGAAAATGCCCGGCGCCCGGGACCACGTGCAGTGTCGCGTCAGAAGCCTGCCCGGCAATACCGATTGATATGTCGATCATGGGTTGGATGGCAAACTCACCACGCACAATGGTGCACGGCACATCAATCGCCGCGTAATCCGAGATAAAAGGAGTAAAACCTGAAGCTGAGCGCCAGTCGAGAACATTGGTATATGCGGTGGACCGGCAGAAGTTCTGAACCGGCTCCGGCATGGACTGGAAAACGCCCGGTTTGCTCCAGAAATCAATAATGAGGCCAGCAGCGTCGGGATCGCCGTCCGCAAACGCTGTTTCAAATCGCTGTTTCATGTCTGCGATGTCAGCCTGCCAGGCAAACTCACCCTCGTCGGGTTGTGAAAAGACCGGGTTACCTTCGAACGTAATCACGCTGAGCGGCGAGACCTTGCCACCGAGCAGCGAGGCAAACGCCGTCAGACCTCCAAAAGAATGGCCGACCAGGTGAACTCTCTCTCCAACATGGTCTACCACATGCGCCAGAAAATCAGACATCAAGGACATGTCCGCGACGTCATCGCTGCGCACTTCATCGCTGCCGCCATATCCCGGCAGGCTGATTGAAACCGTCCTGTATGTGCCCTTCAGCGCCTGTTGAACTCCCTTCCAGGCGGATCTGGTGCTGTATGAGCCGGGAACGAACAACAGCAGCGGCCCGGTTCCAGTATCCTCGAAATCGAAATTCATCACCCTACTCCAGAAAGCGGGAACCTACACCACACACACCAGATACCTGAAACTGCTGTTGTTAAGCTAAGCGACAATAACTTGTTCAAGTTTGCTAAACAGTCCAGTTTGGTGTTTTCAACACGCTTTCACATCGCGTGTTCAGGGTCAGGACCCATTGATCTTATGAACAGAAAAACGCCATCCGGCCAAAATAACAAGCTTGAGCTTGCAGATATCAGCCTGCGGTCGCTGCAGGTGTTCGTAGCGGTTGAAGAAACCGGTTCCATGACGCTTGCTGCTGTCCGCATCGGGGCGAGCCGATCTGCTGTGTCCCAGCAGATCGGCAATCTGGAGAACATGCTGGGAGCCGAGCTTCTGGACCGCACGGCACGCCCGCTGACGCTTACGCCGGTCGGCAATATCCTGCGCCGCCATGCCCATCGTGTACTGGAGGCGATGAGCGATGCCCGCACCGAGTTGATGGAAGTGTCGCTTTCAACACTGGCGGAACTTCGCCTGGGAATTATCGACGACCTGGATGCCTCGATCACACCTGAACTGGTGACCCATTTGCGGCAGCGGTTTCCAAGAGCACTGCTGTCGGTCACCTCCGGCAGGTCCGATGATCTGACGAAACAACTGGAAAACCGATCTGCCGACATCATCCTGTCAGGTCAGTTGCCGGAAGCGAAAGTGCGATACCAGGATTTTCCGGTTCTTCGCGAACCCTTCGTGATTGTTGCCCCGCCCGGTCTGCTGGACGGCCAACGGGACCTGCGTAACCAGATCGAGCGATTTCCGTACATCCAGTACAACACAACCATGCCTATCGGGCAGGCGATATCGCAGCAACTGCGCCGGCTGCGCATCAAGCTCGATCCGCTTGCTTCGTTCGATGCCTCCCGCTCGATTTTTGCCATGGCCCGGAAATCAAACGGCTGGGCGATAACAACGCCCCTGTGCCTGCTGGACAGCAGGTCCGACATCGGAAAGTTGGACTGCTTTCGCCTGCCGTTTGCAGCATTCAGCCGAACCATTAGATTGATTACCCGCAGTGAAGAACTCGGGCTTTTGCCTGAAAATCTGGCGCAACTGACCCGTCGGTTGCTGACTGAACGGCTGGAAAGGGAACTTGCGCCCCTGCCCGGCTGGATCGGACACGAGATCATGATCCTGGGCAATGACGGCGAACCGGTCAGGCAGGTGGCTGCATCCGGTCTGGAGCAAGCAGAATATTGAAGCGGTCGCGTATGGCGCGGTTTGCAACGAGACCTGACCAACTCTAGGCCGAGCTATCAACTGGCCTGGTGTTTGAGCGGAGCCAGTCTGCAAAAACTTTCTCGCCGCCCTCACCTGCTGCCAGGTCAAGCATGGCCGATGTTGCACCCACTTCTTCAGCGATCAGATCCACGCCGTTCATGTTCAAGAACACGAAGGCAGCAAGAAACGCTGTGCGTTTGTTGCCGTCGACAAACGGATGGTTGCGGGCGATGCCAAATGCATAACTGGCAGCCAGCGCGCAAAGGTCGGTTTCACCAAATGCATGAGCGTTGACCGGGCGAGCCAGCGCTGATGCCAGCATGTTTTCGTCGCGAACGCCCGGAGCACCGCCGTGCTCGGCCAACTGCATTTCGTGGATGACATCGATCACCGATCGCAACACCCAGACCGGCTCGCTCACTTTGCAAGCTCACGCAGAGTATTACGGTATTTCTTCATGCCCTTGCGCGCAGCCTGCATCTGGGCGTCAAACGCCGGATCAAACGGCGTAATGCGCATGGAGCCATCGGGTGCTTCCGACAAATACAGCATGTCACCACTGGCAACGTTCAGCCTGGACAGCGCCTCCTTGGGCAGAACAACGCCAAGGGAATTTCCGATCTGACGGACTTTGAGACTGGTCATAGCGTAATAATCCCATTTGTTATTACATTCATTATAACAATATTGAGCAATAATTGCAAAATGGGCAGGTGTGGTAGCCTAGCGGATTTCCTGCGTAAGCTAAGCCCGGTGCAGCTTCCGATTCAAAACCGGATTAGAATGTCGAACCCATTATCAATTTCCCATTGATGTTCCAGAAGCCTTAAGCTGTGAAATTCCTCTTCGTTGATGGCACAGGAACTACAGTACTTCTAGAAATACTCCGCCACTACTTCGCGAATGTATGTGTGTACCTGTCGCAGTAACGAAAAATCTGCCCGCAAGATGAATTCCAGTCCTTCGGGATCGTCGCAACCACCAAATCCTGCACCAAATCCAGTAACGAACAACCTGTATGGTATGGGCAAAACAAGTCCTCTTTCATGGCGAAACTTTTCCACCGGCGGTGAGATATCATTTCGGCAGAGGACCAGTTCAAACTGGCACAGGATTCTGGGCGGAAATCCAGGCCCGCTGATGGTATTCGCCGGCATCCAAAACTTTGTACTTCTAACATACCAACGCAAGTTCCAGTTGGCATTGACGGGTACAAATGCAGATGGCTGATCCTTGTGAGACCGCTTTCGGTCAAACTGGAGGCCCAAAGGCTCACCACATTCTCGAGCCACTTCCAAAGTAAGGTTTATCAACCCTCGCCTGGTGTGCCGGAACTGCGGATGTCGGCTCAATTTATCACGTTGACGGGTAACACAATTCGCGAACTTTTCCCGGCGCCAGTTCGCCAAACGATTGATATTCTTAAAATGGTCGATTCCATCTCGCTGAAACGGATCAGGTGGCAATTCAGGTAGCGGATCAGGTACCTTTGCTGCCTGTTGCGGGCCAAGCAGAATTCTCGCTTGTCTCAGAAACGAAACTTCGTGATTGTACCTGATGTACATTTGCTCACGTTTGGAACGGATTTTCTCATCTTCGATGTGATACGCCGAAAATTCCAAATCAGCGTTCTGAGCCGTAAATCCGTCATGTTCCAGTCGCTTACGCACCTCGCTGGAACTTCCAAATCGCGCCCAAATGTGTTGCAGGATTTGAGAGCCTACTTCATAGGTCAATATCTGGCTCATTGCATTCGAAGCTCCACCAATCCAATTTACTCCGTCGGGATAGAGAACCGCCCCGGGCCCGGAAGCACGATAGGAGTGTTAACTGGGAAATACAGCAATTGGTATGGGTCGTACGGGAGGTGATGACCTTCGGTAACGACGTCGAGCCAGTCAGACATGCAGTCGCATCCGGTCCGGTGCAAGCAGAATATTGAAGCGGTCGCGTATGGCGCGATCCGCGCTACCCGGGATGTAATCTGGATAGTGGCTGGATAATACCGAGCGGGCCCGGTCTCCTGCCTTGCGCCACAGGTCCGGCGCGCCGTTGTCTGCCCAGGTGCGTGGTTCATCGCGGTCCGCCAGTGCCGGGTAGAAATAGTCGCGTTGCATGGCAGCGATGGTGTCCGGGCCGCCCAGGAAATGGCCTTCACCATGTACGGCGTTGCAGATGGCTTCGAAGCCGAGCGTTTCCTCATTTACTTCTATGCCGCGGATGATCCGGTAGACGTGCGACAGCATTTCGTCGTCAGCCACGAAGGCCTCGAACGAAGCCCCGAGCAGGCTGGCCATCATGCCGGAACTCTCATAGACCATGTTGGCACCGGCAAGTCCGGCCGCCAGCGCCGAAAAAGCCTTCTCCGATCCCATCTGGGCATCCACCGCCTTGGCGTCGCTCATGGAACTGGCAACCCCGGACGGCAGCCCCAGCCAGTTGGATATCTGGGCAGCGGCCGCATTCATCAATGCATTCTCGCCACCGCCGCCGCTGAAACCGCCGGTGCGCAGATCGATGACCAGCGGCCAGTTTGAAAAGATCATCGGGTAGCCCGGCTCGATCAGGTTCACCAGCAACAGGCTGGCCAGTGTTTCCGCCAGCGACTGGACCAGGAAGCCCGCCGGCGGGGCCGGCGCCGTGGCGCCCGACTGGGCCGCGATGATGGCATTGATCGGCACCCGGCGGCGGATACAGGCCATGGTGACGTCAACAGCGTCTTCGCCATAGCGCATCGGGGAAATCACCGGCGAGATATGCGCCTTGCAGAACGGGCGCTTGCGATAGCGGCCTTCGCCACCCAGTGCCAGATCAAACATGTCGATGATCGGATCGACATGGCTGGCGAGGGTGAAACTGGTACCAACCGGCTTTGTGGTGCCGGCGAGCAGCGCATAGGCGGTGTTGACGTCGAGGTCGAAATTGTCCGGCACATCGGTTGCCACGCAGCACCGGGTGAACCAGCTGACATTGGTCAGCGTGTCGATCAGCCGCGTGAAGTCATACAGGTCATGCAATGTCGAGGGCCGATAGGTCCCGGTCTCCATGTCAAGCGTCTGCACCGCTGCGCCGCCAGTGCCGAAGCGTACCGCTTCTCCGCCGATTTCGAAGTCATGTTTCGGATCACGGCCATGATAGACGAAGCTTCCGGCCGCGCCGGCAATTACATCTTCAACAAGCGAGCGTGGGTAGACCAGGCGGCCCTTATCGTTCAGGCAGGCACCGCGGCTGATTGCAATGTCGCGAAAGCCTGCCGGTACATCGCCCATGCCCAATTCAGCCAGCAGCCTCAGTGCGGTGTCATGGATGGCCTTCAGATCGGCTTCGCGAAGGGGTTTGTAGGTGCCGCCTTGCTGTCCCGGCGGGCTCGGGTTTACCTCCTGCCCTTCCTGCGAGCGAGCCGACACACGGGCTGCCCGGCCGCCGCCTCTTCTTCCCGGTCTGGTCTCTTCCGATGTCATGCGGCTGGCCGATCTCAAATGGCAAACTTTCGGGAGCGATTGTGCGCCGGTATCTGACCAGAAATGAAGAGGGTCCGAAAATTTGAACAAACCGGTCAAAATTACTTAACAATCCCGGTTTCCCTTGTGCGGGACCCGGTGATGTGACCCGTTATGGCAATAAACACCCACGCTCGCGCCCTTGGAAAGTCTGACCCATGAAATCTCAAGCCCGTGTCGTTGTCATTGGCGGCGGTATCGCCGGTTGTTCTACGCTTTATCACCTCACACAGGAAGGATGGAGCGATGTTGTGTTGCTGGAACGCGATGAACTGACCTCAGGCACCACCTGGCATTCAGCAGCACAGGTGACAAATTTTGGCGCGGTGCAGACCATGGTGGGCCTGAAAAGCCATTCCATCAAGCTGTACAAGGAACTGGCCGACGATCCGGATTACCCCATCAACTATCACCATGCCACGGGCGGCCTGCGACTGGCATCAACGCAGGATCACCTCGATGGCTACATGCATTTCCGGTCGATGGCCAAGGGAATGGGAGTGGAATTTGAAATCATTGATGCCGAGGAATGCAGAAAACGTCATCCTCTGATCACCACGGACAATCTGCTGGGTGCGCTGTGGGATCCGCTGGATGGCGACATTGATCCGGCGCAATTGTGCCAGGCGCTGGCAAGACGTGCCCGCAAGGCCGGCGCCGAGGTTTACCGGCACGCACCGGTCACCGGCCTGACCCAGCAACCCGGCGGAGACTGGATCGTCCACACTGCCAAGGGTGACATTGCCTGCGAACACATAGTCAACGCAGGCGGATACCGCTGCAATGAAGTGGGCGCGATGATGGGGGTGGAACACCCGGTTGCCTCGATGGAACATCAATATTTCCTCACCGAGACCATCGCCGAGATCGAGGCGCTGGCTTTTCGCACGCCACTGATCCGCTGTCCGACAGATGATTTCTATTCGCGTCAGGAAAAGTCCGGCCTGCTGGTCGGATTCTATGAACAGGACTGCAAGACATGGGGACTGGACGGCATCGATCCTGATTTCACCAATGCCCTGAGTCCGGATGACCCGGACCGGGTGCTGCCGGTTCTGGAGAACGTTTTCGAACGCCTACCCTGCCTGGCTGAAGCGGGTATCCATAGCATCATCAATGGTCCGATCACCTATACGCCGGACGGATTGCCGCTGGTGGGGCGCATTCCGGCCAAACGCAATGCCTGGTGCATCACCGGGCTGCGCGCCGGGCTGGGTGAAGGCGGCGGGCACGGCTGGCTGCTGGCCCAGCAGATCGTGCATGGCGAGGCCTGCTATGACACATGGTGTCTCGATCCGCGCCGGTTTGCGCGCTATGCCAACACTGAGTACACCGCGCTGAAGGCAGTCGAGGATTATCAGAACGAGTTCCGGTTTCACATGCCGCATGAGCACCGCCCGGCGGGCCGGCCTGTCCGCACGACACCACTTTACGAGACACTGCAGCAGGTCCAGGCCGAATTCGGCACCGTGAATGGCTGGGAGCGCGCGATGTTCTTCAAGCCATCGGCGGACTTCCGCGAGAACCATTCTTTCCGCTTCAACAACACATTCGATATAGTGGCGGCTGAAGTCAAAGCCGTGCAGGAGCGGGTCGGTCTGATGGAGGTATCCGGCTTCAACCGGTATGAGATTACCGGTGAAGGCATACATGACTGGCTCGACGGACTGATGTGTTCGCGCATTCCCCGCAAGCCTGGCAAGGTTGGACTGACCTATTTCCTCAACGAGCAGGGCAATATCAAGGGCGAGGCCACTGTGGCCAATCTGGCGGATGGCCGGGTGTGGTACGGCTCGGCTGCTGCAGCAGAGTTTCACGACATGGACTGGCTGACATCACGATTGCCGCGGGACGGTTCGATCCGCATTGAAAGCCTGACAAGCAGTCATACAATCCTGGTTGTGGCCGGACCAAAATCCCGCAACCTGCTTAAAACGGTGTCAACACGCACGGACTGGTCGAAACAGGCCTTTCCCTGGCTCAGCGCACGCAAGGTGCATATCGGCCATTATGCGGTCATCGCCATGTCGGTCAGCTTTTCAGGCGAACTGGCCTGGGAACTGCACGTCCCCAACGAAGCATTGCAGGGCGTTCACAAGGAGCTTGTCGAGGCGGGCAAGGATTTCGGACTGGCGCAGTTCGGCCTTTATGCGGCAGAAGCCATGCGTATGGAAAAAGGCTACAGACACTGGAAGGCCGATCTGATCACCGAGTTCAACCCGTTCGAAACCGGTCTGGACCGGTTCGTGCAGATGGACAAGGACTTTGTCGGCAAGGACCGCCTGGAAGCCATGATTGCTTCCGGCAAGCGCCGGCAGTTCGTCTCGCTTCACTTGCACAGCGACGAAGCGCCGGCACACCCCGGCGACAGCATCATGCTGGACGGGAAGATCATCGGTACGATCACGTCGGCGGCCTGGGGGCATCGGGTGGAAAAAAACCTCGCCATGGGGTTTGTCGATCCACCGCATTCATCGATTGGCGACAAGGTACAGATCGATGTTCTGGGCGACCTTGTGGAAGCAAGCGTTATTGAACCGTGCGTTTACGATCCGATGACCACTTTACCCAGTACATAACGACGAACCCTGTTGCACCATAAAGGGCCGGATCACTATAATCCCCGCACTATCAGGGGAGTTGCACCAGTTTCAGCTCACGATTAGTCGAAGGGAAATCTGATGGCAATGAGATCCGTCCTGACCGGTGCTGTTCTGTGCTTCAATCTTTTCCTGTCGGTGTTTACCGGGCCGACCACCGCCGCTCCTGATGAAAAAATTCTGACGGCCGCCAACCGTGAGCAATCATCTTTGATTGAAACTCTTAAGGACCTCGTAATGATCGAGTCCGGCAGCAATGATGCGCCGGGCCTAGCCGCTATGGCGGATAATCTGGATGCCCGCTTGCAGGCATTGGGATTTACGACCGAACGGCAAAAATCCTCCACTGATGTCGGAGCTGACACTGTCATTGGAACAATTACCGGCAACGGCCGCCAGAAGATCATGCTGATGGCTCACATGGATACCATTTACGAGACCGGTATTCTTCAGACCCAACCGTGGAAGGTTGAGGGTAACAAGCTGTACGGACCGGGCATTGCAGACGACAAGGGCGGTATTGCGCTCATACTTCACGCGTTGAAGATTCTTCGCGAAATGGGTTGGACGGACTACGCCACATTGAAAGTTCTGTTCAATCCAGACGAAGAAATTGGCTCGCACGGATCTGGCGAAACCATCTCCCGGCTGGCCGACCAGTCCGATACTGTCCTGTCATTTGAACCCACCGGCACAAAATCCAGCGGCGCCTGGCTGCTGTTGGGGACAGCGGCTTACGCCAGTGTCCGCATGGAGGTCAAAGGTCGCGGCTCGCATGCCGGGTCGTCGCCTCAAACGGGCCGGAATGCGGTTATTGAACTTGCGCATCAGTTGCTCGCAACGCGTGACGTGGCAAAGACAATACCGGGCGCTCAACTCAACTGGACCAACGTGGTTTCGGACAAGGCGTTCAACCAGATACCCGATAGGGCAGTCGCGGTTGGTGACGGCCGCATTACCGTTCCAGACGTTGAAAAGACGCTTCAGGAGGCTTTGCAGGCCAAGGTGGACAGCAGCAAGCTGGTTCCCGACACACAAACCACTGTAACCGTGACAATCATCCGACCTGGATTTGTTGCAACGCCGGCCGGCTATGCGGTGGCGCACCTCGCAAAAAAAATCTATGACGAAGTTCGCGGTGGAAACCTGTGGATTATTCCCATGGTCAAGGGAGCCACGGATGCAGGCTATGCAGGCCGCTCAGGAAAGGCCGCGGTGGTCGAAAGCTTCGGGCTTCCAGGTGCCGACTATCATGCCAGCAATGAGTATATTGAAATCGATGCAATCCCGCGCCATCTGTATCTGGTCGTCCGCCTTCTCACGGAACTCGGTAAACAAAACTAGAGCAGGATGAAGTAAGTTTTGATCATTTGACCGCAGTGATTTTTTCGCGGGTTGTGCGCGGGAGAGATCGATCAAGCATTGGCCCCTTCTCGCACCCCTCTTTTGCGGCACCGCGCTTAGCGGAAAATTGCCATCAAAGTGTTGTTCGTTGTACACGTTCCTCCCGCTCTGACTTTGAGGAGACGCAACATGAAACTGTTCACAGGCGGCTGCACGTGCGGCGATGTCCGAATAGTGGCGTCAGGAGATCCCTATCGGGTTGGCCTGTGTCACTGCCTCGACTGCCGCAAGCATCATGGAGCGTTGTTCCACGCATCCGCGATATTTCCTGAAAACGCCGTGTCAATCGAAGGCGAAACACGTGATTACGCCGGACGGTATTTCTGCCCCCGCTGCGGCTCGTCGGTTTTCGCCCGCACCGCAGATGAAATCGAAGTCAATCTGGGGTCTCTGGATTTCACCGACCAACTGATGCCGACCTACGAGAGCTGGATCGTCCGACGCGAGTCCTGGTTACCGCCGTTTCCGCTCGCTAGACGCTATGACCGGGATCGTGACTCCGAAGGTAGACATGAAGAGTAGGTAACAACCAAAAAAGAACGAGCCACTTCAGGAAATGCCACGTGCCTGGCGAACATTTCTCGCAATCTCGCGCAGGTGTTTATCCCCGGTTCCACAGCACCCGCCCCAGATATTCATATGAGGATAGCGCAGCGCCAGATCGCCCATGAGGCGCCCGAGTTCAACATGGTCACCTTCTTCAAGATGGCCGAGTTTGCACAACGCCAGCTTTTCCATTTTCGAGGCGTTGGGGCGGAAACCCTGCAGTCGGCTGGTCCAGGTGCCGTCTGTCAGTGCCGGGGCAAATTCTACCGGGTGCGAGCAGTTGAGCAGATAGGAAGCCGGTGCCGCGTCACCTGATGCAACATCAATGGCTTCGATTGCATCGGCCACCGTGACGCCGGACTTCAAACGCGACGAGCCGTCAACGGTGAGCGAGATGATTAACGGTATGCCGATCGCATCGGCAGCCCTTGCAACACCCACTGCCTCGGGGACATTGTTGAATGTGGCGGCGCACGCAAAATCGACATTTGCTGACTTCAGTGTTGTCATCTGCACCGCGTGATAGTTTTCTGCCTCCTCTACAGTAATCGTCTTGTTCAACTGATATGCATCGCCGCGCGGGCCGATGATGCCGCCAATCAGCGTGCGCGGTATTCTGCCGTCATATTCAACGGCGAGCTCACGCAGAAACTCAATGGATTCGATCGTGGCCTGCGCCAGCCCCTGTGATGAATATCCGAGCTTCGCCCCCCAGTCCGGACTGGCGCGATAATCAATGCCGGTGAGCATCATCGACATCTGAAATTCAGCTGCCACATCCAGCTGACTGCGGAACATGTGCTTCATGGCAGCAACAGCCGCAGGGTTCTCCAGCAGTGGGAACATGGCGAATTCAGGCAGCTCGAAACCATGCTTGTACATGATCTCGGTCTCGGTCCCGCCCTCGGTCAGGAAGAGTTCACCCGGTTCGGCTTCGGGGAACTGCGGCTGAATGTTCATCTCAAGCCTCCGGGGTGATGTTCTGATTGAACCGGAAGACATTGTCAGGATCATATTTCGCCTTGATCTGGGCCAGCCTGGCAAAGTTGGGGCCAAACGCCTTGCGGGTCAGGTCCTCGCCGTCCTCGCCATGGCCGGGGAAATTCAGGTAAATGCGTCCTTCCTGGGCGTAAGGCTCCGCAGCATTCCAGCCGTCGCGGGACCAGGCGATGTTTTGATTGTCATCGGCTTCATTCGGCCAGATGGCGTCGAGCGAATACATCCAGCCCATTGAACGATCACCGAATGCGGTTGCGTCGGTCGCGACCCTGGCGGTGGCCCCGCCAAAGTTCCATAGAGATGAGATGGTGTTGTCGGAAGGTGCGGATCGGGCATTGGAGATTGCCAGGTCAATCATGTCATCAGACAGACCCGACAAATAACGGGCTTTCCAGTAGCACCGATAGTCGCCGAACGGGATCAAGGGATCGAACAGTTGCTGAACGTCCGCATAGTTCATGCGGCCGGAAAAGTCCGTGGCCAGCGGCGCGAGTTCGCTCAGCGGTTGCAGCAGGGCTTCACCCTCCTGCGCATCGCCATTATAGACGCAAGCCAGGGTGTAGACACGTTCTCCCCAGAACTCTTCCGGGAAATCCTCGCCCTCAGCTGCGGTTGAGAACTCACACAAGGAGGCAACGCGGTCACTGTTTGCAGCCAGAAAATCCCGCCACTTTCTGATCGGCTCAGCACCGGCTGAAAGAGGATAGATCGGCGCAGCAAACATCACTTCCGGCCCCACTTCATGCAGGGCGAACTGGAACTTCACCACGACACCGAAATTGCCACCGCCGCCGCGCAGCGCCCACAGCAGGTCCGGATTTTCCGTTTCACTGCAGTGCACGACGTCACCTTGCGCGGTGACCACATCTGCGGCCATCAGGTTGTCTATGCTGAGACCATGCTGCGCACGCAACCAGCCGATACCGCCGGACAGCGTCAGGCCTGCCACGCCGGTGTCCGATATCAGACCACCAGGGGTTGCCAGGCCGAACGGTTGGGTCGCCGAATCCACGTCACGCCAAATGGCACCACCTTCAACATCAGCCCGGCGCGCTGCCTGATCGACAGTCACCGAACGCATCAGGGACAGATCAATCATCACACCGTCATCGCAGACCGCGTGTCCGGCGACATTGTGCGCGCCACCGCGGATCGAGACCGGCAAGCCCTGTTTCCGGGCAAACTTCACCGCTGCAATCACATCGCCAACGCCGCGACAACGTGCGATCAGTTTTGGTCGCCTGTCTATCATGGCATTCCAGACAGCCCGCGCGGCGTCATAATCGTCATCGCCAAGTATAATGACCTCACCTTCAAGCCCGCGACGCAAGCTTTTGGCACTCGTATCGAAATCAATCATTTGTTTTCTCCGTCATTGATGTGTGACCAGCCTAGATCGAGGCCGAGACCGCGCCAGTGGCATAATTGCCAAAACAAAGGCATAGTTGACTCAGTGTGGGGGCGAATCCGACAAAACAGAGCCAGAATAGACAAGGAACCGATCGCATGTCGCAGCCCGCCAGACCGCTGATAGCATTGCTCGCAGCCCCTGAGACCTCTTCATCCGTGCTGTATGGGCTGTATGACGTGCTGGTATCTGCCGGGGCGGTCTATCTCGACATGACCACGGGAACACCCGGCCATGAATTGCTCGACGTGCAGATAGTGACAGCCGAAGGCAGACCGTTTCATTGCGTCGCCAATGTGCCGGTGTCGCCGCACGCTTCGATTGAGGACATTGCCGCACCGGACGCCATCGTCGTTTGCGACATGTACACCTCGATCCATGCTTCACCGCTCGGGCGATATCCGCGCGAAATCGCATGGCTGCGCCGCATGCACGCGCGCGGCACATTGATCAGTTCAGTATGTTCCGGTTCGTTGTTGCTGGCCGAGGCCGGTTTGCTGGATGATCGAACCGCCACGGCGCACTGGGCATACCGCGACATGTTCCAGCGGCATTTTCCGAAGGTGCGTTTCAAGAGTGAATCGATGTTGTGCCTGACGTCGGCTGACGACGGAGTGCTGACGGCAGGCGGTGTCAGCGCCTGGCACGATCTGGCCGTCTATCTGATCACCCGCTTCTGTGGCCAGACACAGGCAATCGAAACCGCCAAGGTATTTCTGATTTCCGGTCACTCGGAAGGGCAATCGCCCTATGCCGTGATGACCCGGCCGATGGAGAACACCGACGGCCCCATATCGGATTGCCAGAGCTGGATCGCCGACAACTATGCCTGCGTCAATCCGGTCGAACGCATGGTGGAGCGGTCAGGGCTCAATGCGCGCACGTTCGCCAGGCGGTTCCGTGCTGCTACCGGGTACGCTCCGATCGACTATGTGCAGGCACTTCGCATCGAGGAAGCCAAGCAGATGCTGGAAAGCGACGGCCTTGGAATTGAAGAGATCGGCGCGTCGGTGGGATATGAAGATCCGGCTTCATTTCGCAGGGTGTTCAAACGCCGCGTGGGATTACCGCCCGCCGCTTACCGCCGCAAGTACCAGCGCATTGCGCAAATAGCGACGCCGGCAAACTGATTGCGGGCCAGCATTAAAACGTGTCGGAAAACTCAATTCGGCTGGCGTTCACACATCACTGCAGCTAATGCAAATACCTGTTATTTTTCAAATTGTTATATTAATCATTCATGACTTTGAATCAAACTGCATGGCCACAACACGCCTTATTCCGGCAAACCGGCTTTTTTCAAACCGGATGCCAGGTGCTCCCAGTCGCCGTCAGACCTCCACATTTTTCTAAAACCGGCAGCCAGCGTGGAAATTGAATTCGTGTCCACGGAAATCCCCCTGCTGTTGAGCTCTGAGTGCCGGTGAGCAATGAACGATTTCAAGGCTGCACTTGCCTCTTCGCTGCGGCCCGAATGAGCGTAGGCTGAAACCAGGAAGGCATGGGCCAGAGAATTCAGCAGCGCCTCACCAATCAATACCCGGATGACATCGTCATACCGCTTCATGAAAAAATGTATCTGACCAAGAATCCAGTCAAGCGCCGGCGGGTGCAGCGGATCGAGGCGCATGGCTTCCGACACCACTTTGAAAGCCTTTTCATGACGCCCCAACAGCAGAAAGCCATAGCCGCACCAGGCCATGGATTCTGCCTCATTGACGATCTGCGACAGGGCCTTTTCAAACTGCACATCGGCGTCATCCCACAGACCGGCGCACAGCAGCGCATACCCGAGCTGATCCTGAATGTAGACATCCCTGTTATCGAGCGCTGCTCCCTTGCGGGCAATTTCCAGCGCATGTCGCGGTGCATGCTCGTCAGCCAGCCCGAGCCAGGCATCAACGACATAGGTATCTGCGAGATACATGTAGACCCGGGCATAGCGCGGGTCGAGCTGCAAAGCCTTCTCGTAAAGCACACGGGCTTTCGCCGTGTCCTCGGCATTCAGCCCGTCGCGCAGGGCCTTGCCCTGCAGGAGCAATTCGTAAGCCCTCATGTTACTGGTCGGTTTGCGTGCTGCGCGATCAGCCACATCGATCTGAACGCGACCGGGAAGCACGGCGACTATGCTCTGCGCAACTTCGTCCTGAACCGCAAAGACATCCTCAAGATCGCGATCATAACGCTCAGCCCACAGGTGGTTGCCGGATTCGGCTTCAACCAGCTGGGCGGAAATACGGACCCTGCCGCCGGCCCTTCGAACACTGCCCTCCACCAGATATTGAGCTCCCAGCTTCTCGCCGATCTCCCTGCTGCTTTGATCCTGCCCCCTGAAACTGAACGAGGAATTCCGGGCGATTACAAAAAGGGTTCTAAAGCGGGACAGGCCGGTAATGATGTCTTCCGAGATCCCGTCACTGAAGTATCCCTGTTCGGGATCGCCACTCACATTGGTGAAGGGCAAAACGGCTATGGCAGGTTTGTCTTGCCCGCCGGATTGCGGTTGCTTCACCGTATCATCCGATAACCCTGCGCTCACCAGCCCGTCCCTGATGCGATCTGCGTCAGACTGATTGCGGTACGACAGCCCCTTCACATAGGACGAAACGGAAAAACCGGGTTCCAGCTCGTAGATTTTTTGAATTTCCTGCCGGGCATCTTCCGGTCTGCCCAGTTCTCCAAGTGCCGAGACCAGGTTCACATAAGGCGCCAGATACCCACTCTCGCGCTTCAGCGACTCCCTGTAACAGGCAACAGCTTCTTCCAGCCTGCCCGACAACCGATAATTGTTGCCCAGCGCCCGCAACAGTCCGGGCCGATAGAATGGAGACAGCCGCATGGCCTTCCTGACCAGTTCCGCACCACGTTCCGGCTGTCCCGACTTGCGCATCACGGCAGAGGCTACACCGCCCAATATCTCTGCATTGTTGGGCGCCAGCAGGATGGCTTTCTCCGTTAATTCCAGCGCCTTGTCATGTTCGCCAGCATTCAGATGGGTCAGCGCCAGAATGCCGTAGGCTTCGGCACAGTCAGGATCCAGTTCCAGCGCCCGTCTGCCACAGCGAAAGGCTGACGCCTGCTCAGCTTCAAAATGTTCATTGTAACCAATACCACTGCCGACATCCGCCTGGCTGAAATGAATCCACGCGCGCAGGGCCCAGGCGAATGCGTACTCGGGATCGATTTCCAGAGCCCGGTCAATCAGGCTTTGTGCTTTGGGCCGCTGTTCGGCAGATCCACCCAGAACCGCATCGGTTGCCAACCGCACGCACTCCCAGGCCTGGAGATTTTTGGTTCCGCCCGACCAGACCCGATGCTGTTCCCCTTCCCTCAGCTGCACGTCCATGGCAACAACGATTTCCCGGGTAATTTCATCCTGAACCGCAAAAATATCCTGCAGTTCACGGTCGTACCGCTCAGCCCAGACATGCAGGCCGGTTGTCGCATCGATGAGCTGGGCAGTGACACGCACCCGGCCCGCAGAACTGCGCACACTGCCCTCAAGCACATAGCGCACGCCCTGTTCGCGGCTTACCTGCTTCACGTCCACGGCTTTACCCTTGTAAACAAAGGTTGAGTTGCGCGCCACGACAAGCAACCGGTTGACCTTGGAGAGCGCTGTAATGATGTCCTCGGCGACGCCGTCGGCAAAAAACTCCTGCTCCGGATCTGTACTCATCACCGTGAACGGCAGCACTGCGATAGATGGATAATCAGGGACGGAAAAATCCAGCCCGATTGATGCTTCGAATGATCTGGATGCCTGCCGGTCGCCCTTACCACCCAGCAATACACGAAAGGCGCGTACCGGCTCGGCAATGTTCTTGATCTTACGCTCACCGAGATCTTCGCAGGTGACATCAAGAACGTTTCTGATCTCCCGGTGAACTGTCTCGGACAGGCAGATACCGCCCGCATCGGCGAGCCCTTCCAGGCGGGCTGCAACATTCACACCATTGCCGAAAATATCATCGTCCTGAATGATGATGTCACCCAGATTGACGCCGATGCGAAACTGCAAACTGCTTTCGTGGGCTGCCAGCAGTTCCTGCCATGCAATCGAGCAACTGACCGCGTCAACGACGCTTGCAAACTCGGCCAGAACCCCGTCGCCCATCAACTTGACGATCCGGCCGCGATGTTGGGAAATGATCGGGCGGATCTGATCCTTGATGAGAGCAGATAGCAGCGACAATGTTCCCGCCTCGTCCTGCTCCATCAGTTTCGAGTAGCCCACCACATCTGCGGCGATGATGGCTGCAAGCCTGCGTTCCATTGTGGATCCTCCCAGCCGGTGAGCCCAGGGACAGGGAACTCAGGCACAGTTCTGAACGTGCAGGGTCCAGAACTGCGCCGCGGCAGATAAACTTATTGCCATTGAGGGCAACCTTCCACAATCATAATCCGCTGCCGCTGGAAAAGCTTCAGCCGCAATTTATGATTTTCATACCAGCAGGATCACTTCAAGCCCCTGCTCTTCACACCGCAGAATGCACAATGCCAGAGGACATCGGCCAGAAAAATGAAAGGACGGAAAAAGTCAGGGTCAGGACCCTAGGCGCCCCGTAACCTCGGGATCGACGACAACCGTTCTGTCGTTATCGTCGAGTTTCCAGGCATGCCCATGCTCGGGTGTCGATTGCGTTGGACCGGTCTATGCCGACCAGGCTGTCCGTGTGCCCGCCAAGACGAATCTTTACTCCGCCCATCAATTGGGCGCCGTCCTCGTGGAACGTGTTGCCGCCCTCGGGATTATCGAACTCAATCTCGCATTTGTGGTAACCGCCCAAAGCATAGACTTCAACACCGGGCATTGACGTGAGATAACGAACCTTGCCACCAACCAGAATAGACCGTTTGCTGGTGGATTCGTCTCCCCCGCCAAAGTTACCGCTATCGTTCAGCTCGGTAAACCGGGCGAAACCGGCAAATGCCAGCGTGTCACTGGCATAGTAGGTCAGATGACCGCCTGCATAATAACCGGTATCATAATCCAGGGCCTTACCGATAGCCTTGTTATTGTTGATTACAGGTAATTCCGGATTTGAATCAAGCGGAATCAACGCACCGCCAAATGCGCCAAAGGTGACCATGTCGGAAAAGAAATATTCCGCAACACCACCAATCTTGACACTGTTCTGAGCCTTGCGTCTGCTCGAGCCTTCATTGCCGGTCGGGCTGAACAGGCCGGCTTCTATACCGAAAACACCTGTCATCGGATCACGCCAGAATCCAATGACACCGCCCTGAAACTGGGTAGCGGCATCGGATTTACCTCTAGAGAAGTGGATGTGGTCAACATGGAAGCCGCCGCCCAACTGGACATTCCAGTAGCCGCTGAGCGGGAGTACGATATCACCACCGGCAATTATGGTTGCAATGTCATCATCGTCATCGTCGTCACCGTCATTGTCAGGGCTGAGCCAAGAGCCGCCTCCGCCGACATATCCTGTCGCTGCAAATGGGTAATCGGACTCTGCCTGCGCGGCCCCCATCATGGAAACGCCCATCAAAGCAGTGCTGCCGAGAACGAGTGTGAGAAACTTTTTCATAGAACTGACCCCTGCCAGGAAACTGATTCATTCAATAATTAATGCACAACTCAAGGAAGAGCCATATGAAACTGATCTTACTTAACGGAATTTTCAAATGTGTGACATTTTTACCACGGTGCCGTTCGGCTGCAAACTTGGATGCCGGTACTCGACTTTTCCGCAAGCACCTTTCATCACTTTGCGAATAAGGCAGCATGGCATATCGTTGCTAATGTAGCGATGGAAGATGGGAGCAAATGCTGGGGCTAACACGATTTGTCCGTGATCGCGGCGGGGTGTCTTTGACAGTCACCCTTGCAACAAGTATCAGCGCGTTGTTGCTGGTCGCAGTGACCAGCGTTCTCTTTATCGGACTTTGGAGCGGGGCCAAAAACACGCAGATCCTGTTGCAGAAGGAGGCTTCACTTATCCTGTCGACAACATCCGACAAGGTGAAGACACACCTTGAACCAGCCCGCAGTCAGGTCACCCTTCTTGCGAAGCTTGTTGCGGCCGGCGAGCTTGATCCGGCGCAACGCGACAAGGTAATCGATACTTTCAAGGGTGGACTGGCGGCAGCGCCACAACTCGATTCAGTATTGTTTATCAACGACGCCCACCAGGGTGTTGGCGTGGCCCGGTCAGAGGCTGGTTTCATCGAAATTCTGCGCGATTTTTCGTCCGATCAAACCGTGCGTGATGGTTTTGAAGAAGCGCTGACAGGAGGCAAGGCGTATTGGGGGGAACCGATATGGCTGCCCAAATTCAAGAAAACACTGTTGAATTACCGCGCTCCGGTAAGTTATCCGGGTGGCAAAACCGGACTGTTGGTGGCGTCGGTCACGGTAAGCGAATTGTCTTCTTACCTGGGCGACCTCGACCCCAATACTGGCGGTAACATCTACATTCTGCATGACAGGGATAAAGTTCTGGCACATCCCAACCTGGCCGGCCGGGGAGGCAGCCGCACCGAGGCTGATCCTCTGCCGGATCTGGCAGAGACCGGAGATCCGGTTCTGGCGGCAATCTGGCAGGCACAAAACAGGTTTCCACTCGAAATTACGGAGGGTCGCAATCTCAAAGGCCATGTACTGCAACTGTTTGGCGACGAGTATGTTTTCATCTATCGTGACCTTGTGGGATTTGCCAGCAGACCGTGGACGGTCGGTGCGTACTTCCGCAGCTCCGATGTGGACGATGAGTTCATGCGCTTGATACGCGCGGCAATGGCGGGGCTGGTCACTCTCATTGTGGCTTTGGCAGGTGCCGTCTGGCTGGGCCGGAGAATCGCTCGGCCCGTGGTTGAAACTGCGCGGGCGGCCGCCCGCATCGGGCAGCTTGAAATTTCCGACACACCGGCCTTGTCGGGAAGCGCGTTTCGCGAACTCAATGATCAGGCAAAGGCTTTCAATACCATGCTGGTCGGCCTGAAATGGTTTGAGACCTATGTGCCGAAAAAGCTGGTGAAACGGCTGATGAGCCAGGACGCGGCGGCGGCCTCGTCTTCAGTTGAACGTGACATTACTGTCATGTTCACCGATATCGTCGGATACAGCAGCCTGTCGGAAGGCATTGCGGCGGATGAAATTGCCAGACTGCTGAACCGGCACTTTGGAATTCTGTCGCGATGCATAGAGGCAGAAGACGGCACAGTCGACAAATTCATTGGCGACAGCGTCATGGCGTTCTGGGGGGCGCCTGATCACTTTGACGACCATGCCGATCGAGCAGTGCGCGCGGCACAAGCCATCAGACTGGCACTTGATGAGGACAATAAGCTGCGTGAAGCGGCAGGTGAAGCGGCAATTAGAATTCGCATCGGCATTCACAGCGGTCCGGTAACCGTCGGCAACATCGGCGCGCCTGACAGGCTCAATTACACGATCATCGGTGACAATGTGAATATTGCCCAGCGACTCGAACAACTCGGCAAGCAGTTTGCGGTCGATACATCGCCGGACGCCGCAACGACAACCCTGCTCACCTCCGCAACCGTGGACCAGCTGGCCTCAAAATATCTGCTTGATGACCTGGGCGATGTGCAGGTCCGCGGCAGATTGGGCCGGATCCGGGTGTACCGGCTGGCGCAGGCCCGCTGATTGCATCAGCGGGATAGTCTTTTTTGTTGTCGAACGGCTTTTCCGCCTGCGGCGGGCCGTTCTTTTTGCTGGTCGAACAGCTTTCTTCGCTTCGCTCAGGCCGTTCTCCGACCCTGAACAACGGCAGTGATGAACTCCAATCCGAAGCACGCAGTGCTGAGGCAAGGCCGACTGGCCGTCGCACGAAGTGCGCCCTGGCGGAGCGCAGCCGAAGGCTGCTGGCGTGAGCGATAAGAAACAGAGCACGAAGTGCTGAGTAAAGCTGTTCGACCAGCAAAAAGAACGGCCTGTCCGTCGCCGGTCACTAAACCGACAACACACAATTACACATCTATAACGAACAATCCTCGGGCGCCGTCCCGAGGATCCAGTCATTGCAGCTAGCATCAACCGCTCATGGATTCCCGGCACAAGGCCGAGAATGACAAATGAGTGTGACAATCTTCCTTCTCCGGCACGCAGTGCTGCGGCAAACGCGAACACCCCCGTTATCAATTACTCACCGGCTCTTTACTCGCGTTCATTCCCGGTGCTTAAATACCTGAACAAGGATGCGGCCGTCTTTGCAGTTTGTCGAAAGGATTCGACTCATGATGTCCAGATCTTTCCTGTTGCCAGTTCGCTGTTTCGTGCTGGCAACGATTGGTTTGTTGCTGTTTGTGCCGGAAGCAAATGCATTCCGGATTTTCCAGGTTGCCAACTCTTCGGCTGACGAAGGCTCTCCCGTTGTAAACTATGTGTATCCGCGGGGTTTTCAACTGGACGAGTTTCTGGAGTTCAGTATCCGCGAAAGAAGTCGCCCGCCGGCGAGTACCGATCAGGTGGCATCGTGTTGCTGTCCGCACGTTAATGTGCAGGTCACACTGCACCACCACGTTCGGTATCGTCACCGTGGAATCCGGGTACATCGGGCAGCAGAGTTCCGCCGCTCGCGCATCCGGCTGCACAATGCCGGATATTTCCACAACTGATCCAGACGCAGACCTGCCATCAGCATTTCGGTATTTTCCGGATCTGAATGCTGTCATATCCTTTTGCCGTGCGATGCCGGCGGGCATTGCCGGGGTTTGTGTGCAGCAGCTCCGCTGACAAGGAGAATACCAGTTGGCCAATCACAACTACACAACAACAGTCAGGTGGACCGGAAATTCCGGCGCGGGGACCAGAACTTACCGCGGTTACCAGCGGACATGGGATGTGGCAGTGCCGGGCAAGCCGGTCATACACTGTTCCAATGATCCTTTGCTGGGAGGCGACCCTGCCCTGATGAACCCGGAAGATATGCTGCTCTCGTCGCTTTCAGCATGTCACATGCTTTGGTATCTGCACCTTGCCAGCAACAATGGCATCGTGGTCCAGGATTATCAGGATGAACCGATTGCGGTGGGCGAAAACATGCCGGACGGATCCGGAAGGTTCCTGAGCGCAGAATTACGTCCCAGGATCGTTGTCGACAACGGGACCGATCTGGCAAAGGCCATGGACCTTCACAATGAAATCCACAACTACTGCTTCATCGCCAGATCAGTAAACTTTCCGGTTACATATGCACCTGAAATCGTAACAAGACCGGCAAACAAAGGCGATTAGGGCAACTCTCCGGGGTGCATTTCGCGTCAGCCATCGGGTGATACCAGAACTCAGTCCTGGCTGGCCTGGATCGCAGTGTGCGTGTCGAAATGCTCCATGAACTCGACTATCTTGCCGCCTTCAAACCTGAAGACATCTACTTTCGACAATGTGGCGGTCTTGCCGGTGTTCTTGTTGGTCCATGAGCACTCGCCAAGGGCGACAACGCGGCCGCCCTGGGCCACGTATTCATTGATATGGTAGAACTCCATGGTCCAGTCGTTCAGCAACCCCTTGAAATACTCAACGACCTCGTGGCGGGAGGCGCGGGATTTGGTGAACTCCATGCCGGGCTTACCATCGGCCAGCGATCCCCATTTGACCTGATCTGCCAGAATGTTCATCCAGATGCCGGCATCCCCCCTGGTCTCGTACCAGGCCGCATAGGCCTTGCGCAAAATCTCAACGTTTTTGTTTTCTTGGGTCATCATCACCTCTACATACTGCCGCACAGCCTAACACAATAGAATTACCTTAGGGCAATATTTATGCCCGGAATTCCTGGCTTGCAAACAATACGAGACGGTCTGTTCATGCTGCCGATTGAAAGTTAGTCTGAATTCTTGTTGCCGGTCATCCGGCGGCATTACCATCACACAGGATGATAACTTGCCTCATGCGTTTGCTTGTTTTTCAGCACATAGAGTGTGAACATCCCGGATCGCTACGCCAGTTTCTCGACGCTGCAGGCGTTGAGTGGGACGCGGTAAACCTTGATCAGGGCGACGCCATACCGGACCCTCAACCTTATGATGGCTTGTGGGTCATGGGTGGCCCGATGGACGTGTGGGATGTCGAGGAACATCCCTGGCTTGTGGCGGAAAAGGCCGCCATACGGAACTGGGTGCGCGAACTGAAAAGACCCTATCTCGGATTATGCCTGGGACATCAGCTGCTGGCCGATGCACTTGGCGGAGCCTGTGGGCCCCAGACCCCACCTGAAATCGGCATTCTCGATATCCAGCTTACCGCCGCTGGTCAGGCCGACCCGCTGTTTGCCGGCCTGCCGGTACAGCAAAAGTGCCTGCAATGGCATTCGGTACAGGTAACAGAGCCACCGAAGGACAGCGTTCTTCTGGCAAGCTCAAAAGACTGCAAGGTTCAGGCGATGCGGGTTGGTGGAAATGCCTGGTCGATGCAGTATCACGTCGAACTGGAACCCGACACGGTCGCGAACTGGGCAACTGTACCAGCGTATTACAACGCCCTGATGGCCTCAATTGGTCAGACAGGATTTGAGACCATGACCCGCGACGCCGACAGCAACATGGCGGATTTCACATCGAACGCCGGGAAGCTCTGCCAAAACTTCCTGAACCAGGTCTGAAACCGGTTGTGCCGCAGGCATGATTGGCAGGAGACGATTCAGGTCCGAACTTTGTCATCGACGAACTGCAAATATTCCCGCCGCTGCTATCATGGCGATGCCCACAATGGTTAATGTGTCCGGCACCTCTGCAAAGAAAACTATTCCCCACATCACGCTGAACACCAGATAGGAATAATCAAACGTCGCCACCGTGGAAGACGGCGCGGTCTGATAGGCGATGGCGGCAAAGATACTACCGATCAGGATTGCAGCGGCCAGCGCGACCAGCGCAATGAACTCCCTGCCGCCCAATCCGATCCAGCCAGCAAGCAGGAACCTGTTCGCTGCTACCGTGTCGGCATCCAGGCCGGCCACCGCCAGGCTGACGGACGCGATCAGACCTATAACAATGAACATGAGATTGAGTGCTGCAGACAGAACGTAAGGACTTTCACCCCGGCATTTGGTGCGGGTCAGTATCATTGCCAGCGCATAGAGAATTGCCGACAGTACTGGCAGCAGGGCATAGGCGTTGAACCCGTCTGCATCCGGGCGCAGCATTACCAGAATGCCGGTAAAACCCAACGTGATGGCTAGCCATCCGGCCTTGCCAACCTTCTCGCCGACGAAGATGCCGGAAAACAGCGTAATGAAAAGCGGAAGGGTGTAGTAGGCCGCTGCTGCCACCGACAGTTGTAAATGTGGCAACGCCACATAATAGACTGCCCACATAACTGCCAGTAACCAGCTTCTGACCATGACCCAGAAAGGAGTCGCGGGCATCAGCCTTGTTTGCGGGTAATACAACCTGATCAACAACAGCAGGATGGGCAGACCGATTGCAGAGCGCAGAACATAAAGCTGCCACAACGGAAAACTCACGCTGACAGACTTGATGACAGCGTCACCCAACGACAGCGCCAGAACCGCAAACACTATGGACACCACGGCTCGCGGCACATTGTTTCTTGCTGCTGGACCGCTGAGGGACGTCATTCCAATTCACTGTTCCGGAAAGAGGGAAAACGATAGGTTGCCGTGCTTTGACAAAAACAGATTTGCCCACGTTCTTACAATCTTGCAATAGACCTTAACCGCACATTCCTGACATGAGACTGACGTAAGAAAATCGTGCGGCTGGCGCCTGGGTTTCTGCAGTACGCTCCAGTTGTCAGCAGGGCTGCAGGTGCTGGCGAATAGTATCAGATTTTCAGACTTGCGCCGGTATCGAGCCCGGGTTATCTGCGCGCCGGGTTCTTGAAATTCTTCCGTGTCGCGGCGACATCAGCCCTGATCACACAACCCTCTGCATGGTCGTTTATCAGGCCCATTGCCTACATGAAGGCATACACGGTAGTCGGCCCGACGAATTTCCAGCCGCGTTTTTTCAGGTCTTTCGACAAGACGACCGACTGTGCCGACGTGGACGCGGCCTGCGGTTTTGAACTGTGCGGCGGATCGGGCGCATATCGCCAGATGAATGCTGCAAGAGACCCTTCGTCCTGCACCATCTCTTTGGCCTTCTGCGCATTGTTGATGGTGGCCTCGATCTTGCCGCGATGGCGGACGATTCCTTCATCGTTCAGCAAACGCTCGACGTCTTGCTGGCCAAACCCGGCAACCCGGTTAAAGTCAAATCCGCAAAAGGCAGCGCGAAAGTTTTCGCGTTTGGCCAGAATGGTGCGCCAGCTCAACCCGGACTGAAAACTCTCCAGACACAGTTTCTCAAACAGGTTCTGATCATCGCTGACCGGGAAGCCCCACTCGGTATCATGATAGTCGAGAAACTCCGGTGCAGCGCCGCACCAGCGGCAGCGCGAATTACCGTCTGGGCCCACAAACATCTCGCTCATCTTGCTGCTCCCTGGCTGGGTTCACTTCACGGCAACAGAAATTGCAACCGGTCATCTACCTTTGCCGGCGTGATTTGGTGGATTTCAGCCGTTACAACATCTTCGGCAACAAACGGGTCTTCGCTCACCCTGACCTGAAGCTCTGCCATCGTAATATTGTGCGCCAGAACTCCACCGCCCGGTCCGGGCTGAAGACTGCCTGCCAGCAGGAAAACGCCCTCATCGAAGCCGCGTCTGATCCACTCGTTGTGACCATCCATGAACTGGTTTGCCTGGGCTTTGTTGGCGGAAAATCTGAGTAGCACGATAAACATCAGGAATTTTTCTCCTTAAGCCCTGCCAGCCAGTCGCACAGTATGCGCACCTCCTGCCTGATGAATGCCTCATCGTGAAATGCGCTTGCAAGTGTCGCGACGCCCTGGCTGCGGGCCAGCAGATGCATCGCCAGCTGATCTGCGTCCGCTTTGCGTCCCAGCAGCATGAACTGCCTGCACAACCAGGTCCGGTAGAGCGAAAACAGCTCGTTAGCTCCGGCCTTCGAGGCGTGATTCAACTTGGTAAGCTCTGTGCTCAAGGTGCCGACCGGACAGCCATAAAGTTTAATCTTGTCCCGGTTATTGATCATGATCTGGATGAAACACCGGATGCGATCGGCAGGTTTGCTGTTTTCCGCCTCCCACTGCTCCAGCGCGGACCGGGTGTTGGCCAGGCGTTCATTGATCACTGCATCCAGGATCTCGTCCTTCGACTTGAAATGATAATAGAAATTGCCCCGGGATATCCGGACCGCATCAGCTATGTGCGTGAACGAAGTGTGTTCATAACCCTGCTCGTAGAACAGCTTGTCTGCAGCCTCAACAATGTGATCACGTGTCGTGCTCTCGCTCATGATCAGAAACTTTCCCGGTTCAACTGCGTGACATCGGCCTGTCAGGCGCATCAGACAATCGATACACTCATTTTGCCTTTAGGACGCTCGACCTATCCAATTTTTAGGACGCACGTCCTAATTTGTCAATCGGCAAACTGTGTGCAGTATAAAGCGCGTGACGATCCCGTGATTGGTTGCTATTTGTCGGCGCATACAAGGTCATCTCGTCTGGTCACGATGCGAGTGATCATTTAAGAACCAGTCCCGACCCGGTCGCAGCGACTATGCGCAGCGCCGAAATATGCTTGAGGAGAGTAGTGAATTGTCAAACAACAGGACCGTCATCATTGACAAACATCCCGGTCGCAGTGCCCAGGCATTCGGCATTGCTCGGGAGCTTGGCACCGACCCCGATCTCATTCACAATCCGTCTGTCGGGGTAATCGGAAACAAGGGCGACAGCCAGTGCTACATCGGGGTCCAGGGCAAGGTTGAAGCTATTCACCAGAGCCTACTTGCCAACATCGGCACCGAGCCCGGCAAAATGCCGATGCGCCTGGTGCAGCCGGAATACACAGTCGCCACCTCTGACGGCATCCGCAACGGCACGCGTGAAATGCGTTACTCGCTGATCGGACGCGAGGTTACCAATGATTCAGTGTGTGAGCACCTGAGCGCCAGTGGCCTGGACGGCACCATCGCCGTTGTGGCGTGCGACAAGCCGCCGGTCGGGACGCTGGCAGCCTTGCTTGAGCACAATCGGCCGGCGATCATGATGTCGGATGGTTCCATTCACCCCGGAATTGATCCCAAGTCCAACACCCCTGTCGATCTTGTCACCGCCTACCAGGAAGCCGGCAACAAGGATGAGGAACAGCGCATGCGCATCTCCTGCATTGCCTGTCCCGGATATGGCAGTTGCGGCGGCATGTTCACCTACAACACCATGCAGACCTTCATTGGTGTTGTGGGCATGCAACCGCTCAACATGGTGGCACCGGCTTCCGATGACCCGCGCCGGATGAACGAATTCCCGGACCAGCTGGTCGGTTACCTCAGGAATCTGATCGAAACCAACACCACACCAAGAGATATCGTGGGACGGGACTCCATCCGCAATGCATTAATTGTAGCAATGGCCGTTGGCGGTTCCACAAATGTTGTGCTGCATGCACCCGAAATCGCACGTGCCGCCGGTTACGGCAATTTCTGGAAGGACATCATCACACCGGAGGAATTCAACCATATCTCGCAGCACGTTGTGCCGGTACTCACCGACGCCCGGCCATACGGCCTTTACTCCATGGTGGATATCGACAGGGTCGGCGGTGTTCAGGTCATCGTGAAGGAATTACTGGAAGCTGGCCTGTTGAACGGCGATGCACCGACCTGCACCGGGGAAACCCTGGCTGAACAGGTTGCCCGGCTCGAGACACCCGCGGCCGACGGGCGGGTCGTCTACTCCGTGGAAAAGCCTTACAAGCCAACCGGGGGTTTGCGGGTTCTGGGCGGCAACCTGTCTCCCGAATTCAGCGCCGTATTGAAACTGGCAGGCGTCGAGGGCGGGCTGGACGACAATATGTTCAAAGGTACCGCACGCGTGTTCGACGGTGAACAGGGTCTGCTCGATGCGCTCGACACAGATCCTGACAGCTTCAAGGATCACGACATGATCATCATGCGCTACGAAGGCCCAAGCGGTGGGCCCGGGATGCCTGAAATGCTCGACTCGACATCGCGGATTACCGCCCTGTGCCGCGAGCGCGGCATTGTCGTCGCCCTGATGACCGATGCGCGCTTTTCCGGTGGTTCGGTTGGCCTGGTGATCGGACATGTCGGGCCTGAAGCAGCGCTTGGCGGACCGATTGCCTTCATCGAGAACGGAGACGAGATTACTGCCGATCTGAACAAGAATGAACTCAACTGCACTCAGTTGAACGACCCGGCGATCCTGGCTGAGCGCAAGGCGGCATGGACGAAGACAGTCGAGGCGAACGGCGGCATCCACCCATCGTGCGGCGACGCCGATACCCGCCTGCTCAACCGCATGCGGCGGTCTGCCGTTCCAGCCGTTCAGGGCGCCGGCATGCATCCTGACCGGCAGTTGTGGGTCAACGAACCGCGTGAACCCGTGGTCTCGTCGTTCACCCCAAGCAACAAATGGCATGGCTGATGCCTGACTGGCACCGCATCAGGATGACTTTTGGCTGTTTCAATCAAATGCCATAAACCTGATCGCTGTCAAAGTGTTAGATGAACTTTTGGGGGTTCAAGTAAATCCGTGTTGCTCTAGGCAGTTGCGCGCATGAGTTCCGACAAGTGAGAATTCCTGTTTTGCAGGAATACCGTTAGGCGTTTTGAGTATCCCGCGGGAGATGCCTGTGCCACCGACGGTCGTTGAGAGATGGCTTTCCGCCAGGTCTGAACTTTGTCCAGGCCGGCCATAACACCAAAATCCGCTATCTGATCAAATACGTCGAAATAGCGGAAAATTGTTCCCCAAACTCCGTCGATCATGAAAAATCCATCCCCAGCAAATAACGGGCCGGAGAGTTCATTTTCCACTCGCACAAACTTTTCACGCAGCAACAATCGCCTGTGCTCAAAACTTTCCGCGTCGCCTGCTCCATAAAAGACGGCAATTGCGGCCAGTGTTTGCGAACCAAACTCAATCCATGAACGATGCCGTGCCTTGTCGAGGGGGTCATGGGGATGCAGGGTACCAGGTGTAATCTCGTTCAGGTATTCAGCAATCACCTGGGATTCAAATACAATTGCCGTGTTGGTTTGCAAAACTGGCACCCGGCCCAGCGGCGACAATCTGACAAACCAGTCCGGTTTGTTTGCAAGATCGACGTACGTCCTCTCGTGCGGGATTTTTTTCTCTGCAAGAACAATTGCTGCCCGTTGCACATAGGGGCACAGATGATGGCTAATCAGGCGGAATTTCGTCACGGTGTCAGATCCTCATTTACATGCATTTGCATGTACTATGCATATTCATAGATTGAAAGTCAATGCGATTGCATGTATAAATGCCCATGTCCATTCCGACAAAATCCACCGTGCAAGCTTGGGCACGGCTCGTCCGCGCGCAGCATTCAGCACACTTCCTCGTTGAAAAAGCGCTGAAACAAAACGGTTTTCCGCCACTGACCTGGTACGATGTATTGCTCGAACTGGAGCGAGCAGGACAAGCTGGACTGCGCCCTTTCGAGTTGGAGCGGGAACTGCTGCTGCCACAATATGGCGTATCTCGCCTCATTGAAAAAATTGAAAAGCAGGGTTATTTGCGCCGCAACAAATGTCTGGGCGACAAACGCGGGCAGCGACTAGTCATCACGAAGGCCGGCGAGAAACTTCGCCAGGACATGTGGCAAGTGTATGGCCCGGCAATTGAACAGGCAATAGGACAAAGACTGACTTCGGCGCAGACGAAACAGCTGTCAGAGCTTTTGGCTAAACTCACTTGAGGGTCAGTTCAGCACACAAAACTTCCGTACATCGAAGATGTGGCAACGCAACTCCTCGTCACCAGTTTGGCAGAATCAAGAACCTTCAGAGATTGACTCGACCAATATAGTTGTATTATGCAACCAATATGATACAGATAACCGCCCCCTCGCCTATTGTTACGGAAGTTCGTTCGGCGTCGCGTGATCTTGTCCGTCAGCTGGGACTGATGAGCCGGACCGTTGCCGGAACCGATCTCTCGATTTCAGCCGTTCATGCCATCATCGAACTGGGCAACACCGGAGAGCTTTCCTCAAAGCAGCTTGGTGAGAGACTGTTGCTGGAAAAGTCGACGATCAGCCGGCTGGTGAAGTCGCTCGCGGTCAGGGGAGAAGTTTCCGAAACAAGATCGGGCAACGATGCCCGGATCAAGCACCTTCACCTGACCCGGCAAGGCCAAGGAACATTTGAAGCGATCGAAAAATTCACCAACGCACGGGTATCCGGTGCACTCGGAAAGCTCACACATCGATCGCAGCGAGGTGTGCTCAAGGGACTGCGGGAGTACTCGGCAGCACTGGGTTCACCGTCCAGTCAGCCTGACCACGAACACCAGACCCAAAGGTTTCAGACCAAGGCCGGTTACGCACCTGCCCTGATAGGCAGTGTCGTTGCCATGATGCATTCCCACATGAACAAGCACTACGGATTTGGCCTGACGTTCGAGAGGCGGATTGCATCGGATCTGGTTGAGTTCATGTCGCGGATCGACGAACCCGGGAACTGCATCTGGCGAGCAGAATGTAACGGCAGGATAATTGGCAGCATCTCAATCGACGGGCATCATTCAGATGACGGCTATGCCCATTTGCGCTGGTTCGTCGTCGGCGAGGAAGCCCGCGGCGCCGGCACCGGCAGGGAACTGCTTTCGCGCGCCCTGGAGTTTTGCGATGGGCACGGATATCGCGAGATACATTTATGGACCGTCAAGGGACTGGATGCAGCACGCAAACTCTACGAAGATTCCGGATTTGAGCTTGCCGATGAATATCAGGGCGACCAGTGGGGAACCAGCGTCACGGAGCAAAAATTCATCCGGCGGCAGAATCAATTAGCCACCGCACTACCTGTCGGACAGCGCAAGCCGCAAGCCGAGAAATCCGAAAGTTCCGGCAAAGGTGCGCTTCAGCCATGTCATGACTACCGGCCGTGAAATGACATAATCGCGGGCAGCCGCAGCACAGGCGCCATAACAGACAAAGATGATGAAGGTGAGCGCCATGAACACGGCGGCCAGAACAACAAGGCTGAGCGTGGCGTTTTCTGCCTGAAGCGGCACGAATTGTGGCAGGAAAGCAAGGAAAAACAACGACAGTTTGGGATTCAGAACATTGAGCAGCATGCCGTTCAAAACCGTCCTGCCCGTCGGTATTGCGGTCTTGTCCTCGGCGACATCCAGCGTGCCGCCCTCCTTCATGATGCTCCAGGCCATGTAGAACAGATAAGCGACGCCGAGATATTTTATGATCTGAAAGGCCAGCGCGCTGGTGTGCAGAATTGCAGCAAGCCCTACGATACTGGCGATCGCTGCAGGCAGGATGCCCAGCGTGCAGCCAAACGCTGTGGCTATGCTGGG
The DNA here is from genome assembly GCA_024640405.1 of Alphaproteobacteria bacterium. GTDB lineage: Bacteria > Pseudomonadota > Alphaproteobacteria > Rhizobiales > Aestuariivirgaceae > Anderseniella. Next base: position 21,107 of record JAHEFB010000006.1, on the reverse strand, counting down.
CCTGAACCCCCTGCCAAGCCCGATGGCCAGCGTGTACAACACCCCGGTTCCCGGCAGCAAAATGACGACAATCGAGGTCAGCAGAAATTCAACGCTCACGGGCATGTCCTTCGAAGCAGGTGCAGACAGCGGCACAGATGTGAATTAAAACATACGGCGCAATGGCGATTGTTCAACTGCAAAACGGATTATAAACAAGGGGAAATTTTCATGGCTGGTCCAAACGAGGTTGCAGATCATTACACCCACGGCGCGCTGATTGATGCGATCAGCAAGGGCATCGCCGAAATCGGCAAGACACCTGAAACTGTGACGATTGACGATCTCAGCGCTATTGACGAGTTTCACATTGGCGGCCGGGCCGCGTCGATTGAGTTTCTTGACCAGTTGCCACTGACTGCCGACAGCCATGTGCTCGACGTGGGTTGCGGTCTGGGTGGCCCGGCGCGCTTTACCACCAATCGTTATGGCTGCCGTGTCACCGGTATCGACCTGACAGCAGAATTCGTTCAGTCCGGCCAGAAACTGTGCCGGTGGGTTGGGCTGAATACGACCGTCAAGCTGGTGGAGGGCAGCGCGCTGGACATGCCGTTTGACGGTGCGGAGTTCGATGCGGCCTACATGATGCATGTGGGCATGAACATTGCCGACAAGGAAGACCTGTTTGCAGAGGTTGCCAGGGTGCTGAAACCCGGCAGCACTTTCGGCGTCTATGACGTCATGCAGACGGCTGAAGACGAGATCAGCTATCCGGTGCCATGGGCGGAAACACCCGCAACCAGTGCGCTGGCATCGCCTGAGCACTACAAGGGTGCACTGGAAAAGGCCGGGTTCGAAATCACTGCTGAACGAAACCGGCGCGAATTCGCAATTGCATTCTTTGCCGACCTTGCCGCCAAGACCCAGGCAACAGGCGGCCCGCCACCGCTTGGCATACACGTGCTGATGGGCGAGAGCCGAGCGGTGAAAGTCAAAAACATGGCCGACAATATTGCCGCTGGACGCATTGCCCCCTTGGAAATGATTGCCAGGCTGGTTTAGTCTCCGGACCCGTTTCACTCACGTTTTCCGTATTCTGCTGAATTTACTGAAGGGAGAACATTTTTGTGCTGCATATCCGACACCAGTATCATTCATGATGAAACCAGTGACCATGATACAGGGTTCGAGAACATCAATTCCGGCAACCAGCCGCATATCGTGCGCGCCGGCGTGAAGCGGCATTTCTGACGGCGGCCGGGCTGAGTGCCGGCTTGAATTCAACAAGACAGTATTGCAGTCTTGGGCATGATCTGTTTCAGCGAATCTTGCCACTTGCCAGGTCGCAACCGCATGCTGCCGTGCATCCGAGTAACACTGTTATGGCTGGCAATACTTGTGCACGGCCCTGCAATGTCTGCTCCCAGCGAACCGGCGAGTATCGACAGATCGCAACTGGAAGCCGCAACGATACTGGCTGGCGATTATCTTGTTTCGCAAGCCAACAAGGACGGTTCGTTCGTTTACAGGATAAATATGGATCCCGCTGTGCTGCTGAAATTCGACTACAACTGGCTGCGGCACGCGGGGGCACTGTATGCGCTGGCAGATTTTTACAATGCAACCCGAAGACCGGACATTGTCCCCGTTATCGTCAAAGGTGCTGCCTATATGCAACGCCGCGCTATCGGTTGGGTCGATCATCTGCCCGGCAGCCTCGCCGTGTGGAGCGACCCCAAGATAACTGGCTCCTCATCACCGCGGACTGCCAAACTCGGCGGCGCAGGCCTTGCCCTGGTTGCACTAACCGCACTGGAGCGGATCAAACCCGGTACGGTCGCAACAGACCTGCAGACCGGGCTTGCCCGCTTCATTCTGGCCATGCAGAAACCGGACGGCTCATTTTACTCCAAATATACGCCCGGAACCGGGGGGCGAAGCGACAAATGGACTTCACTGTATTATCCCGGTGAAGCAGCTCTGGGCCTGACCATGCTATATGAGCAGGACAAGAATCCCGACTGGCTTGAGGGAGCGCGCAAGACGCTGCGGTTTTTGTCCGCCAGCCGCAAAGGCAAGACGGAAGTACCGGCTGATCACTGGGCGCTCATAGCCACCGGCAGATTATGGCCGCATCTGGATGGCAATGACCGCAAGATGTTCAAACAGCATGCGCGGCAAGTGGTGACATTTATTTTGAGCCAGCAGTTCTGGCGGGAAGACTCAATCGCCCATGGTGGATTCAACCGCGCGGCCCGAACGGCCCCGGCTGCCACGAGGCTGGAAGGTCTGCTGGCCGCAGAGAGGCTTTTTCGCGACGAGCCCGAGTTTCATCGCCGGCTGCACATAGCAATGAGCTGGGGGATCCGTTTTCTGCTCAGAACACAGATCAAGAGCCAGCGCTACAAGGGTGCTATTCCGCGCAGCCCCCTGCGAATCCAGTCGTCTCACCCGGATGCCGTCAAATTCAACACACGAGCCAGCGAAGTCCGTATCGATTATGTGCAGCACGCGCTGAGTGCATTTATCGGGTACGTCAGGTTCCTGGCACTGACTGACTAGTACCAGATCTCAGCAACAGCGATCTGGTATAGAGGCTGGTTCCGGATTTGATCCGGTCGGGCTGGCTGCCTGTCGCATGCCCCTGGCTGCGGCGGGCCTGGAGTGTTCTTTTTAAACTGACGCATATGCAATTATTGGGGAAGCCACCTTGATCAGATCCTGTTGACAAACGCCAGCATGGGCTAGAGGTTTGAGACCGTGCACAACATTTCCCCGATGGCATGAAACCGCTGATGGCAGGTGCCCGAGCATCAAAGCCCGAAAAGATCAATTCTTAACGGAGAACGTCATGATCAACACGACTTCGGTTGAAACCTCAGATAGCAAGAACCGGTTTCGCGCACGTGTGCGAGCTAATTATACTGTCGATGAAGCAACCGTGATCAAGTCATTGGCGGCGCAAATCAAACTTTCACCGGAAGACCGCGCCAGGGTGGCCGCTGCAGGTGCCCAGTATGTCAAGCGTGTCCGCAAGGAAACATCGCCGACGATGATGGAGGCATTTCTGGCTGAGTATGGGCTGTCGACCGACGAGGGTGTGGGACTGATGTGCCTTGCAGAGGCTTTATTGCGTGTTCCCGATGCCGAAACCATTGATGATCTGATCGAAGACAAGGTTGCGCCGTCGAATTGGGGAACCCATCTGGGCCACTCCTCATCGTCGCTGGTCAACGCCTCGACCTGGGCGCTGATGTTGACTGGAAAGGTTCTTGATGACGATCCGAAAGGCCCGGCGCGCGTCTTGCGCAGCCTGGTGAAGCGCCTGGGTGAACCCGTGGTCCGCACTGCTGTCGGGCAATCGATGAAAATCCTCGGCCGGCAGTTTGTACTGGGCCAGACAATCGACGAAGGCCTCCAGAACGCCCGCGAACTGGAAGACAGGGGATACACCTATTCCTACGACATGCTGGGTGAGGCGGCGCGGACCAACGATGACGCAATCCGCTATCACCAGGCCTATGCCAAGGCGATTGCCGCGATTGCCAGGCAGGCAAAGGGCGACGTTCGCTCCAGCCCCGGCATTTCAGTCAAGCTCTCTGCGCTGCATCCGCGTTATGAATATACCCACCGGGAAACAGTCATGGCCGAACTGCTGCCACGCGCGCTGGAGCTGGCCAAGCAGGCCGCAAAGGCACAGATCGGGTTCAACATAGATGCCGAGGAGCAGGATCGGCTGGACCTGTCACTGGACGTGATTGAAGCCATGCTTTCCGACCCCGGCCTTGCAGGATGGGACGGGTTCGGTGTCGTCGTGCAAGCCTACGGCCGCCGTGCGGCCCCGGTTATCGAGGCGCTTTACGATATGGCCGAACGGTATGACCGCAAGATCATGGTTCGCCTGGTCAAGGGGGCCTACTGGGACACCGAAATCAAGATTGCCCAGGAACTGGGTGTCGAGCGTTTTCCGGTCTACACGCGCAAGAACAACACCGATGTCAGTTACATGGCCTGTGCGCAGATGCTGATGGACCGGCGCGACCGTATCTACCCGCAGTTTGCGACACACAACGCCCACACCTGTGCCGCAGTTGCAGAAATGGCCGGCAATCAGAAGGACAGCTTCGAATTTCAGCGTTTACACGGGATGGGCGAATCCCTGCACGATATCGTCAAACAGTCTGAAGGAACCCGCTGCCGCATTTATGCGCCCGTCGGGGCGCATCAGGATCTGCTGGCTTATCTCGTCAGGCGCCTGCTGGAAAACGGCGCCAACTCGTCCTTTGTGAATCAGATCGTGGACACTTCGATCCCGGCGGAAGCGATTTCGACTGATCCGGTAACCGAAATGCAGAGCCTGGGTGATGAGATAGCAAACCCGACGATCCGCCAGCCTCCGGAGTTGTTCGCGCCCGGACGATCAAACTCAAAAGGCTTCCGGATCAATGAACCGGCATCGATCCTGCCGCTACTCGCCAAACGTGAAGACTTTGCCGACACTACCTGGACCGCCGGGCCGATGATTGCAGGCAATCCGGAATCTGCCGGCAAGGAGATTGTAGTCTACTCGCCCGCCGACAGAACTCGGGTTGTGGGCAAAGTGACAGAGGCCACGCCGAAGGATGTGGCCGCAGCGCTCGAGGCCGCAGAATCAGGTTTCAGGCAATGGTCGGACCACCCGGTTGCCGAGCGCGCGGAAGTGCTGCGAAGACTTGCAGATCTCTACGAAGAAAACGTGGCCGAACTGACAGCCATCACCACGCGCGAAGCTGGCAAGACCTTGCTTGACGGCATTGCCGAAGTGCGCGAAGCGGTGGATTTCCTGCGCTATTACGCCAACGAGGCTGAGCGGCTGGACGAGGAAGAACCCGGTGAACCGCGCGGCGTCTTTGTCTGCATCAGCCCGTGGAACTTCCCGCTGGCAATCTTTACCGGCCAGATCGCGGCCGCACTGGCTGCGGGCAATGCCGTGCTGGCCAAGCCTGCGGAACAGACGCCGATCATCGCGGCCCGGGCCGTCAGGTTGATGCGCGAAGCGGGTTTGCCTGAAGCCGCCCTGCAACTGTTGCCTGGTGACGGGCCAACGGTCGGCGGACCGCTTACCGGCGATCCGCGCATCGCCGGCGTGTGTTTTACCGGTTCAACCGAAGTGGCCCAAATCATCCACAAGGCGCTGGCCGGCAATGCCGGTCCGGATGCGGTGCTGATTGCAGAGACCGGCGGTCTCAATGCGATGATCGTCGACTCCACGGCGCTGCCGGAGCAGGCTGTTCGTGATATCCTGATTTCATCGTTCCAGTCGGCCGGGCAACGCTGTTCTGCACTGCGCATTCTGTATGTGCAGGAAGACGTACACGAGCGTCTGATGCACATGCTGTCGGGCGCGCTTGACGCCATGGTCATCGGCGACCCCTGGCGCACGGATGTAGACGTTTCACCCGTCATTGACGCCGAAGCGCAGAAAGACATCTCGAGCTACATCGCGGCTCACAAAAAAGCCGGAACCCTGCTCAAGACCCTGCCTGCACCACCGGAAGGTACCTATGTGACACCGGCGATCGTCAAGGTTGACGGGATTGGCAATCTCGAGCGCGAGATCTTTGGACCGGTTCTCCACGTGGCGACTTTCAAGGCACGCGATATCGACAAGGTTGTCGATGCCATCAACGACCGCCGTTACGGACTGACCTTCGGTCTCCACACAAGAATCGATGACAGGGTCGAACAGATTGTCGAACGGATCCAGGTGGGCAACGCCTATGTAAACCGCAACCAGATTGGCGCTATTGTCGGCAGCCAGCCTTTTGGCGGTGAAGGCTTGTCCGGGACCGGACCCAAGGCCGGAGGCCCACTGTATATGACCCGGTTCCGCCGGACAGGAAAACCCGAAAGCCATGCAGCGCCGGACGGGCCCGCAGTTGGCGTTGATACCCTCGGCAAGGCTCGGGGTTCAATCGATGCCCGGAACTGGGCGGCCCGGTCAGACAGGGTGCATGTATTGCGCCTGGCCCTGAGCGGGAAACAAGGGGTTATCCGCAAGGCGTTGTCAGCGGCCGCTGGCTTCGATACCTCGCCGCAATCACTGCCGGGCCCAACCGGCGAGAGCAATCGCCTTCGGCTGTTCCCGCGGGGGAACGTTCTGTGCCTTGGACCGACCGCCGACCTGGCAGTGGCCCAGGCGGTTCAAGCGTTGGGTGCGGGATGTGGTGTCGTGATTGTAGCGCCGGGCGCAGTTTCAGCCGCGAAGGGACTGGTCGCTGCCGGTGCCCCCGTTGTGGCGCTGGACGGCACGGTTGCGCCGGAGACACTGCAGTCCATGGATGAGTTTGCGGTTGTGTCTGCGTCAGGCTTGTCGGATTGGACGCGAGCGCTGCGCATTGCCCTGGCTAGTCGCGGCGGTCCAATCATTCCACTGGTCACGGAAACCATCTCACCGGAGCGCTATGTGCTTGAGCGTCATCTGTGTATCGACACAACAGCGGCGGGCGGCAACGCCAGCCTGCTCGCTTCATCCTCTTGAATGACGCATCGACTACCGGAAACATTCTATGAGCCCGTCTAAAGGGTAAATGAGTTTTCGAGGCTGACGGACTATGTGAGAGCAGAATTTGCTGGACTTGGGTTTGCATGTTTTTTGCTTGTCGAACAGCTTTCTTCGCTTCGCTCAGGCCGTTCTCCGACCCTGAACTACAGTGGTGACAAATTCCTCTACCGAAGCGCACAGCTCTGAGGCAAGGCCGACCGGCCGCCGCACGAAGTGCGCCCCAGCGAAGCGCAGCCGACAGGCTGCTGGCGTAAGCGAATTAAACCAATCCCGGCACAAGGCAAGGGATGACAAAAATCAGGTGGTGAACTCCACGCCATCCACATGAACCAAACATGAACGGGTGGCTCAGGTCTGGTTCAGGACCTGATCGGTAAATTGCGAACAGTTGAATTGAAGACCCGCTCTGCTCCAGCCAAGCAAGCTTACAGAAGACAAAAACAGAAACCTGAGAATTGGAGACGACCCATGTTCAAGAAAACCGCAATCGCAGCCGTAGCTGCCCTGACAATCGCTGCTGCTTCAGCATCACCCGCGCAAGCCCTGTCCAAGAAGAACGCACTCTTCCTTGGCCTTGGTGCGATGACCGCAGTTGGTATCGCTTCTGCCCACGCCCATGGCGGATACTATGGCGATTATGGCTACGGCTATCGTGGTGGCCGCGCTTACAGGCGCTCTGCCCGTCGTTGCGCACGCCGGTTCGGCTGGCACACGTGGCGCTGGGAGCGCTGCATGTACCGCCGCGGTTTCTGATTGAAACCGGTCAGCGTTAGACTTTGACACCGCTGGAAATCTCCAGCGGTGTTTATTTTTGTGGTCGAACAGCTTGTCCTCGCTTCGCTCAGGCCGTTCTCCGAACCTGAACAAGCGTAGTGATGAACTCCAATCCGAAGCACGCAGTGCTGAGGCAAGGCCGACTGGCCGTCATGCGAAGCATGCCCTAGCGGAGCGCAGCCGCAAGGCTGCCTGCGTGAGCGGAACAAACCAATCCCGGCACGCAGTGCTGAGGCAAGGCCGACTGGCCGTCATGCGAAGCATGCCCTAGCGGAGCGCAGCCGCAAGGCTGCCTGCGTGAGCGGAACAAACCAATCCCGGCACGCAGTGCTGAGGCAAG
>JAHEFB010000006.1:0-13370 GCA_024640405.1 Alphaproteobacteria bacterium | reverse complement strand
GTCGACCGGCCGTCATGCGAAGCATGCCCTCGCGGAGCGCAGCCGCAAGGCTGCTTGCGTGAGCGGAATAAAACCAATCCCGGCACGCAGTGCTGAGGCAAGGCCGACCGACCGTCGCACGCAGTGCGCTCTCTCCCCCCCCCGAAGCGCAGCCGTCAGGCTGCTTGCGTAAGCCGACCAAACCAAACTACCCAAAGCACCGTGCCGCAATGGTTCTACACAGACCGCGTTATTCCGCCATCAACTCTAATGTTCTGGCCGGTGATGTAGGCGCCTCCGCTGGATGCCAGGAAGGCGACGACGGCTGCGATCTCGCCCAGCGAATCGCCGTACCGCTGCATCGGAATTTTCTCGAGGAACTCAGGCTTTTCCGGCAGCGAGTTGATGAAACCGGGCAGTACATTGTTCATTCTGATGTTTTCGGCTGCATATTTGTCGGAGAACAGCTTTGTAAAGGCGGCCAGGCCTGCGCGGAACACCCCCGATGTCGGGAACACCGGATTTGGTTCAAATGCCGCAAACGTCGAAATGTTTATGATTGTGCCGGATTTCTGATCCTGCATGATGGGTGTCACCATGCGGGTTGGGCGCACGACGTTCAGGAAATAGACATCCATGCCGGTGTGCCAGTCTTCATCGCTCAGTTCCAGCACCGGCGCGCGGGGACCGTGGCCGGCACTGTTTACAAGTACGTCGACCCGCCCCCACTTCACCATCGTATCATCGACCAGACGCTGCAGATCATCATTCGACTGGTTGGACCCGGTGACGCCAATGCCACCCAGTTCGCCTGCCAGCGCTTCGCCCTTGCCGGATGACGACAGTATGGCGACTTTAAATCCGTCTGCAGCCAGTTTGCGGGCAGAATCCGCGCCCATGCCGCTGCCGCCGGCGGTAATGATTGCTACTTTTTGTTCGGCCATGTTGAAGATCTCCTGCTGATTGGTTCGTGCATGGTGGTTATTGTGAAAACTAGGTCCTGAGGCGCGGTTGACATACCGAAAACTCACGCTTTGTACTGAAGAAAGTCTACAGGGAAACGGATCGAGCCATGTTACGATTACCGCCACCAAATGCGCTGAAAGCCCTTGACGCTTCGGGCCGGCATCTGAAATTCCGGCCGGAGGCTGAAGCAGGAGGCAAATACCATGCCCCTCGCCAAGGGCGCAATCGGGGACACCTCATTTCATTTCATGGCATGGCTCGTTCCAGTTTTCCCATTTGATCGGGCAGAAAGTAATACGGCAGAGCGCCGCCATATGGCAAAATCGATATATTGTTTCCGCAACTTCCGGGTGTGATCATGCCGTTACGCAACCAATCCACGGGAGCGCGGACATGAGCTCGAACTTTTCGGAGTTTGTTGACCGACTGACGTCGCTACCGGATACCGATGCCATCTGGCATCACACGGCCCAGTTTGCACAGAACAACGGTTATGGCGGATGTTCGCTGGTGCTTGGGGAAATGTCTGGTCAACAGGTTTCAAACCCGCGCATTACTTCCAGCTTCAGTGCCGAATTTCAACACGCCTACAGCAAGGAGGGTCTGGGTCAGATCGATCCATTTCTGCTGTTCAGTTGCGCGAATCTTACCGCCAAGAAAATCGTCACAAAGGATTTATCCAGTTTTCCAAAAGCCAATCGGGAACACAAACTGTTCCTCGAACATGCGGCCGAAAATGGTGCTATCAACAATCTCGGCATCCCGGTGCGCACCTCAGACAACGAAGTGTTCGGCGGCTGGATATTCTCCAGTAACGAGCCCGCGGAGCAATACGGCAAGCTTGACCAGGACCACGCAACCCAAATGCATCTTGCCGCAGTACTGGCTTACGAAAGAATGATGGCAATCGGACTTGGCAGCATGGGAGGCAACAAACTGCTGAGTGAGCGTGAAAGCGAATGCCTGATCTGGCTTTGCTCAGGATTGCGGGTTTCAATGATTGCCGATCGGTTGTTGCTGAGCGAATCCGCCGTACGCCTGTACATCACCAACGCCCGCCACAAGCTGGGAGCGAGAACCCGCGAACAGGCAATCGCGCGGGCGATTTTAAGCGGCGAGATCAACCTGTGAGTTTGCCGGTCATCAAACGCCAGAACAGAAGCTGACGAAATGGACTACATTGCAGCAGTGTGGCTGACAGGCGGAGGCGCATTTTTTCTTCTGGTCAGTGTCGGGATTTTGCTGTGCCAGCGCCATTTCAACAAAACCCGGACACCGGTCAGACTGGTCGTGGTTGATACACATCCCTCAACCGGGGAAAACGGCACAACCTATGTCCACTGTGAATACATGATCACATCCGGACCGCATTCAGGGCTGAAGAAGTCCAGCGTTTACGGCACCTATCCTCCGCTTCACAACAAGGGCGACCATGTTGACGGCTACCTCGACACCAGAACAGGCGAAATACAAAGCAGCAGGGAAGGCTGGCTGACAAGGTGGATCATATTCGGGTTTGCGGGCCTGGGCCTGGTGATGCTGGCATTTGCCTTGCATTTTGCCCTCAAAATCTTCTGACTGATCAATAAATCAGGACCGCGTTTGTGAAACGCCTGAAAAGGTCGTGCACGCCATCATGCCAGTGCAGCAGCACGCGCTGTCAGGAGGGGACAAATGCGATTGGCTGTTTCCGGGTGAAAGAAAAACCCTACGCCGGCAATCGTGCGCCATGGACCTGCGCGGCAACCGGGCCAAGGCACGCAGGCACTATCGGCGGCACACACATGCGGAGTGAACCTATTGTGATCAAGGCGTGGCCGGAAATTTCTTTTATGAAAACATGGCTACTTGCATCAAAGGAATTGAAGGAAGAAGATACCGGTTTCTACAGGTCACGAACGATCCTGCAGGATGAGTCATGCGTGTCAGAAATCTGGATACCTTTTACTGGATTGCCAGCCTGGGCAGTTTTCGGGCGGCAGCTGAGCATCTCAACCTGACCCAACCCGCGATTTCCGCCCGTATTCAGGTACTAGAGCAGGATCTTGGCGCGCAGGTGTTTGAGCGCGAAGTCAGAAACGCCGAACTCACCTCGGACGGCAGGCGCCTGATGGCTTATGCCGAGCGCCTGATGAACCTTGAACAAGACGTGCTGGCTGCATTCGCGGATACCTCTAATATTGAACAGACCATCAGGGTGGGTGCATCGGAAACCATTGTGTCCACCTGGCTTCCGGATTTCATGGGGCACCTCAACCAGTCGCGAACTCCGCTGTCATTTGATCTCAGGGTTGATTCAACCGACAATCTCAGGAATGCGCTGGTCGCGCGGGAAATCGACCTGGCATTTCTGATGGGACCGGTTGCGGAAGTCAGCATTACCAATCACGAAATATGCGCCTACGAAATGGTCTTCGCCGCATCACAATCCATTGCGGGCCAGCATGAAATGTGGACGATCGATGACATCGCCAACCAGCCGGTGCTGACGTTCGCCAGCAATACCAAGCCCAGCCGCCAGCTTCGCGAACTGCTGGCGCCACGCTCTTCCCAACCGCCCGACATGACCACATCAACGTCGCTCGGCGCCATCATCCGGCTGGCAAAATCCGGCATGGGGGTTTGCGCTGTTCCAAGGGCCGTCATCGAAGCAGAACTCGCCGCCGGCGAACTGTTTCAACTGGCCACAGATGTGCCGCTGCCGGCGATATCCTTCACCGCCTCCTATGTCTCGGGCAGTCCGATCAACCGATTGATGAATGACATATGTCAAAGCGTCCTGGACTTCCTGGACAATCGTTTAATAAAAAATATTTATCAAATTTAACAAATAAGTTCGATTTGATTTTTTCATCACAAACCTCTCTGCTAATGGCCAGGAGGTAGTTGTGCATGGATAGCGCTGTCAAGATCAGATCAGGAGCAGAGGTCCGCAGGCTGGCGCGCACCGGTGCATTCACCGGTCAGACAGCGGGTCAGGCGCCGGATCACCTGCAGGCGAACGTCGTCATACTGCCGGCCGCACATGCGCAGGACTTCCTGCTGTTTTGCATGAACAACCCCAAGCCATGCCCGCTTATCGGGCTGTCGAGGCCCGGCGAGACAGGGATTGCCTCGCTGGGTGCGGACATCGACATTCGCCGGGACATACCGCGCTACCGCATTTATCACGACGGGTCGCTGGCGCAGCATGCCGAGGATATCACGCCGTTTTGGGCACACGACATGGTTACGTTCGCGCTGGGATGTTCCTTCACTTTCGAGGAAGCGCTGATCCGCGCCGGGTTCGGTGTTCGCCACATTGAACAGGGCCGTAACGTGCCCATGTTCAAAACCAGTATCCAGACCATACCGGGCGGTGTGTTCAGCGGGCCTGTGGTGGTGACCATGCGGCCTTATGCCAAAGACCAGATTCCCGCTATTTTTGATCTGTGCGCAAAATACCCGCACGCGCACGGCACACCGGTGTTCTGGGGAGACCCAAAACAGATCGGCATCACTGATCTGGGTTCACCCGACTATGGTGATCCGGTTGATGTACGTGCCGGAGAAACTCCGGTGTTCTGGGCCTGCGGTGTGACCCCACAGGCCGCCATCGAGGCGGCAAAACCTGCCATCTGCATAACTCACGCACCCGGCCACATGCTGGTGAGCGACCTTCGATCAGACGTGCCTCCGGATATCTCAGTCGGCATGGCCGATCTGCAATTCCACAAAACCTAAACCCAAAACATCAATCAGGGAGAAGACGATGAGAACCATTTTGAAATTCACGACACTGGCAACAATGCTGGCATTTGCAGCAGGAACAGCCGGCGCAGCAGACAAACCGGCCAAGATCACGGCCGTTGGAACATGGGGAAGCCTGACCAACTACCAGAAACACGAAGGTCCGTTCTGGAATGACAAGATTGCTGCAGCCAGCGGCGGCAGTATTACCGGCGATATCAAACCACAGACCGAACTCGGCCTGAAAGGATTTGAGATCATGCGCATGGTGAAGAACGGCGTCTTCGATTTCGCCTTTGGTCTGCCGGGTTATGTTGCGGCCGAGAATGCCATTTTTGAAGGTGCCGACCTGTCCTCGGTAACGCAGGACATCGCCACCCAGCGCAAGGTCGCAGATGCCTATTTCGCGACGCTGGAGAAGGCATTTGCCGAAACCTACAACGCCAAACTCATGATGCTTTATCCGTTTCCCAGCCAGACACTGTGGTGCAATGCCGAAGTCAACGGCCTGTCCGACCTGAATGGCAAGAAAATCCGCGTCTATTCCACAACGCTTGGGGATTTCGTTGAAGGTGTCGGCGGTACATCGGTCACAGTTCCGTTCGCCGAAGTCATCCCTGCCCTGGAAAAAGGTGTGGTGGACTGCGGTATCACCGGCACAATGTCAGCCTACAAGGCAAAATGGCATCAGGTTGCCACCCATGCCTATACATTGCGCGTCGGCTGGGGACTGGCATTCGGTGCCATGAACATGGACAAGTGGAACTCGCTATCGCCCGATCAGCAGGCCCTCCTGAACAAGGAAGTTTCAGCCCTGACCGATCGCATGTGGGCAGAAACGGCCCTGGAAGACGAAGTGGCTATTTCGTGCATTACCGGTGGCAAGTGCGAAATCGGCGAGCCTGGAAAAATGAAGCTTGTCGAGCCGTCAAAGGATGATCTCACCGCCCGTAACCAGGTGGCAAATGACGTGATCCTGTCGCGGTGGGCCAAACGCTGCGGTGAGGAATGCGCTGCAAACTGGAACACTACGGTCGGCCCGATCCTGGGTCTGAAAGCTGAAGCCAAGTAGAACTGCTCCCGCCTGGTGCGACTGGTGGTTTGGTTTTGCCAACCACCAGTCACCCAGCACATTCTCAGGAACATATCGCCATGGACCGATTGCTTGATACTGCCAGAAAGATTAGTCGCGTGTTTGTCTGGGCCGGCGGCACGATGATAATATTGTCGGCACTGCTGGTAACCATCGAAGTATTACTGCGAAAGCTGTTCAACGTCAGTATCGGCGGCGCAGATGAGTTGTCGGGTTACGCATTCGGCATAGCAACAAGCCTCGGTTTTGCCTACGCCCTTTTTGAGCGTGCCCATATCCGGGTCGATGCGTTTTACAATATGTTTCCGGTCTGGCTGAAGACCGTGTCAAACCTGTTCGGTATCGCACTGATGGCCGGTTTTGCAGGCGTCATCTGCACGATGGCATGGCAGATGGTTGCCGATACGGTGAGCCATAACTCCCATTCGATCACCCCAATGCGAACCCCGCTGGCGCTGCCCCAGATACCCTGGCTGGCCGGCTGGGTGTTCTTTTTTGCCTGCTGCCTGCTGCTGGTCGTTGCATCACTGAAATCGCTGATATCCGGCGATATGAAAACCGTCAACTCGCTGATCGGAACCAAAACCATCGACGAGCAAATTGAAGACGAGAAGGTCTGATCATGGTCGCTAAACCACTTCTAATCCTCGTCGCTTTGGTGGCTTTTGCAGTTCCCATTGCTGCGTCACTTGGCTGGCTCGGTCTGGTCCTGCAGTATCTGGAAAGCCCCATGCCGCTACACCGCGCGCTGGGAGACATGGTCTGGCAGACCGGTACAGACTTTCTCCTGGTCGCCATTCCGATGTTTGTGCTGCTGGGTGAAATCCTGTTGCGCGCAGGCATTACCGAGCGCATGTATGAAGGCATTGTAAAGTGGCTGGGCTGGCTGCCGGGCGGCCTGATGCACTCCAACATCGGCTCAAGTGCGCTGTTTGCTGCCACATCCGGTTCTTCGGTCGCTACAGCCGCTACAATCGGCACCGTCGCCATCCCGCAGATTGAGAAGCGCGGCTACAATGAACCGTTGTTCCTCGGTACGGTGGCGGCAGGTGGAACACTGGGCATTCTGATTCCTCCGTCCATCAATCTCATCCTGTTCGGGTTGCTGACCGATACATCGGTCCCTGAGCTTTATCTGGCAGGATTCATACCCGGGTTTGCGCTTGCCCTTCTGTTCATGCTGACAGTCGTCGTGTTGTGCTGGCTCCGCCCCGGCTGGGGAGGCGAGCCGGTGCGGGCTAGCTGGCAGGAGCGGTTCAGTTCGCTACCTTCGCTGATCCCGCCAATCGGCATATTCCTGGTTGTTGTGGGATCCATTTATGCGGGCATAGCAACGCCGACCGAAGCCGCATCGCTGGGTGTTGTCGCGGCAATGGGCCTTGCCGCAGTGAACGGCAAATTAACCATCGACATGCTGCGCCAGGCGGTGGAAGGTACCATGCGCACCACTTCGATGATCATGCTGATCATTCTGGCCGCCGTGTTCCTGAACTTCGTGCTTTCGGTGATCGGACTGACCCAGGCGCTGGCGGACTTCGTGACCGGCCTCGGCCTGTCGCCATTCCAGACGATGCTGATGATCATCGCCATCCTGGTGTTTCTGGGGTGTTTCATGGAGACGCTTTCCATGCTGCTGATCACGGCGCCGCTGATCACCCCTATCGTGGTGGCACTGGGCTATAACCCCGTGTGGTTCGGCATCTTGTTGATGGTGTTGCTGGAAACCGCTCTCATTACTCCGCCAATCGGCATCAACCTGTACGTGGTACAAGGGGTTCGCGGGCGCGGCGAGATGCTTGACGTGATGAAGGGCGCTGCACCGTTCGTGATCACCATGTTTGTCATGGTGGCCTTGATGCTGGCGTTTCCTCAAATAGCACTCTGGCTGCCGTCGCTGGTGTATTGACGATTTATACCAGATCTCGGTGACGGCGCTTCATGACTGGTTCATCGGTTGCTGACCGGCACATCCGGGCTTGCGGCGGCGCACGGTCTGACGCAGGCTGGCAGGCAGATCGGCAAAATTCAGAGGACCAAGCATGAGAATCGTCGTTATGGGGGCTGGGGTAATAGGTGTGACCACCGCCTATTACCTGGCCAAGGGCGGAGCAGACGTCGTCGTCCTCGACCGGCAGGTCGGACCGGGGCTGGAGACCAGTTATGCGAATGCCGGCGAACTCAGTTATGGAATGACCTCGCCCTGGGCCGCGCCGGGGGTACCGGTAAAGGCGCTGAAGTGGTTGTTCATGAAACGCCGCCCGCTTTTTATCTGGCCTCTCATCAGCCCTACGATGTGGATGTGGGGATTGCAGATGATCCGGAACTGCAACGAGGAAAGCTACAGAACCAACAAGGGCAGGATGGTGCGGATTTCGAATTATTCGCGTGACGTCATGCCTGATCTGATTTCCGAGACAGGTATCGAATACGACGGGCGCGAACAGGGGACGCTGCAGCTGTTCCGTACCGCGAAGCAGATGAAGGGGTCAAAGGCGGATCAGGAGATACTGGCCGAATACGGTTCGCCATATGAAGTGCTCGGTCGCGACGCCTGTATCGCAGTTGAACCGGCGCTGGCAGAAGTGCGCAACAAGTTCGTGGGTGGCCTGCGCCTGACCGCCGATCGTACTGGTGATTGCCGGATGTTCACCATGGCGCTGGCAGACAAATGTGCGCAGATGGGGGTTGAATTTCAGTATGGCCAGTCGATCAGGGCCATCGCGGTGGAAAGTGGCCAGGTCGCAGGAGTGGATACTGAGGTTGCAGGCCGGGTTTCAGGCGATGCCTATGTCTGCGCACTTGGCAGTTACGGTCCGAGGCTTCTGAAGCCCATCGGGATAAAACTTCCGGTCTATCCGGTTAAGGGTTATTCGGTGACACTGCCGGTTATGGATGATGCCTTCGCACCGCAATCAACGATCATGGATGAAACCCACAAGGTTGCCATCACCCGGCTCGGAGACCGGATTCGTGTGGCCGGCACCGCAGAAATCGCCGGTTATTCAAACCGGCTCGGTCCGCATGCCACTGATACGGTGCGCCACGTTATCACCGACCTGTTTCCAAAGGGCGGAGATATCAGCAAGGCCGAAGGATGGACAGGCCTGCGCCCAATGACACCTGATGGCACACCGGTGCTTGGATCTTCACGTTACGGTAACCTGTTCCTGAACACCGGTCACGGCACTCTGGGCTGGACCATGGCTTGCGGCTCCGGTCGAGCTGTCGCCGACCTGGTGCTTGGCAAGGTGCCGGAGATCTCTCTCGAAGGCCTGACTGCCGAGCGCTATGGGAGCTGAAATCACATTGCTCGATCAGGAGCAGTGGTGTTGATTGAAATAACTGCATTACAGCTAACTCAAAATGCGCCCAGGAACGGGTTGGATGCGGGGTAGCTGCGAATTCCGAACCTCTTGCGGCAAGACCGGCAAATTCTGATTTCGCCTCAAAAAAGCCGTTCAGCTGCCGTTCATATTCATTCTCATATGTGTCGCGGTAATCGCGGAATCTGTATGATCCGCGCCATTCTGGATCAATTGCCGTCGAACAACAGTCCTTCAAACAAATGGACTGCAGTAGTTCCGGACGACATCCAGGCAAACATTCGAAAGGTACTGTTTTGAATAAGCAAGTTCTCATGTCAGGTGTGGCTGTTGCCATGCTGATGACGTTCATCCCACAAAGTACATTTGTTGCTGCACCGGCATTCGCCCAGCAGTCTACAACCGAACAACCTGCAGCAAACCCTGAAGATGATCAGGCCAACGCCAAGAAAAAGCGTGCCGAGCGCAAAAATGAAAAGCGCCAGAAGAAGAAGGAAGCGCGGGAAGCTCAGGAACAGCAGGCACAGGAAGCTCAGTCAGACGAGGCACCACAGCCGGCTGCAAATTCCGGGGCGTCAGTAGAAGCCGAACAGGACGCTGCGGGCGCGAAGAAAGAACGTGCCGAACGCAAAAAGGAGAAACGCAAGGAGAAGAAGCAGGCACGGGAAACGCAGGAAGAGCAGACCATACAGTCTCAGTCTGAATCCGAGCCGTCCCAGCCGGCAAAAGCGGATCCGGAAAAACCCGCCAGGAAAGCGGCTAAACCCTCAGGCGGCGGCGAAATGACGCCAGCCGAAGCGCGCAAGGAAACCGAGGCTCCGATAACCGTTTCCAAGGATGCGGCAAAACCCAAGGAAGTCGTCAGCCAGCCAATCGAGCAGCAGGTACAGGAAGCTGAAAAACGGCCTGCCATCGTCGTGCCGGACCAGATAACCGACGACCAGCGTCAGAGACTTCGCAAAGCGGAAAAGAAACGGCGGGAAGAAGCGCGCCGCGACCGTAACAGGCTGTTGGGCGCTGCCGCGGCAGGTGCCGTGATCGGAGCAACGGTGGCCGCACTTGGTGGCCGTGTTGCCGCCGACGAAGGAGACCGTCTGGTCATTGAACATGATGGAAGACTGGTCGTGCGCAAGGACGAAAGCACCCTGTTGCGGGGCCGTGATGTCGAAGTCGAGTACGAAAATCTGCGCGGCGGATACACGCGGGAAATCATCACCCGGCGGAACGGCGTGCAGATCATAAGCGTCCGGGATCCGGGAGGAAATGTCGTCAAACGTGTCAGGATCGGCCGAAACGGCAATCGCAGGGTGTTGTTCAACTCCGACTATGACAATGGCGGAGAGCGTCGTGCCCGGCGGAACCTGCCACGATACAACGTGGATATCCCTCGCGAGCGCTATATTGTTTCTGCGCGCCGTTCCAATCGCCGGCTGTTCCGTGAAACATTGGAAGCTGAACCGGTGTATCAGCCGGAGGAGCGCTACACACTGTCCGAGATTCGCGAAAACGAGTCCATTCGCGGCCTAATGCGGCGGGTAGACCTGGATACCATCAATTTTGACACCGGCAGCGCATATGTCAGCGCTTCCCAGGTCAGGCTGATGGGCGATATTGCCGGCGGTATGCTGGACATCATCGAAGACAAGCCGGAAACGGTTTTCCTGATCGAGGGCCATACCGATGCGGTCGGTTCCGACATCGTGAACCTGGTGTTGTCTGACAGGCGCGCCGAAGCTGTCGCCAGGATTTTGATGGAAGCCTACGGAATTCCACCTGAGAATCTGGTGACCCAGGGCTACGGGGAGCGCTTCCTGAAAGTCAACACGGAAGAGGACGAACGCGCCAACCGGCGTGCTACCATTCGCAACGTCACTCCAATTCTGCGGGCAAGTGCCGAGTAGTCACCAACCACACAACGAAGACAGCCCCTGAAAAACAGGGGCTGTCGGTGTGGAGGCCAGTTGCGGTTGTATTGGAGCCGTCCAAACACCGATACGCAGGTGAACGACGGGTCGTGATGTTCATGTACCTGGCTATTTGACCACCAATACCGGACACTTTGACAAAGTCTCGACGCGATGCGATACGCCGCCTCGAAGCAAGCCTTCGATATCTCCCAGACCTCTTGAGCCGACGACGATGATATCCGCTTTATGGTGTTTCCCCCTGGCTACAATCGTGCGGGCAATCGGACCTTCCTCCACTTCAAGCACAACGTTCTGAACACCAGCTGATCGCGCCTTGGCTTCTTCACCTTTCAACATCTGCCGTGCGCCACGCTTGAGGATATCGATGATGTCGGCATCCCGATCGGTGGAGTGCTCGGCCTTGGCAAACTTTTTCATTGCTTCCATGGCCTTGTCAGGTTTAGCCACATTCAGCAGGACCAGTTTGGCATCGACCGCTGCTGCAATCTGGGATCCGACTTCTACAGCCTTCATGGAATGCGGCGATCCATCCATTGCAATCAGTATTGTGGCTATCATGTTCAAAACACCCTTTTTGGCGGGCAATCACTTGCGGATGACCGGTTGGTGTGGAGCAGCGTCCTGTTCAACATCTCGCCATGCAGCCCTATCTCGTATCTTGTCTTCCCGTATTGAGGCTCAGACCATTCACGGATGTCAAGCCGCACAAATCGAAATGCCTCCCGCAGCAGGCATTCAGTTCAAACTGCCCGCCGTGCTCATGGGTATCCGAAATGCACGTTTGGTACGCACGCTTGCGTGCAGTTGCCAGGTATTGAGGGAAGCAATTGCCTTTTTCGCCGGCGATGGCTTACGGCCAAACCACGCAACAGCGAATCCACCCTGCTACTCCGGTCATGTCCCGCCGGCACGCCCGAGCCCCAATTGAACACCGGTCTGTATTTCATCCAGATGGCACCGGCGGACGCGCACGAAATCCGCTTGTGTGGGCTCCAGAAATCAGAAATTGCTCTTCTTTTCCTGTCCAGGGTTGAACTGCGGTGTAACTTCAGCACGAATCGTTTTGTCCCGCCACGGAATGAGACCATAGTTGTCACACCATTTGGCCCGGAACACCTTGGTCTCGGCCTCAACCTTGAAAACAAACTCCAGGCACTGACCGCTCTTGCTCACCTTGCCGCCGGTGAATACGCCCGGCACCTGCAAATTGATTTTACAGTCCTTTCCAAGGAATGCATTGGTTGACTCGTTTTTGCCCCGAAAGCTGCCTGAAATCTTGTATTTTCCGGGTATTGCCCAGCTTTGCCCGCAGTCAGCTGCAGAGGCGGTGCCCGCACTTGCCGACAAGAATGCACCGGCCATGCCCGCGATCAATATCGTTCCCACGACATTCAGCTTAAAGAAAGCCACAATCTGTCCTCCATCCTGCCTGTGTTTGGGATAACTCCAGGGCAACACCATGTTCAACCCCAGTCCATTGCCCGGTGTCCTCCCAGATGGGAGTGACTATTTCGCCAATGTTGGCATGAACTGCCGCATTTTCCAAGACAAAGCACCACTGTTTTCAGGGATTCCTGGCGGCGTATCTAACCATGTTCGCACAACACGGCCAGGTGGGGCTATACACCGGCCCGGTGCTGGCCGGTGAGTTGCCGAACAGAAATACGAAGCATACTGACACTATCTGCTTGATCCTCAACCAAAGAGGAAGCACAATCACCATTGCCGGACAATCAGGGAGCTTCAAGGTACCTGTAATGCCAGTCACACAGCAGCAACCATCTTCCGCTTCTCCGGCACCAGCCGCTACGAGCCCGAACATCAACCTTTTTTTGGCGGGTTACTGGCCGGTGTCTCGGCATACTTCGTGTATTGGGGCCTCGGCTACACCAACTTCAGCAACATCACGTTCTTCTGCCTGGCGACCCTGTTCGGCATATTCATGGCGTTCAACATTGGCGGCAATGACGTTGCGAACTCCTTCGGCACCAGTGTCGGCGCCGGTACGCTGACAATCAAAGAGGCCCTGGTGGTGGCAGCAGTTTTCGAAGTCAGCGGTGCCGTGATCGCAGGAGGCGAAGTCACCAATACAATCCGGGGTGGTATCGTAGATCTATCGGGCATGACAGTAGAACCGATACAGTTTGTGTTCATCATGACGTCCGCCCTGCTTTCCGCGGCATTGTGGTTGATGTTCGCAACCGCGCGCGGATACCCGGTGTCCACGACACTGAGAACGCCGGTGCAAAAATGATCCACAGGAACGGCGGGGATATTCTCGTTGTAGCGGCGTAAAAGTACGCCAGCCTTTTTAGTCTCTGAAGCCAGTTGGCACTGGCTGGAGGCTTGGGG